>NZ_JBHRTR010000001.1:0-26859 GCF_042646425.1 Marinibaculum pumilum
TTTCCAAGTAGAATCAATGCCATGCACCCCGTCATCCGAAATCGTGCCGGACAGCACTGGGTCAGGCCCGAGGATGACGGCATCGTTTCGCGGCCTCGCCCGATGAACGCCGTCCTGCGCTTCCTCTGGCCGCTGCTGGCCCTGGCGGTGCCGCTGGCGCTGGTCGCGGTGCTGGGGTCGCAGGCGCCGACGGTCCTGCAGCGGGTGATCACCGAGGCCTTCATCAAGCTGGTGATGGTGGTCGGGCTCTATGTCTTCATCGGCAATTCCGGCGTGCTTTCCTTCGGCCATGGCGCCTTCATGATGCTGGGCGCCTATGCCTCCGCCTGGACCGTCACGCCGCTGAAGATCAAGAAGATCCTGATGGCGAACCTGCCCGCCGTCCTGAAGGAGAGCGAGCTGCCGGCGGCGCTGGGCGCCGGCATCGCGATGGCCTGGGCCGCGCTGATCGCGTTCCTGGTCGGCATCCCCCTGATGCGGCTGTCGGGGATCGCGGCCTCGATCGGCACTTTCTCGGTCCTGATGATCGTCACGGTGATCTATTCCAACTGGGATTCGCTGACCGGCGGCACCTCCTCGCTGGTCGGCCTGCCGGTCTACGTCAACATCTGGCTCGCCTTCGCCTGCGCGCTGGGCGCGATGATCGTGGCCTACCTGTTCCAGTGCACCCGCCTGGGCCTGGCGCTGCGGGCGGCGCGGGAGGACGAGGCGGCGGCACGCTCGGTCGGCATCCATGTCCACCGGGTCCGGCTGGCGGCCTTCACCCTTTCGGCGGCCCTGGTCGCGCTGGGCGGTGTCCTGCAGGTGCACTTCCTGGGCACCGCGAACGTGGCGCAGTTCTACCTCGGCGTGACCTTCCTGACCCTGGCCATGCTGGTGGTCGGCGGCACCGGCAGCCTGGCCGGCGCGGTCGTCGGCACCGCCGCCATCGCGATCGTCTCCGAGCTGCTGCGGCGTGTGGAGACGGGCTTCGACCTGTTCGGCCTGACGGTGAAGGCGCCGCCGGGCCTCCTGGAGGTCGGGCTGGCGATCGTGCTGATGGCGATCCTGCTTTTCCGCCCCCGCGGCCTGACCGGCGGGCGTGAGGTGCCTCTTCCCCGCGCCTGGCGACGGTAAGTCCGCGGCGGCCGTCCTGCACGCCCTGAGCAGAAATCCGGCACAGGGCACAAATATTCGTTGCCATTAAGAAGCTTTTTACGCCTTTCGGCTGATCCTGACCGAGCGGCATCGGAATCGGTGCCGAAGGGGAGAGGCGCCGACGGGCATTGCCCGCGATTCCGGTTTCCACGCCGCGAACGGCCTTGCTGCGTGCAGCAGGGATCGGCAGGCCAGAACAACAACAGGTGTAGAAGCATGACAAGAATCCTCACGAGCATGGGCCTCTCGGTCCAAATCGGCCTCGCCGTCCTGCTGCCTATTCTTGGCATGATCGCGCTGGCGGCCCTGATGATCCGCCAGGGTGCCGAGGATTTCACCGTCAAGTCGCACGAAGGCATCGAAAGCGGCGGCCTGGTGGAACTGGTCGACATGACGCCGATCTTCGCCGACCTGCTGGCCAAGCTGCAGAACGAGCGCGGTCGCACCGCCCTGCAGCTCGCCGACGGCAACGCCGAAGCGGCGCTGAGGGACGCCGTCGCCGCGACGGAAGCGACCCGCGAGGTGATGGCCACCGCGTTGTCGGAAACGCCGCCGGCCGGCTTCGGCACGAAGTTCGCCGGCGATGTCGATGCGATCCGCGCCAGCCTGGACGGTCTGGCGGAGCTGCGGGCCAGGGTGGAGGCGGGCGACATCTCGCCCGAAGAGGCGGTGGCCCAGTACAACGCGCTGAACGCGCAGATCCTGAAGCTGATGGAATATGCAGCGCGGCTGGGTTCCGACGCGGATATCTCCGACGCGATGACCGCCTATACAGCGCTTCTGCAGGCCACCGAATATCTCGGCCAGGAACGCGCCCTGGGCGGCATCGGCTTCTCCATGGGCTTTTTCGACACACCCACCTACCGCCGCTTCGTGCAGGTGATGAACGCCCGCGAGGGATCGCTGGAGCTGTTCCGTCGCTATGCCTCGGTGCCGGAGGTCGAGTTCTACGAGCAGAGCATGCAGGGCCCGGCGGTCGAGGCGGTCGACCGCATGACCCAGGTGGTCATCGAATATGCCACCACCGGGAATACCGGCGACATCGAGGGTCCCCAGTGGTTCGATGCGGTGAGCGCCGAACTCGCCCTGATGCGTGAGGTCGAGGCACGGGTCGGCAACAACCTGAACGACCTGGTGATGCACAAGGAGGCCGCCTTCGAGGACCGCATGACCTTCAGTGCCGGCCTTTGCGTGGTATTGGTGCTGATCGCCGCGATCTTCTCCTTCTTCGTTGCACGTTCCTTCATCAGTGCGGTGAAGCGCCTGACCGGCACGATGGAGGCCGCCGCAGCGGGCGATTACGGCGCGGAGGTGCGCGACACCAACCGCCGCGACGAAATCGGCGCGATGGCGCGCACGGTCGAGGTCTTCAAGGACGCGGTGAAGCGGGCGGACGAACTGGGCAAGGAGCAGGCCGCGGAGCGCGAACGCCAGCGGGAGGCGGCGGAGAGCCGTGCCCAGACTCTGGCGCGCCTGACCTCGGAGTTCGACGAGCAGGCCTCCGCCGCCCTGCAGGGCTTCACGAGCGCGGCCGAGCAGCTGTCGCAGCTGTCGGAACGGATGTCCGGCAGCGCCGACGAGGCAACAGCCCAGTCCAACGCCGCGGCGAACGCGTCCGAGATGGCGGCGCAGAACGTCCAGAACGTCGCCTCCGCCGCCGAGGAGCTCTCCGCCTCGATCAGCGAGATCTCCCGCCAGGTGGCGCAGGGCACGACCATGACCAGCGCCGCCGTCGGCGAGGCGGAGCGCGCCGACCGCCAGGTGCAGAGCCTGTCGGAAGCCGCGCAGAAGATCGGCGATGTGGTAAAGCTGATCAACGACATCGCCGGCCAGACCAACCTGCTGGCGTTGAACGCCACGATCGAGGCCGCCCGCGCGGGCGAGGCCGGCAAGGGCTTCGCCGTCGTCGCCTCGGAGGTGAAGAGCCTGGCGATGCAGACCGGCAAGGCGACCGAGGAGATCGCCGCGCAGATCGGCGGCATCCAGTCGGCCACCACCGACGCGGTGGCGGCGATCAAGGGGATCAGCGGCACCATCACCCAGATCAGCGAGGTGGTGACCTCTATCTCCTCCGCCGTGGAACAGCAGGGCGCCGCCACGCAGGAGATCGCCAATTCCGTGCAGCAGGCCTCCGCCGGTACGCAGGAGGTTTCCAGCAACATCGCCAATGTCAGCAATGCCTCCCGCACCACCGGCGAGGTGGCCGGCGAGGTCCGCCAGTCCGCGGGCGAGATGCAGCGCCAGTCCGATGGACTGCGGGAGTCCGTCGACAGCTTCCTGACGCGGGTGCGGGCCGCCTGAACGGCCGCACCTTCACCCACCCTCCCCGGCAACCGGCCCATCGGTTTGCCGGATCGGACGGCCGTCCCGCATCCCTGGCGGGACGGCCGTTTCCGTTGGCGGGGCGGCCGGCCGGTCAGTCCGGCACGATGCGCGGCGGCGGCCAGTCGGCCGGCGGACGGTAGCCCGGCCCGCCATCGGCACGGCATTGCCGCGCGCCCTCGCAGGCGGAGGCCAACAGGTCGCGGCCCGTCGCCCGCCAGTCCCAGCCGCCGCAGCTACTCAGCAGCATCGGCAGCAGGAGCGCCACCAGGACCCGCTGCCTCATCGGATCCCTCTCCCCTGTCCGGGACATAGCGCAGGATGTCGCCCGGCTGGCAGTCCAGGCAGGCGCAGATCCGCCCCAGGGTCTCGAAACGCACGCCTTTCACCTTGCCCTGCTTCAGCAGGGAGAGGTTCGCCTCGGTGATGCCGACCTGCACCGCCAGGTCCTTGGAACGCACCCGCCGCCGCGCCAGCATCACGTCCAGGGTCACTTCGACCGGCATCAGACGATCTGCGCATGGTCTTCGGCGATCGCCACCGCCCGCGCCATCACCGCCGAGATCGCCCAGACGGCACCACCGAAGACCAGGGCCATCACAGGCCCGCTCTCCAGGGTCAGCACCAGGGCGCGCTGTCCCGGCGACTGCCCCACCGACAGCAGCAGCGCGAGGAGGGTCGGCACCAGGAGGCCGGCCAGTCCCGACAACGCGACACGGCCGCCGAAGGCACGCAGCGCCGCGACATTGCCGCCCGTCAGGTAAGCGCCCCGCCGGAACAGGCCGAAGCAGGTCGCGGCCGATATCAGACCGGACGCCAGCAGCAGGGACGGCAGCATCGCCAGCAGTCCGCCGAACCAGAGCTGCCAGTTGGCCAGGACCGCGCCCGGCGGCAGGCCGGCCTGCGCCGCCAGAGCCGCCGGCTCGGTCCTTGCCCAGGTCCAGACGACGGCCAGCGGCAGCGCGACGGCCAGGGCAAGGCAGAGCAGCACGAGGACACCGCTGAGGCGGCGGAGGCCGGATTCGTCCGGCGGCATGGCGGTTGAAGCGGCAGGCATGGCGGCACCTTTCGGGCGATCAGCGAATGTTTTCTGTTAAACAATAATTCATTATCGCTCAACAGAAATCCCAGCCTTCCCATCTGCCTTGTCGCCCGCCCGGGCCGCAGCCGGGCGCGCGGCCGGATCGCCCAGCCCGGCGCCGCCACAGGTCTCCACCGTCAGGCGGTCGCCCCGGTTCAGCACCAGGCTGCATTTCGACGGCAATGTCTCGATACGGCCGTCGGCCCGTTCGACCCGGGCCGCGGCCGGTGCCGGCGCGCCGCCCCCGGCGCTGCCGGCCGGCACATTGCGGAAGCGTTCGCCGCGGTGGGTGACCTGAATGCCGTCGGCCAGCGCCTGGTAGCAGCGGCGGATGCCCAGCCCGCCGCGCCAGGTACCGTCGCCGCCGGAGCCCGGCCGCAGGCCTGCCGCGACGACCCGCAGGGGCGCCGCCTCCTCCAGCATCTCCGCCGGCATGTTCATGGCATTGCCGACATCGGTGGAGACAGCGTCGGCGCCGTCGGCATCCGGCGCGGCCCCGGCGCCGCCGGCGACGATTTCGCCGAACATGAACGGCCGGCCGTCGGGCCAGCGGCCGGAAAAGGCCAGCACCAGCGACATGCCGGAATTGGCCGCCGGCATCCGCCCGGCCGCGGCCTGCGCCAGGGCCTGCAGGATCGCCGACATGCAGAGCCGCACCGTCGCCATGCGGCCGTTGACAGCCGCCGGCGCCGCGGCGTTCACCACGCTGCGTTCCGGCAGGCGGAGGTCCAGAGCCCGCAAAGCGCCGGCATTGGCCGGGGTGCCGCGCGGCGCCAGGCTGAGCAGCGCATAGAGCGCGGCCGCCAGCGGGCCCGAGGCGACGCTGTTCACCGGCCCGGCGACCTGGGCGGCGGAGCCCTCGAAATCCACGACAAGGCTGTCGCCCGCGACTTCCAGGGTCACGGCGACCGGTACCGGGACGCCGGCATCGACCCCGTCATCGTCCAACGCGTCGCGGCCCGTGTAGCGGCCGTCGGGCAGGCCGGCCAGGGCGGCGCGCACCGCCGCCTCGCTGCGGTCCAGCAGGCGGGCGGCGCCGTCGGCGAAAGCCTCCGGCCCGATCTCGCCCGCGATCTCCCGCACGGCGCGGGCGGCGGTCACTGCGGCCGCCACCTGCGCGCCCAGATCGCCTTCCATCACCTCCGGGGTGCGGCTGTTCAGGCAGAGCAGGCGCAGCACCGCAGGCTCCGGCCGGTCGGCGGCGCCCAGCTTCAGCGGCGGGATCCGCAGGCCCTCGTGGAACACTTCGCGGGCATCGGCAGGGACCGAACCGGGCCGCAGCCCGCCGACATCCTGGTGGTGCAGCATGCTGGCGGCCAGTGCCGCCGGCACCCCGTCCAGCAGGATCGGCCGCAGTAGGGTCAGGTCCGGCAGGTGGGTGCCGCCGCAGAACGGGTCGTTCATCAGGTAGAGGTCGCCGTCCGCCATGCCGGCGACCGGAAAGCGGTCCAGGATCGCCGCCACCGACGGGATCAGCGCGCCCAGATGCAGCGGGATCGACTGCGACTGCGCCAGCGCCTGCCCGGCCGCGTCGAACAGGCAGGCGGAAGCATCCATGCCTTCCTTCACGATCGGCGAATGGGCGCTGCGCATCAGCGCCTCCTGCATCGCCTGCGCCACCCCTTCCAGCCGGTGGCGCAGCACATCGACGCCGATATCGTCCAGCCGGCTCATCGTGCCGCGCCCGCCGCCGGCTGCAGCAGCAGGCTGCCGCCGGAAAGCACCGTTGCGGACCAGCCGGGCGGCAGCAGGGTGGTGCTGTCCGCCTGCGCGATCACCGCCGGCCCGGTCACGGTCTCGCCAGCGCCCAGGCCGGCCCTGTCCAGCACGTCGGCAGGGACAGGCCCATCGGCGTCGAAAGCCACCCGGCGCGTCGCGGGCGGACGGGCCGCAGCAGCGGCCGGCGGCGGCAGCCGGTCGACCAGCGGCGGCGCCTGGCGGACCGCCCGCAGGGCGAACAGCTTCCAGGCGCCGGACTGGCGGAAGCCGAACAGTCGCTCATGCTCCGCCTCCAGCATCGCCCCCAGCGCCGCCACCGGATCCTCGCCCTCGGGCTCGAAGGCCAGGGTCAGCGGATGGCTCTGCCGGGCGAAGGCCAGGTCCGCCTCGAAATGCAGCCGGTCGCGGCCGGCCGGCACCCCCTCCGCCCGCATCAGCATCTCCGCCTCGCCCGCTAGGGCCTGGCCGATCAGCACGATCTCGCCCGGCAAGATATCGTCGGAGGCCCGCATCAGCGGCTGCTCGCAGGCCTGGGTCACCGGCGCGCAGAACAGGCCGATGGCCGCCATGGCGCCCGGCGCGGGCGGCACCACCACCCGGCGGATGCCGGCCAGGCCGGCGATCGCCGCTGCATGCAGGCCGCCCGCCCCGCCCATCGCCATCAGGGTCAGGTCGCGCGAATCCAGGCCGCGGGCCAGCGCCGCCAGCCGCAGCGCATTGGCCATCTGCACGTTGGCGATGCGATGCGCGCCCAGCGCCGCCGCCACAGGCGGCAGGTCGAGCGGCGCCGCCAGGTCGCGGCGGATCGCTGCCTCCGCCAGGTCGGGCCGCAGCGCGAGCCGGCCGCCGGCGAAACCCTGCGGGTCCAGATAGCCCAGCAGCAGGGAGGCATCGGTCAGGGTCGCCCGCTCGCCCCCCAGTCCCAGGCAGGCGGGCCCGGGATCGGCACCGGCGCTCTCCGGCCCCACCTGCAGGCTGCCGCCGGCCGCCACCCGGGCGATGGAGCCGCCGCCGGCACCGATCGCGGCGACATCGACCATCGGCACCCGCAGGTCGTGCCCGTCGATGCTGCCGCCCTGGCGGATCGCCGGAACGCCGTCCAGCACCAGGGCCAGGTCCGAGGTGGTGCCGCCGATGTCGATGGTCGCCACCTTCGCCTCGCCCAGGTCGCGGGCCAGGGTGGCCGCGGCCAGCACCCCGGCGGCGGGGCCGGAGAGCAGCAGGCGGCTGGGCACCCCGGCGACCCGCCCTGCGGATTGCAGCCAGCCGGCCGAGGTGACGACCTGAAGCGGCGCGGCGATTCCGGCCGATGCCGCATGCGCCGCCACCCGGTCCAGGTAGCGGCCCACCACCGGCTTCACATAGGCGTCGAAGCAGGTGACGCCGGTGCGCTCGAACTCCCGCGGGCGGGGATCGGCCTCCGACGACAGCGACAAGGCGAGGCCCGGCTGGCGATCGCGCAGGATCTCCGCCGCGCGGCGCTCATGCGCCGGGTCCAGATGGGCGAACAGGAAGACGATGGCGACCGCCTCCACCCCGGCGGCGGCCAGGTCGTCCGCCGCAGCGGCGACCGCCGCCTCGTCCAGCGGCTCGACTTCCGTTCCGTCGGCGGCGATGCGGCCCGCCACTTCCAGCCGCAGGCGGCGCGGCACCAGGAAGACCGGCGCGCGCGGGCGCGCCACCGGGTCGTAAAGGTCGCGGCGGTTCTGCCGGCCCAGTTCCAGGACGTCGCGGAATCCGGCGGTGGTGATCAGGCCGAGGCGCGCGCCCTTGCGCTCCACCAGGGCGTTGGTGGCCACCGTGGTGCCGTGGCGCAGGCTGGCGACCTGCGCGGGCTCGATCGCCAGCTCCGCCAGGGCGGTGTCCAGCGCCGCCGCCATCGCCGCCTCTGGCGCGGCGCGACTGGAGGGCAGCTTGGCGATCCGCAGCGCCCCGTCCGGGCCACGGGCCACCACGTCGACGAAGGTGCCGCCGATATCGACCGCCAGGTCGGTAGCGGTCATGAGAAGCGGTCGATGCGGAACGGCGAAAGGTCGATCGCGGGCGCCTCCCCCGCCATCAGCTGCGCCACCAGCCGCCCGGTGGGCGCGCCGGAGCACATGCCGACATGCTGGTGGCCGAAGGCGAAGATTGTCTTCGGGAAGCGGCGATCGCGGTCGATCACCGGCAGGCTGTCGGGCAGGCAGGGCCGGTGCCCCATCCAGTTCGACGGCCGGGCGGCCTGCAGGTCGGGGAACATCTCCTGGCAGATCTCCCCCAGCCGGTCGGCGCGGTCGTAGTTCGGCGCGGCGTCCAGCCCGGCCAGCTCCACCGTCCCGGCGATGCGCAGGCCCGGCGCCATCGGGTTGGCGAAAACGCTGCGCCGATTCCACATCACCGTGCGGTTCACGGTAATGCCGGGATCGGCGAAGGTGACGTGATAGCCGCGCTGCGTCTCCAGCGGCACCCTGTGGCCCAGCCGGCCGGCCAGCCGCTTCGACCAGGCACCGGCGGCGATCACCAGCCCGTCGACCGGCAGACGCCCGTCGGCGGTGACCAGCGCCGTCGGCCCGTCGGGCCCGATCTCGATGTCGCGGACCTCCGCCTGCAGGATCTCGCCGCCATCGGCGGCCACCTGGCCGGCGATCGCCTTCACCAGGGCGGAGGGGTCGACGGTGCGCCCGTTGTCGGGGGCGAAGATGCCCTTCACGAACTTGCGGTTCAGCGCCGGTTCCAGCTGATGCATCTCCTCCGGGCCGACCACGTCGAGCTGTGCGCCCAGCTCGCGGCGCAGCTGCAGCAGGCGGCCGGCGGCGGCGAACTCCGCCTCCGTCTCGTAGACGTAGAGGCAGCCGTTGCGCCGCACCAGGTCCTCCGCCCCGGCCGCCTTCAACAGCGGCTCATAGCAGTCGAAGACCGGGGTCATCAGGCTGGACATGGCGGTGGCGACCCGGCGCACTTCCTCCGGCCGGGCGTGGCGCAGGAAGCGGACCAGCCAGGGCGCGACGAAGGGCAGGTAGCGCCAGCGCACGGTGAGCGGCCCCAGCGGGTCCATCAACCAGCCGGGCACCCGCTTCCACATCCCCGGCATCGCCACCGGCAGCACTGCGCTGGGGCTGAGCGAGCCGGCATTGCCGAAGGAGGTCGCCATGCCCGGTTCCAGCCGGTCGACGATGGTGACGGCGAAGCCCGCCCGCTGCAGGTAGGCGGCGCTGCACACGCCGACGATGCCGGCACCGATCACGGTGACATGGCGCGGGCGGTCGGTGCTTGTCTTTGCGGTCTCTGTCACCCGGCAGGCCTCGGTTTTGTTCGATCACCGAACATCGGTTCGGATATTAGCCTAGAGGCAGGATCGCAGGCCGGCAATGCCCACGGAATAACGCTGGGGGATAATGCTGGGGAATAATGCCGGGTCCGATTGGGAGGGGGGAGCCGATGTTCCGGGACGATCTGCTGCGCGACGAACGGATCCTGGTCACTGGTGGCGGCGGCGATCTGGGCCGTGCCATGGCCGCACGGTTCCTGGACCTGGGTGCGTCGGTGGTGCTGTGCGGCCGCAGCCCGGAGCGGCTGGACGCGGCGCTTGCCGCCCCCGCCATCGCGCGCCATGCAGAACGCGCAACGGCGCTGCCCTGCGACCTGCGCGACCCGGCGGCCGTCGCCGCCATGATGGAGAGGATCTGGCAGGACGGACCGCTGACCGTGCTGGTCAACAACGCCGCCGCCAACTTCATCGCGCAGACGGAACGCCTTTCGGCGCGGGCGGCCGACGCGATCCTGGGGCCCAGCCTGCACGGCGCGCTCTACGCCACCCTGGAGGCGGGGCGGCGCTGGATCGATGCCGGCGACCGCGGCACCGTGCTCTCCATCCTCTCCACCTCCGCCCGCACCGGCCGCGCCTTCACCGCCCCGTCGGAGATGGCGAAAGCGGGACTGGAGGCGATGACGAAAAGCCTGGCGGTGGAATGGGGGCCGAAGGGTATCCGCATGGTGGCGATCGCACCCGGCGCGTTCGAGACGGAGACCGCCGCCCGCCAGCTGCGGCCCGGCGCGGGCGACGGGGATGAGGGCGGCTTCGCCGGTCTCGCCGAATGGATCCCCGACGGCCGGCTCGGTCGGACGGACGAACTGGCCGACCTCGCCGCCTTCCTGCTCTCCGGTCCGGCGGCGCATATCACCGGCGAGACCATCGCCATCGACGGCGGGGCGCATCTGCGCAGTTCGGGTGCGGAGGACCTGCTGCGCTGGCCGCAGGAAAAGTGGGACGCGGTGCGGCAGCGGCGGTAGCCGGACCTACAGGAGCTGCGTGCGCAGCGCCGCCGCCTCGCGCTGCAGGACCGGCAGGAAGCGGTCGCGCAAGGTGTCAAGGCTGGCGGCCTCCACCCGGGCGCCGACATTCAGCGCCGCGACCGCCTTGCCGTCCAGCCGCCGCAGCGGCACCGCGACGGAGCGGAACCCCAGCTCCGCCTCCTGGTCGACGATCGCATAGCCGTCCGCGCCGGCAGCCGCGATCCGGTCCAGCAGGTCGCCGCGGCCGGTGACCGTGTGCGAGGTCGCCGGTGCCAGGTCGGAGCGGTCGAGGAGCGCGTCGCGTTCCGCCGCCGTCAGCTCCGCCAGCAGCACCCGGCCCAGCGAGGTGCACCAGGCCGGCAGGCGGAAGCCGACCCCTGGGCCGACATCGATGAAGCGCGGCGGCGCGGCATGGGCGATCATCACCACCTGGGTGCCGTAGAGCACGGCGGTGGAGCAGGTCTCGCCCAGTTCCTTGGTTATCCGCTCGCAGGTCGGCTGCAGCACGGTGGAAACGGCACTGGAGGACAGGAAGGCGGCGGCCAGGTCCAGCACCTTCGGGGTCAGGCGGAACAGCCGCCCCTCCGCCTCGACATAGCCCAGATGCACGAAGGTCAGCAGCACCCGCCGGACGGTGGCGCGCGGCAGGTCGACCGCCTTCGCCAGCTCCGACAGGGTCATCTGCCGCGCCTCCTCGTTGAAGGCGCGGATCACCCGCATGCCGCGGGCCAGCGCCTCCGAGAAATCCGGCCCCGCCGCCTCCCGGCTGCGGCGTTCCGCGTCATCCTTGCGCAGACGCGCCATGGCGGTTCCTTCGACACAGGCCGGCCGGCGGCTTGCCCGGCCGGTCGCGATGAATGTATAATTTCCGAACGTTTGTTCGTTAGTCGAACATTGCCACAACGGCCGGCGCCTGTCCATGCGGCAACGTACCGGCCGACGGCACCTGTTCCGCCCATTCGCGGGAGGCCAAGGATGATCACCCAGGACCGCAACGACCGCATGACCCGCATCGGCCCCGGCACGCCGGCGGGCAACTGGATGCGCCGCTACTGGCAACCGGTCGCGCTGTCGGACGAACTGGCCGGCAACCGGCCGCTGCGCGCCGTGCGCCTGCTGGGCCAGGACTTCGTGCTGTTCCGCGACGAGGCCGGCCGGCTGGGCTTCCTGGACCGCGACTGCCCGCATCGCGGCGCCGACCTGGCCTTCGGCCGCCTGGAGGATGGTGGCCTGCGCTGCGTCTTCCACGGCTGGCTGTTCGATACCGAGGGCAAGTGCCTGCAGACCCCGGCGGAACCGCCGACCAGCCGGATCTGCCAGCATGTCCGGCAGCCCTCCTACCCGGTGGTGGAGCGCAACGGCATGATCTTCGCCTATATCGGCGGGGGCGATGCGCCGGCCTTTCCCGCCTTCGACTGCTTCGCCGCGCCCGACAGCCATGTCTTCGCCTTCAAGGGGCTGATCGAGTGCAACTGGCTGCAGGCGCTGGAGGTCGGCATCGACCCGGCCCATGCCTCCTTCCTGCACCGCTTCTTCGAGGACGAGGACCCGGACTCCGCCTATGGCAAGCAGTTCCGGGCGAAGTCGACCGATTCCGACCTGACCATGACCCAGGTGCTGCGGCAGTTCGACTGCCCGGAGCTGCAGGTGGAGACCACCGACTACGGCATGCGCCTGTTCGCCCTGCGCAAGCTGGACGAGGCGAAGATGCATGTCCGGGTCACCAACATGATCTTCCCGCACGGCTTCGTCATCCCGCTCAGCCCGGAGATGACGATCACCCAGTGGCATGTGCCGGTCGATGACGTCAGCTGCTACTGGTACGCCTATTTCACCAGCTTCACCGATGCGGTCGACAAGGAGGCGATGCGCGCCCAGCGCCTGGAACTCTACGAACTGCCGGACTACCGCTCGCGGCGGAACCGGTCCAACGACTATGGCTATGACGCCGCGGAGCAGCGCGACCGGACCTATACCGGCATGGGCGAGGACATCAACGTGCACGACCAGTGGGCGGTGGAGAGCCAGGGCCGCATCCAGGACCGCACCCGCGAGCATCTGGGCGCCACCGACAAGGGCATCGTCACCTATCGCCGCCTGCTGATGAAGGCGATCAAGGATGTGGAGGAGGCGCGCGCCCCGCTGCTCGCCCTGGGCGAGGAGGATGCCGGCACGATCACCGGCCCGGCGACCATCGACCTGGTGGCGCCGAGCGCGGAATGGGAAAACGCCTGGCGCGCCGGCGAGCAGCGCAAGCGGGCGAAATGCCCCTGGCTCGAGGACGCCAACACCGCCCAGTTCGACCGCGCGAGCTGAGCATCGAAATGGCAAGCTTCGTAGACCGGCACGGCCTCTGGACAGACGAACAGGAGAAGGCCGGACAGGAGGTCGAGGAGCGGCTGCGCACCGGCGCCTGCGGCGTGGTGCGCTTCGTCTTCCCCGACCAGCATGGCATCCTGCGCGGCAAGACCCTGGTCACAGGCACCGCCCTGTCGGGCCTGCGCAACGGCTTCCCGATCACCTCCACCCTGCTGCTGAAGGACACCTCCCACAAGACGGTCTTTCCGGTCTTCACCGCCGGCGGCGGCTTCGGCGAGCGGCAGCTGCAGGGTGCGGCGGACGTCATCATGGTCCCCGACCCGGCCACCTTCCGCACCCTGCCCTGGGCGCCGCATTCGGGCTGGATCCTCTGCGACCTCTATTTCCCCGACGGCAAGCCGGTGCCGTTCGCCACCCGCGACCTGCTGCGCCGCCAGGTCGCGGCGCTGGGCGAGGCCGGCTACGACTTCATGTCGGGGCTGGAGGTGGAGCTGCACCTGTTCCGCATCACCGACCCGAAGCTTGGCCTGGGCGATGCCGGGCAGCCCGGCAGCCCGCCGGAGGTGGAGCTGCTGACCCAGGGCTTCCAGTACCTGACGGAGCTGCGCTACGACCAGCTGGACCCGCTGGTGGAGGTGATCCGCGCCACCTGCGAGGGGCTGGCCCTGCCGCTGCGCTCCATCGACGTGGAGTTCGGCCCCAGCCAGCTGGAGCTGACCTTCCAGCCGGCGACCGGGATCCTGCCCGCCGACCAGATGATGATGCTGCGCAACGCGGTGAAGCAGGTCTGCCGGCGGGAGGGCATCCACGCCACCTTCATGTGCCGGCCGAAGATGCCGTCGGTGATGTCCTCGGGCTGGCACCTGCACCAGTCCCTGGTCGACCGGAACACCGGCACCAACGCCTTTATCCCGGACGGGGACGAGGTGCTGCCGCCGGCCGGCATGGCCTACCTGGCCGGCCTCTTGGCCCATGCCCGCGACCTGGCCGCCTTCGCCACGCCGACGATCAACGGCTATCGCCGCTACCGCCCCAATTCGCTGGCGCCGGACCGGGCCAGCTGGTCCCGCGACAATCGCGGCGTGATGCTGCGGGTGTTGAGCCAGAAGGGCGACCCCGCCTCGCGGATCGAGAACCGGCTGGGCGAGCCCGCGGCGAACCCCTATCTCTACCTCGCCTCGCAGATCGCCGCCGGCCTGGACGGCCTGAACCGCGGGCTCACCCCGCCGCCGCCGGTCGACACGCCGTACGACAATGACAGCCCGCGCCTGCCCACCTCGCTGCCGGAGGCCCTGGCGGCGATGGCCGACAGCCCGTTCGTGGCGGAGGCGTTCGGCAAGCCCTTCGTGGACTATTTCCTGACCATCAAGCGGGCGGAGGTCGAGCGCTTCAACCTCGACGTCACCGAGTGGGAACAGCGGGAATATTTCGACCTGTTCTGACAACCCTGGCGCTTCGGCGCCCCAATAGTTCCTGTCATCCCCGGGCCCGACCCGGGGATCGATCAACGCTCGGCGACGCCGCTCATTCTTGCAGCGGTGCCGTCCTGCCATGATCCTCGGCCAATGGCGCGGAACTCTGGGCCCGAGGATGACGGCGGGCCCGGTGGCTCCGCCGCGCCCGGAAAGGCAGTCGGCGGCACGGGAGGGCGGCATGGCCGAGCTGACGATCCTGAACGGACCCAACCTGAACCTGCTGGGCGAACGCGAGCCGGAGATCTACGGCACCACCACCCTGGCGGCGATCGAAGACAGCTGCCGCGACCTGTGCGGCAGCCTGGGCATCGAGCTCGTCTTCCGGCAGTCCAATGTCGAGGGCGAGCTGATCAATCTTATCCATGCGGCCCGCCGGACCTCGCAGGCGCTGGTGATCAACCCGGCCGGCCTGTCGTTCTATTCGGTTTCCCTGGTCGATGCGCTGCGCACCTTCGCCGGGCCGATCGTGGAACTGCACCTCTCCAACATCCATGCCCGCGACGAGCTGCACCGGCACTCGATCGTCTCGTCCAGTGCGACAACGGTGATCTGCGGCGCCGGCCCCTACGGCTATACCCTCGCCGTCCTGGCCGCCGCCCGCGCCCTGGGGGCGCTGCCC
The DNA here is from genome assembly GCF_042646425.1 of Marinibaculum pumilum. Taxonomy (NCBI): domain Bacteria; kingdom Pseudomonadati; phylum Pseudomonadota; class Alphaproteobacteria; order Rhodospirillales; family Rhodospirillaceae; genus Marinibaculum; species Marinibaculum pumilum. Next base: position 14,945 of record NZ_JBHRTR010000001.1, read on the forward strand.
GCCGGCCTGCCGGAGGCGATCCGCAGCGGGCCGGCATGACACGGTACGATTTGCGCCGGGGCCAATCGCTTCTAGTATCGACGGGGTGCGCAGCCGGGAGCCGCCAGTGGCAAAGATGACACCGATCGACCTGGGGCCGCATTTCGAGCGGCTGATCGCCGACGAAATCGCCTCCGGCCGCTATGCCTCCGCCGGTGAGGTGGTCCGCGACGGCCTGCGTCTGGTGGAAGAACGGCGGCAGCGTCTCGAGGCATTGGACCGTGCGATCGATGCCGGCCTGGCCAGCGGCATCGCCGAGGATTTCTCCTGGGACGACATGCAGGCGCGGGTCAGGACGCGGGTCGCAGACCGGCAGTCGTGATCGCCTGAACATGGCGCGCGTCCACTTCACGCGTGCAGCCGCAGCCGATCTCGAACAGCGGGCCCCGCCGCCCCCTCACGCCCCCTGGCGCAGCTTGAAACGCTGGATCTTGCCGGTGGCGGTCTTCGGCAGTTCGGGCACCACATCGACCCAGCGGGGATATTTCCACTTGCCGATCAGCTTCTGGACATGCGCCTTCAGCGCCTCCAGGTCGAGATCGGTCCGGCCGCCCTTCAGCACGACATAGGCCTTCGGCTTCTCCAGCCCCTCCTCGTCGCGCCAGGCGACCACCGCCGCCTCCAGCACTGCGGGGTGGGAGACCAGGGCCTGCTCCACCTCAAACGGCGAGACCCAGATGCCGGAGACCTTGAACATGTCGTCGGTGCGGCCGCAATAGACGTAGCGACCCTCCGGCGTCAGCTCGTACTTGTCGCCGGTACGGGTCCATTCGCCCTCGAAGGTGGTGCGGGTCTTGCTGCGCTGGTTCCAGTAGCCGTCGGCCGCCGAGGCGCCGCGCACCAGCAGTTCGCCCACCTTCGGCTCCTCGCCCGCCTTCGGGGCGGCGATCTCGTTGCCGGCCTCGTCCACCAGGCGCAGCTCGTAGCCCGGCACCGCGGTGCCGGAGGTGCCGTAGACCACCTGCCCCGGCCGGTTCGACAGGAAGATGTGCAGCATCTCCGTCGAGCCGACGCCGTCCAGGATGTCGACGCCCCAGGCCGCCTTCCACTTGCGGCCGATCTGTTCCGGCAGCGCCTCGCCGGCGGAGATGCAGGCGCGCAGCGGCGCGTCGGGCCGCGCGGCCCTTCCGTCCCAATAGTCCAGGATCGCGGCATAGAGGGTCGGCACGCCGCAGAAGATCGTCGGCCGCTGCTCGGCGAGGATGGCGGAGACCGTCTCCGGCGTCGGCCGGCCGTCGAACAGGATCGTGGTGGCGCCGACCGACATCGGGAAGGTCATCGCATTGCCCAGGCCATAGGCGAAGAACAGCTTCGCCACCGAATAGAGCAGGTCGTCTTCGGCGATGCCCAGCACCTGCGCGCCATAGGTGTCGGAGGTGGCCTTCAGGCTGCCATGCACATGCTTCACCCCCTTCGGCCGGCCGGTGGAGCCGGAGGAGTAGAGCCAGAAGGCGACCTCGTCCTCGTCCGCGATCACCGCCTCGGCCGCTTCGGCGCCTGCGATGAAATCGTCGAACGCCTCCGTGCCGTCCGGCGCGCCCTCCGGCACCGGGCCACCCACAACCACCACCTTGCGGATGAAGGGGTTCAGCGGCAGGGCGGCGGCGACGGTGTCGTACAAAGCGGCGGAGACGAACAGACAGGAGGCGCGGCTGTCGTGGAAGATCTCGTCATAGACCGAGGTCGACAGCAGGGTGTTCAGCGGGATCGGGTTCACCCCGGCCTTGATCGCACCCCAGAAGATCACCGGGAAATCGACGCTGTCCAGCATCAGCATCAGCGCGCGCTCGTCGCGGCGGATGCCGGTCCGGGCGAGCGCCCCCGCCATCTGCGCGGTGCGCGCCGCCAGCGCGCCATAGCTGATCTCGCGCTTCGCGCCGGCGGCCTCACGGAAGGCGGTCTTGTCGCCGCGGCCCTCGCCAGTGTGACGGTCGACGAAGTACAGGGCCGCATTGGCCGAGTCCATGCTCATGTCGTTTCCGCTCCCCTTGACCCGATCGCTGCGGCAGAGCCGCTTCGGCCCACCGCGCCAGGTCGTATTTATGACATATAATGCATTCCTGCCGCCTGATTCCGCTCAAGGCAAGTGCATTTTATTGCATAATGGGACGTCCGCCCCGACGCTCACTGGACCATGAAGCGGGAGCTGAACGGCAGGCTCGCCGCACCCACCGCCTTCGCCGAGGTACCGATGCCGCTGGCCACGGCCCTCACGCCGGGCAGGACCGAGGTCAGGTCGTCGCAGATCCCCTGACAGATCCGCGCCGGCGCATAGGAGGCCAGCACCACGGTCTTCAGCTCGATGAACTGGGTCAGCCCCTCGATCGACTGCCGCAACCGGTCGCGGCACTGCCGGCGCCAGGCGTCGAAGGCGGCACCGCCGTCGGGCCAGTCCCTGTCGCCGTCCCAGAGCGAGCCGTCGAGCCGGCCGGCCGCAGCCAGCGCCGCCTCCAGCCGGAGCAGGCCGGTGTCGAAGCTGACCTCGGAATTGCCGTAGTAGATCTGATGGTTCAGCACCAGGCGGCCACGCAGCCGCGCGCCCAGGAAGAAAAACAGATAATCGTCCAGGGTCTTGGCAACGCCGAACATGCTTTCCGCACCGGCGGTCGCCGTGACGTCGTTCTGCAGGAAGACCGGCAGGCCGACCGACTGCTCGATCCGGCCCTGCAGCGCGCCGGATTCCGCCAGGCTGCCGTCGGCAAGGCTTTCGCCCGCCTCCACGTCCTGCGGGAGCGCCAGGCCGATGCCGGCAACCCGCGCCTGCTGGGCGGCGGGCAGCACGGCAATGGCATCCCGCACCGCCGCGAGCAGCGGCGCATCCGCCTCCCGCAGGGCCGGCAGCGGCAGCCGGGCATGGAAGCGGACGGTGCCGACGAAGTCGATCAGGACGATGTCGATCCAGCGATAGCTGAAGCCGATGCCCACCGCATAGGCGCCTTCCGGGTTCAGCGAGAGCGGGATCGTCGGCGGCCCCACCCGGCCCCGCTGTGCCTCGCCCTTGGCGACCAGCCCCTCCTGCACCAGGGACCGCACGATCACCGAGACGGTCTGCGCCGAGAGGCCGGTTCGCTCGCCGATCTCCATCCTGGAGATGCCCTCGTTCTGCAGCAGCAGCGACAGCACCAGCCGCTCATTGTAGCTGCGTACGCTGAGCGCGTTGAGGCCGCTTGCGCGATCGGCGATCCGCAGCGGGTTCGGCGGCGCAAACCTCATGTCAGGCAAGGGCGAACCTCGTCATCGCTGCCGTGCGGGCGGGCTCAGCCGGCGGCATCGGCCCAGCCGATCGCCTCGATCTCCTGGGCGAGCGCCACGCCCAGCGCCTCATGTGCCGCCGCATCGATGTGGAAGCCGTCGGCCGGGCTGCAGGCCACGACGGAGCCGGCGTCGAAGAAATGCACTTCCAGGGAATCGGCGATGATCTCGAATTCCAGGGCCAGCCGGCGCGATTTCTCCTGCGCGCCGGCGAAGATCGATTCCCATTCCTTGATGTCGTCCAGCATCGGCGGCGGCGCCACGACCATGATCTCCGGCACCGCACCGCGCGGTCCGGGCGCCAGTTCCTTGATGTCGTAGACCAGGCAGCCGATCCCCATCGCCACCTCCGAGGGCGGCATGTGGAAGCGCACCTTCAGATCGTTGGTGCCCAGCATCAGGATCACCAGGTCCAGCGGGGCATGGCTCTGCAGGCAGGGGCGCAGATAGAGGCGGCCGTTCTTGTGCGCCCCTTCGATCGGGTCGTCGTGGACGGTGGTGCGGCCGCTCAACCCTTCCTCGATGACATGCCAGCCGGCGCCGAGCTGTGCCTGCAGGATGCCCGGCCAGCGCTGCTCGCGCGCATAGCGGTCGAGCGGCCCCATCCCGGGTATCTGGCCGTGGGTGTTGGAGTCCCCGAAGCAGAGAATGGATCGCATGTCGTTGTCCCGATCTCGCGTCCGGCAGGTCGCCGCCAGGCCGGCAAGCCCGCCTCCCTGCGGACTTCCGGGTCCGCCGCAACATGCGGCGCTGCCCGGCGCGGAGCAAGAGCGTTCGGGCCAGGGCCAATTATTCATTCACAATGACTAACTATTGACAGGCCCCACGGCCCGTGATTTTTTCATCTGCGGAGGAGGACGATCAGGGCCGGTTGCGTCAGCAGCCGAAGCGAAAAAGCGCCGCCGGCGACGAATGTCCGGCAAGGCTTTCAGCGAACCGGCACAGGCACGACATTCCGCAGGGCTTTCGTCCGCACCGCCGAACGGCGGCGCGGAAGCCGTACCTGCGTGCCCGCCGCCGAACACTGCATCGCATCGGCCCGGCCGATCCTGCCGGCGCCACCGTGCCGGACAAGGCACCTCGCATCGACGAGGCGGAACGACAACGATTCAGTCGGGAGGAAATCACCAATGTTCGAAGTCGCGAAGAGATTCGCAGCAGGCCTGATCCTGGGCACCGCCCTGATCGCCGGAACGACGGCGCAGGCCGAGGAGGTCGTGCTGATGGAGGGCGTCTCCCCCCATCCGGACGATGCCCGCATGACGGAGGCCGGCGCCTTCGAGACGGCGCCGCCCTGGACCATCGGCATGAGCCATTTCGGCGTGAACGCCAATACCTGGACCGTGCAGATGGCGCATGACACCGAGGCGGCGGCCGCGCGCGACGACCGGATCGGCAAGTTCATCCTGCTGGATGCCAATATCAGCCAGGCCAAGCAGGTCGCCGATATCGAGGACCTGATCGCGCAGAAGGTCGATGCGCTGATCGTCACGCCGCTGACGCCGACCTCCGCCGATGCGGGCATCGAGAAGGCGGTCGCCGCCGGCATTCCCGTCATCGTCCATACCGGCCTGACGGAGACCGACGCCTTCACCGTCGACATCCAGGGCGGCGCCCAGAATTTCGGCAAGGTGATGGGCGACTGGCTGGTCAAGGAGCTTGGCGGCAAGGGCAAGATCTGGGTGCTGCGCGGCCTGCCGGCGCATCCGGAGGATATCAACCGCTACAAGGGCCTGCTCCAGGCGCTGGAGGGCAGCGAGGTCGAGATCGTCGCCGAGGATGTCGGCGCCTGGCAGTACGACAACGGCAAGAAGGTCTGCGAGACTTTCTTCCTGAACGATCCCGACGTGGACGGCATCTGGTCGTCCGGCGCCGACATGACCCGCGCCTGCGTCGACGTGTTCAAGCAGTTCGGGGCACCGATCCCGCCGATCACCGGCGAGGGCAATAACGGTTTCTTCGGCCAGTGGATCAACGACGGCTTCAGGTCGATCTCCGCCGAGTACGGCCCGGAGCAGGGCGCCGCCGGGATCCGCGCCGCCGTTGCGCTGCTGGAAGGCAAGCCGCTGCACAAGCGCTATGTCTACTGGCCGGAAGGCTGGGACCTGGAGAAGGTCAAGCAGCATCATCGCCCCGACCTCTCCGCGAATGTCTGGTTCCCCACCAGCCTGAGCGAAGAAGATCTGCAGAAGTACTACGGCACGAAATAGCCGTACCCGCCTCGACCGCGCGGCCGGCAACGCCGGCCGCGCCCTTTTCCCGGCGATGCCGATGCAGCATTCCCCCGAGTCCGCGCCACCTGAACCCGCCCTGATCGAGATGTCCGGGATCGGCAAGGCCTATGGCGGCAGTGTCGCGCTGGACGGTGTCGCACTCACCCTGCGCGCGGGCTCCGTCCATGCGCTGATGGGCGAGAACGGGGCCGGCAAGTCGACCCTGATGAAGATCCTCGCCGGCGTGGTGGAGGCCGATGCCGGCAGCATCAGGATGGCCGGCGCGCCGCTGCGCCTCCGCGCCCCGCGGGAGGCGCTCGACCGCGGCATCTCGACCGTCTTCCAGGAACTCTCCCTGCTGCCCAACCTGTCGATCGCGGAGAACCTGTTCCTCGGCAAGGAGCCGGTGACCCGGACCGGCGCGGTGGACCGGCGGACGATGCAGGCGCGCAGCGCCGAGACCCTGCGCGCGCTCGGCCTCGACCTGGACCCGGCCACCCTGGTATCGGAGCTGAGCATCGCCCAGCGGCAGTTCGTCGAGATCGCCCGCGGCATCTCCGCCAATGCCCGGGTCTACATCCTGGACGAGCCGACCGCTGCCCTGAATGCCGCCGACGTCGAGATGTTGAACCGCCATATCCGGCAGCTGAAGGCGCAGGGCAACGCCATCATCTACATCTCCCACCGCATGGACGAGATCTTCGCGATCTGCGACACGGTGACGGTCCTCAAGGACGGCCGCAACGTCGCCACCTGCGCGATGGATCAGGTGACGCCGCAAAGCCTGATCGCCATGATGGTCGGGCGCGACATCGCCGACCTGTTCCCCGCCCGCAGCGGCGTACCCGGCGCATCGGTCCTGTCCGTCGAAGGGTTCCGGCTGGCCGCCGACAGCCGGCCTTTCGCGCTGAGCCTGCACAAGGGGGAGATCGTCGCCCTCGCCGGGCTGGAGGGACAGGGGCAGCGCGAATTCCTGCGGGCCCTGGTCGGCCAGTTCCATCCGTTCGCAGGCACCGTGACGGTCCGCGGCCAAGCCCTGCCGATGCCGGTGCCGGCAGCCTCCGGCATCCGCCTGCTGCAGGCGCGCGGACTGGGCTTCGTGCCAGAGGACCGCAAGGACGAGGGCCTGTTCCTGCAGCTCTCCGTCGCGCACAACCTGTCGATCGGCCTGCATGCCGCGCGCGGCGCCTTCGCGCTGGCGCGGCGCCATGGCCGTGCGGTCGCGGAAATCATTGCGCGGATGGCGGTGAAGACGCAGGGACCGGCCGCTTCGGTCGGCTCCCTATCGGGCGGCAATCAGCAGAAGGTGCTGCTGGGCCGCTACCTGGCGGCCGGCAGCGACATCCTGCTGGTGGAGGAACCAACCCGCGGCGTCGATATCGGTGCCAAGGCGGAGATCTACCGGCAGCTGCGCGACTTCGCGGCGGCCGGCGGCGCGATCCTGGTCCTGTCGCGCGAGACGATCGAGTTGATCGGCCTGTGCGACCGGATCTACGTGATGCACGACCGCACGATCGTCGGCGAGATGCCGGCGCGGGAGGCCACGGAGCACGCAATCCTGGATGCCGCGCTGATGACCCGGCCGCAGGTGGATGCGTCCATGCCGGCCGCCGGCGCAAGAGCCCGGCCCATCACCGCAGGAGCGGAACCGACATGACAGCGACCATGCGCCGGCTGCTGACCGGGCAGAATTCGCGGCAGGGCCTGTGGTTGATACCGCTGCTCATCGGCGGCATCGCCTGCATCCTGCTGGCGCTGCGCAGCGAAGAATTCCTGAACGCCCAGAACCTGCTGAACCTCGTCGCCCAGGCGGTGCCGCTGCTGGTGATCGCCATCGGGCAGATGCTGGTCATCCTGGTCCGCGGCCTGGATCTCTCGGTCGGCGCGGTCGTCAGCCTGACCACCGCGATCCTGGCGCTCGATGCGCCCGGCTATGTCGTCCTGCCTGCCGCCTTCCTCGCCGCGGCGCTGGTCGGCGCGGTCAACGGCATCGCCGTCACCCGGCTGCATGTGCATCCGATCATCGCCACCCTGTCGATGATGATGATCGTGCAGGGCGGCACCATGCTGCTGCGGCCGGTCGCCGGCGGCACGATCCCCGCCATCGTCACCGACCTGGTCACCGGCGAGGTTCTGGGCATCTACATGCCGCTGGTCTGGGCGGTGCTGGTGCTGCTGCTGGGCTGGAAGCTGATCCACGGCTCCCGCTTCGGCCTGCACCTGTTCGCCATCGGCGGCGGCCCCGAGATCGCCCGCGCCTTCGGCATCGCCGACCGGCGCAACGTACTGCTGGCCTATATCGCCTGTTCCCTGTTCGCCGCGCTGGCCGGCTGCTTCCTGGCCGGACGCATCGCCTCCGGCGATCCCAATATCGGCACCCCCTTCGCGCTGGATTCGATCACCGCGGTCGCGCTCGGCGGCACCCAGCTGGCCGGCGGCGTGGGCAGCCTGCAGGGCACGGTGACCGGCGCCCTGATCATGGCCCTGCTGGCCAACGGCATGAACCTGGAGAACCTGTCGGCCTTCATCCAGACGGCGGTGAAGGGTGCCATCCTCCTGGTCGTGGTGGCCCTGCAGCCGCGCCGGTTCATGGGCCTGTAGGGGAAGCGCGATGGCGGCCATCTTCCATGCGACCCTCCGGCGGCTGGCGGCCGTGCCGCCGGCCTACTACGTCTTCGCCGTACTGGTGCTGGTGCTCTGGTTCACCCGCCCGCAGCTCTTCAACCTCAACGTCATGGGCGTCTTCATCCGCCAGGTGGCGCCGCTGGGCATCGTCGTCCTGGGGCAGCTGCTGGTGATGAACGTCCGCTCCATCGACCTGTCGGCGGGCGGCATCATCCTGCTGGTCAACTACTACATCTCTTCCGGAATGTTCGGCGCCGCCGGGCCCGAGCTTCTGGTGCCCGTCAGCATCGCCACCGGCCTGGGGGTCGGCCTGTTCAACGGCATGATGGTCGGCATCAGGCGCGCCTCCGCCGTGATCGTCACGCTGGGCGTGAGCATCGTGCTGATCGGCATCGTGCAGTTCCTGGCGAACGGCAAGCCGCCCGGCAATGTGCCGCAGGTCTTCAACGCCGCCTACAATGCAAAGCTGTTCGCGGTGCCGCTGCCGATCCTGGCCTGGATCGCCCTGACCGCCCTGATGGCGGTCTTCCTGTCGCGCTTCGTGTTCGGCCGTTTCGTGGCCGCCGTTGGCGACAATCCGGTCGCGGCGCATTTCTCCGGCGTGCCGGTGCGGCGCACCGTGATCGCAGCACATACGATCTCCGGCCTGATGGCCGCCCTGGCCGGGCTGGTCCAGACCGCCTCCATCGCGGTGGGCAGCATCCGCTTCGGCCTTGACCTGTCGCTGAACGCGGTGGCCGCCGCGATCCTGGGCGGCGTGATCTTCGGCCGCGGCGAAGGCGGCGTCTGGGGACCGTTCTTCGGCGTGCTGTCCTTTGCCCTGCTGTTCGTCGTGATGACCACCCTGGGCATCAAGGAGCCGGGCAAGCTCGTCGCCCAGGGCCTGATCATCCTGCTGGCCGCCACCCTGTACGGGCTGCGCAGGGCCAATGCCTGACCCAAGCCTGAACCAACATTCCGAAGGAGGAGAAGCCGATGACAGAGACCAGACGCATCATGTGCTTCGGCGACAGTCTGACCTGGGGCTGGATCCCCGTCGCCGAGGGCGCACCGACCCTGCGCTATCCCTTTGCGGAGCGCTGGACCGGCGCGATGGCCGCGCATCTGGGAGCAGGTTTCGAGATCGTCGAGGAAGGGCTGAGCGCGCGCACGACCAACCTGGACGATCCCACCGATCCCCGGCTGAACGGCAGTGCCTACCTGCCGTCCGCGCTGGCCAGCCACCTGCCGCTGGACCTGGTGATCGTCATGCTGGGCACCAACGACACGAAGTCCTTCTTCCACCGCACCCCCTACGAGATCGCCAACGGGATGGCGAAGCTTGTGGGCCAGATCGCCGGCAGTGCCGGCGGCATCGGCACCCCCTACCCGGCGCCGCGCACCCTGGTCGTCGCGCCGCCGCCCCTCACCCCGATGCCCGATCCCTGGTTCCAGGGCATGTTCGAGGGCGGCCACGAAAAGACGAAGGAACTGGCGCGCCACTACGCGGCGCTGGCCGCCTTCTTTAAGGTCGACTTCCTGGATGCCGGAACGGTGATCAGCACCGACGGCGTGGACGGCATCCATTTCACCGCGCAGAACAATGCCGATCTGGGCCGCGCCCTGGCCGCCAAGGTGACGGAGATCTTCGCGCGGGCGGCGGTCGACACCGCCGCATAGACGGCCGGCGACCGGGGCGGACCGCGCGAGACTGCAGACCACCGGCCCCGGGCCCGGGCCCGGCCCGGTCTCTGCACTTTGGTTGCACATGCCGGGCGACGCCATGCACAAGGCGTCTGCGATCCGTGCTTGATCGATCCTCGATCCGCGCCTGAGGATATCGCCATCCCGCAGCGCATGAGGACCCGGATGACGGAAACCACGATCCAGGCGGAGCCGCTGACCGCCGCCGCCTTCGCCCCGTTCGGACAGGTGATCGACCCGGAGCCGGCGACCGGCAAGCGGCTCGGCTTCGGCACCACGATCCGCTTCGACGACCTGATCGCCTTCGACTTCGGCGACGGGCGGGCGAAGCTCGACGTCTACCGGGTGCAACCGGCGACAGGCGCGATCCCGGTGCCGTTCCTGGAGCGCCACCCGCTGTCGACCCAGCTGTTCGCCGCCCTCACCCCGGCGCCCTTCCTGGTGGTGGTGGCGCCGCCGCTGGCCGATGCCGACGGCCCCGACCCTGCCCGGATCCGCGCCTTCCAGGGGCGGCCGGGACAGGCGATCTCCTACCATCGCGGCACCTGGCACGGCGCGATCCTGGCGCTGGAACGGGAGACCGACTTCATTGCCATCGACCGCGGCGGGCCGGAGCCGAACCGCGACGTTGCGGACATCGGCGGCGTGTCCGTCCTGCCGCTGCGCTGAGGGGGGAGGCCGCCATGAGCCGCAAGCCGGTCAACATCCGCGACAAGCTCGCCCTGTTCCACGACCATTGGTCGCCGCGGGTGGTGGCGGAGATGAACGACTACCAGTTCAAGCTGGTGAAGCTGCAGGGGGCGTTCGTCTGGCACGACCATCCCGACACCGACGAATGCTTCCTGGTGATCGACGGCGCGCTGCGCATCGAGCTGCGCGACGGCACCGTCGAGCTACAGGCGGGAGAAATGTACGTGGTGCCGAAGGGTGTGGAGCATCGCCCCGTCGCGGAGACCGGGGCGCATGTGATGCTGATCGAGCCGCGCGGGGTGGTGAATACCGGCGAGGCCGGCGGCGCCCTGACGGCGGAGAACGACATCTGGATTTGAGCCTTACCCCTGGTGACCCGAAGCTGTCCATTCTATGAATGGTCAGTCCAATTGAACGGCGCAGGCCGCAGGGGGAGAAACGCCGATGAAGCTGAAAGATCGGGTCGCCATCGTCACGGGCACCAGCCCCAATATCGGCGGCGGCATCGCCGAGGCGCTGGCCGCAGAGGGCGCGGCCCTGGTCGCCGTCGACGCGGTGGCTGAGAACGCCAATGACTGCGCCGCCTATATCCAGGGCCAGGGCGGGAAGGCCCTGGGCATCACCTGCGACGTCACCGACGAGGCGCAGGTGAAGGAAGCCGTCGCGCAGGCAGTCGCGACGTTCGGCAAGGTCGACGTGCTGGTCAACAACGCCGCCATCTTCAACAAGCAGGGCGTGCTGGACATGTCCTACGACTTCTGGCTGCGCCAGACCGGCATCATCCTGGGCGGCGCCTTCCTGTTCACCAAGCATGTCGCCCAGTCCCTGATCGAGCGGCAGCTGCCCGGCAGCATCATCAACATCATCTCGACCGCCGGCCACCAGGGCGAGCCGCGCAATGTCGCCTATTCGACCTCCAAGGGCGGGCTGATGAACTTCACCCGCTCCACCGCGATGGAACTGGTGAGCCACAACATACGGGTGAACAGCCTGACGCCGACGGCCACCGACCGCGCCGAATCCTTCGACCGGGCGGAGCGCTGGGGCCGCAAGGTGGAGCGGCCGGCGACCGACGTGATGGCGCCCTACCGCGCGAAGATCCCGATGCAGAAGCTGCCCTCGCCCAGCGACTATGGCCGGGCGGCGGTGTTCCTCGCCTCCGACGATGCGGCGATGATCACCGGTACCGACCTGCGGGTGGATGCCGGCGCAATCGCCCGCTACTGGCCCTGGGACCCGTCCGAAAAGGGGATGTGACGGGCCGACTTCGTCGGCATCGGCCCTCGAGCCTACGGCATCCACAGATCTGATCGACCGCCTTCCCTGCCGCGGTCATTCCATGGCTTGACCCACTGGTGTCCGGTTTAGTGGTCATGTCCATTGGAGTGCCATCTGTTGGCTGTCTGGAGGTGA
>NZ_JBHRTR010000002.1:0-45932 GCF_042646425.1 Marinibaculum pumilum
ACCTGCGCCCCGCCCGACAGAAAAAGCTGCTGCAAATCTACCGGCAACGCCTTGACACAAGCCGCCTCATATAAGCCCGAGGGCGACGGCAGCAGGGAGGCGTGTCGAAGAGAAGAGATATGTGAATCCCGTAGGGCTCGACCCGAGGACCGGTCAACGCGCGGCGGAGTGCCTTGTCGGTGCAGCCTCGCCGGCCTGCCACGATCCTCGGGTCGAGCCCGAGGACGACGGGACAGGCGGTGGCGCCGCAACGCCCTGGATCAGCCCCGGCCCGACGCCCTATTCGGCGGCCGGCCCCGCGGCCGCGACGGCGCCGTGGCAATGCTTGAACTTCTTGCCGGAGCCGCAGGGACAGGGGGCGTTGCGCGGCACCCGGCCCCAGGTCGAGGGGTCGTTCTTGTCCATCCGTGCCGCCGGCTGGCGGGTGGCTGCCTGCGGCTGGGCCTGGGCCCGGCGCGGCTGCGCCGCGGCCCGCTCGCCGTCCCGGTCGCTGCCTTGCGGCATCGGGTCGGCGCCGTCGGTGGCGGCGGCCGCCTGCGGGTCGGGATGGCTTTCTTGCATGCGGGCGAAGGCGGCCTGCTGGCGCATCGCCAGCTGCTGTTCGGCCGCCTCCTCCTCGCGCGGGCGGATCTCCACATGGGCGAGCACCTGGGTAACCGTCTCCCGCAGGCCGGCCAGCATGGACTCGAACAGGTCGAAGGCCTCCCGCTTGTATTCGTTCAGCGGGTCGCGCTGGGCATAGGCGCGCAGGCCGACCGCCTGGCGCAGATGGTCCAGGTGATGCAGATGCTCCTTCCACTTCTGGTCCAGCAGCTGCAGCAGCAGGCTCTTCTCCACCATCCGCATCACGTCGGGGCCGAAATTGGCCGCCTTCTCGGCCGCCTTGCGGTCGGCCATGTCGGTGATGCGGCTGCGGATCTCCTCGTCGGCGATGCCCTCTTCCTTGGCCCAGTCCGGGATCGGCAGGTTGACGCCGAAGATGCGCTCCACCTCGACCCGCAGGCCCTCGGCATCCCACTGCTCGGCATAGGCCTTTTCCGGGATGTGGCGGGCGACCAGGGTCTCGATCACGTCCTGGCGCATGTCGGCGACCGTCTCCTGGACGTCCTCGGCCTCCATCAGCTCGATGCGCTGCTCGTAGATCACCTTGCGCTGGTCGTTCATGACATCGTCGAAGCGCAGCAGGTTCTTGCGGATGTCGTAGTTCCGCGCCTCGACCTTCTGCTGCGCCTTCTCCAGCGCCTTGTTGATCCAGCGGTGGGCGATCGCCTCGCCCTCCTGCAGGCCCAGCTTGCGCAGCATGCCGTCCATGCGCTCCGACCCGAAGATCCGCATCAGGTCGTCTTCCAGCGACAGGTAGAACTTCGAGGTGCCGGGATCGCCCTGCCGGCCGGAGCGGCCGCGCAGCTGGTTGTCGATACGCCGGCTCTCGTGCCGCTCGGTGCCCATGACGTAGAGGCCGCCGGCCTCCTTCACCTTCGCGCGCTCCGCCTCCACCTCGGCCGTGATCTCCGCGATCTTCGCCTGGCGCTTCGCCTCGTCCTCGATCGGCGCCGCCTCGTCGGCGATGCGCATGTCCAGGTTGCCGCCCAGCTGGATGTCGGTGCCGCGCCCGGCCATGTTGGTGGCGATCGTCACCGCGCCCAGGCGGCCGGCCTGTGCGACGATATGGGCCTCCTGCTCGTGGTAGCGGGCGTTCAGCACATTGTGGCGGACCTTCTTTTCCTTCAGCAGGCGGGACAGAAGCTCCGACTTGTCGATCGAGGTGGTGCCCACCAGCACCGGCTGGCCGCGCTCCTGCGCTTCCGCCAGTTCCTCGACGATGGCGTCGTACTTCTCCTTCGCGGTGCGGTAGACCTCGTCGTCATGGTCCTCGCGCGCGATCGGCAGGTTGGTGGGGATCTCCACCACCTCCAGCTTGTAGATGTCGGCGAACTCCGCAGCTTCCGTCATCGCCGTGCCGGTCATGCCGGCCAGCTTCGGGTAGAGCCGGAAATAGTTCTGGAAGGTGATCGAGGCGAGGGTCTGGTTCTCCGCCTGGATGGTCACCTTCTCCTTCGCCTCCAGCGCCTGGTGCAGGCCCTCCGAATAGCGGCGGCCCTCCATCATGCGACCGGTGAACTCGTCGATGATGATGACCTTGTCATCCTTGACAATGTAGTCGGTGTCGCGGGCGAACATGTGGTGGGCGCGCAGCGCCTGGTTCACATGGTGGACCGCGGTGATGTTCTCGATGTCGTAGAGGCCGCCTTCCTCCAGCAGCCCCGCCTCGCGCAGCAGTTCCTCGATCCGTTCGGTGCCGGGCTCGGTGAAGCTCACGGTGCGGGACTTCTCGTCCTTCTCGTAATGCTCCTCGGTCAGCTGCGGGATCAGGGCGTCGACCCGGCGGTACATTTCCGAGGAATCGTCCGAGGGGCCGGAGATGATCAGCGGCGTCCGCGCCTCGTCGATCAGGATCGAGTCGACCTCGTCGACGATGCCGAAGTTGAACGGCCGCTGCACCATCGCTGCGCGCTGGAACTTCATGTTGTCGCGCAGATAGTCGAAGCCCAGCTCGTTGTTGGTGGCATAGGTCACGTCGCAGGCATAGGCGGCGCGGCGCTGCTCGTCGTCCATCTCGTGCAGGATCACGCCGACGGTCAGGCCGAGAAACTGGTAGATCTCGCCCATCCAGGCGGCATCGCGGCGGGCCAGATAGTCGTTCACCGTGACGACGTGCACGCCCTTGCCTTCAAGGGCGTTGAGATAGACCGGCAGGGTGCCGACGAGGGTCTTGCCCTCGCCCGTCTTCATCTCCGAGATGTTGCCCTCGTGCAGCACCATGCCGCCGATCAGCTGCACGTCGAAATGCCGCTGGCCGAGGGTGCGCTTGGCCGCCTCGCGCACCACGGCGAAGGCCTCCACGAGGAGATCGTCGAGATCGGCGCCGTCGGCCAGGCGCTGGCGGAATTCCGCGGTCTTTTCGCGCAGGGCCTCGTCCGTCAGGGCCTCCAGCTCCGGCTCCAGCGCATTGATCGCGCCGATCCGCTTGCGGTAGGCCTTGACGATACGGTCGTTTGTCGTGCCGAAGAACTTCTGCGCCAGCGCGCCGAACATAAGAGGATCTCTTTCGCGCGGAATATCGGGGAACGCGGTGGGCTCGCGACCCTTCCGCTTCGGGGTCTGAGATAAGGAGTGCCCGAAACACTGTCAATCAAGCGCACAGATTGCCGCCATCGCCTCGCCACATTCCGGGGCGAGGTCTGACCCCGGCATCACCTCGCAGGTTCCCCGCCTTCAGCCTGCACGATTTCAACCCGGCAGGGCCCTCCCGGCCCGCCGGAACCAAGGAGCCATCCATGCGTATCAGGACCAACACCCAGCCGACCGCCGCACGCGCCGGCAGCGCCGCTTCGGGCCGCCGCCACCGTGCCCGCGGCCTGGAAGCCGCCTTCCTGGGCGGCGCCATGGCGGTGGCCGCGCTGGCGGCCGGCCCGGCCCTGGCCGACGAAAAGCCGGCGACGGAACAGGCCGCGGAACAGCCGGCGGCAGTCGACATGAAGCAGGTGGTGGCGCGGGTGAACGGCCGCGAGATCCGCATGCAGGACGTCGCCGAAGAGATGCGGAACCTGCCGCCGCAGGCGCAGCAGATGCCGCAGGCGATGCTGGTCGGCCTGGTTCTCGACAACGTGATCAGCGCCGAGCTGGTCGCCCAGGCCGCGGACGAGGCCGGCGTCGACGAGAGCGAGGCCTTTGCCGAGCAAATGGCGCAGCGCCGGCGCAAGCTGCTGACCCAGCTCTACCTGCAGGACCTGGCGGAAAAGGCGATGACGGACGAGGCGCTGTCCGCCGCCTATGAGGCGAAGAAGGCGGAATTCGGCGAGCGGGAGGAGATCCGCGCCCGCCACATCCTGGTGGAGAGCGAGGAGGAGGCGAAGAAGATCATCGCCGAGCTGGACGCCGGCAAGGACTTTGCCGAGGCGGCGCAGGAGCATTCCATCGGCCCGTCCAAGTCCAAGGGCGGCGACCTCGGCTTCTTCGAGAAGGAGCAGATGGTGCCGAGCTTCTCCGAGGCCGCCTTCGCCCTGGAGCCCGGCAGCTATAACGAGAGCCCGGTGCAGACCCAGTTCGGCTGGCATGTCATCAAGACCGAGGAGCGCCGCAAGGCGGCCCCGCCCAGCCTGGAGGAGCTGCGCCCGGAACTGCGGCAGGAGATCGTCCAGGACGCGATCGCGGCCGAGATCGACCGCCTGAAGGCGACGGCGCAGATCGAGCGCATGGAAGGCGCCCCGGCAGCACCCGGCGCGGCGCAGTAGCGCCGCCGGCAGGTTCAAGCCGGCGCCACCACGCCCGCGGGAACGATCGCGGGGGCCGGCGTGCGATATTGCGCGCCGGCCCCCGTCTCATTAGGGTCCGGCGCGCCGCAGCTTCCGCGGCCCGCAGGGACCGATGACCATGGCTTCCAAGCATCCCCGCTCCCCGCTCGCGCCCGAGCGGTTCCCCGAGCTTCCGGCCATCGCCGGCGTCGGCATTGCCGTCGGCGCTTCGGGCATGCGCTACAAGGGCCGCGACGACCTGCTGCTGATGACCTTCCCGGAAGGCACCACCGTCGGCGGCGCGACCACCACCTCCTCCATTCCCGGCGTGCCGGTGGTCTGGACGCGGCGCATCCTGCCCGGCGGCCGGGCACGGGCCCTGCTGGTCAATGCCGGCAATGCCAACGTGATGACCGGCGCCCCCGGCGAGCGTTTCGCCGAACGCTGTGCCGCGGCGGTGGCGGAAGCGACCGGCTGCCGCACCGACGAGGTCTGCCTCTCCTCCACCGGCGTGATCGGCCAGGTCCCCGATGCCGGGCCGGTCGAAAAGGTCATGGCGGACCTGGCGAAGGCTGCCGCGGCCGGACCCGGGGGGCCGGAAGCCTGGGCGCGGGCGGCGACTGCGATCGCCACCACCGATACCTTCATCAAGGGTGCGGCGGCGGAGACCGAGATCGACGGCACGAAGGTGCGGATCGCCGGCATTGCAAAGGGCTCCGGCATGATTGCCCCGAACATGGCGACGATGCTGGCCTTCCTGGCCACCGACGCCGCCCTGGGGCCGGAGCTGATCCGCGACCTGATGCGGGAAGCCAACGACCTGTCCTTCAACAGCATCAGTGTCGACGGCGACATGTCGACCTCCGACATGTCGCTGATGTTCGCCACCGGTTCGGCCGGCAACACCGCGATCGACGACCTGTCGGACCATCGCCTGGCGGCGTTCCGCCATGCCCTGCACGGGATCGCCATCGACCTGGCGAAGCAGATCGCGGCCGACGGCGAAGGCGCGACCAAGCTGCTGACGGTGAAGGTCGCCGGCGCGCCCAGCGACCGGGATGCCCGGCTGATCGCCCTGAAGATCGCGGAATCGCCGCTGGTGAAGACCGCCGTGGCCGGCGGCGACGCCAATTGGGGCCGCATCGCCATGGCGGTGGGAAAGTCCGGCTACGACATCCCCCCGGAGGTGCTGACGATCCGCATCGGCGACCAGGTGGTGGCCGCCGGCGGCGGCGTGCTGCCCGACTATGACGAGGCGGCGGCGTCGGCCCACTACGCCGGGCGCGATGTCCGCGTCACGGTCCAGGTCGGCGACGGCCCCGGCGCCGCGGAAGTCTGGTCGTGCGACCTGACCCGCGGCTATATCGACATCAACGCCGACTATCGCAGCTGAGGGGCTGCCGGTGACGGGAGATCCGGCCGGAGGAGTGGCGCCGCTGCGCATGGTGCTGGTCGCAGCGGCGGCCCTGGTGGATGCGGACGGCCGGGTGCTGATGGCGCAGCGGCCGGAAGGCAAGTCGATGGCCGGCCTGTGGGAGTTTCCGGGCGGCAAGGTGGAGGCCGGCGAGACGCCGGAGGCCGCGCTGATCCGCGAACTGGCGGAGGAGCTGTCGATCGACGTCTCGGCCGACTGCCTGGCGCCGCTGACCTTCGCCAGCCATGGCTATGACGACTTTCACCTGCTGATGCCGCTCTATGTCTGCCGCAAGTGGCAGGGCAGCATCGCGCCGCGGGAGGGGCAGGCCCTGCGTTGGGTGCGCCCGAACCGGATGCGCGAGCTGCCGATGCCCCCGGCCGACCTGCCGCTGATCGCGCTGCTGCGCGACCTCCTGCAGCCCTAGGGCGTTCCCGGGAAAGGTAAAGGCGGCATAGAATCCACGATTGTCATCCCGGACTTGATCCGGGATCCATTCCGCCAGCCGTGGGGTCTCTGAACGGCATGCGGAATGGGTTCTCGGGTCAAGCCCGAGAACGACAACGGTTCTATCAAAGATGGGGCCGTTCTAGCCCACGGCCCCGGACCGGGCCCCGGCTGGGGGGACAGAAATGCACGTCGACCACCAGATCGTCGAGATCACCCTGGTCTGCTTCGCCGCCTCGGTGCTGGGCATCGTCATGATGCGCATGCGCCAGCCGGCGATGGTCGGCTATATCCTGGCCGGCTTCGTGCTGGGCCCGTCGGTCCTGAACCTGATCGACCACCGGGATGCGGTGAACCTGCTGGCCGAGCTGGGCGTCACCCTGCTGGTGTTCTTCATCGGCATGGAGCTGTCGCTGCGCGCCTTCCGCACCGTCTGGCTGGTGGCGATGGCCGCCACCGCGATGCAGATCCTGCTGTCGGTGGCCGCCATGACCGGCGCCCGCTGGATCACCGGCGACAGCGTCCTGGGCGGCCTGGCCCTGGGTTTCTGCGTGGTGATCACCAATACCGCGGTCAGCATCCGCATGCTGCAGGATGTCGGCGAGCTGCGCAGCGACACCGGCAAGGTCGCGGTCGGCCTGCTGGTGGCGCAGGAACTGGCCATCGTGCCGATGCTGCTGTTCCTGGGCGGCCTCAGCGGCGGCGGCCTGCCGGGTCTGGACACCCTGGTCCACATCCTGGTGGCGCTGGCCGCCCTGGCCGCCACCATCGCCTTCCTGTCGAAGCGCAAGCGGCTGAAGCTGGAACTGCTGGAACGGCTGGCGGGCGATCGCGGCCTGCTGACCCTGATCGGCCTGTCGATCGCCTTCCTGTTCGCGGTCGGGGCGGAATATCTGGGCCTGTCGGGCGCCTTCGGCGCCTTCCTCGCCGGGCTGATCATCGGCAATTCGGCCCACCGCAAGGACTTCGTGGAGACGACGGAGCCGGTGAAGGACATCCTCTTGATGGTCTTCTTCCTCTCCATCGGCCTGCTGATCGACTACCAGTTCCTGCGGGCGCATTGGGGCGAGCTGCTGCTGCTTCTGGTACTGGCCCTGCTGCTGAAGACCGTCGGCAATGTCTTCACCCTGCGTGTCATGCGGGTGCCCTGGGAGCGGGCGCTGCTCTGCGGCACCGTGCTGGTCCCGATCGGCACCTTTTCCTTCGTGCTGGGGAACCAGGCGCTGGATGCCGGGGTGATCGGGCGGGAGGAATATGACTACCTGGTGGCGCTGATCGCGCTCTCCACCGCCGCGAGCCCGATCTGGCTTGCCGCGACCCGGCGGATCGACCGCTGGCAGCGGCGGCAGGCGGAGCTGGCGAAGGCACGCGCGGCGGAGGCCGTCGCGGAGGAGAAGCGGCCGCCGATGGTGCGGCTGCACTGACCTGCGGTCAGACGGTTCCGCCGCCCCGGGGCGGGTCGGTCGGCAGGCGGATCTCGTCGGTGCCCAGGGCATCGGCCAGGCGGGTCTTCGCGCTGCCGGGGCGCAGCGGCTGCTGCTGGCCGGGGTCGGGATGCCAGCCGGTCAGCCAGATCACGTCGAACTCGACCGTCAGCCGCCCCTCCGCATTGCCGCAGCGGTCCAGCCAGAGCGAGGCGGCATGCAGCAGCACCTCGCGGCGCAGCGGCGCGCGGTGGCGGGCCGCCATCGCATTGCCCTCCGCCATCGCCTGCAGCTCCCGCATCGCGGTCAGCGGGTCGGGCCAGGTCACTGTGACCCGATCGCCGTCGGTCACCGGCAGGGCGAACCCCGCCCGCTGCAGCAGGGCGCCAGCGTCGCGCACCTCAACCATTGGCGAGACCCGGGGCGCGGCGCCGCCGGTGACCGCCAGTTCCGCCTCCATGAAGGCGGCGCGCAGGTCCGACAGGCTGTGCCCGCCGATCATCGCGGCCAGGAACAGGCCGTCCGGCTTCAGCACCCGGTTCAGCTGCAGCAGGGCGCCCGGCAGGTCGTTGACCCAGTGCAGGGACAGGGCCGAGACGACGAGGTCGAAGGCGCCGGCGGCAAAGGGCAGCGCCTCCTCGTCCGCGGCGACGGCGGGCAGGCCGCGGGCCCGCGCGGCGGCGCACATCGCCGGCGACAGGTCGGCATGGACCAGGGTCTCGATGCCGTTGACGCCGGCCAGCGGCTCGGCAAGCGTACCGTCATGGGCCCCCAGGTCGAGGGCCAGCGGAAAGCGGCGCTTCACGTCGCCCAGCCGTTCGGCCAGGCGGGCGCCGATCTCGCGCTTCAGGAAGTCATGGTCGCCATAGCCGGCGGCCGCGCGGTCGCGCTGCCGCCGCACCTGGCGGCGGTCGAAGACGACGGCATCGTCGGCGGGGGAGGAACTGCTCATGGGGCGGGAATATGGGCCTTCCGCCAGGGATTGACGAGGGGCCGGCCGAAACGGCGGCCGGCACAGGGCGGATGGCCGCCGCAATGGCCTGCCGGCAGTTGTGGGGCGCCGTGCGCGACCTGCTCTGGCCGCCGCAATGCCTGGGCTGCGACCGGCCGGTGGCGGAGCAGGGCGGCCTCTGCCCGTCCTGCTGGTCGGCTCTGGCCTTCATCACGCCGCCGCATTGCCGGCATTGCGGCCTGCCGTTCGACCATCCGGTGCCGGGGGAGCTGTCCTGCGGCGCCTGCCTGGCCGACCCGCCGCCCTTCGACCGGGCCCGCGCGCCGTTCGTCTATGGCGGCACGGTGCGGCGGCTGATCCTGGCCTTCAAGCATGGCGACCGCACCGACATGGCCGCGGCCCTGGCGCAGCGGATGGCCGCGGCGGCGCCGGCGCTGCTGGCCGAGGCGGAGCTGATCGTGCCGGTGCCGCTGCACCGCTGGCGGCTGTGGCGGCGGCGCTACAACCAGTCCGCCCTGCTGGCGAAGGCGCTGGCCCGCCTCTCCGGCCGGCCGGCGGCGACCGGGCTGCTGCTGCGCCGCCGGGCGACACCGAGCCAGGGCGGCCTCAGCCGCAGCCGCCGGGCCCGCAACGTCGCCGGCGCCTTCGCCCTATCCGATGCCGCGGCGGATCGGATCGCCGGCCGCCGCATCCTGCTGGTCGACGATGTCTATACCACCGGCGCCACCGTGCAGGAGGCGGCCCGGGTGCTGCGCCGCGGCGGTGCCGCGGCGGTCGACGTGATCGCCCTGGCGCGGGTGGTGGCCGACCGGGACGCGCCGGCGGCCAATGCGGCCGGTGCGGCCGGTGCGCCGGCACGCGTTGTTCCGGATCCCGTCCGCCCTATATCCTGAGCGCCAGACATGAACGACGCCGGGCGACACGGCTGCTGGCCCGCACGGCGCTACCCGCACAGCCTGAGGACGATGGCCGCGAGATGTCCGAGATCACGATCTACACCACCATGATGTGCCCCTACTGCTACCGGGCGAAGAAGCTGCTGACCGACAAGGGCGCCGCCTTCAACGAGATCGACGTGGGCATGGATCCCGACCTGCGGGCGGAGATGATGCAGCGCGCCGGCGGCCGCCACACGGTGCCGCAGATCTTCATCGGCGAGACCCATGTCGGCGGCTGCGACGAACTCTATGCGCTTGAGAGGGCGGGCAAGCTGGACCCGATGCTGCAGCCGGCCTGATCCGGGCCGGCCATTGCCGGAAGGAAGGCGACCGATGAGCGAGGAACTGACCGTCGGCTGCGTCCAGATGACGGCCGTCGACGATGCCGGGGCCAATGCCGACCAGGCGCGGCGCCTGATCCACGAGGCGGCGGATGCCGGCGCGACCCTGGTGCTGACGCCGGAGAATACCGGCTTCATGACCACCGGCCGCAGGCAGGTGCTGGCGGCCGGCCTGCCGGAGGACGGTCATCCGGTGCTGCAGGCGCTGACCGGGCTGGCGCGGGAACGCGGCATCTGGCTGGTAATCGGCTCGCTGTGGATCCGCGATGCGGCGGAGGAGCGCAACCACAACCGCTCCTTCCTGGTCGACCCGGAGGGCCGGATCGCCGCCCGCTACGACAAGATCCACATGTTCGACGTCACCGTCAGCGACACCGAGAGCTATCGGGAGAGCCGCAACTTCGCCCCCGGTGACCGCGCCGTCGTGCATGACGCACCGTTCGGCCGGATCGGCCTGACGATCTGCTACGACCTGCGCTTCCCGCACCTGTACCGTGCGCTGGGCCAGGCCGGCGCACGCCTGATCACCGTGCCCGCCGCCTTCACCCGCCCCACCGGCGCGGCGCACTGGGACGTGCTGCTGCGCGCCCGGGCGATCGAGACCGGCGCCTTCATCCTGGCCCCGGCACAGACCGGCGAGCATCCCGGCGGACGGGAGACCTATGGCCATTCCGCGATCGTCGCGCCCTGGGGGGAGATCGTCGCCCAGGCCGGCACCGAGCCCTGCGCCCTGGTCGCCACCCTGGACCTGGCGAAGGTGGAGAAGGCCCGCGGCCGCGTCCCTACCTGGCAGACCGAGCAGGACTTCGCCCCGCCGCCGCCTTCCCCGGCCCAAGGTCAGGCTGCGGAATAGCGCCGCGCGGCAAGGGCCTGGCGCATGGCCGGCCGCGGCTCCGTCACCTCGCCTTCCATGAAGCCCAGGATCTCGAGATCCGGCGGGCAGATGTCGCGCAGTTCGCCGGGCCGCAGCAGGAAGTCGGGGTTGCGCGGCCGGCCCAAGCGTTCGTTGCCGGCCATGAAGGTCTCGTAGACAAGCACCCCGCCCGGCGCCAGCGCGGCGAAGATGTCGGCCAGGATCGGCCGCCACAGGTAGTTCGCCACCACGACCAGTGCGAAACTGCCGTCGCGGAACGGCCAGCCGCCGCGCTCGCCGCCGCCCTCGAGGTCGGCCTGCACACGCCATGCGCCGGACCGGCCGGCGAGATTCGCGGTGCCGGACAGGTCGCGGTCGCAGAACAGCACCTGCCGCCCCTCCGCCAGCAGCCAGCGCCCCTGGCGCCCGCCACCGCAGGCGAGGTCCAGGGCAGGCCCGTCATGCGGCGCGATTCCTGCATGCCGTTTCAGCCAGGCAGAGGCCCCTGCAGAGGCGGAGAGCGAACCGGTCATGGCGCGGATGCCCCCTTTCCCTGGTTCGGGCAGACTTGTTTTCCCGCAGGTTTCTGCCACATGATCTGGATTAGCAGTCGAGCAGCGCGAGTGCCAGGACCGGCCTGCAGGCCGCATTCCGGTCCGGCCCCGGCGCTTCCGAAACGGTAGCCTGGATGATCAGATACGCCCTTCGTTGCCACAAGGCGCATGAGTTCGAGGTCTGGTTCCGCGACAGCGCGGCCTTCGACAAGCAGAAGAAGGCCGGCGAGGTCAGCTGTCCGCATTGCGGCTCCCACAAGGTCGAGAAGGCGATCATGGCGCCCAACGTGGCCAGCCGGAAGGGGCCCTCCAACCGCGAGGAGGTGGAGCGCGCCACCGCCACGGTGGCGATGCTGCGCAAGATGCGCCAGGCGGTGGAAAAGAATGCCGACAATGTCGGCGACAGGTTCGCCGAGGAGGCGCGCCGCATCCACTATGGCGAGGTCAAGCCGCGCAACATCTACGGCAACACCACCAAGGACGAGGCCGAGGAACTGGTAGAGGAAGGCGTGGAGTTCGGCGTGATCCCCTGGGTCGACCTGCCCGACGCCTGAGCGCCGCCGCCCGGCGCTCCGGTGCCGGCGCGCCCTGCCGTCAGGCCGGCCGGCTGCCGCATACCAGGTAGTTCACCGACAGGTCGCGGCTGAGCCGCCAGCCGCGGCTCACCGGGTCGTAGCTGATGCCGGCGGTATCGGTCAGGCCGATCCCGGCATGCCGCATCATCCGTGCCAGTTCGTGCGGCTTCAGAAACCGCCGCCAGTCATGGGTGCCCGGCGGCACCAGCCGCAGCAGGTATTCCGCCCCCAGGATCGCCATGCCGAAAGCCCGCAGTGTGCGTGACAGGGTGGCGGCGGCGAAGAAGCCGCCGGGCCGCACCAGTGCCGCGCAATCCGCCAGGAAAGCCTGCGGCGCCGCGACATGCTCCACGATCTCCATCGCCAGCACCGCATCGAAGGTCAGGCCGCGGTGCACCAGCGCCGCCGCCTCCGCCGCCTCGTAGCGGATCTCCAGCCCGGCCTCCGCCGCATGGGCACGGGCGACGGCGATCGCCTCCGGCGCCGCGTCGAGCCCCGTCACCTCCGCCCCCATCCTGGCCAGCGGTTCCGACAGAAGGCCACCGCCGCAGCCGATATCGATCACCCGCAGGCCGGCAAGCGGCCGCGGCAGGGACGGGTCGCGCCCGAAATGGACGCAGATCCGGTCGCGCAGGAAGGTCAGCCGCGCCGGATTGATCGCGTGCAGGCCCGCCATCTCGCCCTGCGGATCCCACCAGGCTTCCGCCGACAGGGCCCCGAAGCGCGCCAGCTCGGCGGCATCCGCCGTCGCCTGTGCCGCACCGCCGCCCGCCTGGCGGGCGGAGCCGTCGATCGCCGTCTGCGTCATGCCTGCTGCCTGCCGGACGGGCCGGCGGCCTCCCTTCGGTTGCCGGAAACGGGCGGCGGTCGCGCTTGCGTCGCCGCATCCGCTCCAGTATGTAGCGCGCGGTTTCCTGCGACAAACCGGTTGAGATGCCGCATGCCCCCAAGGCTTGCCGAGGCGGACGCGCGCGGCGGCGCCCCCGGGGATGGGGCGCGGGACGGGACTGGTACTGGCGGGGCCGGATCCTTGCGGAACAGCGTTCTGGTGTGATGGTGGGGGAGCGATGGCCTGCCTGGTTGTTAAGTTCGGTGGCACCTCGGTCGGTTCCGTGGAGCGAATCCGCAAATCCGCGGAGAAGGTCGCGCGTGAGCTGAAGGCGGGGCATCAGGTCGCCGTGGTGGTCTCCGCCATGGCGGGGGAGACCAACCGCCTGGTCGACCTGTGCCAGCAGGTCGCGCCGATGCACGATGCCCGCGAATATGATGCCGTGGTCGCGACCGGGGAGCAGGTCAGTGCCGGACTGTTCGCCATGACCCTGCAGGCGGCGGGCATCCACGCGCGCTCCTGGCAGGGCTGGCAGCTGCCGCTCCGCACCGATCGCGCACATGGCGCGGCACGCATCCTGGAGATCGAGACCGGGCTCCTGCGCGAGCGGATGGCGGAAGGCCAGGTGCCGGTGATCACCGGCTTCCAGGGCCTGGCGCCGGACAACCGCACCGCCACCCTGGGCCGCGGCGGCTCCGATACCTCGGCGGTGGCGGTGGCGGCGGCGCTGAATGCCGACCGCTGCGACATCTATACCGATGTGGACGGCGTCTATACCGCCGACCCGCGCATCGTTCCGGCCGCCCGGCGGCTGGAGAAGGTAACCTACGAGGAGATGCTGGAACTGGCCTCTCTCGGCGCCAAGGTGCTGCAGACCCGGTCGGTGGAACTGGCGATGAAATATCAGGTTCCGTTGCAGGTCCTGTCCAGCATGCAGGAAGATGCGGTGGGCTCCGACCTGCCCGGGACCATGGTCGTTGATGAGGATGAGGGCATGGAGGAACAGGTCGTCAGCGGTGTCACCTACGACACCAACGCGGCGAAGATCACCCTGGTGCGGGTCTCCGACCGTCCCGGCGTGGCCGCCGGCATTTTCGTGCCGCTGGCCGATGCCGGCATCAATGTCGACATGATCGTGCAGAGCGTGTCCGACGACGGCAAGGCCACCGACCTGACCTTCACCGTGCCGCGCGCCGACCTGGCCCGGGCGACCGAGATCCTGCAGAAGCTTTCCGGCGAGATCGGCTTTGCGCGGCTGCTGCCGGCCAGCGACGTGGTGAAGATCTCCGTCGTCGGGGTCGGCATGCGCAGCCATGCCGGCGTGGCGGCCAGCATGTTCCGCACCCTGGCGGAGAAGGGGATCAACATCCAGGCGATCACAACGTCCGAGATCAAGGTCAGCGTCCTGGTCCCGCAGGACTATACCGAGCTGGCGGTGCGCAGCCTGCACCAGGCCTTCGGTCTGGACGCCACGACCTGAGATGGCGCAGGGGCGGACAGGCGGTGCCGTGGCGGCCCCCGGGGCCGGCGCGGGACCGGACCGTTCCGTCCCGGCGGTGTGCCGTGCCGGCGCCCGCCCCGTCGACCCGCCTGCCGGTGCCGTCTGATGGCCCTGCTGCCCGAAGCCGGCGGACCGCGGGCACTGCTGCGCCAGCTGCGCACCCTGATGGCGGGCGACAGCGACGGCGATGCGCGCCTGAAGCAGATCGTGCGGCTGATCGCCGGCAACATGGTGGCCGAGGTCTGCTCCATCTACCTGCTGCAGGCCGGCCGCGAACTGGTGCTCTATGCCACCGAAGGCCTGAACACAGCCGCCATCGGCACGACGCGCCTGCATATCGGTGAGGGTCTGATCGGCGACATCGCCGCGCGGGGCCGGCCGCTGGCCCTGTCCGACGCCCAGCACCACCCGAAATTCGCCCACCGTCCGGAAACCGGCGAGGAGCCCTTCCTGTCCCTGCTGGGCGTACCGCTGCTGCGGCAGGGCCGGATCATCGGCGTGCTGGCGATCCAGAACCGCACCCAGCGCAACTATGCCGAGGAAGAGATCGAGACGCTGGAGACCATCGCCATGGTCCTGGCGGAGTTCGTCGGCGCGGGCGAGGTCATCCCCAACGACGAGCTGGCCCGCATCGATGCGGAGGCCACCCTACCCCACAGGCTGGAGGGGCGGACCCTGTCCGAAGGCCTTGCGATCGGTCGTGCGGTCCTCCATCGGCCGCGGCCTGACCTGCACCGCGCCCTGGCGGAGGACCCGGAACATGAGCGCGAGCGGCTGAACGCCGCGATGGCGGAGATGCGCGACGCGATCGGCACGATGGTCTCCGACCTGGATGCACGTGTAGGCGAGAGCCGCGACATCCTGGAAGCCTACCAGATGTTCGCACACGATTCCGGCTGGCTGCGCAAGTTGCATGTCGCCGTCGATTCCGGGCTGACTGCGGAGGCGGCGGTGCAGCGGGTGCAGATCGACATGCGCCACCGGATGGAGAATGTCGCCGACCCCTATCTGCGCGACCGCCTGGCCGACCTGGAGGATCTGGCGAACCGCCTGATGCGCCATCTGGCCGGCGGCGAGGCGCTGAGCGGCGGCACCGCGCTGCCGCCCGACGCCATCGTCTTCGCCGAGCATCTGGGACCAGCGGAACTGCTGGACTTCGACCGGGAGAATATCAAGGGCGTGGTGCTGGAGCATGGCTCGGCGATGAGCCATGTCGCCATCGTCGCCCGTGCGCTCGGCGTGCCGGTGATCGGCGGCTGCCGCAACGTGACCGGCCGGGTTGAACCGAACGACCCGGTGATCGTCGACGGCGATCACGGCCAGGTCTTCGTGCGGCCGGCCGACGATGTCCTGCAGGCCTTCCAGCAGAACCAGAAGATGCGCCAGCAGCGCCGCGCGATCTACGAGCAGCAGCGCGACCTGCCGGCGGTCACCCGGGACGAGGCGCTGGTCACCCTGCTGATGAATGCCGGCCTGCTGGTCGACATGCCGCACATGGCGGAGGCGGGCGCCGAGGGGGTGGGCCTGTACCGCACGGAGCTGGAGTTCATGGTCCGCGCCACCTTTCCGCGGGTGGAGACGCAGACGGAACTCTACGCCCGCATCCTGGAGTCCGCGGAGGACCGGCCGGTCGTGTTCCGGACCCTGGATGTCGGCGGCGACAAGACATTGCCCTATATCGGCGAGCGCCACGAACCCAACCCGGCGATGGGCTGGCGGGCGATCCGCATCGCCCTGGACCGTCCCGCCCTGCTGCGCACCCAGGTGCGCGCCCTGTTGATCGCCGGCGCCGGGCGCGACCTGAAGGTCATGTTCCCGATGGTCACCGACGTGACCGAGTTCGTCGAGGCGCGGGGCGTGCTGGAATCCGAGCATGACCGGCTGCGCCGGCAGGGGCGCAACCTGCCACGCGGCCTGGAGGTCGGCGCGATGCTTGAAGTGCCGTCGCTTCTGTTCCAGCTGCCGGCGCTGCTGCGGGAGGTCGACTTCCTGTCGATCGGCTCCAACGACCTGGCGCAGTTCATGTTCGCCGCCGACCGCGGCAACCAGCTGACCGGCGACCGCTACGACCCGGTCGGTCCCGCCTTCCTGCGGGTGCTGGCGGAGATCGCCGCCGCCGGCCGGGCCGCCGGCAAGCCCGTCACCCTCTGCGGCGAGATGGCGGGCCGGCCGCTGGACGCAATGGCCGCGATCGCGGTTGGCCTGCGGCGCCTGTCGATGACCGCCGGTTCGATCGGTCCGGTGAAGGCGATGATCCGCAGCCTGGAACTTCGCCCCCTGGAACGGCTGACCGCCGATCTGCTGGACCGTCCCGATCGAAGCCTGCGGCGAGACCTGAAGAATTTCGCTGTCGAAAACGGCATAGCCATTTGAAAATGCGCAGGAATCTGTGTATTTACGGGACAGTGGCGGGTGGATTTATCATTCTTCAATGCAGGCTGGGCAAGTTGCTGGGACCGGCCCGCATGACGGGGCAGGTCCCAATCGTCACCTGAAGCTTCGTAACGCCAGCGTGTCACCGAATGTCCAGCGAACGGTCGCGACGTATCGCGCTCCTCGAACAGCGCAAGAGCAAAGACCTGGGATTTCATGATCCGGACCCCGACGCCCGGGGCACAGGCATATACAGCGGGATTGGCGACGTCCTCCGTCAGGCACGGGAACGCCGCGGGCTGACACTGCAGGAAGTCGCCGCGCACCTGCGCATCAGCGAGAGCTATCTCGCCGCCATCGAGTGCGGCCGCTTCAGCCAGCTGCCCGGACGCAGCTACGTCCTCGGCTTTCTGCGCAGCTACGGCAAGTTCCTCGACCTCAATCCCGACAAGGTGGTGGCCCAGTACAAGGCCGAGGACGACGACGATTTCGCCCGCAAGCAGCAGCTGAAATTTCCGACCGTCCGTCCGGAAGGCCGCACCCCCGGACTGTGGCTGTTGCCGGTCGTGACCATCGTCGCCGCCGTCGGCTATCTGGGCTGGTACGGCTGGAAGACGGATCTGGTCTCCTTCGACGCGATCGTTCCCGACGTGCCGGCGCGCCTGCAGGCGGAGAGTGGCCCCACGGCCGACGCGCCCGCCGCCGGCAGCGGCACCGCAGCGGATGCCGGCACCGCGGCCACCGGCCTGCTCGACCGCCGCGACGGTGGCGACACCACCGGCGAGGAGATGCGCCTGGCGCGAAACGGCGGCGCCGACGCGGCAGAGACGGCGGCTGCGGCGCGGGCCGGGGAACCGGCCGCCGATGCCGCGACCGCGGCGCCCGTGGCAGAATCCGATCCGGCCACCGGAACTGTCGCCGGTGGCGTCACCGCCGAAACCCGCGCTGACCCCGGCGCCGATCCCGCAGCCATCGATACCCCATCTCCCGATACTGCGACCACCGACGCCACGGCCGCCGATGCCAGCGAACCGCCGCCCCTGCCCTCCGACCCGGCCCCGCAGGAGGGCCAGGTCCAGAGCGGTCAGACACGGGACACGGCACAGATGGCGGCGGCCGGCAATGTCACCACCACCGAGGCCAGGTCGGGCATGCCATCCGGCGACCCGGCAGGCGAAGCCGCGCCGACCGCGGGCGGCGCCGCCGACGCGCCGGCCCAGGGCCGTGTCTTCGGCACCGAGCAGTCGCGGGTCGTGCTGCGTGCCAACGCCGATACCTGGGTGCAGGTGGAGGATGCACAGCGCAACCTGCTGCTGACCCGGGTCCTGAAGGCGGGCGACATCTATCGCGCGCCGAACCAGTCCGGCCTGGTCCTGATGACCGGCAATGCCGGCGGCCTCGTGGTCGAGGTCGATGGCGAGGCGATCCCCTCCCTTGGGCCGCGTGGCGCGGTGCGACGCAACGTCTCCCTGGACCCCGAGCGCCTGCTCGACGGCAGCCAGCTGGTCAACTGACGGCCGGCCGCCCGCCGGCTGTTTGCCCCAGGCCGTCGGTCCCCCGGAAGATGTCGGCCTTGCCGGGGCTTGCTCCCGCCGCGCCATCTGACCATCTTTGCGCCGTGCGCCGCCCCCGGGACGCGGCGCGATGCCATCAGGAGTTCCTCACATGAGCGTCCGGCCCTATCGCGACATCCAGCGGCGCGTCAGCCGGCAGATCTCGGTCGGCCCGGTGAAGGTCGGCGGCGGCGCACCGATCACGGTGCAGACGATGACCAATACCCGCACCTCCGACGCCGGGGCGACGATCGACCAGATCCGCCGCTGCGAGGAGGTCGGCGCCGACATCGTCCGGGTGTCCTGCCCGGACGAGGACAGCACCGCCGCACTGAAGGAGATCGTGCGCGCCGCCCGCGTGCCGATCGTCGCCGACATCCATTTCCACTACCGCCGGGCGCTGGAGGCCGCCGATGCCGGTGCCGCCTGCCTGCGCATCAACCCGGGCAATATCGGCTCCGCCCAGCGGGTGGCCGAGGTGGTGCGCGCCGCGAAGGCGAACGGCTGCAGCATCCGCATCGGCGTCAATGCCGGCTCGCTGGAGCGCGACATCCTGGAGCGCCACGGCGAGCCCTGCCCGGAGGCCCTGATCGAGAGCGCGCTGAACCATATCCGCGTGCTGGAGGAGCAGGACTTCCGCGAGATCAAGATCAGCGTGAAGGCCTCCGACGTGTTCCTGGCGGTCGCCGCCTATCAGGGCCTGGCGGAAGCCTGCGACTATCCGCTGCATATCGGCATCACCGAGGCCGGCGGCCTGCGCGCCGGCACGGTGAAGTCCTCCATCGGGCTGGGCATGCTGCTCTGGTCGGGGATCGGCGACACCCTGCGGGTCTCCCTCTCCGCCCCGCCGGAGGAGGAGGTGAAGGTCGGCTTCGACATGCTGAAGGCGCTGAGCCTGCGCCATCGCGGCGTGAACGTGATCTCCTGCCCGTCCTGCGCCCGGCAGCAGTTCCAGGTGATCGACACCGTCGCCGCGCTGGAGGAACGCCTGGCCCATGTCACCACGCCGATGACGGTGTCGGTGATCGGTTGCGTCGTGAACGGCCCGGGCGAGGCGCGGGAGACGGATATCGGCCTGACCGGCGGCGGCCGCGGCACCCACCAGGTCTATATCGCCGGGGTGCCGCACCACCGCTTCCAGGACGAAGACCTGGTGGAACATCTGGCGCAGCTGGTCGAAGCCAAGGCCGCGGAGATCGAGGCCGCCGCCAGCGGTGCGGCGACGGGCGACGACCCGTCCGGCCCGGCCCGGACCGACACGCCGCCGCAGGCGCGCCGGTCGGCGCTGGCCGACGCCACCTGACACGAGATCGGAGAGACATTTGGCCAGCCTGCAGCCCGTCCGCGGCACCCATGACCTTTTGCCAGACGACTTCGCCCGCCATGCGGCGGTGATCGACACGGCGCGTTCCGTGTCGCGCCGCTACGGCTATCGCGAGACGGCGCCGCCGATCTTCGAGTTCACCGAGGTCTTCGCCCGCACCATGGGCGAAACCTCGGACGTGGTGTCGAAGGAGATGTACTCCTTCACCGATCGCGGCGGCGAAGGCATCACCCTGCGCCCGGAATTCACCGCCGGCATCTGCCGCGGCGTGATCAGCAACGGCCTGCAGCAGAACCTGCCGCTGCGCGTCTTCGCCAACGGACCGGTGTTCCGGTACGAACGGCCCCAGAAGGGCCGGCAGCGGCAGTTCCACCAGATCGACCTGGAGCTGATCGGCGCGCCGGAACCGCGCGCCGATGTCGAGGTGATCGCCGTCGCCTGGGACATCCTGCAGGCGCTTGGGGTCGCAGAGAAGTGCCGCCTGGAGATCAATTCCCTGGGCGACCCGGAAAGCCGCGCCGCCTATCGCGAGGCGCTGCTGGCCTATCTGGAGCCGCACCGCGCCGAGCTGTCGCCGGACAGCCAGGCACGTCTGGAGCGCAACCCATTGCGGATCCTGGACTCCAAGGTCGAGCGCGACCGGGAGATCGTCGCCGACGCGCCCCGCTTCGGCGATTATCTGGGGGCGGACGCCACCGCCTTCTGGGCAGAGGTGCAGGACGGCCTGACCGTGCTGGGCATCCCCTTCACGGTCAATCCGCGCCTGGTGCGCGGCCTGGACTACTACACCCACACCGCCTTCGAGTTCATCACCGAGGCGCTGGGCGCGCAGGGCGCGGTGATCGCCGGCGGCCGCTATGACGGGCTGATCGAGATGCTGGGCGGACCGCACACCCCGGGCATCGGCTGGGGCGGCGGCATCGAGCGGCTGGCGATGCTGGCCGATGCGGCGGCGCAGCCCGACCGGCCGGTCGCCCTGGTGCCTCTGGGGCCCGCGGCGGAGCGGCGGGCCTGGACCATCGGTCACGACCTGCGCAAGGCCGGGCTGGCGGTGGACGAGGCCTTCAAGGGCAACCTGTCCCGCCGGCTGAAGCGCGCCAACAAGGTCGGCGCCCGCTTCGCGGTGCTGATCGGCGACGACGAGCTGGCCGCCGGCAAGGCCACCGTGCGCGACCTGGACGACGGCAGCCAGGCGGAGATCGCCTTCGACGCCCTGCCCGGCCGTCTGGGCGCGGCCTTCGGCGACAGCGCCTGAGGGACCGCCTGCGATGCTGCCGAACGCCAAGCTGGATCAGGTCCTGCGCCGCTATGACGAGGTGCAGGCGCTGCTGGCCAGTGTCGATATCGCACCGGACAGGCTGGCCGACCTGAGCCGGGAATTCTCCGGCCTGGAGCCGGTGGTCGCCGGCATTGCCGACTATCGCCGCCTGCAGGCGGAGCTGGCGGATGCCGAGGCGATGCTGGCCGAGGCCGGCGGCGATGCGGAGATGCGGGAGCTCGCGGAAGCAGAGCGCCGCAGCCTGCAGGAGCGCCTGCCGGAGGCGGAGCGGGCGCTGCAGTTCCTGCTGCTGCCGCAGGACGAGGCCGACAGCCGCAATGCGATCCTGGAGATCCGCGCCGGCACCGGCGGCGACGAGGCCGCTTTGTTCGCCGCCGACCTGCTGCGCATGTACCAGCGCTATGCCGAGCTGCACGGCTGGAAGCTGACCGTGATGGACGGCACGGAAACCGACCTGGGCGGCTGGCGGGAGGTGATCGCCGAGGTGGCCGGCCGCGACGTCTTCCGGCGCCTGAAATACGAATCCGGCGTGCACCGCGTGCAGCGGGTGCCGGAGACCGAGGCCGGCGGCCGGATCCACACCTCCGCGGCCACGGTGGCGGTGCTGCCGGAAGCGGAGGAGGTGGATATCCAGGTCCGCGACGAGGACTTGCGGATCGACGTCTACCGCTCCTCCGGCGCCGGCGGGCAGCATGTGAACACCACCGACAGCGCGGTCCGCATCACCCACCTGCCCACCGGCATCGTGGTCACCCAGCAGGACGAGAAGTCGCAGCATCGCAACAAGGCGAAGGCGCTGAAGGTGCTGCGTGCCCGGCTCTACGACCAGCAGCGCCAGCAGGCGGATGCGGAGCGGGCGGCGACCCGCAAGGGCCAGGTCGGTTCCGGCGACCGGTCGGAGCGGATCCGCACCTACAACTTTCCGCAGGGACGCGTCTCCGACCACCGGGTGAACCTGACCCTTTACAAGCTGGACAAGGTGCTGACCGGCGAGGCGCTGGACGAGTTCGTCGATGCACTGATCGCCGACGACCAGGCCGCCCGGCTGGCCGCCGAGGATGCCGCGTGACGGCGGTGGGCGAACTTCGGCCCGCCGCCGACCGCCGGCAGCTGCTGGCCGAGGCGCGCGCCAACCTGGCCGCTGCCGGGGTGGAGGATGCCGGGCGCGACGCCCTGTGGCTCCTGGCCGCGGCCTGCGGGCTGGACGGCCCGGCCGGCGCGGCGCATGGCGCGCCGCTGCCGCCGGAGGCCGCGCGCCGCTTCGCGGAGATGCTGCGGCGCCGGGCCGCGCGCGAGCCCGTCGCCCGGATCATCGGCCGGCGCGGCTTCTGGACCCTGGACCTGGCGGTGACTCCGGCGGTCCTGGACCCGCGCGCCGATACCGAGCTGCTGGTCGAACAGGTGCTGGCCCGTCTGCCGGACCGGCAGGCGCCCCGCACCGTCCTGGACCTGGGCACCGGCAGCGGCTGCCTGCTGCTGGCCCTGCTGGCGGAACTGCCCGCCGCGACCGGCATCGGCATCGACCTGTCCGCCGACGCCCTGGCGGTGGCACGCGCCAATGCCGCCACAGCTTGCCTTGTGGGTCGCAGCAGCTTCCTGCAGGGCGACTGGGGCCTGGCGCTGACGGACCAGTGTGCCGATATCCTTGTCAGCAACCCGCCCTATATCGCCAGTGGCGCGCTGCCGGCGCTGATGCCGGAGGTGCGCGACCACGACCCGCCGCTGGCCCTGGACGGCGGTCAGGATGGGCTGGATGCCTATCGGCGGATCGTGCCGGACCTGCGCCGCCTGCTGCGGCCCGGCGGCCTGGCGGCGCTGGAGGTGGACGCAGCGACAGCCGCAGCGGTGACCGGCCTGCTGGAAGCGGCCGCTGCGAAGCGGGTCGTCGCCGCCGACGACCTCGCCGGCCGCCCGCGCGCCCTGCTGGCGGAATTCTGATTGCCGCCGCAGGCCGCTTGCGCATTTGGTGCTTGGAATCCGGGCGGCCAGCCGCTACTGTCACAGCGTGCCGGGGGCAGAAATGCCGGGGAACCGTCGACAAGCCGACGGTCGGGCCGCGCGGCGGAGATGCCAGCGCGGCGGGGCATCAGCGGTTGCCGAAGGCCGGGCCCGGATGGGCCGGCGGCCGATATGGGGACCGGTCGGCACCGCGCACTGCAGGCAACGGATCTATCGACCAGCTGGGGTCGTGGCGGCAGCGTCCTGCCGGGTCATAGCGACTGACCTGCCGCATTCCTGCGCCCGGCGCGGAAGCCTGCCGTGCCGGACAGGAGCGAAGATTCCCTTCGGGGCGCTTCCGCGGAAGATCGCGTATCTGGAGCGGATGCTGGCGGCATGGCCGCCGATGATGACCGGATCGTCGCAGCTGTGGGGACGGCGACGATCGAGCCGCGCGAAGGCGCAGCCATAGGCCCGCGATGCCCGGAACCCGCGATGGCCGGGATCCGGCGATGACGGAACGGCCGGACAGGTGTCCGGCTGCGGCGCGGGTGGACAGGCTGCCGGCCGTGTCGGGCGGCTTGGGACAGATTGGGGACTGACTTAGACAAGTCGGACGCAATCGCAAGCGCAAGCACCGCCTGTCGATGGCAGGCGAGAGCGGCGGGCTGCGGCCAAGAGAGGCCGCAGGATGGCCCGCCACCCCCGGCCTGCAGGGCCATCGGCGAACTGCCGACCGCTGCCGGCCATGTGAGCCACTTGAACGGGCAATGGATTCAACGGAACCGGAATGAGACCTGTTAATCAGAAACGGGCACGCGGCAACCGCTCCGGCGGACGTCGGCCGCATCCGAACAATGCCAACCGCAGCTACGATTCGAACGGCCCGGATGTGAAGATCCGCGGGTCGGCGAGCCATATCTTCGAGCGCTACTGCCAGCTCGCCCGGGACGCCAGCGCCAGCGGCGACCGGATCGCCGCGGAAAGCCATCTCCAGCATGCTGAGCACTACTACCGGATCATGCTGGCCAACGGCCTTGTCACGCCGCGGCAGCCGAACCAGCGCGGTGCCTCCAACCAGGGCAATGGCGGCGGCGGACCGAACGGGTCCGGCGGCGGCTATGACGACGACGAGGACGAGGACCAGGCCAGCGGCCAGAACGGCAATGTCGGCGGCAATGCCGGCGGCGGCTCGGGCGGCCAGTCGCCGCAGCTCGACCTGGACCAGCCGCGCCAGCGCGACGGCGGCCGGCAGGCCCGGTCCGACGACGACGGCAATGACGGCAGCGACGACGACGCCCGCGCCGAGGCCCCCCGGGCCCAGGGTGGCCGCGGCCATGCCGCCCGTGACAATGCCCCCCGCGAGAACGCTTCCCGCGACAATGCTTCCCGCGACAATGCTTCCCGCGACAATGCTCCCCGGAACAATGCGTCCGCGGGCGAGGAACCGCAGGAGGATGGCAACCGGGCCGAGGCGTCGCGCGGCGACGGCAACCGGGGCGACGGCGGCAAGGGCGAAGGCCGCCCGGCGCGGCAGCCGCGGCGCCGCCGCAGCAGCCGGACCGAGCAGGCCGCCGCGGCCAGCCAGACCGCGGAAGCCGAGGATGCCTCCGGAGAGAACAACGGCGGCGGCGAGACCGAGGAAGCGGCCGCCTGACGGGCGGCTGCCGGCCGGCAGCAACCGCCGGAGCGCAAGAACAGGGCGGCGTCGCGACCAGCGGCGCCGCCCTTTTTCGTGGGGTTTTCGCCCGGCAGGATTGTCGCCGACCCGCCTCTCCGCTGCGGCATTTTAAGCTGCGGCCAGACCCTTGTGTTGCAATATTGCACCACCATATCCGATAGGTCGGGCGGGGACCTTGCCGCAATCGGGAGGTTCTGTCCGTCGTCGCCTCAGGAGGGACAGAAATGAATTTCGAGAAATATTCGGAGCGCAGCCAGGGTTTCCTGCAGTCTGCGCAGACCCTTGCCCTGCGGGAGGGCCACCAGCGGTTCACGCCGGAACATGTGCTGAAGGTGCTCCTGGACGACAAGGAGGGCATGGCCGCCAACCTGATCCGCAGCGCGGGCGGGGACCCGGGCAAGGCCCAGCTGGCGGTGAACGCCGAACTGAACAAGCTGCCGAAGGTGGAAGGCTCGGGTGCCGGACAGCTGCACCTGGCGCCGGAGACCGCGCGCCTGTTCGACAGTGCCGAGAAGCTGGCGGAGAAAGCCGGCGACAGCTTCGTCACCGTGGAACGCCTGCTGCAGGCGATATCGATGGCCAGCGGCACCGGCGCCCAGAAGGCGCTGGCCGATGCCGGCGCGACCCCGCAGGGGCTGAACCAGGCGATTGACGAGCTGCGCAAGGGCCGCACCGCGGACAGCGCCTCCGCCGAGTCCGGCTATGACGCACTGAAGAAATATGCCCGCGACCTGACCGAGGCCGCGCGCGAGGGCAAGCTGGACCCGGTCATCGGCCGCGACGAGGAGATCCGCCGCACGATCCAGGTCCTGTCGCGCCGCACCAAGAACAATCCGGTGCTGATCGGCGAGCCCGGCGTCGGCAAGACCGCCATCGTCGAGGGCCTGGCGCTGCGCATCGCCGCGCGCGACGTACCGGAGAGCCTGACCCGCAAGCGCCTGCTGTCGCTGGACCTGGGCGCCCTGATCGCGGGCGCGAAGTTCCGCGGCGAGTTCGAGGAGCGGCTGAAGGCGGTGCTGTCGGAGATCGAGTCCGCGGCGGGCGAGATCATCCTGTTCATCGACGAACTGCACACCCTGGTCGGTGCCGGCAAGGCGGATGGCGCGATGGATGCCTCCAACCTGCTGAAGCCCGCCCTGGCGCGCGGCGAGCTGCACTGCGTCGGCGCCACCACCCTGGACGAGTACCGCAAGTATATCGAGAAGGACGCCGCCCTGGCGCGGCGCTTCCAGATGGTCTTCGTCTCCGAGCCGAGCGTGGAGGACACGATCTCCATCCTGCGCGGCCTGAAGGATCGCTACGAGGTGCACCACAAGGTGCGCATCACCGATGCCGCGATCGTCTCCGCGGCGACCCTGTCGAACCGCTACATCACCGACCGCTTCCTGCCCGACAAGGCGATCGACCTGGTCGACGAGGCCGCGTCGCGCCTGCGCATGCAGGTGGATTCCAAGCCGGAGGAGGTAGACGAGATCGACCGCCGCCTGATTCAGCTGAAGATCGAGCGCGAGGCGCTGAAGAAGGAGAGCGATACCGGGTCGAAGGAGCGGCTGAAGAAGCTGGACGGCGAGATCGCGGAACTGGAAACCCGGTCGCGCGAACTGACGACCGCCTGGGAGGCGGAGAAGGCGAAGCTCGGTTCCGCGTCCGAGATGAAGGACCAGCTGTCCGCCGCCCGCCACCAGCTGGAGGCGGCGATGCGCGAGGGCCGGCTGGAGGAGGCCGGCAAGCTGCAGTACGAGGTGATCCCCGGGCTGGAGAAGAAGCTGGCCGGTGCGGAATCCTCCGGCGGCGAGGGCGCGGATTCGGCACCGCACATGGTGCGCGAGGCGGTGACCGACCAGGACATCGCCGGTGTCGTGTCCCGCTGGACCGGGATCCCGGTGGAGAAGATGCTGGAGGGCGAGCGCGACAAGCTGATCCGCATGGAGGACAGCCTGCGTCAACGCGTGATCGGCCAGGAAGACGCGCTGAAGGCGGTCTCCAACGCCGTGCGCCGTGCCCGTGCCGGCCTGCAGGACCCGAACCGGCCGCTGGGCTCGTTCCTGTTCCTGGGCCCGACGGGTGTCGGCAAGACGGAGCTGGCCAAGGCGCTGGCGGCGTTCCTGTTCGACGACGACCAGGCGATGGTCCGCATGGACATGTCGGAGTTCATGGAGAAGCATGCCGTCAGCCGCCTGATCGGCGCCCCGCCCGGCTATGTCGGCTATGACGAGGGCGGCGCCCTGACGGAAGCGGTGCGGCGGCGTCCTTACCAGGTGATCCTGTTCGACGAGGTGGAGAAGGCCCATCCGGACGTCTTCAACGTCCTGCTGCAGGTGCTGGACGACGGGCGGCTGACCGATGGCCAGGGGCATACGGTCGACTTTCGCAACACCCTGATCATCATGACCTCCAACCTGGGCAGCGAATATCTCGCCGCCCTGGGCGAGGACGAGGACTCGTCCGCCGTGCGCGAGCAGGTGATGGAGGTGGTGCGGGCCAGCTTCCGGCCGGAATTCCTGAACCGGCTGGACGACATGATCCTGTTCCACCGGCTGGGCCGGTCGGAGATGGGCGGCATCGTGGCGATCCAGCTGCAGCGCCTGGCAGCCCTGCTGAAGGACCGCAAGATCGAGCTGGACGTGCAGCCGGCGGCGGTCGACTGGCTGGCCGATGCCGGCTACGACCCGGCCTATGGCGCGCGGCCGCTGAAGCGCGTGATTCAGCGCCAGCTGCAGGACCCGCTGGCGGTGAAGATCCTGGAAGGCGCGGTGAACGACGGCGATACCGTCACCGTCGGCGCCGATGCCCAGGGCCTCACCCTGAACGGCGAGACCCTGACCGCCCAGGCCGCCTGACCGTTCGTACCGTTGTGCGGAAGATCGGGGCCGCTTCCCGGCAGGGAAGCGGCCCCTTTCCTTTGCCTACCCCACCCGCAGCAGGCCCATCATCCCGGTCTCCTGGTGTTCGATGATGTGGCAGTGGAACATCCAGTCGCCCGGATTGTCGGCGACCAGGGCGATGCGGCGGCGCTCGCCCGGACCGACCAGGGTGGTGTCGGCCCAATGCACCGGCAGGTCGGGATCGGTGGAGCTGGACAGCACCTTGAAGCTGTGGCCGTGCAGGTGGATCGGGTGGATCTGCTTTGACCGGTTGTCGAGCTCCAGGATGTAGCTGCGGCCCTGGCGCAGCGCCGCCAGCGGTTCCGGCGGATGTGCATGGCCCTGTTCCGGCCAGGTGCGGCCGTTGATCGCCCAGAGGGTGCGCGGCGCCAGGCAGAGATCGTCGGCGAACGGCAGGCCGGCCAGCGCCGGCGGCGCGGGCGACCGGGTGGCGACGGTCTCGAACGCCATCGGCACCACCGGTGCCCCGTCCAGCCGGGGTTCCGGCAGGTGCGGCCCCGGCAGGGCCGGCGGCACGAAGGGCGGCCGGGCCAGGGCCGGGCCGGCGGCCCGCAGCCGGGCGATCAGGTCCGGCCGGGTGCCGCGCAGGTTGCGCAGTTCCACCACCGCGCCCGGTTCCGCCGGCATGCGCAGGGCGAGGTCGGCCCGCATCGCCGGCCCCAGGCGCCAGGCGCTGTAGGGCAGCGCCGACAGGGGCAGCGGCGGCAGGGCCATGCCATCGGTCGCGATCAGCCAGGCATCGGCACCCACGACATAGAGGTCGAGCAGCCGGGTCACGTCCAGGTTCAGCAGCCGCAGCCGCAGATCGCCGCCCGCCGGCACGGCGAAATCCGGGGCCGCCTCCCCCTTCAGCGGCAGGCCGTTGACACTTTGCAGGCTGCCATGGGTGCCCGGGCCGGCGGCCCCCTTCAGGGTCAGGAACGGCCCCAGGCTGCCGTCCGGGTTCAGCCGCCAGTCCTTGTAGGCGAGCACCAGGTCGGCATCGACGGCCGGTTCCTCCGGATCCTCCACGATCAGCACGCCGGCCAGGCCGCGGCCCAGCTGCTCCACGGTGTTGCAATGGGGATGAAAGAAGAAGGTACCCGCGTCCGGCGGAGCGAAGCGGTAGGTGAAGTTCTCGCCCGGCTCCACCGGCGGCTGGGTGATGTAGGGAACCCCGTCCATGCCATGGGGGATGCGCAGGCCGTGCCAGTGGATGGTGGTGTGTTCGTCCGGCAGGCCGTTCTCCAGCCGCAGCTCCGCCATCTGTCCGCGGCGCAGCCGCAGGACCGGCATCACCTCGCCGTTGTAGAGCCGCAGCCGGCTGGGTGCCGGCTGGTCGGGCACCAGGCGGCGCTCCACCTCCGCGGCCCGTAGGACCGTGCGCGGCCGCGCCTCGCCTTCCACGCCACGCAGCGGCAGGGCCGCCAGCCCGCCGCCCATGGCGACGGCGCCGGCCAGCAGGGCGCGGCGGGACAGGTGGAAGCGTGGGTTCCCGGATTTCGTCATGGGGCCATCCAGAAGATGCGAACAATTCGCAGACCCTAGCCCCTGTGCCACCGCCTGTCGGCGCGGCATGG
Source organism: Marinibaculum pumilum (assembly GCF_042646425.1). Taxonomy (NCBI): domain Bacteria; kingdom Pseudomonadati; phylum Pseudomonadota; class Alphaproteobacteria; order Rhodospirillales; family Rhodospirillaceae; genus Marinibaculum; species Marinibaculum pumilum. Next base: position 28,716 of record NZ_JBHRTR010000002.1, read on the forward strand.
TGACGCCCGCGCAGCCAGCGCCCGCGCGGCCAGTGAAGGACGCCCGAATAACGATAGGGGCCGTTCCCATCGGAACCGGGTTCCGCGGGAACGACCCCTATCGTCCTGCGCCTGCGGGCACGTGGCCGCGGCGCAGCCCCCTAACGTGCGGTTGTCCGCTAGTGCTGGTCGGTCTCCCCGCCGAGCCGGTCGTCGCCCGGGCGGCTGGGACCGAAATGGGCATGGCCGAGGGAGACGGTCTGCATCTCGCTCTGGACGCGGATCTGGGAATCGATCCGGCCCTTCGCCTCCAGGAAGGCGGCCAGGGCCTTGCCTTTCAGCTCCTTGGCCAGCGGCAGGGTCACCTTCATCGGGTTCACCTGCTTGCCCTTCACCATCACCTCGTAGTGCAGGTGCGGGCCGGTCGACCGGCCGGTGGAGCCGACATTGCCGATCACCTGGCCCTGCTTGACCCGCTGGCCCGGCTTCACCCGCAGGCGCGACATATGGGCATAGGCGGTGGAATAGGTGCCGTTGTGGCGGATCCGCACATACTTGCCATAGCCGCCGAACCAGCCGGCCTTCTCGACCACGCCGTCGCCGGCGGCACGGATCGGCGTACCGGTGGAGGCGGCAAAGTCCAGCCCCTTGTGCATGCGGGTATAGCCCAGGATCGGATGCTTGCGCCGGCCGAAGCCGGAGGAGATCCGGGTGGCATCCACCGGCGTGCGCAGCAATGCCTTGCGCACGCTCTTGCCGTCCGGAGAGAAATAGTCGGGCTCGTCGGAACCGGGCGGGGTGAAGCGGTAGTAGAGCAGCTCGCGGCCGTTGACGTTCATGCTGGCGGCCAGGATCTCGCCATAGCGCACCGGATCGCCGTCGGGCGACAGGTCCTCCTCGAAGAAGACCATGTAGCGGTCGCCCTCGCGCAGGTCGCGCTCGAAATCGACGTCATAGCTGAACAGGCGGACCAGCCGGCGCAGCACGTCGACCGGAACGCCGCCACGTTCGGCGGAAACATAGAGGCTGGAGCGGATCTCCCCGTTCGCGACGGCCTGCGTCCGGGTCAGTTCCAGCATCTCTTCCTGCGCGACGAAATCCTCCCCGTCGCGCTGCACGATCACGTCCTTGATCGTCGAGGCGTCCAGGCGGACGGCGGCGAGAAGCGGCTTGGGCTCGCCCTCCTCCTCGTCCGCGAGCGCCTCGTCCGGCGGCGGCGCGTCGAAGGTCAGGGTCAGTTCCTGGCCCAGCTTCAGCCGGCGCGGGTCATAGACGGTGGAAAGGGCCTTCACCGCCAGATGGGCCTCGCTGACGCTGGCGCCCGCACCGGTGAGCATCTGGATCAGGGTGTCGCCGCGCTCCACCTTCAGGACCTTGTCGAAGCGCGGCAGGGCGGCCTGGCTCAGGCCCACCTCGATCGGGTTGCCGGGCAACGCGGCGTCCGGCAGACCGGTCCCGGCGGCACCGCCTTCCGGAAGGCTGTTGTCCAGGGTCGGCCAGAGCTGCGGCTGCTGGAACAGCATCGCCACCGCATTCGGTCCGGGGCGAAGCTGCTCGGCGATCCGGGCCGCCTCGGTGCGGCCGACCTCCGATTCCCGTTCCGCGGCGGCGGTATCGGGCCGCGCGGCAGCGGCCGGCGCCGACGCCTGTCGGTCCGACAGTGGCGGCTTGGTGGCGGCATAGAGCAGGCCGCCTCCGATCGAGCATCCGATGAATCCGGCAACCACAAGGGCGACGGCGCTGCGCAAGGGTCCGTCTTGCCGGGGCGAAAGGGTGCACCAGGTCGGGATATTCATGTGGCAATCATAGGATGTTTCGCACGTTTTCTTCTGCGGAACTTCAAGAGGCCGGTTTAAGTCATTGATTCTGGTTCAAGATGCCGAAACCCGGCCCGAAGGTCAACGCCTATTGCCGCGCCGGCCAGAGCTTCGCCCTCTCCCCCCCAGGAACATGATCCGGGCGGGGAACGCCCGGAGGGTCCTGCGTGATCGCCGGACGGCGGGTGCCAGAGGCCCGTCGCAGCCTGACGGATAGGAAACGATACCATGTGCGACGCCCCGTTTCGACCGCAAAGGCGAAACTGCAGCCCTCCGCCGCAGCGCATCGATGCCGGTTGGGCCTTGACCGCGGGAGGCTATGGCAGGGCCGGCTCGGCCACCAGGCGCGCGCGGATCGCGGCGCCGTCGCGGCCCGGCGGCGCCCCGAACAGCCGCCGGTAGTCGCGGTTGAACTGGGACAGGCTCTCATAGCCGATGGCATGGCCGACGCGCGCGACGCTTTCGGCGGCCAGCAACCGTCGCCGCGCCTCCTGCAGCCGCACCTGCTTCTGGAAGCCGACCGGGGTCATCGTCGTGACCGCCTTGAAATGCCGGTGGAAGGTCGGAACGCTCATATGCACCTGTGCGGCCAGGTCGGCGACCCGCAGCGGTTCCGCATAGTGGGCGCGAATCCAGGCCGTCGCCCGGGCGATGCGCGCGGCATGGCCGTTGACCAGGCCGACCTGCCGCAGCATCGGGCCCAGCGCCCCGCCCAGCAGCCGCCAGACGATCTCCCGTCGGATCAGCGGTTCGATGACCGCACGGTCGTGCGGCGTATCGAGCAGCGCCAGGAGCCGCGCGAGAGGATCGTACAGGGCGGGGTCGAGGTCGGCGACGGCCAGGGCGGCAAAGGCCGGCTGCTGCGCCAACCCCGCCGCCTCCGCGACTGCCAGCTCGGCGATCATCGCGGGCTCGATGGCCAGGGCGAGCGCCAGGTAGGGGCGCGCGGCGCTTGCCTCTGTGATCCGCGCCGCGACCGGCACGTCGATCGCGGAGATCAGGCAGCGGCCCGCTTCATAGCGGAAGGTCCGGGCGCCGAGCACGGTCGCCTTCGCCCCCTGCGCCACCAGGATGAAGGACGGGCGATAGATCGAGTGGATCGGACCGCTCGGCGCCTCCGTGCGAGTCAGGTGAAGTCCCTCGATCGGCGTCTCCCGGCCATGGCGCTGCCATTGCCTGTCGATCAGTGCGGCGAGGTCTGTCAGTCCAGGATCCATGGCCATGTCTTGCCCGATTTCGGGCGCAGGCGCATCTGCCCCGGGGCCTGCTTGAGAGGATCGTGCAGATGCTTGAGCGGATCGGCGTGCCGCCCGCAGACCGCAGCGACCAGATCTCACTCGGTGCCGCAGCTTCCCGGCACCCGACCTTCCCCCGACCTTCCCCCGACCTTCCAAGGAGATCTGCCATGCGCATGCGCCCTCTCGGCCGTAGCGGCCTGTTCGTTTCCGAGCTCTGCCTCGGCACCATGACATTCGGCGGCAGCCAGGACATGTGGGGCCGCATCGGCCGGCTGGGGCCCGACGAGGCGGCGCCGCTGGTGAAGACGGCGCTGGACGCCGGCATCAACTTCATCGACACCGCCAACATCTATGCCGGCGGCCGCAGCGAGGAGATTCTCGGCGAGGTGCTGAAGCGCCTGGGCGTGCCGCGCGACGAGGTGGTGATCGCCACCAAGGTGCTCGGCCCGATGGGCGAGGGGCAGAACGCGCGCGGCGCCTCGCGCGGCCATATCCTCAGCCAGGCGCAGGCCAGCCTGCGCCGGCTCGGCCTGGATCATATCGACCTCTACCAGATCCATGGCTTCGACCCGGCCACCCCGATCGACGAGACCCTGGAGGCTTTGGATACCCTCGTCCGCCACGGCCATGTGCGCTATCTGGGCCTGTCGAACTGGGCGGCCTGGCAGGTCGTGAAGGCCGTGGGCATCGCCGAGGCACGGCGCCTGGCGCCGATCCTGTCGCTGCAGGCCTACTACAGCCTGGCCGGCCGCGACCTGGAGCGCGATGTGGTGCCGATGCTGCTGTCGGAACGGATCGGCCTGATGGTCTGGAGTCCGCTCGCCGGCGGCTATCTCAGCGGCAAGTACGATCCGGAGGATGGCGCGGGCGGTGCCGAAGAAGGCCGGCGCACCGGCTTCGACTTCCCGCCGGTCGACCGCAGCCGCGGCAGCGGCGTGATCGCGGCGATGCGGCAGGTCGCCGACACGCGGGGCTGTACCGTCGCCCAGGTCGCGCTGGCCTGGCTAATGCACCAGGAGGCGGTCAGTTCCGTCATCGTCGGCGCCACCCGGGTGCCGCAGCTGCAGGAGAACATCGCCGCGGCCGAGGTCCGGCTGGAACCCGGCGATCTTGCCGCCCTCGACGCGGCCAGCGCCCTGCCGCGCGAATATCCCGGCTGGATGCTCGAGCGCCAGGGCGGCTACCGCGCCGCCTGACAGCGGCCCGGCAGGGCGGGCGGCCGCAGCGGCCGCCCGCCCGCTTGCGGCGATCGCGGCTTTGCGGCCGAATCTCCCCACCGCCTGCCGCGATCGCCGGCAGCGGCGCGGCCGCGGGGAATGGAGGAGACGAGGATGCAGTACGGATTCAGCATGCCGACACGCGGGCCGCTCGCCAATGCCCGGGACCTGGCCGCCCTGGCCAGGCGGGGCGAGGAGCTGGGCTTCACCATCCTGGCCGTGCCGGACCACCTGCTGGTGCCGCACAGCATCGATTCCCCCTACCCCTACAGCCAGGAAGGCGACTGGCCCGGCGCCGCCGGCGGCGAATGCCTGGAACAGCTGACCCTGATGACCTGGCTGGCCGCCACCACCACCAGCATGCGGCTGCTGTCGTCGATCATGGTGGTGCCGCACCGCCGGCCGGTGCATACCGCCAAGGCGCTGGCGACCCTGGACCATCTGTCCGGGGGCCGCACCATCCTGGGCGTCGGCACCGGTTGGCTGCGCGCGGAGTTCGAGGCCATCGGCACCGAGCCGTTCGACGAGCGCGGCGCGGTCACCGACGAATATCTGCGCATTTTCCGCGAGCTGTGGACCAACCCGGCGCCCGCCTTCGACGGTGCCTACGAGCGTTTCCGCGAGATCCATTTCGCGCCGAAGCCGGCGCAGCCCGGCGGCATCCCGGTCTGGGTCGGCGGCGAGAGCCCGCGGGCGCTGCGGCGCACCGTGGAGCTGGGCGACGGCTGGTACCCGATCGGCGCAAATCCGAAGCATCCGCTCAACAGCCTGGACCGCTATGCCGCCCATCTCGACCGGCTTCGGGCGCTGTCGGAGAAGGCCGGCCGCGACCCGGCGACGATCACCCTCGCCTACTGGGCGCCGTGGTTCAGCGCCACCCATCCGCTGGACCTAGGCGATGTCGACCGGCATCTCCTGACCGGCACGGACGCGCAGCTGGCGGAGGATATCGCCGGTCTGGCCGCCCTCGGCGTCAGCGAACTGGTGCTCGACTTCCGGCGGGGCAGCCTGGCGGAGAGCCTTGAGGCGATGCAGCGCTTCGCCGAGGAGGTACGGCCGCAGGTCGCCGAATGAGGCCCGCTGCCATGCACCAGGGGCCGGCACCGGCCGGCACGGTCATCCGGTCATGGAGTTGCGAAGCACGTCCATGACCCGCCCGGCCGCCTTCGCGCCCTCCGCCATCAGCATCTCGCCGGACCGCTCCAGGCGCAGGGTCGGGACGATCAGGCCGATGGAACCGGCGATGGCGCCATAGCCGTCGAAGACCGGCCAGCCGATGCTGGTGATCCCCTGCACGATGTCGCCGCCATCGGACGACCAGCCGCGCTGCCGGGTCTCGGCGATCGCCGCGTCGAAGGCCTTGCGGGCCTGGCGCGCCTCGCTCTTCTGCAGGTTCGCCAGGCTCTTGGCCAGGATCGCCTCGCGGCGGGCCTCGTCCAGGAAGGGCAGGATGGCCCGGGCGGAGGCGCGCCGATGCTCATTGCCGGTGGAGCCGACGAACAGGCCGCCCACGCGAAGCTGATGGGAGCCCTCGACCAGGATCTCCAGCAGGACGGACTCGCCGGCCGGTACCGAATAGAAGGCCGTCTCGCCGGTCGCCGCCGACAGCGCCCGGACGATGTCGGTCAGTTCCTGGTTGACGTTGAGGCGCAGCCGGTAGGACCGGAACAGGGGTCCGATCGCCTCCCCCACCACCAGCTTGCCGCCGCTCAGGCGCCGCAGATAGCCGCGCTTCGCCAGGGTGCGCATCATGTGATAGCCGGTGGTGATGTTCAGGCCCAGGGAATCGGCGACCTGCTGCACCGTCGGCGGCTCCTGGCAGGCGGCGACATGTTCCAGGAAGGACAGCGCCCGATCCACGGTCTGCAATGTCGGCGCGGTACCCTTGCGCCGCGGCTCACTTTCCGGCGTACCGTCCATTCCCCTCCCCCAAGACCTGCGCCCCGGCCGGGCGCTTTTCCTCTATCAGCGGGGCCCGGCCTGCGAAAGTGCCGGCCGCCCGGCGAGGTCAGGCGGTCGCGGCCAGCGCCCGCTCGCCGATGAAGTCGAGGATCTGCGGCAGCACCTGCTCCGGTGCTTCCAGGGTCGGGCTGTGCCCGACCTTCGGCACCCGCACCAGCCGCGCGTTCTGCAGCCCGGCGGCGACCTCGTCCGACCAGGCCGGCGGCCGCACCGGATCTTCCGCACCGGAGATGATCAGGGTCGGCGTGGCGATGCCGGACAGCAGGTGCAGGATGCCCTTCCGGTAGCCAACGCCGAGGATCGCCGGCCAGAGGGACAGGTTGGTCGCCGACATCCGGTCGCGCCAGTGCTGCAGCATCGCCTGCCGGCTGGGGTCGTTGCGCGTGCTCTCGCCGAACATGATGCCCATCAGGGTGTCGAGATTCTCGCCCTTGAAGCCGCCCTGCCGGCGGGCGCTTTCGATATAGCTCTCGATCCAGGCCATCTGCTCCTCCGGCTCGCCGCGCGCGGAGGAGCCGGCCATGGTGAGCGAGGCGAACAGGTCCGGCCGCTTCGCGACCAGCCGCAGCGCGACATCGCCCCCCATCGACTGGGCGAGCAGGTGCACCTCCTTCAGCCCGAGCGCCTCGATGAAGGCCTCCATATCGTCGGCGCATTCCTCCATCGTCACCACCTCCTCGGTGGCGGGCGCGCTCTGCCCCTGGCCGCGGAAATCGGGCCGGACGACACGGAAGCGGCCCCTGGCGGCCGCTGCGAAGCCGTCGAACATCGTCCGGTCGAGCCAGAGCGAATGCAGGCAGAGCACGACCGGCAGGTCGCTCTCGCCGGAATCGTCGAACCACAGGATCGTGTCGCGAACCCTGATCCCCGTTGTCCTGCCCATTGCTTCCTCCCGTTTCATCGGTGCCTCTCTAGCTTCTCTTGCGCATCAGTTGCCGGGTGGCGATCACGGCGGCCAGCAGCGCGGCGCCCTGGAAGATCGGGCCGACGAAGAACTCGACCCCCATCAGCTGCAGCCCGTTGATACCGACGGCCACCGTGAAAACGGCGATCACGGTTCCCCAGACATTGAAGGTGCCGATCCTCACCGCGGTGGCGCCCAGGAAGGCGGAGGCGAAGGCCGGCAGCAGGAAGGGCGGGCCGACATTCGGGTTGCCGGAGCCCAGCTGCGCCGATTGCAGCACCCCGGCGAAGCCCGCCAGCAGGCCGGAGATCACGAAGGCGATGATCGTCAGGCGCTCGACCTTCAGGCCGGACAGCCGGGCCGCCTCCGCCGAGCCGCCGACCGCATGGAAGTAGCGGCCGAGCGGCGTGGCCTCCAGGACGTACCAGGCGGCGATCGCGACAATGGCGAGGAAGATCGCCGGCAGCGGAATGCCGGCCAGGTCGGCCTGCGCCAGCCGCGGCAGATCCCGCGGGATGCCGGTGTAGAGCACGTTGCCGCCGGTGTACCAGAGCACGCAGCCGGTCACGATCACCGAACTGCCAAGGGTCGCCACCAGCGACGTGACCCCCAGCCGCGCCACCAGCAGCCCGTTGACCAGGCCGATCGTGCCGCAGGCGGCAATGGCGATGGCGATGGAAGGCAGCAGCGGCAGGCCCTGCAGCGACGGCAGGCCGGTGGTGAGGATCGCCCCGAGGCCGAGGACCGCACCGACCGACAGGTCGAACTTGCCCACCACCAGGGGAAAGACCAGGGCGATGGCCAGGATCGCCGCCACCGACTCGGTGCGCAGGATGGTGACGATCGTTCGGGTGGTCGGGAAGATCTGCGGTTCCGCCAATGAGAAGAAGATCGCGAACAGCAGCAGGATGAGCGGCAGCGCCCAGGCCGCCAGGCGCATGCCGAGCGGCCGCGCCGGGGCCGGCAGGGCGGCGGCACTGCTGGAGGGGGTTCCGGTCATGCCGCGACATCTCCGTCTGCGGCGGCGCCGGGCGGCTGGCCGGCAAAGACGCATTCCAGGATGCGGCGCCGGGTCAGGGCATCGCCGCTCAGCTCCGCCGCGATCCGGCCGTCGCGCAGGACCAGCACCCGGTGGCAGAGCCGTGCCAGATCCTCGAAGTCGGAATCGACCAGCAGGATGCCGGTGCCCCGTGCCGCGGCCTGCCGGACCAGGTCGTGGATCTCCGCCTTGGCGCCGATATCGACGCCCTGGACGGGTTCGTCGAGGATCAGCAGGCGGGGTTCCAGGCGCATGGCGCGGGCGATGATCGCCTTCTGCTGATTGCCGCCGGACAGGGTGCCGAAGCGCGCGCCGACATCGCGGGGACGCACGCCGAACCGGTCGGCCAGCGCCTGCATCGCCCGCCGCTCCTCGCCGGCCCGCAGCCGCAGGCGGCGCCAGAACGGGGCGAGGTCCGGCAGGCTGATATTCGCCGCCACGCTCATCTCGCGGAAGCCGCCCAGGGTCAGCCGGTCCTCCGGGACCAGGCCGATCCCCAGCCCCAGGGCTTCGCCGGGGCCGCGGATGGCAACGGTATGCCCGTAGAAGCGGATCTCGCCGCCGGCGGGCGGCTGCAGGCCGAACAGCATGCGCGCGATCTCGCTGCGGCCGGAGGCCAGGAGACCCGCCAGGCCGACGATCTCGCCCTGCCCGACGGCGAAGCTGGCACCACGGTTCCTGCGCCCGGCAAGGTCGCGCACCTGCAGCAGCGGCGCCGGCCGCCGCCGCGCCGCGACCGGCGGATGGATGGCATCGAGGGAACGGCCGACGATCATCCGCACCAGGTCGCCCTCGGCCATGCCGGCGACCGGCGCGGTGCCGACATTGACGCCGTCGCGGAACGCCGTGACCCGGTCGGCGATCCGCAGGATCTCCTGCAGGCGATGCGAGACGTAGATCATGCCCACGCCCTGGGCTGCGATGCGGCGCAGGGCGTCGAACAGCCTGTCCACGTCCGCCGCCGGCAGGGCGGCGGTCGGTTCGTCGAGGACGAGAACCCTGCCCTGCCGTCCGGAGCGGGCGAAGGCGCGCGCGATCGCCACGATCGTGCGGTCCGCCTGCGGGATGTCGGCGATCCGCGCCTCCGGATCGATGCCGGCGCCGAATGCGGCGAGCGCCTCGGCGGCACGCAGCCGCTCCGCCCTGCGGTCGATCCGCCAGCCCATGCCCGTGCTGAAACCGCGGACCAGCGCGATATTGTCCATCACGGTCAGGTCGGGGATCAGGCCCAGATCCTGGTGGATGAAGCTGAAGCCGCATGCCAGCGCCCGGGCTGGGTCGAGCGGCAGGGTCAAAGCCGCCCCGTCGAGGGTGACGGAAGCCCCCGGGTCGGGGTCATGGACGCCCGCCAGGCATTTGATGAAGGTCGACTTGCCGCAGCCGTTCTCGCCCACCAGGGCATGGATCTCGCCGGGCATCAGGTCGAAGGAAACACCTTTCAGCACCCTGGTGCCGGAAAAGCTCTTCGAGAGGTTCCGGATCTCGAGCCGCTTCGTCATGGCCCTGCCCTCGCGCCAGATGGAGGGCCGGCTACTCGACGCCCCAGCTCTTCCGATAGGCAGACCGGAAGTCGACATCGCCTTCCCAGCCGCCCGCCGCCGGCACGTTCGCCGCGGTCAGGACCTTCGAACGCAGGCCGCCGTCATTGGGCGCCAGCCCCAGGAACATCCGGTTCAGCGCATCGACCTGGGCCCAGCCGAGCCATTCCATCGGCATGCCGATGGTGGCCTTCTGATAGCCGCCAGCGCGGATGATATCGAGATTGGCGGAATTGGCATCGAAGCCCACGGCAAACCCCTCGTCGGTCAGATCCGCCGCCTTCAGGCCCTGGATCATGAAGTTCAGGCCGGCGTCATAGGCGGACCAGAGGACGTCGAAGCCGGGATTGCGGCGCACCTGACCGACCACCTGCTGCGGCAGGCGGGTGGCGAGGTCGGTGACCAGGAAGTTCTCCGACGCCATCACGGCGCAATCGCCGCCGGCGGCCTGGCATTCGTCGATGAAGCGGCGGGTGCCTTCGGCGCGCAGGACGCAGGCGCCGAATTCGTCGCCCCGCATCTCGATCAGGTTCAGCCGGTTGCCCGCCAGGCTGTAGGCGGCGGCCGCCAGCGCATAGCCGTCATCGGCAATGGTGTCGTTGGAGGGATAGTTCGCCTCGATCACATCCTCGGCGTTGATCGAGCCGGAGGCCACGACGCGGATGCCGGCGGCGCGCGCCTGCTTCAGCGGGCCCAGGATCACCGCGGCATCGATGACCTGGATCGCCAGGCCGTCGGCCTGCAGGTTGATCGCCTGCTGCACGGCATTGGCCATCTTCGACGGATCGCCCTGCCCGTCGATGACGGTCACCTCCCAGCCCAGGGCCTGCCCTGCCTCCTGGATGCCGCGGGTCTGCCGGGCGCAGCCTTCGGCCGCCATCAGGCAGGGCACGACGACGATCCGCCGGCCTTCCGCATGGCCGATCGGCGCGCTGTCGGGCAGCCGGTCCTGCATCGCCGTCTTCTCCGCGAACAGGCGCGCGGCCCCGGCGTTGAAATCGGCCAGGGTATCGGCGCCCGCGGTACCGGGCAGCGCCGCCAGCGCGATACCGGCGGCAGCCAGCCCGCCCAACAGGACATGCGTGATGGTCGCCATGGGAACCTCCCTCCCTCTTTTCTTTTCGTTCTGTCGCGCTGCCGCAGCATCGCCTGGCGCCTTCTCCGGCACCCTTGGGGCCATTCGACCCTGACCTCTGAAGGTTAGGCCGCCAAATCTCATATTGTCAATATTTTGATATGATTTCATATATCGACAATTTCTGCTGATGCCCGGCAGCGGTGAGCGACGGGCACGCCGATCGCGCGGGCGCACGCCATGAGGCGCCTGCGCGGATGAGGGCACAGCGGAGAATGTGGGAGACAGGGGATAGCGGCAGGTGGACCTCACGGGTCACGCTGGCGCAGAAGCCCAGGCGCGCCGCCGCTCCGTTGCTGGTGGCCGGGCAGAACGCCGCCAGCAATCTGCTTCGGGCCGGACGCCTGGCGGAGACCGGTGCCCACCTGGAAGCCGGCTGCCGGGCAATGTGCGACTGGCGCTGCTCGCCGCATGTGCCAGCCGGGCTGCGGGAAGCCTGCGACGAGCGCCTGCCCTTTGCGCTGCACCTGTGCCTGGCCCACCTGGAACGCGACGGTGCCGGCCGGGAACGGATCGTCGCCCTCCATCTGCGCGCCAGCCCGCCGCCGCCATCGGTGCCTGGTGGGCGATGCCCGCCCCGGCCGCGCGGCCGCAGGTCCGCCGGGCGGACAGCGCAGGCCGGCGGTTCCGTTGCTACAGGTTGGCCGCGTAGCGCCGGGCCAGGGCCGACATACCCACGGCCAGGATCAGGATCCCGCCCTTGAAGATTGGCTGGAAATGGGTCGGCGCGCCGAAGATGCTGAGGCCGTTGAAGCCGACGGCCAGGATCAGCACGCCGACCAGGGTGCCGACGATGTGGAACTCGCCCTCCTTCAGGGTCGCCGAGCCCAGGAACACGGCCGCAAAGGCGTCGAGCAGGTAGCCGTCGCCCGCGCCCAGGGTGCCGCTGCCCAGCAGCGCCGACAGGAGGATGCCGGTCATCGCGGCGCAGAAGCCGGCGGTGACGAAGGCCAGGATCTTCACCAGGTCCACCCGGATGCCCGACAGGCGCGCCGCCTCGATATTGGCGCCGACGGCCTGCATGCGCTGGCCGAAATCGGTCCTGTTCAGGATCACCCAGAGCAGCACCAGCACGGCCGCCATGATCAGCACCGGTGTCGGCAGGTCGAGGATCGGCCGGCTCAGCGCGATCTCGGTGAAATCGCGCGGGATGCCGGAGGCGATGGGGAAGCGGCTGTAGGTGAAGCCGATGCCGCTCAGCATCGTGCCGATGCCCAGGGTGGTGATCACCGCATTGATGCGGATCTTGGTCACCAGCACGCCGTTGATGCCGCCGATCCCGCAGCCGATCATCAGCGCCAGGATGATGCTCAGCCAGATCGGCAGCCCTTCATGCGCCATCAGCCCGGTGACGATCAGGCCGACGAAGCTGGCGACGAAGCCGATGCTCAGGTCGAATTCCCCCACCACCAGGGCATAGGTCAGCCCGCAGGCGATGATCGCCGTCAGCGAAGCCTGGCTGAGGATGTTTATGATGTTGGCGCGCGACAGGAAGATGTCCGGCGCGTTCAGCCAGAAGAAGAAGATCATCGCCAGCAGGCCGACGATGGTGCCGTAGCGCGACAGCAGGACCAGCAGCGTGCGTGTCGCCGACGACCGCCGCGCCGCGCGCGCCTCCATCGCCGCCACTCCCTGTTCGGAGTTGGGGCCCTGTCCGGAGTTCGGGCCCTGTCCGGAAGTCGCGCCCTGATCGGCCATCACGCTGTCTCTCCCCCTCTCGCCGGCCCTGCGGCGTCCTGCATGTCGTGGTAGCTGAGTTCGATGATCGCGGCCTCGGTGATGCCCGCGCCGGTCAGTTCGCCGGTGATCCGCCCTTCGCGCATCACCAGGACCCGGTCGGCCAGCAGCACCAGTTCCTCGACGTCCGACGAGATCACCAGGACCCCGACGCCGGACCGGGCGAGCGCCCGGATCGCGGCATGGATCTCCTCGCGCGCGCCGACATCGACGCCGCGCGACGGCTCGTCGAGGATCAGCAGCTTCAGGCCGGCCGGCAGCCAGCGCGCGATCAGCGCCTTCTGCTGGTTGCCGCCCGACAGGCCGCCGATCTTCGCCGCCGCCGACGGCGTCTTGATCCCCAGTTCGCCGATCAGCCGGTCTGCCTGCTGCCGTCCCTTGCGGCCGGAGACGAAGGGCAGGCCGGGCACGGAAAGGATCCGGTCCAGGGTCGCCACGTTGATGTTGAAGCCCACCGACTGCTGCAGCATCAGCCCCTGCGAACGGCGTTCCTCCGGCACCAGGGCGATGCCGGCGGCGACCGCCGCGGCCTCGCTCGACAGGCGGAGCGGCCGGCCATGCAGTTCCAGATGCCCGCCGTCGGGCCGGGCCACCCCGGCGGCGAGATGCGCCAGCTCGGTACGGCCCGCGCCGACCAGCCCGCCCAGCGCCAGCACCTCGCCGCGATAGAGGTCGAGGCTGACATCGCGCACCCGGTCCTTCCAGGACAGGCCGCGGACGGAGAAGACCGGCGCCGCGCTGCGATCGGCGGCGAAGCGGTCGGTGTCGCGCACCGGTCGCACGTCATGGCCGATGATCGCGTGCACCAGGCCCTTCTTGTCGATCGATCCGCGGTCAGCCTCGGCGGCGATGCGGCCGTCGCGCAGCACGGTGATCCGGTCGCAGAGATCCAGCACCTCTTCCAGGCGATGCGAGACATAGAGGATGGCGACCCCCTGGCCTGCGAGGTCGCGGATGATCGCGAACAGCTGCTCGCTCTCCGGACCGGAGAGCGAGGCCGTGGGTTCGTCCATCGCGATCATCGAGGCGTCGCGGGTCAGCGCCTTGCCGATCATCACCAGCCAGCGCTCGGCCACGGAAAGGTCCGCGACCCGGGTCTCCAGCGGGAAGCGGATGCCCACCCGCTCCGCCGCGGCCCGCGCGGCGACACCGGAGCGGCGCCAGTCGATCAGCCCGAACCGCGTCTTCTTCGGCGCGCCGAGCAGCATGTTCTGCAGCGCGCTGAAATGCGGGATCAGGTTCAGTTCCTGGTGGATGAAGGCCAGGCCGGCCCGCTCCGAGGCCTGCGGCGAGCCCTTGTGCAGTTCCTGCCCGGCGATCGTGATGCTGCCGCGGTTCGGCACCGTCACCCCCGCCAGGCAGCGGATCAGGGTCGACTTGCCGGCACCGTTGGCGCCGACCAGGCCGTGCACCCGACCCAGTTCGACATCGAGATCGGCGCTGTCCAGCGCCAGTTCCCCTGCAAAGAGCTTCGTCAGGCCGCGGATCTGCAGCCAGGCGCCGGGGGACGCGGGCGCGCCCCCCGGATCCGTCGCTTCGGCCACCATGCGTGCCGGCGCGACCTCACATGCCATCCGGATGGTCTGCCAGGAACTGCTCGACATTCTCCTTCGTCACGACGACGCCGGGGATCGAGATCACCTTCGGCTCCCAGGCATCGCCGGCCGCCTCGGCGGCGAGGATCGCCTCGAACACCTGCTTGCCTTCCTCATAGGCGGGCTGCCAGACGGTGGCGGTCATGTCGCCGTTCTTCACCAGGTCGAGGGCCTGCAGGCTGCCGTTGATCGACACCGTCACCACGTCGGTGCGCCCCGCCTGGCGCAGCGCGGCGACGGCGCCGGACATCGGCTCGTCCCAGCAGGACCAGATCGCCAGCGGCGTGCCGTCGCTGCCAGGATTGGCGGTCAGCCAGGCGGCGGCCGTGGCATTGCCGAACTGGACCTGGCCGGGCACGACCACCTCTGCATAATCGACCTCGATCCCGTCCTTGCCCTTCACGCCTTCGTCGAAGCCGACGCCGCGGTCGATGCAGAGCTTGCCGGGGTGGAAGGTCAGCGCCAGGACCTTGGCCTTGTCGCCGACCTTTTCCAGCAGGTAGTTCACCGAATCGTCGCCCACCTGCTGGCCGCTGGTGGTGACCACGATGCCGTCCACGATCTCGCCACCCCAGGCAGCCACCGGGATATCGGCCTCGCGCGCCGCGGCGATGCCGGAGCCGAGCGCACTGGACGCGAAGGCCAGGGTGAAGATCGCATCGACGCCCTGGGTCACGAAGGTCCGCATCGCCGCATTGGCCTGGTCGGCGCTGGCCTGGGTGTCGATCACCTTGACGTCCCAGCCGGCCTTCTCGGCGGCATCGGTGGCGCCGTTGATGACGGCGATGTTCAGGGCATCGTTGGCCAGCAGCGCGACGATGCCGAGCGTCTTCGCCTGTGCCGTGGCGATCGTGGCACCCAGCATCGCGCCGGCCAGCACGGTGGCACGCAGCAATCTGTTCATGTCCGGTTTCTCCCCCTATCGGCTGTTAACGGGGCGGCCTGCCCCGGTTCCTCCGGCAGCCTTCCGTGTCGCTCCCGGTCGCGCTTGGTACCGGTATCATGTCGCAAATCATCGAAGGAAACAAGACGTCTCGACGCGGCCGCGACGGGAGGATTGCGGCCCGGCAGCCCGGTCATTGCC
The DNA here is from genome assembly GCF_042646425.1 of Marinibaculum pumilum. NCBI lineage: Bacteria > Pseudomonadati > Pseudomonadota > Alphaproteobacteria > Rhodospirillales > Rhodospirillaceae > Marinibaculum > Marinibaculum pumilum. The sequence goes on from NZ_JBHRTR010000002.1 coordinate 43,961, forward strand.
TCCGCCCCTGACGGCGTTCGGCCGATTCCCCGCAGAACCGCCGCGCGGCGAGGCTCAGCGGGGGCAGAAGAGTCTCTCGCCATGCCTGCGGTCCGCAGCGAGAGGGCGGGGCAAGCGCCACAACGCAGGGCGATCCGCCATCATTGTGGTTGTTATCGGTACCAGCTTCGCGCTATCTGGGTCGGCAGGAAGCGCCGGGACCCGATGCCGTCCCGGCGGAGGCGATGGAGGAGCAGGCAATGCAGGTCACTTACGATTTTTCCGGCAAGGGCGTCCTGTTGATCGGCGCGACAACCGGCATCGGCCGCGCCACGGCGCTGGCCTTCGCCAGGGCGGGAGCCAGTCTCTACACCTCCGGGATCGGCGCGGCGCAGGGCGAAAGCCTGCTGACGGAGTTGCGCGACCTGGGGGCGGACGCCGTGTTCGAGGAAGCCGATGTCCGCGACGGCAGCGCCATGGCGGCCCTGCACCGCAATGCCTTCGACCGGCTGGGCCGGGTCGACGTGGCGTTCAACAATGCCGGCGTATCGGGCAAGACCGCGCCGGTGCAGGACCTGGAAGATGCCGACTACGACCTGCTGATGGACGTGAACCTGAAGGGCATCTTCAACGGGCTGCGCCACCAGGTGCCGCACATGATCGAGCATGGCGGCGGCGCGATCGTGAACACCTCGTCGCTGTTCGGCGTGATGGGCTTCGCCACCACCGCCGTCTACTGCGCAAGCAAGTGGGGGGTGATCGGCCTCACCAATTCCGTCGCGCTTGAGGTGGCGCGGAAGAACATCCGGGTGAACGCCATCGCGCCGGGGTCGGTGATGACGCCGCTGCTGACCGACATGTTCGGCAGCGCGCAGGGCGCGCGGGACACGGTGATCCCGATGATCCCGATGGGCCGCATCAGCGACCCTGCGGAAATCGCGCAGCTGGTCCTGTTCCTGTCGTCGGATGCGGCCTCGTTCATCACCGGCCAGGCCGTCGTGATCGATGGCGGCGGCTTCGTCGCCGGCGCCGACCAGCTCTGACGGCCCGGGCCACTCCCTCGCCCTCAAGGCCGACAGGGTTCGCATAATCTTTTCTCTTCGACGCGCCTCCCTGTTGCCGTCGCCCTCGGGCTTGGCCCGAGGGGCACGACGGGACAGGGACGCCGCGCGGCTTCACCGTCTTGCCACGATCCTCGGGTCAGGCCCAGTGCTGTCCGGCACATTGCTTGCTCATGTGAGTTTGAGTTCGAGTTGCGGGCCGGTTTCGGGTGTTCGCTTCCTGTCTCTTCGTTCGATGCGATTGACGAGTGTCGCCACCTCGATGCGGTGGAATAGGGCATGCTGAATGCTTCTGGTGAAGTGACCGAACGCCTTTTTCGTCCTGGAGGCGCGGTGCATGAGCTTGAGCAGGAGGTAGGTGATGATCGCCGTGGCAACCTGGAGGCGGACGGCGTTTTCGGATCGGCCGAGGAAGTGCCGTATCCTGAGGTTCTGCTTGATCCACCGGAAGAACAGCTCGATCTGCCAGCGTGTCCTGTAGAGCTCGGAGATCTCGGCGGCCGGACTTTCCAGGTCGTTGCTGAACAGGCGCAGGACCTTTCCGGTGTCCAGGGTGACGGTGACCATCCGACCAGGCCTGTCGAAAGGGTTGTGGCGGTTGCGCGCCATGCGCATGGGCAGGCGAACGACCTGGTCGGCGATGACATTGCTGCCGCTGGGTACGACCCGGTTCTCCAGGACGGTGACGGACGTGTTCTTCTTCAGGCGGGTGACGAAGGTGCAGCCTTTCGTGTCGAGGTCCGCCCAGAAGCCGAAGTCGTAATAGCCCAGGTCGAAGATATAGGTGGCGCCGTTCTCGACCGGCAGCCGCTCCTTGGCGACGGTGATGTCGTTGGTGTTGGCGGCCGTGACTTCGTAGAAGACCGGCAGCGCCGCCTTCGGGTCGAAGACGACATGCACCTTTGCGGCGATCTTGCCGTTCTGGAACCGGG
>NZ_JBHRTR010000003.1:0-40588 GCF_042646425.1 Marinibaculum pumilum
GAAAATGCCGGAAAACTACCTCGCACTCATCAAGCTCGCTGCTGTCCGAATTTGGCTGCGCGCTTATGAGTCGGTGTCCTAGTGTCTTCCTAGGTTTGGTAGAAAACGTGTCGTTCTCGGGCTTGACCCGAGAACCCATTCCGCCAGCTGCTCAGAAGCCGCAAAGTTGGCGGAATGGATCCCGGATCAAGTCCGGGATGACGATCGTGGTCGCGTCACCGCTTCCACTTGAGTTGGGACCGCGCTAGAAGCGTCCGGGCGATGTGTCGGGGGCTGGGTCAGCCGGAGGCGCGGTTCTCCCACCCCTTTTCGCCATGCTGCCAGTATTTCAGGCTGGCGCCCGCCGCCTTGGCCTTTCGCCAGCGGTCGCGCGCCGCGGCCACGGCACCGCTGTCGCTGCCGTCGAACAGGTCGCAGACCCGCTCATAGCCCTCCGCCGCCTCCAGGTCCGCCCCGTCGACCAGGAACAGGACCTGCGCGCCGTTCGGGTTCTCCGCCTGGTGGGTCAGCCAGATCGGCTGCGCGGCGGCCTCGCCGTCCTGCGCCGAGCCATGCGGCAGGAAGCTTTCCCGGTCGTAGTCCCAGAGCTGCCCGGTCAGGGCCTCCACCCGCTCCGGCGTGCTGGCGCGCACCACCGCGCGCCAGCCGCGCTGCAGGCACTTTTCCAGCAGCTGCGGCAGCGCCTTCTCCAGCGGCAGCCGCTCCAGGTGGTAGAAATGGACCTCTGGCACGGTGCAGGCCCGCGGGCCGGCCCGACGGCTCAGCCCTCGTAGTGGGCCGCCACCAGGGCGTCCAGCAGGCGCACGCCGAAGGCCGTCGCACCGCGCGGCGCGCCCGGCTTGTCCTTCTTGCTCCAGGTCACGCCGGCAATGTCCAGATGCGCCCAGGGCACCTCGTTGACGAAGCGCTGCAGGAACTGCGCCGCGGTGATCGAGCCGGCGCCGAAGCCGGGGCCGGCGATGTTCTGCATGTCCGCAATCGGCGATGCGAGGCCCTTGTCATAGGCGTCGCTGAGCGGCAGCCGCCACAGCGGCTCGCCGACCGTCTTGCCGGCGGCCAGCAGGCGTTCCGACAGGGCATCGTCGTTGGAGAACAGGCCGGCATGCTCGCTGCCCAGCGCGATGATAATCGCGCCCGTCAGGGTCGCCAGGTCCACCATGAACTGCGGCTTGTACTTGTCCTGGCAGTACCAGAGGGCGTCTGCCAGCACCAGGCGGCCCTCGGCGTCGGTGTTCAGCACCTCGATGGTCTGCCCGGACATCGAGGTGACGACATCGCCCGGCCGCTGCGCATTGCCGTCGGGCATGTTCTCGACCAGGCCGACGATGCCGATCGCATTAGTCTTGGCCTTGCGGCCGGCCAGGGCGGCCATCAGGCCGGTCACCACGCCGGCGCCGCCCATGTCCCACTTCATGTCTTCCATCGACTGGGCCGGTTTCAGCGACAGGCCGCCGGAGTCGAAGCAGACACCCTTGCCGACGAAGGCGACCGGTTTTTGGGACTTCTTGGCACCCTTCCACTCCATCACCACCAGCTGCGGCTTGTGCGTGGCGCCCTGCCCCACGCCCAGGAGCGCGCCCATGCCCAGCTTCTTCATCTGGGCCTCGTCCAGCACGGTCACGTCGATTCCCAGGCTGGAGAGCTTCTTGCACTCCTTGGCGAAGGTTTCCGGGTACAGCGTATTCGCCGGCTCCGACACCAGGTTGCGGGTCAGGAAGACGCCGTCGGCGATCTTGTCGAGCGGGCCATAGACCTTGCGCGCGCTGGCCGGCTTGGCGACGCCGATCTTCACCGCCTTCAGGCTCGGCTTCTCGCTGTCCTTCTGCTTGGTGCGGTACTTGTCGAACCGGTAGCCGCCGAGCCGCGCGCCCAGCGCCAGCCGGGCCGCCGCCTCGCCCGCCTTGAACGGCAATCCGTCCATCGCATCGACCAGGACCGTCAGTTCCTCCACGCCGGAGGTCAGCAGCCGGCGCACGCAGTCGCTGCCGGCGCGTTCGAACACCGCGGGCTCCGCCTTGTCGGCCTTGCCAATGCCGAACAGCAGGATCCGGTCGGCGCCCAGCTTCGGCGGCGCCATCAGCTCGAGCATCTGGCCGGCCTCGCCGGTGAAGCGGCTGCCCTTGATCGCACGGGCCACCATGCCGCCGGTCTGCGCATCCGCCTCCTTCGCCGCGGCGGAGAGCTTGCCGTCGGCTGCGACCGCGGCGGCAACCGCGCCGCCCTTCGGCCAGGACTGTTCGACGAAATTGATCTTCATGGATGGCAACCTCTCGCGGCGTGGCCCCGTCCGACGGCCCGCCTCTGGCCCGCTGACGGATCGGCAAGCAATTGGATTCGTTCGTCACTTCACTTAGCGCGGCGCCGCGCGGCCCACAAGCCGGCGGCATCCGCTACGATGCCGAAGGCCCCGCGCCGCGGCCTTTCCGGCCACCCGGTCGGACCCCCGCCCGGCCATTGCCGGCGCGACCCTGCGCGCCATGGCGCCATGCTGCGGCGCAGCTATACTGCGGCCGCAATGAGGTCACTCCAGTACTATATCCTGCGCCTTCTGATCGGCCCGTTCGCCTTCGTCGTCCTGGCCCTGACGGGCGTCGTGTGGCTGTCGCAGTCGCTGCGCTTCCTCGACCGCATCGTGAACCAGGGCCTGGACTTCGGCTCCTTCCTGTACCTGACCAGCCTGGTCCTGCCCGGCGTTCTGGCGGTGCTGATTCCGGTCGGCCTGTTCTGCGCCACCCTCTACACCTTCAACCGGCTGGCAACGGATTCCGAGCTTGTGGTGATGTGGGCGACCGGGTTCAGCCGCTGGGCCCTGGCCTGGCCGGCGTTGATCATGGCCGCCTTCTGCACCGTCCTGGTGCTGGCGATGAACCTCTATCTCACGCCGCTCGGCGCCCGCACCCTGCGCACCACACAGTATGAGCTGCGCACCAACCTGGCCGGGGTCCTGCTGCAGGAGGGGGTGTTCAACAACCCGGCGCCCGGCCTGACCGTCTATGTCCGCGAGCGCCTGCCGTCGGGCGAGATGCTGGGCATCCTGATCCACGACAACCGCGACAAGGCCAAGCCGATCACCATGATGGCGGAGCGCGGCGCGCTGATCCGCACCCCCGAGGGGCCGCGCTTCATGATGATCAACGGCAACCGCCAGCAGGTCGGCGGCGAGGGCAAGTCGCTCAGCCTGCTCTATTTCGACCGTTACGCGCTGGACCTGGACGCCTACACGCAGAGCGGCGGCGAAGGCTGGCAGGAGCCGCACGAACGCTACATGCACGAGCTGCTCTGGCCGGACATGGACAATCCCGACGACCGCAACAACTACTGGCGCTTCCAGGTGGAGGCGCATAACCGGCTCGCCGGGCCGCTGGGCACCATGACCCTGGCGCTGATCGCGCTGGCCGCGACCCTGGGCGGCGAATACAGCCGCCGCGGCCGCTACCGGCGGCTGGTGGCGGCGGCGTTCGGCGCCATCGGCTTCATGGTGCTGAGCATTGGCCTGCCCTATCTGGCCAACATCATCCCCTCGACGATCTTCCTGCTCTATCTGTCGCCGCTCATCGTGGCTGCCATCTCTGTCTGGCTGATGCTGCGCGACCGCCCGCTGGGCAGCGGACGGGTGGGCCGCTGGGTCGAGGCGCTGGGCGACCGCCTGCCGTCATGGCGCTTCGCACGGGCCAAAGGCTGAAGGGGCGGTCATGCAGATCTCGCGCACCCTCTCGATGTATTTCGGCCGGCAATATGTCGTCGGCTTCGCCAGCGTCTTCGGCGTGCTGCTGGCCCTCACCTTCATCTTCGACATGGTCGAGATGCTGCGGCGGGCCGGCAAGCGCGACGATGTCGGCCTCGACATGGTCGTGGAGATGTCGCTGCTGAAGCTGCCGGCCCTGTCGATGAAGCTGCTGCCATTCGCGGCGCTGTTCGGCGCCATGCTGGTGCTGTCGCGCCTGACCCGCACCAACGAGCTGACGGTGGCGCGGGCCGCCGGCATCTCCGCCTGGCAGTTCCTGATGCCGGCCCTGGCGATCGCCTTCCTGATCGGCGTCTTCACGATCACCGTCTACAATCCCATCGCCTCGACCCTCGTCTCCCGCTACGAACAGCTGGAGGCGAAGTATCTCAAGGGCCGGGCAAGCGCCCTCGCCGTCTCGGAGACCGGCTTCTGGCTGCGCGATTCCGAAGGCGACGGCCAGGCGGTGGTGCATGCCCTGCGGATGGCACAGAAGGATGTCGAGCTGAAGGACGTGATCCTGTTCTTCTACAAGGGCGACGACCGCTTCGTCCGGCGGATCGACGCGACCTCCGCGCGGCTGCAGCCGGGCGAGTGGAAGCTGACCGATGCGGTGATCACCGGTCCCAACCAGGCGCCCGAATACCAGGAGACGATGGTGATCCCGACCAGCATGACGGTCGGCCGGATCCAGGACAGCTTCGCCTCGCCGGAGACGATCTCGTTCTGGGCCCTGCCGCGGTTCATCAGCACCCTGGAGGATGCCGGCTTCTCCGCCGTGCGGCACCGGCTGCACTTCTACAGCCTGCTGGTCGTGCCGCTGCTGCTCTGCGCCATGGTGCTGCTGGCGGCGACCTTTTCCCTGCGGCTGACCCGTAGCGGCCGCACCGGCCTGTTGATGGCGGCCGGCGTGGCGATCGGCTTCCTGTTCTACTTCCTGTCCGACCTGGTCAGTGCATTGGGCATCTCCGGCAGCCTGCCGCCGACCCTCGCCGCGCTGGCGCCCACCGGCATCTTCCTGCTTCTGGGCATGGCGATGCTGTTCCATCTTGAAGATGGCTGACCGCTTGCCGGCGGTCACCGGCGGAAGGCGCTGTTCTGCGCCGTCGCTGCGCCGCATCGACGGCCGGCGCCTGGCGCGGGCGGTCCTTGTCCTGCTTTGCGTCCTGCTGGTAGCCGCGCCGGTGCCCAGCGGCCGCGCGCAGGTCAGCCAGGACACCAGCCAGCCCGTCCTGCTGTCCGCAGACAGCATGACCTACGACGAGGGCCTGCAGACCGTAATCGCCCGCGGCAATGTGGAGATCACGCAGGGTCCCCGCACCCTGCTGGCGGATACCGTGACCTACAACCAGCAGACGGAAGTGGTCACCGCCAGCGGCAATGTCGCCCTCATGGAACCGACCGGCGATGTTCTCTTTGCCGACTATCTGGAACTGAAGGAAGAGTTCCGGAACGGCGCGATCCAGGGCATCCGGGCGCTGCTGTCGGACAATTCCCGGATGGCGGCGAGTTCCGCGCGCCGCCGCGACGGCAACCGCACCGTGATGCGCAAGGCGGTCTATTCCCCCTGCAACCTCTGCGCGGAGGATCCGTCCCGCGCGCCGCTGTGGCAGGTGCGGGCGCAGCGGATCGTGCACGACCAGGAAGAGAAGGAGATCAGCTACCGCAACGCCACGTTCGATGTTTATGGCGTGCCGGTGCTCTACACCCCCTATTTCGCGCATCCCGACCCCAGCGTGGAGCGCAAGACGGGCTTCCTGCCGCCGGTGTTCCGGCAGAACAGCTATTTCGGCACCAACGCACAGATGCCCTACTATATCGTGCTCGACGATCAGACCGACTTGACCCTGACCCCCTGGCTGTCGACGGAACAGGCGCCGCAGCTGTACGGCGAGGCGCGCCGCCGCTTCTCGACCGGCGAAGTCGTGGCCGATGGCAGCATCACCCGCGGCACGGAGCGCGACGACAACAACAACGAGGTCGGCTCCGAACGCTGGCGCGGCCATGTCCGCGGCGTCGGCCGCTTCCGCATCGATCCGGAATGGCGCTGGGGCTTCAACCTCTTCCGCACCAGCGACGACACCTATCTGAAGCGCTACGACATCTCCAACCTGGATACCCTGACCAGCCGCGCCTTCATCGAGGGGGTCGACTACCGCAACTATGCCGTCGCCAACGCCTACAGCTTCCAGGACCTGCGCAGCGGCGTCGATGACGACCAGATCCCCGTGATCCTGCCCGACCTGCGCTACGAGTGGCAGTCCGATGCCGGCGACTATGGCGGGCGCTACACGGTCGATGCCTCGATGGTGGCCCTGACCCGGAACGAGGGCACCGACACCCGCCGGCTGGCGGTGAATGGCGGCTGGCAGCTTCCCTATACAGGGCCGATGGGCGACATCTACCGGGTGCGGGCGGAACTGCAGGGCGCCGTCTACTGGCTCGACGCCCAGCCGATCCCGGGCAGCGCCTCCTCGGTCAACGACAGCGGCACCTATGGCCGCCTGGTGCCCGCGCTCACCTTCGACTGGCGCTGGCCCCTGGTCCGCCAGATCGGCAATGTCCGGCAGGTGCTGGAGCCGATCGCGGGGATCGTCCTGACCCCCTATTCCGGCAGCAATTCCCTGATCCCCAACGAGGACAGCCAGGACGTCGAATTCGACACCACCAACCTGTTCGAGACCAACCGTTTCCCCGGGCTGGACCGCTGGGACGGCGGCCCGCGCTTCAATTACGGCGTGCGTACCGGCCTCTACTGGCCGGAGAGCGGCTATGGCGAGTTCTTCATCGGCCAGTCGATCCGCAACGGCGAGGATTACGAGTTCGACGAGGGCTCCGGCCTGCGCACCCAGGTCTCCGACATCGTGATGAGCACCAACCTGGCGCCGAACAAGTATTTCGACCTGCTGTGGCGCGCCCGGCTGGACCCGCGCGGCATGAACCTGCGCCGCAACGAGATCATCGCCGGCGCCGGCCCGGATGCGTTCCGGGTCAACGTGTCCTATGCCAAACTGGACGACACCCAGTTCCAAGGCAGCACCGGCGACCGCGAGGCGGTGCAGGTGCAGGGCAATCTGCGGATCAGCAAGTACTGGACGGCGACCGCCGCGCATCTCCAGGATCTCGGCGAGGATGGCGGTTCGCTTTACACAAATCTTGGCCTTCGATACACGGACGAGTGCTTCGACCTGCTACTCTTCGCGGATACCAGCTATTTCCGGAACCGGGACATCCAGCCGGAGACGACATTCGGCTTCCGTTTCCGGCTTGCCAACCTGAACTGACCGGTGGGCGGGGCATCGCCGATGACAGGCCGTGCCGGCCTGGCGGAATCTGCCGCAGGGCATGCAGGCGGCCGCGCGGCCCGGTACAGTCGGCACAGCTAACCCAGACGGATCGAGGCATCCCGTTGCACCCGAAGTCCAAGACCAACTCCGCGAGCCGCCTGCCCGGCGACGCTTCCACCGCCTGGGGCTTCCGCCTCGCCGCCATCCTGGCGCTACTTCTGGGGCTGGCCGCAGCCGGACTGCCGCAGCACGCGACGGCCCAGCAGCTGCAGCGGATCGTCGCGGTGGTGAACGACGAGGTGATCTCCGCCCACGACATGGAGGGGCGGCTGGACCTGGTCGTCCGCTCCGCCAACCTGCCCGACACCAAGGAGACGCGGCAGAACCTGCGACCGCAGATCCTGCGGACCCTGATCGACGAACGCCTGCAGCTGCAGGAAGCGGAAGCCCGCGGCATCGAGGTGACGGAGGAGGAACTGCAGAATTCCTTCGCCGCCCTGGAGCGCAACAACAACATGCAGCCGGGCACCCTGGACCAGGCGCTGGAATCCCGCGGCATCGACAAGTCGGCGGTGGCCGCGCAGGTGAAGGCGGAGATTGCCTGGGGCAAGCTGCTGCGCCAGCAGGTTCTGCCGCGGGTGCAGATCTCCGACCAGCAGGTGCAGAACGAGATCAAGCGCTGGCAGTCGCTGGAGGGGCAGACCGAATACCATCTGGCCGAGATCCTGCTGATCCCGGATTCGCCGGAGGATGCGGCCCGCGCCGGCGAGGTGGCGCAGCGGCTGGTGGAGGATATGCGCAAGGGCGCGCGCTTCTCCGTCACCGCACAGCAGTTCAGCCAGGGCCCGACGGCCGCCGCCGGCGGCGATATCGGCTGGGTCGACAGCGCCAGCATGCTGGAAGAGGTGCGCACCGTCGTGGAGGCGATGCCGGTCGGCGCCCTGACCGATCCGATCGAGATCCCGGGCGGCTGGACCATCATCTTCCTGCGCGACAAGCGGATCATCGGCGCCACCGACGGTTCCAACAGCCGCTTCACCCTGGCGCAGCTCGCCTGGGCGGCGCCAGAGCAGCTCAGTGCCGGCCAGCGGGAGGCGATCGCCCAGAAGGCGCGCGCCGCCAAGGCGCAGATCTCCGGCTGCGGCGATGTCGAGGCGGCGGCGAAGGCCCATGGCGCGGACGAAGCCGGACAGCTCGGCCAGGTCCGGCTGGCCGACCTGCCGCCGCAGTTCCGCCAGGCATTGCAGCCGCTGAAGGCCGGGGACGTGACCGACCCGGTGGACAATGGCCGCGGTTTCGTCCTTCTGGTGGTCTGCAACCGCGTGGACCAGGAGGATGACCGCACCGATCCGGAAAAGGTGCGCGAGCGCCTGGCGAACGACCGCATCGGCCTGCAGGCGCGGCGCTACCTGCGCGACCTGCGGCGCGATGCCCTGATTGAGATCCGCAACTAGGACCGCCGGAAGGAGCTGCCGCCATGAGCGAAGCGGGAGGCCTGCCGATCGCCCCGCTGTGCGTCAGCATGGGCGAGCCGGGCGGCATCGGCGCCGAGATCATGATGCAGTCCTGGTTGCAGCGGGAGGTCGAGGCAGTGCCGGCCTTCCTGGCGATCGATGATCCGGCGCGCCTGCGTGCCGCCGCGCAGGACCTGGGCTGGCCGGTGCCGGTGGCGGAGATCGGCGGGGCCGCGGAGGCCGCTTCCGTCTGGCCGCGCGCCCTTCCCGTCCTGCCGGTCGGCCATCGGGTGCCCTGGCAGCCCGGCCATGGCGATCCCGGGCTGGCCGGCGCGGTGGTGGCGGCGCTGCAGCGCGGCGTCGACCTGGCGATGGCGGGCGCGGCTGCGGCCCTGGTCACCAATCCGATCAACAAAAAGCTGCTCTATGACGGCGGCTTCGGCTTTCCCGGTCATACGGAATATCTCGCCGACCGCACCGGCGCACCGCATCACGCGATGATGCTGGCGGTGCCGGACACGGCGGAAGCCCCGGGCCTGCGGGCAATACCGGCGACGATCCACCTTTCGCTGAAGGACGCGATCCGGCAGTTGAGCACCGACCACCTCGTTATCCAGGGCCGCCTGATCGATCGCAGCCTGCGCCGCGATTTCGGCCTGGACCGGCCGCGGCTGGTGCTGTCGGGCCTGAACCCGCATGCCGGCGAGGAGGGCGCCCTGGGGCTGGAGGACAGGGAGATCGTGCATCCGGCAGTAGAGCGCCTGCGCGACGAGGGGATCGATGCCCGCGGACCGCTGCCCGGCGATACCCTGTTCCATGCGCGGGCGCGGGCCGGCTACGACGCGGCGCTCTGCATGTATCACGACCAGGCGCTGATCCCGGTGAAGACCATCGACTTCGACCGCGGGGTCAACGTCACCCTGGGCCTGCCGATCATCCGCACCTCCCCCGACCATGGCACGGCGATGGACATTGCCGGACGTGGCGTCGCGCGGCCCGTCAGCCTGATCGCGGCGCTGCGCATGGCGGCCGAGATGGCGGCCTGCCGCGCGGCGGCGGATGCCGCCTGAGTCGGACAATGGGCCCAGTGCCCCGGCCCTGCCGCCGCTGCGGGAGGTGATCGCCGCCCATGGACTGACCGCGACGAAGGCGCTGGGCCAGAACTTCCTTCTGGACCTGAACCTGACGGCCAAGATCGCGCGCGCCGCTGCGCCGCTGACCGGTTTCACCGTCTACGAGGTCGGCCCCGGCCCCGGCGGCCTGACCCGTGCGCTGCTGGCACAGGGTGCGGACCGGGTGGTCGCGGTGGAGCGCGACCGGCGCTTCATTGCGGCGCTCGACCATCTGCAGGCGGCCTATCCGGATCGCCTGACCCTGGTGGAGGCCGATGCGCTGCAGGCAGACGAGGAGGCACTGCTGGCCGGCGCGCCGGCGAAGCTGGTGGCCAACCTGCCCTACAACATCGCCACGCCGCTGCTGCTCAGATGGTTCGCAAAATGCGAACTGTTCGACAGCCTCACGGTGATGGTGCAGCGCGAAGTCGCCGACCGCATGACCGCCGCGCCCGGCACGCGGGCCTTCGGCCGCCTGGGCGTCGCGACGCAGTGGCGGATGCAGGCCCGGCGCCTGTTCGACCTGCCGGCCAGCGCCTTCGTCCCGCCGCCCAAGGTGACCTCCACGGTGGTCCAGCTGATCCCCCGTCCCGCGCCGCTTGCCCCCGCCCGGCCCGACCTATTGGAGCGGGTGACCCAGGCGGCCTTCGGGCAGCGGCGCAAGATGCTGCGCTCTGCGCTGCGCAGCCTCGGCACCGACCCGGTGCCCCTGCTGGCGGCGGCCGGCATCGCACCGGAATGCCGTGCCGAGGAGCTGAGCATCGAGGCGTTCTGCGCCCTGGCGGAGGCCCTGCGCCGGCAGGGCGCCTGACCGGCCCCTCTTTCGGGCACCCTGCGGAGCCGGTTAGGCTCGGCGCTGCCGGTCATGGCCGCAAGCGCGAGAGGCCCAGGATGGCAGAAGCGGACGATGTCGGGTTCGGCATGCAGATCCGGCGTTCCCCCTATTTCGAGGCGACGCTGCGCTGGGGCGCCCGCGCCTTCTCGGTCTACAACCACATGTACATCCCGCGCGATTTCGGCGATCCGGAACGGAACTTCTGGAACCTCGTCAACGGCGCGATCCTCTGCGACGTGGCCGTTGAACGGCAAGTCGAGATCACCGGTCCCGATGCAGCCGCTTTCGTGCAGACCCTGACGCCGCGCGACCTGTCGGCCCTGGCGGTCGGCCAGTGCAAGTACGTGCTGATCACCAATGCCGAGGGCGGCATCCTGAACGACCCCGTGCTGCTGCGTTTGGGGCAGAACCATTTCTGGCTGTCGCTTTCGGACAGCGACATCCTGCTCTGGGCGCAGGGTGTCGCGGTGCATGCCGGCATGAACGTGACGATTGGCGAGCCGGATGTCTCGCCGCTTCAGCTGCAGGGGCCTGTATCTGGCGAGATCATGCGGGCGCTGTTCGGCGACGGTATCATGGAACTGCGCTATTTCTGGTTCCGCGAGATGTCGCTCGACGGGATCCCCCTGATCGTCTCCCGTACCGGCTGGTCCAGCGAACTGGGCTACGAGCTGTTTCTGCGCGACGGCAGCCGCGGCGACGAGCTCTGGGAACGGATCATGGCGGCGGGGGCGCCCTTCGGCCTGCAACCCGGCCATACCTCGACGATCCGGCGCATCGAAGGCGCGATGCTGTCCTATCATGCCGATGCCGATATCCACACCAACCCGTTCGAACTGGGGCTGGACAGGCTCGTCAGCCTGGACGGGGATTTCGACTTCATCGGCAAGGATGCCCTGCGCCGCATCCGTGGCCAGGGGGTACGCCGCCGGCAGGTCGGCCTGCACATCGACTGCGCCCGCCTGCCGGGTCCGAACACGACCTTCTGGCCGGTGCGCAAGGACGGCCGGACGATCGGCAAGGTGACGTCCGCGGTCTACTCGCCGCGCCTGGATCGGAACATCGCGCTGGCCATGGTGGCCAGCGACCTGGCGGGGGGCGGCACCACGGTCGAGGTCGCCATGCCGACCGGGGCGGCGGCGGCGAGGATCGTAGAGAAGCCGTTCTTCGACCCGCGCAAGAGTCTTGCCAGGCAGTGAGGCGCCCGCAGGTTGGGGCTGTCGCCGTGACCGCCGTCACATCGGCCCGCCCCTTCCCGTGAAAGGCTGAGGCATTGACGGCGACGGTCCGCCATCCCTGCCGTCACCGGCATGTCATTCGGCGAACGGATCCGGTTCGCTAGACTGTATCCCGGAGCGCAACGACGAGCAGCGGGGAGCCAGAGGATTGACCGACAGCGGGCCGCACCCGGCGCAGAGGCTCAGGAGGATCGCAGCAGCGGCGATCCTGGCGCTGGCCTGTGGCAGCGGCGGCACGCAGCTGGCGGCGCAGGACGAAGCCGCGGATATCGACGGTCCGGCAGCGGTCGGCGACCGGATCCTGCAGGTGGGCGGCGGCTTCGACATCGCGCTGCCGCGGCCGCGGTCCAAGCCCGGCGACCTGGTTGCATCGCCGATGCCGGCCGTCCTGAACAGCGATATCTGGCGGCTGGGCCGCTACCTGCCCGGCGGCGCAGTGATCCTGGACCGCCGGATCGACGGGCGAGACCATCAGCTCGGCTTCGATTCCGGGGCCGGACTGGAGCCGCTTTCTTCCACCGATCCGCTGGGTCACCTGTTCCCCGGCTATTATGCGGCGATCGAGAAATCGGCCCTCGACCAGCGCGGGCCGCGCCGGGTGCATTTCGGCCTCCGCTATCCCGGCGGCCTCATCGCCTTCAAGCCGCGCGAGCCCGATGACGGCGGCCGCTACCGCTGGCGCTGGGGGGGGCGACCCGACCTGCTCTCCGTCGCCGTCGACCCCTACCTGACCGGGGCACCCGGCCTGCGGCTTGACCTTTTCCAGCGCCAGGATGACGAGACCCTGGATCCGCTGGCGAGCACCACCCTGGCCGGCGCGACCGACGTCGACCGCTGGCTGGCCGGCCATCTGGCGCGCAGCGGCCGCTATCGCCTCGCGGCCCATCTCTATCGCCGCGACGACCTGTTTACCCCGGTGGAACTGGCGGCCTTCGACTTCGAGCTCGCGCTGGAGGACCCGCCGGACGATCCGGAAGGACAGGCCCCCCGACCCGCCCCGGGCGAGATCCGCCTGGCCCTGCTTTCGGGCGCCCCGGTCAGCGTCTATGCCCCCGACGTCCGTTTCGACGTCGCGATCCCGGCGGAGCTGCAGCCATCGTCTGAAGCCCCGCCCCTGCCCGGCGAGATCCAGGCCAATCGGCTTTTTCCGGCAAATCCTCTGCCGCCCGCGGCGCCGGCCGCTCGCCCGGCCGCAGCCACGCCGGGCCGGCACGAACCGGGCGTCCCCGGCGTCCGGGTGCCCGAATTCAAGGTCCCTGAGTTCAAAGCACCTGAGTTCAAAGTGCCGGAACTGCAGGTCCCCGCGTTGAAAGTGCCCGGGGTCGACGTGCCGGGCGGCCCAACGGATCGCAGCGGACCCGCGGCGCAACCTGCCGCTGCACCGGCCCCGGAAGCCGATCCGATCGGTCGGTATTTCGTGCGACTGATCCGCCTGCCCTTCGACAGCTATTTCTGCATGCGGCTGGGGCCGCTGGAAGAAGCCGCCCGGGGCGACACCCTGCGGCAGCACGCCGCCGGCGCCTCCCTCCGGGAGCCATGGCAGAAGGTCGGCGCGGATGGTCGTATCAGCGTCCCGGTGCCCCGCCATCCCGGCCGCTACCGACTGAAGCTCTATCGCCTGGACAGCGCCCGGGGCCGGACCTACGCCGTCTATGCCAATGCCCATGTCGACTTCGAGGTGGCGGTGCCCTGGCATGCCGGCCGCCTCAGCCTCGGCCCGCAGGTCGTGCGCCAGGACGCCGAGGCGGCGTCGCCGCCCGGCGGATTCGGCATCGCCGTTCAGGCGCAGTTGCCGGCCGGCGCCGGCAATGGCTGGTCGGCGGCATTGTACCGGCCGCCCTCGCGCCTGGGCGATGGTGGGGACCTGCCCCGGCATTTCGCCGGTTCCGCGCGCCTGGACCCGGACGATCCCCGGGCCTTCCTCGCGGAGGATCTGCACAGCGGCCAGTGGGAAGTGCTGCTGCGCGACCCGCTGAACCGGGTCGTCGACCGCGCCCGCTTCCAGGTCGCCGGCCTCGACCCGGTCCTGCGCATCGACGGCAAGCTGCAGCAGACCGCAGACTTCGTCCCGATCCGGGTGCCGCGGCTGCAGGCGCCGGACCCGGACTGGCCGGAACGCGCCGACCCCCGCCGCGGCCTCTCCGCCTGGCAGAAGGCCCCCTTCGCCTGCCGCGACCCGGTCTTCCCGACCCCGCCGGAGCTGCGTGTCGTGCGGCTGGACGCCGGCGACTGGAGCGATGCGGACGACGACCGCTTCCTGCCGGTCGCGGCCGTGGTGCCTGGCCATCCCTACTTCATCGAGGCCGAGTTCGATGCGGCGCCGGCGGCCGATGCCTACCCGCTGCGGATCGACGGCCGGCGCGCGGTGATGCTGCACCAGACCGAAGAGCCGCGCCTGTTCCGGACCGACGCGCCCGTAACCCTGGTGCCGCCGCGCCAGGAGGCCAGCCGATGAGGCCGCATCGCAGCACGGCCGCCGGGTGCTTGGCCGGCGCCGCGGTCCTGCTGGCCGGCCTCTGGGCCGGTCCGGCGGCTGCGCAGAACGTGCCTCCGAGCACGGCCCCAAGCACGTCCCCAAGCACGTCCCTGGGCATGGCCGACCTCGCCGGCCGCTGGATCGTGCAATACGAGGATGCCGCCCTGGGCCGGGTCGAAGGCGAGGCCATCGTGTTCGACGATGCCCGCCCGTGGGTCGCCTTCACGCCGGCAACCGAATCTCACGGGTTCGGGCGGCTGGCGGACGACCACCAGGCGGATCGGCCGGCGGTACCGGAGTCGAAGGGACCCGTCACCTTGGACGGCGATCGGATCACGATCACCCTGGACGGCGAACAGCCATCCGCGCGCGACCGGGCCTTCGATCCCGCCGGCATCGACCTCGGCACCGCTGGCGGCGACCGGGTCGAACTGGCCCTGGGCAACGGCACGGCCAGCCTGCCTGTGACGAAAGCCGCCGTTGCGCTCGACCGGGTCGAGATCACCCTGAACGCGGCCGCGCCGGACATTCTGGCCGGCCACTGGCGGCAGTTCGTGGACCCGGTCACCGGCCGCACCGACAGCGGCGGCGGCCGCAGCGGCGCCTACCGGCTGGCCGAGGGCGCGGCGCCCGGCGGGCTGATGCAGGGCATCGAATTCTGGCGCCGGCCGATCCCGCAGGTCGTGGAGGTTGTTCCGGTCGACAACCTGTTCGACCGCGACCGGGACGGCGCGCCGCTCTTCCCCTATGGCGGACCGGATGGCGGCGGCCAGGGTGGCGGCACGACCCTCCTGGTGCTGGGCAGCGACCTGCCGGAGCGGACATTGCACTGGCAGGGTGTGGAGATCGAGAGCCGCGAGGACGACGTCGCCTATCGTCCGCGCAAGACCCGCGCCGACCTGGACGCCGGCGATCCCCTGGCGATCGCCATGGTCGAGCGGGGCTTCGAACGGCTGGAGCGGAAATATGCCGGCAATCCGGCCTATGTCGCGGCGCTGCGGGAGCATGCCACCCCGCTGCTGGTCGATGCCAGCTGGGATGCCGGCGTCCTGCCGGGGCGCAAGAATCTGCGCATCGGCGATTCCGAGGCCGGCTGGATGCTCCGTTTCGGCGACCATACCGCGGCGATCTCCTTCGTGCGGGCGAGCGACGGCCCGACCGGCCCGCCGCTGCGCTACATGATCCCCAATGAGGTCGTGCAGGCCCGCGTGGATCTGGCCGGGCCGATGCCGCGCGACACGCTGCCGCTGCAGATCCTGGTCGACGGCGATCCGGTGATGGTCCCCGGGCCCGGCGGCCAGCCGGTCCGCCTGGTGATGATGGCGCGGCCGGCCGATCCGGAGCGTCGGATCTTCCTGACCGAGCCGTTCCTCGTCAGCCGCTTCGAACCGGCGGGGGATGCGCCGGCCGCGCAAGCGGCGGCCCGGGCCGAACGGCTCCAGGCCTACGGGGTCGTCGAGGATGTTACGGTCCCGCCCGGCAACACCCTGCGGGCGGTGTTCGAGGACGATCCCTACCTGGCCCTGTCCACCCCCTATGCGGAGGCGAAGGCGGTGGTGTCGGCGGAAACGATCCCGCTGGCGATGATGGAGACGGAGGACGATCTGCGCAGCCGCGCGGTGATCGGCATGGACTGGCGGCATGCCCTGCGGCGCGCCGCGCGTTGCCACGGCCTGCCGGAACGGGCCGTCCCGGACCGCCGGCTGACGACCGAATATACCCATTTCCTGCTCGCACCGGTCCAGGACCTCCTGGACAACGGCCTGGCAGCCAGGGAGCTGGAGCGGCAGGACTATGACGGCATCGGCCCGGTCTCGAGGGTCGAGACGCATATCCGGGTCGGCAGCCATGCCGCGGCCCTGATGCTGCGCGACTACG
The DNA here is from genome assembly GCF_042646425.1 of Marinibaculum pumilum. Classification (NCBI taxonomy): domain Bacteria; kingdom Pseudomonadati; phylum Pseudomonadota; class Alphaproteobacteria; order Rhodospirillales; family Rhodospirillaceae; genus Marinibaculum; species Marinibaculum pumilum. The sequence continues at coordinate 16,005 of NZ_JBHRTR010000003.1, forward strand.
GCCTGGCGCTGCTCTATCGCGCCCGCGACCGCTATGCCGCGGTGCAGGGGGACGAGGCCCTGCTCGGCCTGCGCCAGACCCTGGCAGCGGCACGCTTCGACGGCCAGACCTCGCCGCTGCAGGTCTTCACCGTCGCCCCGCCGGCCGGGGCGCCGCCGGCGGACCTTGTCAGGCGCGCCCTCTCGGGCGGGGAGCCCGGCATCCCCTATGGCCTGGCGCTCAGCGACGACTGGCTGCTGCGCGAGGCCGGCCTGGAAGGCCCGTCCCTGCGCGCCTACCAGATCGCCTCCACCCGGGAGGCCCTGCAACAGACCGTTGCGGCGATGGATCGGGCGATCGAGCGGCTGGCCGACGTAGCGCCGGCCAGCGACCCGCTCGCCACGACGACCGGCGGCAGGCTGAGCAGGAACGACCTGCCGGGTGTGGCGACCGATCCGCTGTGCCGTACCACCGACCTGCTGGATGCGGTCGCGCCGCTCGGTCCGCTCGTACCGGAGGTCCTCGCCAGCCTGGCGCTGTCCAACGACGGCTTCGACGCCGGCACGGTCGATCCGACCGCCCCCGGACGGCCGACCTTCACCGTCACCGACGGGGTCGCGCTGCGCACCTTCGCCGACCTGGAGCGCCTGCAGCGCCGCAGGAAGGAACTGCAGGCGGCCTCCGACCTGGACAGTCAGATAACCCTGGCGGCGATCGGCATGACCTCGGCAGGGGTCGCCCTGGCGAGCAAGGTCCTGCCGCTCGCCCTGTCGGGCACCGCAGCCCTGGCCCTCGGCGTCGGCGATATCGGCGCGGCTTTGTGGGTCGAGCCGGCGGCCTACGACCGTCGTGCCACGGAACTGGACTTCGCACAGGGTGTGGCGGCGATCGTCGGCACCGACCGCTACGAGGAGGCCTGGCTGGGCCGGCCCAACCCGATCGCGACCCTGACGGCCCTCGGCATGTCCGGGCTGGACATCTTCGGCCAGGCGGCGGTCGGCGAGATCGGCAGCACCCTGGCCGCGATCCAGAAGACGATCGGCGGCGCAAAGGCGCTGGCGGCGGCGCCGTTCATCGGCGGTGCCGGGCCGGCGGCGCGGCTGATGCGGCGCCTGCAGGGCAACAGCGCGGCCTACACCGCCGCGGCGCAGCGGGGCACCGCGCTGGCGCCGTCCCTGGTCGACGATCCGGCACGCCTGGCCGAACTGCCGCTGGACGACCGTGTCGCCCTCTATGCCGCCTACGACCGGGTCGAGCGGATGGTGCAGAAGGGCGGCATGGAGGCCTGCAACCTGAACCCGGCGGAACTGGACGCCCTGGCCATCGGGCGGGGCCTGAAGCAGGCCGACATCGTCCTGCCGGACCCGCCGCCCCTGTCCGCGCTCCCCGACTGGGTGAATGAGGGCCCGGTCCACAGCTGGGCCGTGCAGGCGCCGGAAGGAGGCCTGTTCGCAACACCGCGTGCGGCCACCCCCCCGCCGTCGCGGGCGCCGCCGCGAGCCGCCGACGATGACGCCGGCTGGGTGGACGCGTCACCGGACATGCCGTCCTGGCTGAGCGCGCCGCCGCAGCCGCTGCCGCCTGGCAGCAGTGTCGCCGATGCCCTCGCCCCCTCGGCCACGGCGCGCCTCAGCGCCGAGGAGATCGCGGAACTGGAGGCGCTCGAGCCGCTCTCCCGGATCGCGGACCCGGATGCGACGGCAGTGTTCCGTCGCGCCTTCGATACCGACGATGTCGCCTACGAAGCGTCACTGCGGGACGCGATCGCGCAGAACCGGTTCGACGGCGTCGGAGAGTTCTACCGGGCCGGCGGCGAGGACACCGAGTTCCTTGCCCATATCCAGACCCCCGGCGGCACCTATGTGCTGAACCTCGACCCGGACGGCATCCGGCGCGGTTCCTTTGCCCGCTTCCTTCCGGCGACCGACAATGCCGGCCGGCGTTTCGCCGTTCGCGAGCCGGGCAATGGCCATCTCAGCGATGCCGGCTACGACGCAGCGGAAGAAGCGGCCCTCTACACAGCCAATGCCCGCGCCGACGCCTTCGGCCATTCGCTGCTGCAGGCAATGCCGGCAGATGACCGGGACATCGTCCGCGCTGCCGAGATCTACCTGCAGTTCCGCATCCCCGGCGCGCCGCCCTGGCGTTTCGGCCAGGTCGTCGAATTCGTGGAGACACGGGCCGGCGACCTGCTGCGCCAGGGGGACCTCAGTCCCGGCCAGTTGATCGCGCTGGACCGCGGCATCCGCAGGCTCAACCGGCGCGGCATCGTCTGGCTCGACAACCATCCAGGCAATTTCGGCTTCCAGCCGGTCGCCGGGAAGCCGGACGCGTGGACCCTGGTGATCTTCGACACTGGCGGCCTGATGCCCGTGCAGCGGTTCGGCTGCCGCTCCGCGTCGGATATCGCCCGGGAACTGCAGGTGCAGGCCTCCCTCGGGATCGGGGCGCGGATGGACGCGGCGGCCTCGAAGTTCGGTCTTGCAGGCGGACGTGCCGCGACGGGACAGCAGCGACGACTGCTCCTGGCCGCCATCCAGGACGAGCTCTACGACGAGTTCCGCGCCCTGCCCTATTTCGAGCCGGAGCGTTTCGTGCCCGGCATGAGCTTCCAGGAACTGGAATTCCTGCCGATCGGCCTGGATCGGGCCGGACCCCGGGCGGAGGAGCTGTTCTCCATCAATGCCGCACCGGGTCGGATGGACGAGATCTACCACCTGCTGCGCAACAGCCCGGACGGCGGCCTGCCGGCGGGTCTGGCCGGCCGCACCCTGGACGATGCCGACACCCTGCCCGGGCTGACGGAGGAACTGGGCGCCGCCCTGCGGGACGGCGGGCCGCGGCGTCTGAGCGACCTGGACAATGTGTCGCCGGACGCCGTGCGCGGGGTGGAACTGGCCGGCCTCGACGAAGCCGCCCACGTCCTGCGGCTTTTCGAGGAGGCGCCGCTGCGCATGTCCGCCCTGGTCGGCGCAAGCGACGATGCCATCGCCCTGCTGCACTACCCGTTCCGCGACACCGGTGATTTCGCCGCGGCCGTCGCGGAGGCCGGCCTGCGCCGCCAGGCCGCGGTGCCGGGACGGGCCGACTACGACGCGATCGTGCAAGGCCGGCCTGGCGCCTGGTACAATCGCCGGACCGATTTTCAGACCACCGGCCTGTCGGACGGGGCGGAACGCTCGCTGACCTATACGGTCATGGACCAGGCCGGCGGCGGCACGGCCCTGGCACAGGCCGCGATGCGGCGCCAGGCGGGCCGCAGCCCGGACAGATGGGTCGCGGTACTGGAGGATGCGCAGACGCCGCGGCGGGTGCTGAGGGGCTATGACGATGCCGGTCCGGCCGCCGACGAGCCTCTGGCCTCCATGAACATGGCCGGCCTGACCCCGGGCGGCGCGGTGCAGCTCGACCGATTCAACCTGCTGCGGAACCTGGATCGGCTGGGCTTCCGATACGGCGACCCGTCCCTGCAGGCGCTGCGGCTGGAACATGTCGTCGATGCCGCCACCTTGCTGGAGATGGGGCATCTGATGCGGCGCTTCCCGGGCAAGGACCCCAACCTGCTGTTCCGCCAGACCGGCCGCTACCTGGAAATGGAGGAACTGGCGGCCGGACTGGGCCTGCGGATCGACGGGGTGCGCACCTCCGGCGGCGATGTGGCCAATGTCGCGGCGCTGGAAGCCGCAGCGCCCGGAACGTTTGAGGCGCGGGCCTATCCGGCGCTCGCCGCCGTGCGGCGGGACCATTTCGACCCGACCAAGCTGCGGGTGCCGATGGCGCGCAATGCCGGCCTGGACGAGGTGCTGGAACGGTTGGAGCTGACGCCGGACGCGATGCTGCCCTATGGCTTCGATGTCGAACTGCTCATGAGTCCGCTCTGAGCGATCGATTCGGCAATCCCGGCGGTCAGATCTCGCGCAGGCCCTTCACGAATTCCACCAGGCCGGTGCGCCGGTTGCGGCGCAGCCGCTCGGCACGAAGGATCGAATGCACCTCCTCCAGGCAGGCATCGACATCGTCGTTGATCGCGACATAGTCGTATTCTGCCCAGTGGCTCATTTCGTCCGCGGCCTTGGCCATGCGCCGCGCCACGATCTCCGCCGAATCCTGGGCGCGGGCATAGAGCCGGTGCTCCAGGTCCTTCTGGCTGGGCGGCAGGATGAAGATGCTGACCAGGTCCTCGCGCGCCCGCGCCCGCAGCTGCTGGGTGCCCTGCCAGTCGATGTCGAACAGGATGTCGCTGCCGGCGCGCAGCTTCTCCTCCACCGTGGCAGCGGGGGTGCCGTAGTGGTGGTCGAAGACCTTCGCATGCTCCAGCAGCTCGTCGCCGGCCACCATCTCCTGGAAGCGGGCCGGGTCGATGAAATGGTAGTCCACCCCGTCCCGCTCCCCCGGCCGCCGGGTCCGGGTGGTCACCGAGACCGACATGCTGAGCTGTCGGTCGCGCTGCAGCAGGCGCCGCGACAGGGTGGTCTTTCCCGCGCCGGAGGGCGAGGACAGGACCAGCATCAGGCCGCGACGTGCGACCGTGACCCGCGCATTGCCGGACATCGCGTTCATTCCACGTTCTGCACCTGCTCGCGCAGGCGGTCGATGGCGAGCTTCAGGTCCAGGCCGATGCGGGTCAGGTCCAGGTCGTTGGCCTTGGAACAGAGGGTATTGGCCTCGCGGTTGAACTCCTGCGCCAGGAAGTCCAGCTCGCGGCCGACCGGCGCATCGGCGGCCAGATGCCCGCGCGCCTGCGCGACATGAGCCTTCAGGCGGTCGATCTCCTCGGCGATGTCGGCCTTCACCGCCAGCATCGCCAGCTCCTGCGCCAGGCGCTCCTCCGGCACCGGGGTGCCGGCATCCAGCAGCTGGGACACCTGCTCCCGCAGCCGGTCGCGTTGCCGGGCCTGGCGCTGCACGGCGGCGGCCGCCGCCGCCGTCACCAGTTCCTCGATCCGGTCGATCAGCTCGCCAAGCACCACGGTCAGGCGGTCGCCTTCGGCCCGGCGCGCCGCAACCAGGCTGTCGGCGGCCTGCTGCAGGTCGGCCAGGAGCGCCCGTTCGACGGCCTCGCGGTCCTGCGACGGCTCCGGCTCCACCGGCTCCAGCACGCCGCGCAGCGCCAGCAGGCCGTCCAGCCGCGGCGGCGCAGCTTCCACATCCGCCGCCACTTCGGAGGCAAGCGCCGCCAGCTCAGCCAGCAGCGGCCGGTTGATGCGATAGCTGACACCCTGGGCCACCGTGGCGACCTGGAGATTGCAGGTGACGGAACCGCGCCGCAGCTGCTTCGACAGCAGCGCCCGCGCCGGGGCCTCGACCCCTTCCGTGCCCGGCGGCAGCCGCAGGCGCAGGTCCAGCCCGCGCCCGTTCACGCTGCGCAGTTCCCAGGTCCAGGACTGCGCCTCGTTGCCCCCCTGCTGGCGGGCGAATCCCGTCATGCTGCTCAGCGGCACCCTGTCATCCCTCGCTCTCGCCCCACTCTGGCCCACCCTGCCGTCGCGCCGGCGTCGGGGCGCACGCGTCCCTCACTCGGAAACCCTGTCCTTGCGCTGCTGCGCCCGCCAGGCGCGGACATTGCGATTATGCTCCGCCAGGCTGGCGGCAAAGACATGGCCGCCGGTTCCGTCGGCCACGAAATAGAGATAGTCCGTCTCGGCAGGGTCCAGGACCGCGGCCAGCGCCGCCCGGCTGGGATTGGCAATCGGCGTTGGCGGCAGGCCGGCGATCACATAGGTATTCCAGTCGGTCGGGGTCTTCAGGTCGGTGCGGCTCAGCGGCCGGCCGAGGGTCCCCAGGCCGTCTGACACGCCGTAGATGACCGTCGGGTCGGACTGCAGCCGCATGCCCTTGCGCAGCCGGTTGGTGAACACGCCCGCAACCAGCGGCCGTTCCTCGGCAATGCCGGTCTCGCGCTCCACGATCGATGCCAGCACCAGGGCCTCGTCCGGGCTGTCGATAGGCAGACCTTCCGCGCGGCCTTCCCAAAGCTGCTGCAATGCCGCGTCCATCGCGGCCGCCATCCGGTCGATCACCGACTGCCGGCTGTCGCCGCGCTCGAAGGCATAGGTTTCCGGCAGCAACCGGCCTTCCGGCGGCAGTTTCTCGATCTCGCCGGTCAGTTCGGATTGGGCCTGCAACAGTGTGGCGACCTGGCGGACGGTCAGCCCTTCCGGCACGGTGACCTGGTGCAGGACGCGATCGCCGGACCGCAGCTTCGCCAGCACGCCGGCCGGCGAGATGCCCGGATCGAAGGCATATTCCCCGGCCTGCAGGCTGCGGCTCGCGCCTTCGGCGAGCACGCCGGCGCGGAACAGGGTGGCATCGGCGACGACGCCGGCCTGCTCCAGCCGCGCGGCGATACCGCCGACGCCGGTCCCCTTCGGGATGACGACATTGACCTGTTCGGTCGACGGGCCCGGCCCGATCCATTGCTGCCAGCCCCAGAACGCCACCGCGGCGGCGATCAGGAGAAGGCCGAACAGCCCGGCAAACAGCCGGAGAATCGCACGGCGCATGCGCCGGCCCTCTCAGGTCAGTTCAACTGACGGATCACCAGTGACGCGTTCGTGCCGCCGAAGCCGAAGGAGTTGGACAGGGCGGCCCGCACCTCCCGTTCGCGCGGCTGGAACGGCACCAGGTCCATCGTGTCGGCGCCTTCGCAGGGATCGTCCAGGTTCAGGGTCGGCGGTACCACGTTGTGGTGGATCGCCAGGGTGGAGAAGATCGCCTCCACCGAGCCGGCGGCTCCCAGCAGGTGACCGACGCTGGACTTGGTCGACGACATCGACACCTTGCCCGCGGCATTGCCGAACAGCTGTTTCACGGCGCCCAGCTCGATCTCGTCCCCGAGCGGGGTCGAAGTACCGTGGGCGTTGATATAGTCGATATCGTCCGGGCTCATGCCGGCCCGCTTCAGCGCCGTCTGCATGCAGCGGAAGGCACCGTTGCCGTCCGGCGCCGGTGCGGTGATGTGATAGGCGTCGCCGGTCAGGCCATAGCCGACGATCTCGCCGTAGATGCGGGCGCCGCGCTTGCGCGCATGCTCCAGTTCCTCCAGCACGACCACGCCGGCGCCTTCGCCCATGACGAAACCGTCGCGGCCCTTGTCCCAGGGCCGTGATGCGGCCGTCGGACGGTCGTTGTAGCTGGTGGACAGCGCCTTCGCCGCGGAGAAGCCCGCAATGCCGATGCGGCAGATGCTGCTCTCCGCGCCGCCGGCAACCATCACGTCGGCGTCGTCCAGCATGATCATGCGGGCCGCGTCGCCGATCGCATGGGCGCCTGTCGAGCAGGCGGTGACCACGGCATGGTTGGGGCCGCGGAAGCCGAACTCGATGGAGACATTGCCCGAGATCAGGTTGATCAGGACCCCGGGCAGAAAGAACGGGCTGATCCGCCGGGGGCCTTTCTCGTTGAGGGTGTCCGCCCCGTCGACGATATTGCTGAGGCCGCCGACGCCGGAGCCGATCAGCACGCCGGTGCGGATCTGGTCCTCATCGCTCTCGGCAACCCAGCCGGAATCGGCGATCGCTTCTTTCGCCGCGGCCATGCCGTAGAGAATGAAGTCGTCGACCCGACGCCGTTCGCGCGGATGCATCCAGTCATCGGGATTGAACAGCGCCTCCGACGGCACGTCCGCCGGAAGGCCCTCTTCGTCGATGAAGGGGATCATGGCCGCAATCCGGCACGGCATGTCGTCGACCTTGAACCGCTCGATGCGGCGCAGCGCGGAATGGCCCTTGAGGAGCCGCTCCCATGTCGCTTTCACGCCGCTGCCCAACGGCGTGACCATGCCGAGGCCGGTGATGACAACCCGGCGCATCGTCACCCTCCGATCACATGTCCGATCAGGACCCGTGTTCCTTGATGAACTCGATCGCGTCCTTCACGGTCAGGATCTTCTCCGCCGCGTCGTCCGGGATTTCGACGCCGAACTCTTCCTCGAACGCCATCACCAGCTCGACCGTGTCCAGGCTGTCGGCGCCCAGATCGTCGATGAAGCTGGCGGATTCGGTGACCTTGTCCTCGTCGACCCCCAGATGTTCGACGACGATCTTCTTAACGCGCTCTTGGATGTCGTTATCGCTCATGATCTGGTCCTCGATCCTCCCGCGACATATGCGGCCCGCCCGAACCTGTTTCCGGCGGCAATGATGGGTGACCCTTCGCTCTCCGGGAAATGCCCGCCGACACGATGACCGCGACAGGCATGCCCGTCTTGGCCAATCGGCGTCGCAAGCCTGCCGGCCGGGAAGCGTGCCTGCGCGGGGCTGTGGATGCCCGGCGGGCGCTCCGCCCCCGGTGCGGTGCGCTTGCACATCGCCGCCGCGGGATCATCCGAAAGCCTGCGGATGCCTGCCGGCGGCGAAAGGGTGTGGGTGGATAGCACAGTTTCCCCAGAGTGCAAATTGCCGGACCGCGCTTTTTCCCGATCCGATTCCGCCGGCCGTACCTGCCCCCGGACCATGCCGGTTCGGTGCGGTTCCGACAGCGTCCCCGAACTCAAATCATCGCCATACCGCCGTTGACGTGCAAGGTCTGGCCGGTGACGTAGCCGCCGGCATCGGAGGCCAGATAGTGGACCGCGGCGGCAACATCCTCGCCGCTGCCGAGTCTCGCCATCGGGATGCGGCCCAGGAGGCCCTCTTTCTGGGCATCGGTGAGCGCATCGGTCATCGGCGTCTCGATGAAGCCGGGCGCGACGCAGTTCACCGTGATGCTGCGGGCGGCCAGTTCCTGCGCCAGCGCCTTGCTCATGCCGATCATGCCCGCCTTGGCGGCGGCATAGTTGGCCTGGCCGGGATTGCCGGTGACACCGACGATCGAGGTAATGCCGATCACCCGGCCGTGCCGGCGTTTCATCATGCCCCGCATCAGCGCCCGCGCGAGCACGAATCCGGATGTCAGGTCGACCTCCAGGACATCGTCCCAGTCCTCGTCTTTCAGGCGCATCGCCAGGTTGTCGCGGGTGATGCCCGCATTGTTCACCAGGATATCGACCTGTCCCAGCGCCTCTTCCGCACGGCCGGCCAGGGCGGCGACCGCCGCCCGGTCGCGCAGGTTGCACGGCAGGATCGGCGTGTCGCCGCCCAGCGCCTCGGCGACCTGCTGCAGCGCGTCCTCCCGCGTTCCGGAGATCGCGACCTTCGCCCCGGCGCCTTTCAGGCGGCGGGCGATGGCCGTGCCGATGCCGCTGCTGGCCCCGGTCACGAGTGCGGCGCGGCCGCTCAGATCGAAGTCGCTCATCCGCTGGTCCTTTCCTTGATGGCCGACGCAGGCCGGTTGGTGGCAGGGCTGTCCGGTCGCCGCTCAGAGCGCGCGCAGCAGGGCCTCGATCTCGGCGGGTTCGCCCGCCGCCTCGCCCTTCATGTCCCGGTCGATCCGCTTCAGCATGGTGGTCAGCACCTTGCCCGCGCCCAGTTCGACGACCTCGGAAACGCCCTGGTCGCGCATCCAGAGGACGCTTTCCCGCCACCGCACCGTGGCGGTGACCTGTTCCACCAGAAGGCGGCGGATGGTCTCCGGATCGGATTCGCCCTGCGCCGTCACGTTGGCCACCACGGGCCGGCGCGGCGGCGCGATCGTCTGGCCGGCCAGCGCCTCCGCCATCGTGTCGGCGGCGGGCCGCATCAGCGCACAATGGAAAGGGGCGCTGACCGACAGTGGCACCACCTTCTTCGCGCCGCGCTCCTTCGCCAGCGCCGTCGCGCGATCGATCGCCTCCGCGCTGCCGGCCAGCACCGCCTGTCCGGGCGCATTGTCGTTCGCCATCTCGCAGACATCGCTGCCGGCCGCGTCCCGGGCGACCGCCTCGGCCACCTCCGCGTCCGGTCCCAGCAGGGCGATCATCGCCCCCTTGCCCACCGGCACGGCGGACTGCATCGCCTGGCCGCGCCGCTTCAGCAGGCGGGCGGTATCGGCGAGCGGCAGCGCACCGGCCGCGGCCAGCGCCGTATATTCGCCCAGACTGTGGCCGGCGAAGAATGCCGCCTTGTCGGACAGCGGTGCGCCGCCCTGCCCCTCCAGCACGCGGACCGCCGCCATGCCGACCGCCATCAGGGCGGGCTGCGCATTTTCGGTCAATGTCAGGTCGCCCTCCGGCCCGTCGAACATCAGGGCCGAGAGCTTCTGCGACAGGGCGTCGTCGACTTCCTCGAAGACGAGCCGGGCTTCGGCAAAGGCTTCCGCCAGGCCGCGGCCCATGCCGACCGCCTGGCTGCCCTGACCCGGAAAGACGAATGCACGGCTCATGTCTGGCCCTTCCCCTCTTGTTGCCACCGGTGCCGCCGATGCGGGGCGCTAGTGTTAGGAGCAGCCGCGGCGGCGATCAAGCGAGCGGGCCGGCGGCGGTCGTCGACGCCCGGTTCCGGCGCGCAACAATCGCTTGCGTTGACGGCGCGGCTGACTATATTGCCGCGCTCGTCTCCTTGCCGGGCCGGAGGGCCGGTCCGGCTAGGTCCGAACCGTCCCTTCCATGGCACCAGGCCGCCCGGCTTTCCGGGAACCGGTTGCCGCGGCGGCGACGCCGGGCCGCTGAACAGCCGAAGGGAGAGCTGATGCCCTATTATGAGACGGTCTTCATCGTGCGCCAGGACGTGTCCGGCGCCCAGGTGGAGTCCCTGGCCAACGAGTTCAAGGAACTGGTCGAGGCGCAGGGCGGCTCGGTCACCAAGGTCGAACCCTGGGGACTGCGCAGCCTGGCCTACCGGATCAAGAAGAACCGCAAGGGCCATTACACCCTGATGAACATCGATGCGCCGCCGGCCGCGATCGCGGAGCTGGAGCGGACGATGCGCATCAACGAGGATGTCCTGCGCTACCTCTCGGTGCGCGTGGACGAACTGAAGGAAGGCCCCTCCGCCATCCTCACCAACAAGGGCCGCGACGACCGGGATCGCGGCGGCCGCGGCGGGCGCGACCGTGACCGCGGCGACCGCGGCGGGCGTGATCGTGACCGTGGCGACCGCGGCGGACGCGACCGCGGCGATCGGGGCGACCGTGGCGATCGCCCGTTCCGCTCCGAGGGCCGCCCGTCCCATGGCGAAGCCGCTGAAGGAGGGATGTCCTGATGGCCGCACCCCAGGCAAAGGCTCGCACCTCGCCGCCGCTGCGGCGTCCGTTCTTCCGCCGGCGCAAGTCCTGCCCCTTCTCGGGCGCGAATGCCCCGGTGATCGACTACAAGGATGTGAAGCTGCTGCAGCGCTTCGTGTCCGAGCGCGGCAAGATCGTGCCGAGCCGGATCACGGCGGTGTCCGCAAAGAAGCAGCGCGAACTGGCAAAAGCCATCAAGCGGGCCCGCCAGCTGGCGCTTCTGCCCTACATCCTGCGCTGAGGCGAACCGCGGCAGGCAGCCGTCATCCGGCGGCGGCCTGCCTGCGGCCGGCTGTCGCCGCCGCTGCGGCCGGCCGCTGATGGATCAGGTTGGAACCGAGAGGGTGCGGCAATGCGCCAGGGCTGGCTGTTCGGGCTCTGCTGCGGTCTCGGCGCGGTCCTGCTGCTGGCACTGGCGGAACTGGCCCCGGCCACGGCTCTGCTGGTCTACGCCATCCCGATGGGGCCGTTCCTCGCCGGGCTGATGGCCGGCACCGGTCCGGCGCTCGTGGCGGCACTGGTGTTCCTGCTGGCAGCCGTGACATTCGCCCCGGCGAGCGGCGCGATCCTGTTCGTGGCTCTCGCCCTTCCTGCGGTGCTGCTGAGCTGGCAGGCCCTGCAGAGTCCGCCGCAGGGGCAGGTCGGCCCGGGCTTCGGGCCGGCGCAGGGCAATGTCGCGGCAGCGCCGAAATGGATGAAGCCGGGGCCCCTTCTGGGCAGCCTGGCGGCCGGCGGCGCGGCCATCGGCCTGGCCGCCCAGATTGCCATCGGCAGCCAGGAGGAGGCGGCGACCCGCTTCCTGATGGCGCAGATGGCGCCCCTGACGGAGGCGGGCGCCGGCGGCGGCGCGCAGCTGGACAGGGAACAGCTGCAGGCCCTGGTCGAGGGATCGCTGCGGGCGGCGCCGCTGGGTGTCGGCATCCTCTGGGTGCTGGTGATGACGGTGAACGGCGTCCTGGCTCAGGCGATCGCCACGAGCCTGGGACGCAGCCAGCGTCCGACGCCCGCCTACCGGCAGGTGCAGGTGCCCGGATGGGTGCTGTACGGCATGGGTGGCGGATTGTTGCTGGGGCTTGCGCCGGAGCCCCTGGGCCAACTGGGCACGATCGTCGGGATCGTGCTCGCCACGGCTTATCTGATGCAGGGGCTTGCGCTGGTGCATGCCTTTGCGCGGCGGACGGGCAGCGGCCGGTGGCTGCTGGTCCCGTTCTACATACTGTTTCTGGTGGTCGGCCCGCTGATGCCCTTCGCGGTGGTAGTGCTGGGTCTGGTCGAAGACCATGTCCGATATCGCGACCGCGAAGGCGGACCGGTCGGCAAGGAGGACGAGTGATGGAAGTCATTCTGCTGGAGCGCGTGGACAAGCTCGGTCAGATGGGCGAAGTGGTCCGCGTGAAAGACGGCTATGCCCGCAATTTCCTGCTGCCGCAGGGCAAGGCGCTGCGCGCCAACAAGGGCAATATGGCCCGCTTCGAGAAGGAGCGGGCCCAGCTGGAGGCCCGCAACCTGGAGCGTCGCCAGGAGGCCGAGACGGTCGCCGGGCGGATGACGGATTTCTCCGTCGTGCTGCTGCGCCAGGCCGGCGAGAGCGGTCAGCTTTACGGTTCGGTGTCCGCCCGCGACATCGCGGACGCGGCCACCGAGGCCGGTGCCAGCCTCGGCCGCGAGCAGGTGCGCCTGGAGCGTCCGATCAAGACCCTGGGCCTGCACGACGTGCGCGTCGACCTGCACCCGGAAGTCACGGTGGAGATCCAGGTGAACGTCGCGCGCTCCGCCGAGGAGGCCGAGGTCCAGGCCCGTGGCGGCGATCCGACCGCGATGCCGGAGGACGACGACGAGGACGAGGACTACGAGGCCGAGGACCTGCAGGACGAGGTCGAGGGCCTTGGCCCGCAGCCCGACGTCGACCTGCCGGTCGACGAGCAGGAAGAGCAGGCGCGCCAGTAATGCGCGGGGCGGCCGGCCCGCATCAGCCGGCCGGCCGCCCCCCGTCGCTTCCCGCGGCCGTCGCTTCCCGCGGCCGTCGCTTCCCGCGGCCGTCCCTTCCTGCGGCCGCCCCATCCCTTCCCGCGGCCGACCGCGCGTCCAGGCCCCCGCCACACCCAGGCCCCCGCCACAAAGGCCCGCCACAGTATCCGCGAAGTTGCCTGCCCGGGTGTGCAGTACCATCTTGCCGGGGGCGCGAACTCTGGTAACTTTTCGCCATGTCTTTTCGCGAGAAGCTCTTCAACACTGTCATCCGCACCGGCACCCTGTCGGTGATCGGCACGGACGGTTCAAAGGCGACCTACGGCGACGGCAGCGAACCGAAGGTCACCATCCGCCTTCATGACCCTGCCCTGCCCCGCCGGATCGCCCTGAATCCGGGTCTGGCCGTCGGCGAAGCCTATATGGATGGCGGCCTGACGATCGAGGATGGCGGCGACATCCGGCAGCTCCTGGACCTCGCCCTGCGCAACATGGGCTGGGGCATCGGCGAGCACTGGATCATGCGGCTGGGCTACCGGATCCGCATCGCGATGCGCCGGCTGGGCCAGATCAACCCGGTGGGCAAGGCGCAGGCCAATGTCGCCCACCACTACGACCTGTCGAACACCCTCTACGACCTGTTCCTGGATTCGGACCGGCAATATTCCTGCGCCTACTACGTCTCCCCCGATCAGAGCATCGAGGATGCGCAGCGGCAGAAGAAGCGGCATCTGGCCGCCAAGCTGCTGCTGGAAGACGGCCAGAAGGTGCTGGATATCGGCTCCGGCTGGGGTGGGCTCGGCCTGCACCTGGCGCAGGCGCACCGGGTCGATGTCACCGGCGTGACCCTGTCGACGGAGCAGCACGGCGTGTCGCAGGACCGTGCCTCCCGCGCCGGCATGGCCGACCGGGTGCGTTTCAAGCTGCAGGACTACCGCCACGAATCGGGGGTCTACGACAGGATCGTCTCCGTCGGGATGTTCGAGCATGTCGGCGTCTACCACTACCACGAGTTCTTCCAGAAGCTGCACGAGCTGCTGGACAAGGACGGTGTCGCGCTGCTGCATACCATCGGCCGCGCCGACGGTCCGGGCACCACCAACAGCTGGATCCAGAAGTACATCTTCCCGGGTGGCTATACCCCCGCCCTGTCGGAGGTCATGCCGCATATCGAGCGCGCCGGCCTCTACGTCACCGATATCGAGGTGCTGCGCCTGCACTACGCGGAGACCCTGCTCGCCTGGTATCGCCGCTTCCAGCTGAACCGGGAGCGGATCAAGGGGCTCTATGACGAGCGGTTCTGCCGGATGTGGGAGTTCTACCTGGCGGGGTCGGAGATGACCTTCCGCCATGCCGGCCATGTCGTCTTCCAGATCCAGATGGCGAAGCGGCAGGATGCGGTTCCGCTGACCCGCGATTACATCACCGACTACGAGCGGGCCACGCCGCTGGCGGAAACGGTGGAATCGCCGAATTCCACGCCGCCGGAACTGGACGGCGCCGGACAACCCAGCGCCGGCGATCCACAGCACCAGGCGGCCGAATAGCCGGACGCCGCCGCCCGAGTCGCGACTTGTCCCCGCCATCCACAGGCTGGGGACGGATCTTATCCACGGCATTTTTCTCAGGCCCCGGGGTTCGCCCGGGGCATGGCCGGGTATGCGCTGCTATGCTGTCCCGCTCCGCCCCAGCATCGTGCAGACAGTGACCGCAATGGCGATTCTCAGTTCCGTGGATTCCGGCAGCGAGGCGAATGCGCCGCGCGCCCTGCCCCACAACCTCGAAGCCGAGCAGGAAGTGCTCGGCGCAATCCTGGTGGACAACGACCTTGGCGTGGAATTCCGCCAGTTCCTCTCCGCCGAGGATTTCTTCCACCCCGCCCATGGCCGCATCTTCGCCGCCGCGATCACCATGATCGAGCGCGGGCAGCTGGCCGATCCGGTCACCCTGCGCGACTATCTGGCGAAGGACGAATCGCTGGCCCAGGTCGGCGGCGCCGGCCCCTACCTGGTGGGACTGACCCAAGCACTGTCCTCGCGCATAACAGCGCCCGCCTATGCCCGCGTCGTGCGCGACCTGGCCCTGCGCCGCCACCTGATCAAGGTCGGCGAGGAAATGGTGAACAATGCCCAGGCCGCGGATGTCGAGGAAGAGGCCAACAGCCTGATCGAGGCGGCGGAGGCGCAACTCTTCACCCTGGCCGATACCGGACGGGCGGAGCGCGGCCACAAGACATTCCGTGAGAGCCTGGACATGTCCCTCACCATGGCCGAGCAGGCCATGCAGGCGGGCGGCATCTCTGGCGTTCCCACCGGATTGAACGATCTGGACGCCAAGCTCGGCGGCCTGCAGCGCTCCGACCTCCTGATCCTGGCCGGCCGGCCGTCGATGGGAAAGACCGCACTGGCGACCACCCTCGCCTTCAATGCAGCCCTGGCGCATTTCCGCTCCGGCGGCCGCGAAGGCGCGCCGGTCCTGTTCTTCAGCCTGGAAATGTCAGCGGAGCAGTTGGCGACCCGCATCCTGGCGGAGCAGACCGGCATCGCCTCCGACCGCCTGCGCAAGGGCGAGATCACCGAGGAGGAGTTCCGCGACCGGCTGGCACCGCAGGCGCAGCTGATCGCCGACGTGCCGTTCTTCATCGACGATACCGGCGCCATCGGCATCGGCGCCCTGCGTACCCGCGCCCGGCGGATGAAGCGGATCAACAATATCGGCCTGATCGTGGTCGACTATCTGCAGCTGGTCCGGGGCTCCGCCCGTCACGCCGACAACCGGGTGCTGGAGATCTCCGAGATCACCCAGGCGCTGAAGGCGCTGGCGAAGGACCTGAACGTGCCGGTGATGGCGCTCAGCCAGCTGAGCCGGCAGGTGGAGAACCGGGACGACAAGCGCCCGCAATTGTCCGACCTGCGCGAATCCGGCGCCATCGAACAGGACGCGGACGTGGTGATGTTCGTGTTCCGGGAAGAATATTACGAGCAGCGGCGCGAACCGCGGGCCGGCACCCCCGAGCATGCCGAATGGCAGGCCAGGATGGAGGAAATCCACAACATTGCGGAAGTGATCATCGGCAAGCAGCGGCATGGACCGATCGGCAATGTGAAGCTGTTCTTCCAGCCCGATTCCACGCGCTTCAGCGACTTCGTGCCGGACGATCACCTGCCCCAGAGCATCTGACCGCCGTGGCCGCGGCATCTGGGGCGGACGGCCGGTCCTCCGGGACGGCGGTCCTGTCACGCCTGATCGTGGATATCGACGCCGTGGTCGCGAACTGGCACCTGCTGGCCGGGCGCGCCGGTGCGGCCGAATGTGCTGCGGTGATGAAGGCGGACGGCTACGGGCTGGGTGTGCGCCAGCTCGCCCCCGCCCTGGCGGAAGCCGGCTGTCGCAGCTTTTTCGTCGCCCACCCGGCGGAAGGCGTCGCCATGCGCCGGCATCTGGCGGAGGCCGGCGCCGGCACGGCGCGGGTCTTCATCCTGCATGGCCTGCAGGAGGGCGAGGCCGCGCTGTTCCGCGCCCACGACCTCTGCCCGGTCCTGTCCACGGAGCGGCAGATCCGCCTGTGGCAGGCCGCGGCGCGCGAGGCCGGCCGGCCGCTGCCGGCGGCCCTGCATGTGGACAGCGGCATGAACCGGCTGGGCCTGGCGGAGGACGCCTTCCGGCGCCTGGCGGCCGACCGTGACGGGTTCGAGGGCCTGTCGCTGCAGCTGCTGCTGACTCACCTGGCCTGCGGCGACGATCCTGCCGACCCGATGAACGCCATGCAGCGGGCGCGCTTCCTCGCCCTGCGGGCGCTTCTGCCGCAGGTGCCGGCCAGCCTGTCGAACTCCGCCGGGATCTTCCATCCGGAGCATCCGCCGCTCGACCTGGTCCGGCCCGGCATCGCGCTCTACGGGGTGGACCCGGTGGACCGCCCGCCGGCGCAGAATCCTCTGCACCCGGTGGTGGAATGGCACAGCCGGATCCTGCAGATCCGCGAAATTGACGCTTCCGAGGCCGTTGGCTACGGTGCGGCCTTCCGCGCGAAGCGGCGGACCCGCCTGGCCACCGTCTCCGTCGGTTATGCGGATGGCTATCTTCGCGGTCTCTCCAACAAGGCATATGGCGCGCTCCATGGGGTCCGCGTCCCGCTTGCCGGTCGGGTTTCGATGGACCTGCTGACCTTCGACATCACGGATCTGCCGGCGGACCGGGTGCGGGAAGGCGACGAACTGGAGCTGGCCGGACACACGGTGTCGGTTGGAGAACTGGCGCGGTGGGGCGGCACGATCGGCTACGAGATCCTGACCCGGCTTGGCCCACGGATAAACCGACGCTACAAGAAAGCCGGACAACTCATTGATAATGAAGATGCGTGCGGAAATGCCCCGGTCTGATTCGGAACCTGCATCGTGAACCCGCTGCGCACCATCGGTCGCTTCTTCCTGGGCTTCCTGGGCGCCACAGGCCGGGTTGGCATGTTCGCCGGCCAGGGCCTGATCCATGCCGCCGCGCCGCCCTTCTACCTGCGGATGCTGCTGCGGCAGATGCTGGTGATCGGCTACTACTCGCTGCCGGTGGTCGGCATGACGGCCCTGTTCACCGGCATGGTGCTGGCGCTGCAGACCTATATCGGTTCCGCGCGCTTCAACGCCGAGAGCGTGGTCGCCCAGATCGTCGTCGTCGCCATCACCCGGGAACTGGGCCCGGTCCTGGGCGGGCTGATGGTCGCCGGCCGGGTCGCCTCCGCCATGGCGGCGGAGATCGGCACCATGCGGGTGACCGAGCAGATCGACGCGCTGGTCACCCTGGCCACCAATCCGTTCAAGTATCTCGTCGCGCCCAGGCTGATCGCCGGCATCCTGATGCTGCCGCCGCTGGTCGCCGTGGCGGACATCATCGGCATCTTCGGGGCCTATCTGGTCGGCACCCAGGCGCTGGGCTTCAATCCCGCCAGCTATCTCGACAATACGTTCAGCGTCCTGGAATGGAGCGACGTCATCTCCGGCCTGGTGAAGGCGGCGATTTTCGGCTTCCTGATCGCCCTGATGGGGGCCTATCACGGCTTCAACTCTCAGGGCGGTGCGCAGGGCGTGGGCAAGGCGACGACCAACGCCGTGGTCTCCGCCGCAGTGCTGATCCTGATCGCCAACTACATCACCACCGCGGTCTTCTTCCAGGAATAGGATGTGAGCGGCTCCCCGGACAACAATGAGCGGCCGAAGATCGAACTGGCCGCGCTGCGCAAGCAGTTCGGATCGAAAGTGGTCCTGGATTCCGTCGACCTGAAGGTCCCGCAGCGGCAGTCGCTGGTCGTGATCGGCGGCTCCGGCACCGGCAAGTCGGTGTTGCTGAAATGCATCCTGGGCCTGCTGCATCCGGAAGGCGGCTCGATCCGCATCGACGGGCGCGAGACCGTCGGCCTGGGCCATCGCGACCGCGAGGAGGAGATGCGCAAGTTCGGCATGCTGTTCCAGAATGCCGCGCTCTTCGACAGCCTGAAGGTCTGGGAGAACGTCGCCTTCGGCCTGATCCAGGGCCTGCGTGTGCCGCGCGCCCGCGCCCGCGAAACCGCGATCGAGAAGCTGGCCGATGTCGGGCTGCGCCCCGATGTGGGGGAATTGTTTCCGGCGGAACTGTCGGGCGGCATGCGCAAGCGCGTCGGCCTGGCGCGGGCGATCGCGACGGAGCCGGAGATCATCTTCTTCGACGAACCCACCACCGGCCTCGACCCGATCATGGGCGACGTGATCAACGGCCTGATCGTGGACTGCTCTCGCCGGCTGGGCGCGACCACCCTGAGCATCACCCACGACATGGCCAGCGTGCGCAGCATCGCCGACCGGGTCGCGATGCTGCATCAGGGAAAGATCATCTGGGAAGGCCCGGTGTCGAAGATCGACGAATCCGGCAATCCTTATGTTGACCAGTTCATCAACGGTCGCGCCGACGGGCCGATCCAGATGGATGTGAGGAAACCCTGAGGTCCGGGCCTGTCCGGCACTGGCCAGGCGGCTCCCGACAGAAGAGGCGGAAACCAGGATGGCACGCAGGGAACGGCAGTTCGTCTGCCAGGATTGCGGCGCCGTCTACCGCAAATGGCAGGGCCGCTGCGACGCCTGCGAGGCCTGGAACACCATCGTCGAGGAGGCGCCGGTCGAACGCCGGCCGGGCGGCCCGGAGATCCTCGGTGGGCGGGCCCTCTCCTTCGCGTCCTTGGACGGCGGCGAAGCGCCGGTGCCGCGGGTGCCGACGGGCCTGGCGGAACTGGACCGGGTCCTGGGCGGCGGCATCGTGCATGGTTCCGCGATCCTGATTGGCGGCGATCCGGGCATCGGCAAGTCGACCCTGCTGCTGCAGGTCATGGCGGCGCTCGCCGCGGCCGGCCATCCCAGCACCTACATCTCCGGCGAGGAAGCGATCGCGCAGATCCGGCTGCGGGCCCAGCGCCTCGGCCTCACCGGCGCGCCGCTGCGGCTGGCCGCCTCCAACAGCCTGCGCGACATCCTGACCTCCCTGAACGCGGAAAGCCGGGAACGCGCGGTCGCGGCCGGCGGCATCCCGGAAATCGTTGTGGTGGATTCCATCCAGACCGTCTATGCGGACGGGATCGATTCCGCGGCCGGCACGGTGTCCCAGGTGCGGGCCTGTGCGCACGAGCTGGTGCGCCATGCCAAGGCCAGCGGGGCGGCGGTGCTGCTGGTCGGGCATGTCACCAAGGAAGGCCAACTGGCGGGCCCGCGGGTTGTGGAGCATATGGTCGACACCGTCCTGTATTTCGAAGGCGATCGCGGTCACCAGTTCCGTATTCTGCGTGCAGTCAAGAACCGCTTCGGCGCGACCGACGAGATCGCCGTGTTCGAGATGGGCGATGCCGGGCTGGCGGAGGTTGCCAATCCCTCCGCCCTGTTCCTGGCCGATCGCGAGGCACCGGTCAGCGGCGCCTGCGTCTTCGCGGGGATCGAGGGCACCCGGCCGCTGCTGATGGAGCTGCAGGCGCTGGTCGCCGAGAGTCCGCTGGGCACGCCGCGCCGCGCCGTGGTCGGCTGGGACGGGGCGCGGCTCGCCATGGTTCTGGCGGTGCTGGAAACCCGCTGCGGGGTGCGCTTCGGCGCCTCCGACATCTATCTCAACGTCGCCGGCGGCCTGCGTGTGCGCGAACCCGCTGCCGACCTGGCCGCCGCCGCGGCGCTGCTTTCGGCC
Source organism: Marinibaculum pumilum (assembly GCF_042646425.1). Taxonomy (NCBI): domain Bacteria; kingdom Pseudomonadati; phylum Pseudomonadota; class Alphaproteobacteria; order Rhodospirillales; family Rhodospirillaceae; genus Marinibaculum; species Marinibaculum pumilum. The sequence goes on from NZ_JBHRTR010000003.1 coordinate 36,216, forward strand.
CTGACCGACAAGCCCTTGCCGCAGAAGATGGTCGCATTCGGCGAGGTCAGCCTGGCCGGCGAGATCCGCCCTGTGACACAGATGGAGGCACGCCTGAAGGAAGCGGCCAAGCTCGGCTTCACCGAGGCCCTGGTGCCCGCCGGCGCGGCCGACAGCCGCACCGGTGGGGCCGGCATGCGTCTGCGGGAGGCTCGTCACCTGCACGACATCGTGCCGATGATCGCCGCGGAAGCGGCCTGAGGACGGACCGGCGCCATGGACAGCCTGCCAATCAGTCCCGTCGATATCGGCGTGCTGGTGCTCCTGCTGATCTCCGGTCTGCTCGCCTTCTCCCGTGGCTTCGTCCACGAGGCGCTGGCGGTGGCGGGTTGGGTCGGCGCTGCGCTTGCCGTTCTGTTCCTCCTCCCCTATGTGTCGCCCTATCTGAGAGAAAATATTTCGAACATCTGGCTGGCGGACGGTATCGGCGCGGCGGTGATCTTCATCGTCGCCCTGATGCTGTTCTCCCTGATCGCGCATCGCGTCGCTTCGGCGGTGCAGGACAGCGCGCTGGGGCCGGTCGACCGGAGCCTGGGCTTCGTCTTCGGGCTGGTGCGCGGGGCGGCGATCGTCTGCGTCGCCTATCTGATCTATGCCTGGATGGTGCCGCCGGCGGAATTTCCGCCCTGGCTGCGGGAGGCACGCAGCCTGCCGGTGGCGCAGGCAGGCGGCGCCTTCCTTCTGGATCTGGTGCCGGGTGCCGCGGACGCGGCGCCGCATCTGCGCGAACCGGAACTGAGGATCGGCCTGGACGACCTTTTGCCGCAACGCGGCGCACCCGCCCCGGACTCGGCCCGACAGCCCGATGCGGGCGGCACGGCGCCAGGGGCCGGCACCACCGGCAGCGGCACCGCGGACGACCCGGCCGGCTATGATCGCCGCAGCCGGCAGCAGTTGGAGAACCTGATCGGCACGCAGGGCGAAGGCGCGCCGGCAAAAGACTAGCCCCTGCGGCCGCGCCGGCCGACAGAGACCGGCCGAGGCGGGGGCGGTCGAGGTGGAGAAAACCACGCGATGAGCGATATCGACATGCGCCATGTGGACAACGACATGACGGCGGATAACGACGGGACGGCCGGGGACGACGTGACGGCCGGCGATGCCTGCCTGCTGCCATGGGCGTCAGACGACGGCGACGACAAGTTCCACGAGGAATGCGGCGTTTTCGGCATCTTCGGGGCCGCGGACGCTGCCGCCCACACGGCGCTGGGGCTGCACGCCCTGCAGCATCGTGGACAGGAGGCATCTGGAATCGTTGCCTGCGACGACGGTCGCTTCAACATGCACCGGGCACTGGGCCATGTCGGCGCGAACTTCTCGACGCCGGATGTCATCCAGCGACTGCGCGGTGCCGCCGCGATCGGTCACAACCGCTATTCCACCAGCGGCGAGACCATGTTGCGGAACGTGCAGCCGCTGTTCGCGGACCTGGCCTCCGGCGGCATCGCGCTGGCCCATAACGGCAACCTGACCAATGCACTGGCCCTGCGGCAGGAACTCGTCGATCGCGGCGCGATCTTCCAGTCGACGATGGATACCGAGGTGGTGGTCCATCTGATCGCCACCAGCCAGCGCAAGACCCTGGTGGAGCGGCTGATCGACGGCCTCACCAAGGTGGAGGGCGCCTATGCCTTCGTCGCGCTGACCGAGGATTCCCTGATCGGCGCCCGCGACCCGCACGGGGTGCGGCCGCTCTGCATCGGCCGCCTCTGGGGCACGTCGGGCGAGGCGACGATCCTCGCCTCGGAGACCTGCGCCCTGGACATCATCGGTGCGGAATATGTCCGCGATGTCGAACCGGGCGAGGTTGTGGTCATCACCGAGGCTGGCATCGCCAGCATCAAGCCCTTCCAGCCGGTGCAGAACCGCTTCTGCATCTTCGAATATATCTACTTCGCGCGCCCGGATTCCTGGGTGGATCGCAAGAGCGTCTACGAGGTGCGCAAGGCGATCGGCGCTGAACTGGCGCGCGAGAGCGGCGTCGATGCCGATGTCATCGTGCCGGTCCCCGATTCCGGCGTGCCGGCGGCCCTGGGCTATGCGGAGCAGGCGGATATCCAGTTCGGCCTGGGGATCATCCGGAACCACTATGTCGGCCGCACCTTCATCGAACCGACCGACCAGATCCGCCATCTGGGCGTGAAGCTGAAGCACAATGCCAATGCCGCGATTCTGGCCGGCAAGCGGGTGGTCCTGGTGGACGATTCGATCGTCCGCGGCACCACATCGATGAAGATCGTCGAGATGGTGCGCGAGGCCGGCGCGGCGGAGGTGCATATGCGCATCGCCTCCCCGCCCACCACCCATTCCTGCTTCTACGGCGTGGATACCCCCGAGCGCTCCAAGCTGCTGGCGGCCCGTCACAGCGTCGAGGACATGCGCCGGCTGATCCGGGCCGACAGCCTCTCCTTCGTCAGCCTGGACGGCCTGTACCGGGCCATGGGGCGGACGGAGCGCAATCCGGAGCGGCCGGCCTATTGCGACGCCTGTTTCACGGGCGACTACCCGGTCCGGCTGACCGATTTCGACGCCACAGACCGGACCGGTCCGGTGCGTTCGATCTCGCGCCTGGCCGCCGATCGCGGCTGACCGGCCGGGCGACACGCCCGATGGCCATCATCCGCGACCTCTGGAACGGGCTGTTCGCGGTCGGCGGCGCGGCCGGCGCCAGCCAGGGGCCGGCCTTCCTGCAGCAATACCTGCAGCGGCTGGGCGGCACCATCGACGGCATGAAGCGCGCGGCCGAGAGCCTGGAGGAGGTGCCGCCCGCGCTGATCTTCCAGATCAACACCTTGACGGGGCACGAGGCGGCGCTGCGCGAGGCTTCGGTGCTGGCGCGGCCATTTGTCTTCGCGCAGACCCTGGACCAGCGGGTTCTGGACGGTACATTGGCGGCTTTCCAGCCGGCCGTGCCGCTGACCACAGAAGCCCTGGTCTACGGCGCGATCGGCATGCTCCTCGCCATTCTGCTTGGCGGCCTGCTTGCCTGGCTGCTTGCGGTGCTGTTCTGGCGGCCGCTGACGGGCCGCCGCCGGCGGCACCCGCGCGCGCCCTCGCGGCGCGACCGGCAGGACCGGCGGGACGATGACGACCGTTTCGAGCGCGGCCCCGCCCCTGCGACCGCGTCGGGGCCCCGCCTGAGGCGCGACTGGCTCCCCCCTCCCGGAGATCCCTATGAGCGATAGTCCTTCCGCCGTGTCCGATACGCCCCGCCTCGCCGGGAAGATCGCCCTGGTGACCGGCGCCAGCCGGGGCCTGGGGCGGGCCGCGGCGCTGCGGCTGGCCGGCGCCGGGGCCCATGTGATCGCGGTGGCGCGCACCGTCGGCGCGCTGGAGGAACTGGACGACGAGATCCAGAAGGCGGGCGGCAGCGCCACCCTGGTCCCGCTGGATTTCCAGGAGCCGGCAGCGATCGACGGCCTCGCCGCCCCGCTGGCGGAGCGCTGGCGCCGCCTGGACATCCTGGTCGCCAATGCCGCCATGCTGGGCCGCCTGACCCCCACGCCGCAGATCCCGCCGGACATCTTCCAGCGGGTGCTGAACGTGAATCTCGTTGCCAACTGGCGGCTGATCCGGGCACTCGACCCGCTGCTGCGGGCCGCGCCGCATGGCCGGGCGGTCTTCGTCACCTCCGGCATCACCCGCCACCTGCCCGCCTACTGGGCCACCTACAGCACGACCAAGGCGGCGCTGGAGGCGATGGTCATGACCTACGCCCAGGAAGTCGAGAAGACCAACCTGCGTGTGAACCTCTACAATCCGGGGCCGATGCGCACCGGCATGCGCGCACAGGCCTTCCCCGGCGAGGACCCGCAGCGCCTGCCGCCGCCGGAAGAGCGGACGGACGGCATCATGGCACTGGTGGACGAAAGTTGCTCACTGCATGGCGCATGGGTCGCCGGCGATGCGGAAGTGCCAGCGGCGGCGGCGCGCCACTGAGCGACGCTGGCGTATCCTGCGTCCGGTTGGACGTAGCAAAATGCTCTATCTTATTGAGAACGATCAATTTATTTGGCTCGGATGCGTCCATCCGAGCGCATGTTGATCTAGAGCGTTCCCGCTTTAGGTGGAAGCATAGCCTGAGTTTGCGAAGTAGGCGGCACATTCCTGCGGCTGAAAGCGGTTGAGGACGTTGCCGATAGCTTCGACGGTTTCAGAGATCGACCGCGCCTGCGCGCGTCGCAGCCAATGCTTCAGCTTTGCGAAGACCTGCTCGATCGGATTGAGGTCGGGGCTGTAGGCCGGCAGGAAGAACAGTTTGGCGCCGGCTGCACGGATCGCCGCCCGCACCGGCCTGCCCTTGTGGCTGCCGAGATTGTCGAGCACGACAATGT
>NZ_JBHRTR010000004.1:0-121742 GCF_042646425.1 Marinibaculum pumilum
GCGGCCGGTCGCGCCGGCGCCGGCCCGCCCGATGCCGGTCCTGCCGGTCCTGCCGGCCGGGCCTGCGAGCGAGGCGCTGCCCCGTGCGGGGCCCGGGCCGGAACACTGGCCGGGGCGCCGGCCGCAGCGCTGACCGGGGGCCGGGCCGCGGCGCTGGCCGTGGCGGTGACCGGCTGGCGGCTCCAGTCGCGCGGGCTCTCGTCCACCGCGACCTCAACGCCGGCGTCGCGGTAGAAGGCCAGGATGCGGCGCAGCCTGTCCGCCTCGAACGGCCCGCCGGCCGCCGCCGTTCCACCTGCCTCGCCGCCGTCGTTCATCCTCTCTCCGGTGCTGACTGTGGCCCTGCCCGGGGTCCCGACTGGGTGATGCGGGCCGGAGGTCCGGCTTCTCGGAAGTCCCCGGGCCCGGCGGCCACGGGTTTCCGCCGCCGCCGGCAGGCCCATATACCTTCGCGGATCCGCCCCGCCGTCGCCGACCGCCTTCCCTTGGCATCTCGGGCGGAACCACCCTATTTTGGGCGTTTACAGTTGCCGGCAGGGGGGCGCGCGTCAAATCCGGGGCGCGTTGGCGGGCGCGGCATGGCGGCGCGGTTCGGGCCGGCACGGCGAGAGACAAAAGGATCGGGAGACGATGGAACGCGAATCGATGGAGTACGACGTTGTGGTCGTGGGCGGCGGGCCGGCGGGCCTGGCCGCGGCGATCCGGTTCCGCCAGCTCTGCCTGGAGAACGATGTCGACCTGTCGGTGGTCGTGGTCGAGAAGGGCTCCGAGATCGGCGCCCATATCCTCTCCGGCGCGGTGATCGACCCGATCGCCCTGGACGAGCTGATCCCGGACTGGAAGGACAAGGGCGCGCCGCTCACCACGCCGGTCACGGCGGACCATTTCATGGTGCTGACCGAGCACAACCACATCCGCATCCCGAACTTCCTGCTGCCGCCACTGATGAACAATCACGGCAACTACATCGTCTCCCTGGGCAATGTGTGCCGCTGGCTGGCGCAGCAGGCGGAGGAGATGGGGGTTGAGATCTATCCCGGCTTCGCCGCCGCGGAGGTGCTGTATGATGAGAACGGCGCCGTGAAGGGGGTGGCGACCGGCGATATGGGCGTCGGCCGCGACGGCGAGAAGAAGTCCGGCTACGAGCCCGGCGTCGAACTGCACGGCAAGTACACCCTGTTCGCGGAGGGCGCGCGCGGCTCCCTGTCCAAGGGACTGCAGGCCAAGTTCGGCCTGCGCGACGGGGTGGAGCCGCCGAAGTTCGGCATCGGCATCAAGGAGCTGTGGCAGGTCGACCCGGCGGTGCACAGGCCGGGCCTGGTGCAGCACAGCCAGGGCTGGCCGCTGGACAGCGCCACCGGCGGCGGCTCCTTCCTCTACCATCTGGCGGAGGACAACCAGGTGGCGGTCGGCTTCGTCGTTCACCTGAACTACCAGAACCCCTATCTGAGCCCGTTCGACGAGTTCCAGCGGTTCAAGACGCATCCCTCGATCCGCGAGACCTTTGAGGGCGGCAAGCGCGTCTCTTATGGCGCCCGCGCGATCACCGAGGGCGGGCTGCAGTCGGTGCCGAAGCTGGTCTTCCCCGGCGGGGCGCTGATCGGCTGTGCCGCCGGTTTCGTCAACGTGCCGCGCATCAAGGGCTCCCACAACGCGATGAAGACCGGCATGCTGGCCGCGGAATCCGCCTTCGCGTCCCTGCGCGAGGGCGGCGCCGGCCGCGACGTGCTGGAGAGCTATGAGAGCGGCTGGCGCCAGTCCTGGGTCTACAAGGACCTGCACAAGGTGCGGAACGTGAAGCCGGCGCTGCGCCACGGCATGTGGATGGGCACCGTCATCGGCGGCACGCATATGTGGCTCAACGACCTGGGCCTCGGCTTCCTGGTGCCCTGGACCAGCCCGCACGGCAAGGCCGACCACGAGACCTTGAAGCCGGCCTCGGCATCGAAGCCGATCGAGTATCCGAAGCCGGATGGCAAGATCAGCTTCGACAAGCTGTCGTCGGTGTTCATTTCCAACACCAACCACGAGGAGGACCAGCCGGTCCACCTGCAGCTGCGCGACCCGTCGGTGCCGATCGAGAAGAACCTGCCGATATACGACGAGCCGGCGCAGCGCTACTGCCCGGCAGCCGTGTACGAGGTGGTGCGCGACGACGACGGCAGCAATCCGCGCTTCCAGATCAACGCGCAGAACTGTGTGCACTGCAAGACCTGCGACATCAAGGATCCCGCCCAGAACATCAACTGGGTGGTGCCGGAAGGCGGCGGCGGCCCCAACTATCCGAACATGTGAATGCCTTGTGTACGGGCGGTTGCGCCGCCTCTTTGATGGCGGCGGTCTGTCCTGGCGCGGCCGCATCGGCTCACGCTTTCGGATACGGGGCGGCACCCCGGGGGATATGTTAGATTGGCCGGGTTCCGTGGGGGCGGCACCGCGGCGATGAGACCGGAATGTGACGTGATGGCTAGTCCAGAGTCGGAGAAGCTCCTGCCTTTCGGCGGCGCTGCGGGGGCGCCCCTGCCGCCCGCCTCGCGTACCCTGCGTGGGGCCAGGATCCTGACCGCCGGCGCGCTGCTTGCCGCCGGCACCGCGATTTCGGCCTGCGGGGCGCAGGAGCGGCCGGTGAGGCTGGCGGAGGGCCCCTCCGGACCGGCCGGCGTCGCGGTGGCGGAACTCGGCACCGTTCGCGAGCCGATCCCAGGCATGGAGGGGCTGGAATTCCCCAACCAGTCGGCGCTGGGCAGCTACCTGGCCGGGCGCATCGCCCGGGCGGAGCGCGACACCCAGGCGGCCGCCCTGTTCTACGGCCGGGCGCTGGACGCCGACCCGGAGAATTCGATGCTGGCGCGGCGGACCTTCATTCTGCTGCTGGCCGACGGCCGGTTCGAGGAGGCGCGGGTCCTGGCCCCGGCCCTGGAGGCGAGCGGCGAGGAAGCCTCCGTCGTGGCCCTGCTGTACAGCGTCGATGCCCTGCGGGCGGAGGATTATGACGGCGCGATCGCCGCGATCGAGAAGGCGCCCGTCGCCGGCTTCGTGACCCTGCTGGCACCGCTGGTCACCGCCTGGGCCGATGTCGGCCGCGGCGACACCGACGCCGCCCTGGCGGAACTGAAGAAGCTGGACGAGACCCCGGGCCTGTCGCTGTTCGGCGACTATCATCGCGCCCTGGTGCTGGACGCCAGCGGCCGCGATGCGGAGGCGGAGGCCGCCTACAAGAAGGTGCTGGCCGGCGGCCGCAATGCCGCCGTCCGCGCCGACACCGCCTATGGCCGCTTCCTGGAAAATCGCGGCCGGTCCGACGAGGCACGGGCGCTGTACAGCCAGGATATCGGCCTGCTGGAGGTCGAGCGCCAGGCCGGGCTGCGCCGGCTGGATGCGGGGGTGACCCCGGAGCCGCTGGTCTCCACCCCGTCGGAAGGGGTGGCGGAAGCCCTTCTAGGCGCGGCGACCGTGATCAGCCGCGACGATCCGGGCGAGGCCGTGGACATGTATATCCGCCTTGCCCTGCTGGCGCGGCCGGACATGCCGGCCGCGCAGATGTTGCTGGGCGACCTGCTGGAAAGCCGCGGCCACTACGATCGTGCGGTCGCGGCCTATCGCCGGGTACCCGCGAATGCCGCCTATCACGGCGAGGCACGGCTGCGCGCGGCCTGGGCGCTGAACCGGCTGAAGCGCTCCGACGAGGCGCAGGCGATCCTGCGGGAGATGGCGGCGGAGGATCCCACCACGGTGGAGCCGCTGGTCACCCTGGGCGATATCCTGCGCGAGGAGGAGCGCTTCGACGAGGCGGCGAAGATCTACAGCCGGGCGGTCGACCGGCTGGGCCCGGCCAATGCGCGGCACTGGCCGCTCTACTACAGCCGCGGCATCGCCTATGAGCGGGCGAAGGACTGGGACGCGGCCGAGCGCGACTTCCTGAAGGCGCTGGAGCTGCAGCCGGAACAGCCCTTCGTGCTGAACTATCTGGGCTATTCCTGGGTCGATCGCGGCGTCCGGCTGGAAGAGGCCCGCGACATGATCGCCCGCGCGGTGAAGGCCCGGCCCGACGACGGCTATATCGTCGACAGCCTGGGCTGGGCGCTGTACCGCATGGGCGATTTCGAGGGTGCGGTCGAGCAGCTGGAACGCGCGGTGGAACTGTCGCCCAGCGACCCCACCATCAACGACCATCTGGGCGATGCCTACTGGCAGGTCGGCCGCAAGTCGGAGGCCCGCTTCCAGTGGCAGCGCGCGATGTCGCTCGACCCGCCAGAGGAAATCGTCGACGAACTGGCGGTGAAGCTGAAGGACGGCATGGCGCCGGCGGCGCCGCCGGCCCGCCGCGCGGCAGAGGGCCGTTGAACGACGGTACCCTGTCGGAGCCGGCGCCGGCGAAACTGAACCTCTATCTGCACGTCACCGGTCGGCGGGCCGACGGCTATCACCTGCTGGACAGCCTGGCGCTGTTCGTCGACCTGGGCGAACGGCTGCAGGCGACCCCGGCCGCGGGCCTGTCCCTTGCGGTTGAGGGCCCGCTGGCCCCCGCGCTGTCCGACACCGCGGACCGCGACAACCTGGTGCTGCGTGCCGCGGCGGAGCTGCAGGCCGCGCTCTGGCCAGACCGGCCGGCGGGCGACCGGCCCGGCGCCGCGCTGACCCTGACCAAGACGATCCCGGTCGCGGCCGGCCTGGGTGGCGGCTCTGCCGATGCGGCCGCCGCCCTGCGGCTGCTGCAGCGGCTCTGGGACCGGGCCCTGCCTGCGGACCGGCTTGCCGACCTTGCCGCAGGGCTGGGCGCCGACGTGCCGGTCTGCCTGGCGGGCCTGCCGGCCCGCATGGCCGGGATCGGCGAGATCCTGGAGCCGGCGCCGGCCCTGCCGGCGCTGCAGCTGGTGCTGGTCAATCCCGGGGTGCCGGTGCCGACCGGCGCCGTCTTCGCCGGCCTGCAGGGTCGCTACGGCACCGCGCTGCCGCTGACCCGGCCGCAGCCCAGCCCGGCCGCCCTGGCGGAGGCGCTGTCGCAGCGCCGCAACGACCTGGAGCGACCGGCCCGCTTCCTGGCGCCGGCAGTGGACCGGGCGCTGGCCACCCTGTCGGCGCAGGAGGGCTGCCTGCTCGCCCGCATGAGCGGCAGCGGTGCGACCTGCTTCGGGCTGTTCGCCCACCCCCCCGCCGCCACCCGTGCCGCTTCGGCGATCCGCGCCGCGGAGCCCGGCTGGTGGGTCGCCGCTTCCGCCACCGCCGCCACGGCACTGGATGGCGGTTGAAGCGGCAGGTCCCTGTCCTAGCTGAAACTCTGCAGATGCGGTCCGCACCTGCGGACCGGGGTGCAGGCTCTCGAAAAAAGCCGCAGAAACAGGGGACTAGCTCATGACTGGTAGGACATTTGCCGCGGGCTTGGCGGCCGCAGCCGGGCTCGCCATGACCCTCGCGGGGCTTCCGGCGGCACAGGCCGACGATCACATGGGCGTGAAGGTGACGCCGCTCGGCAGCCATGAGGGCGAGTTCTGCCAGCTCGACCGGGCGCTGATCTTCGAGGATCCGGACGGCACCCGCATCCTCTACGACGCCGGCCGCACCGTCGCCGGTCCGGACGATCCGCGGCTGGGGCAGATCGACGTCGTGCTGCTGAGCCACATGCATGGCGACCATTTCGGCGACCGCCATATCGGCGCGGTGAAGCAGGGCGCCTGTGGCGACCTGGCGTTTCCGGTGGCCGCTACGCCGAACTCCAACACCCTGGACATCGTGAAGGCGAAGGGCGCCAAGCTGATCGCCGGCAGCGAGATGCCGGGCTTCCTGGCCCCGAAACTGGGCGCGATGGGCGGCAACAAGGACGATGTCCAGCTGGCCCGCTTCGGGGCGGAACGCCAGGTCGGCGGGGTGAAGATCACCACCGTGCCCGCCGCCCATTCCAACGGCCTCAGCGGGCATTTCATCGACGGCGATATGGGCAAGATGCTGAACGACGCGGGCCTGACCGCCTATGTCGGCCCGCCGACCGGCTATGTCCTGACCTTCTCCAACGGCCTGGTGGTCTATCTCTCCGGCGATACCGGCGTGACGGCGGAGCAGGAGACGGTGGTCAACCGCCAGTACGGCGCGCAGCTGGCGGTGCTGAACATCGGCGGCACCTTCACCACCGGGCCGGTGGAGGCCGCGTTCGTGGTCAACGAACTGGTGAAGCCGAAGTCGGTCATCGCCTCCCACGCCAACGAGCCGGCGACAGAGGGCGGCAAGGTGAAACCGGGCACCAAGACCGACACCTTCATAAAGGCCGCGAAGATGCCGGTCCATGTGCCGCTGTCGGGCCGCACCATGACCTTCGACGCCGATGGCGCCTGCACCGGCGGGTGCTGAACCGCGGCGGCGCGCCCCGCCCGCCGGCATCCGTCCCGCTCGACGCCGGACCGTTCCGCTTGCTATGAGCGGAACTGTCCGGAATCGAGGGAGGATGCGGAAATGGCGGCACCGGTAAACCGGCTGCGGGAGATCTGGGCGGCCGGGCGGCCGGCGGCGAATGCCTGGCTGTCGCTGCCGGGCCTCCTGAACGCGGAGGTGGTGGTCAAGGGCGGCTGGGATTCGGTCACCGTCGACCTGCAGCACGGCATGGCGGAACCGGTGGAGATGCTGCGCATGCTGGCGCCCATCCATGCCGCGGGCGCGGTGCCGATGGTGCGGGTGCCCTGGAACGACCCCGCCGCCGTGATGCGGGCACTGGATGCCGGCGCCCTCGGCGTGATCTGCCCGATGATCGAGACCGGGGAGGAGGCGGCCGCCTTCGTCGCCAACTGCCTCTACCCGCCGAAGGGCAAGCGCAGCTGGGGGCCGCTGCGGGCGAACCTGATGTGGGGGCCCGGCTATTCTGATGCCGCCAATGACATCGTGGTTCCCTGGGCGATGGTGGAAACAAGCAAGGCGATGGCCAACCTGGACGCCATCCTCGCCACCCCGGGCCTGGGCGGCATCTATATCGGCCCCTCCGACCTGTCGATCTCGCACGGCTTCAAGCCCGGCCTGGACCGGCAGGAGCCGGAGATGCTGGAACGGATCGAGACGATCCTGGCCACCGCCACGGCAAAGGGCCTTCCGGTCGGCATCCAGTGCGCCACCCCCGACTATGCCCGCGGCATGGCGGAGCGCGGCATGCGTCTGCTGACCATCGGCAACGATGCCGGCTTCCTGCAGGCCGGCGCCACCGCCGCGGTGCAGGCCTTCCGCACCTGACGGGAGGCGGCTGTCGCCGGGCCTTGGCAACAGGCCCGGCCGCCTCTATTTTCCGCAGCCTTCGGGCTGCCGCAGATGCCGGTCGGCCCGGCGTGTTGGGGCGTGGCCAAGTGGTAAGGCAACGGTTTTTGGTACCGTGATCGCAGGTTCGATCCCTGCCGCCCCAGCCAGTCCCCGCGCCAGGGCCCTGGTTCGCCCGTCGTCTCAATCCGGCCAGTGCGCCCGTATTTCCGCCTGCAGCGCCGCCATCTGTGCCGTTGTCAGGTCCGCCGCTGCCTTCAGGTCCGGCGCGCCGGGCCAGCCCGGATCCGGGATCGCGGCGCCCGCCACCTGCACAGCCGCGCCGTAGCGCGGGATGACATGAAAATGGACATGCGGGTCCACCATCATCAGCGCCAGGTAATTGAACTTCTCCGCGCCGAAGGCGGCTCTCAGCGTCTGCTCGATCGCCGCGACCAGGGCGGGCAGTTCCGCGCCGGCTTCCGGCGCGATCGCACCCAGCGAGATCGCCTCCGCCTTGCAGATCAGCACCAGGCACCCGGCGGTAACCTGCTGGGGCCGCAGTTGCACCGTCCAGTGCGCGCTTTCCGCGACCAGGCTGTCCGGATAGCCGAATGCCAGCATCGTCTGGTGGGCCATTGCCGCCTCCTGCCTGTCCTGACTTGATCCGTCCCGTCCGCTCCGCCTACTCGGTACCGGCGGACGGACCGTCGCCATAGCACACCGCCTGCAGCTTGTTGCCGTCCGGATCCCTTACATAGGCGGCATAATAGTCGGATCCGTATTGCGGGCGGGGACCGGGCGGCCCCTCGCAGCTCCCGCCCAGAGCCAGTGCCCGTTCGTGAAACGCATGGACCTGCAGGCGATTGTCCGCGAGGAAGGCGATGTGGGTGCCGTTGCCCCATGTCGCCGGACGCCCGTCCGCCGGCGTGTAGAGGTAGATCGTCGGCATACGGCCGTCGCGCGCATAGGCCGGTGGCTTGCCCGGCGGCTTCGGCAGGCGGTCGAAGCCGAGAACCCCCAGCACCGCGTCATAGAAACGGCCGGCGCGGGCGGGGTCGTTGGTCCCCAGGGTGATGTGGCTGAGCGGCATCTGGCAAAATGTTCCCTTTATGTTCCATCCCGTCTGATCTTAGTCCGCGGACCACGCCCTGTCATGCGCCGGGTCCAAGCGCCCAGCGAAAGGATCCGGGCGCGTGGAGCGGGCGCGCCCGCCGCGACGTTTTTTTCCTGCAGGCGTTCATCTTTGGTTAGAACGGCCCGGCTCTAGTGCATCCCGTTTGTCCAGGCGCGGTACCGGCGCAAGGGCAGGTCCAGCAATTCGCAGCAGGAGCGGGATGGGATGAGTTCGGCCATGAGGGCAAGGCGTATCAGCGTGCATCTGGCGCAGACAGGCATGCCCGTCGCGATCGCATTGCTCTCGGCCACCGCCCCGACGCCGGCGGCGGCGCATTGCGACATTTCCGACAAGGTCGAGACCTGTACCGGCAGTGTGACCGGCGGTGCCATCGTGCACGACGAGAACGGCGTCCACAGCCTGACGGTCAGCGACCTCGCGAATGCCATCGACGCGGCGGACAGCGCGGATGCGGACAAGCAGGACGGCCCGGTGATCCTCCTGCAGGATCCGGGCGGGGTGACGGCGGCACCGAGCGACTGGAGCGATTCCAACAGGAACGGACAGGCGGGAATCGCGGGCGATTCCGGCAGCGACCTGGACGCGACCCTCAGTCTGGACACCGGTTATGGACTTCAGGGCCAGAGCGGCGTGACCCTGGGATCCTCGGGCTGGCAGGGCAGTCCCGGCCATGAAGCCCATCATTTCGACAAGCATGCAACGGGCGGACAGGGCGGCACCGGCGGCGATGGTGGCGACCTTGTCCTGACGGGCAAGTCGAACGGTGGCGGCCAGGCCCCCAAGGCGATCACCGCGACAGGCGGCGGCGACAGCTCGACCGGCCTTGCGCTTTTCACGATCGGCGGCGCCGGCGGGGATGGCGGATGGGCGCATTCGGAAGGCGGGCTGAAGGACGCGCAGGGCGGTGCGGGCGGCAATGGCGGTGCCGCCGGGACGGTCCGGGTGGAGCTTCTGGACGGTCATGCCCTGACCTATTCCGGCGCCGGAATCGGCATCGTGGTCGAAGCGAGCGGCGGTGCCGGGGGGAACGGCGGCTATGGCGAGGTCGACGGGATCGACGCCGATTCCGCCCATGGCGGCGCCGGCGGCAAGGGCGGCAGCGGCGGGTCGATCGCACTGACGGCGGAAGCGGGCGCAAATGCGATCGCCGCTTCCGGCCCCGCCGGGATCGCCCTTGTGAGCCTCGGTGGCGATGGCGGGACGGGCGGTGCCGGCAAGGGGGGGCACGACTATGCGGGCGCCGGCGGCGATGCCGGCGATGGCGGCGATATCCAGGCAATTGTCTCGGCCCGGATCACCATGACCGGTGCCGACAGCGGCTTCGGCATCTTCCTCAAAAGCGCCGGCGGTTTCGCCGGCGACAGCGGCAGCGATTCCGGCGGCATCAAGAACCATCCCGGCGCGCCGGGCGACCCCGGCCAGGCCGGCAGTGTCACCTTGAGCGCGACGGGGGCGGAGGTCACGACGGACAATGCCGGGGCGGACGGAATCCTCCTGCAAAGCGTCGGCGGGATGGGGAGCAGCGGCGGCGACAGCTCCGGCCTCTTCACCTATGGCAGCAAGGGCGGCAGCGGCGGCGCCGGCGGCGCGGTTTCCGCGACCCTGACCGCCACGACCGTCAAGACCCTCGGCAACCATGCCAGCGCCTTTCACGTTCACAATATCGGCGGTGGCGGCGGCAAGGCCGGGAAGGCCTCGGGCCTGTCGGCGCTCGCCGCGGCGGCGGGCGCCGGCGGTACCGGCGGGGCCGTCGAGATCGTCCTCACCGGCACGACCCTGCAGACCGGGGGCATCAATTCCGCGGCCCTCAATCTTCAGAGCATCGGCGGCGGCGGCGGCAGCTCCGGCGCGGCGGAAGGGGTCTATGCCGTCGGGGGGCAGGGCGGTCTGGGCGGCGCCGGCGGTGCCGTCAGCCTGACGGTCGACGGCGCTGCCATCTCGACGGCCGGCTTTCATGCGCGCGGCATCGCCCTGTCGAGCATCGGGGCCGGCGGCGGCGATTCCCATTCGCCATCCGGCGTGATCGCCCTCGGACAGGATGGCGGCGGCGGCGGCAATGGTGTCGACGTCACCTATCTCAGCCGCAACGACGGGGCCCAGGTCGCCACCCAGGGCCATCTGTCCGACGCCATCCTGCTGCAGTCGGTCGGCGGCGGCGGCGGCAACGCCGGGAGCAGCTTCGAGGCCATCGGCGATTTCTCCAGCCATGTCGGCGCGACGGGCGGTGGCGGCGGATCGGCCGGCGATATCAGCTATACCGGCACCGGCGCCGATACCGTCGCCACGGCGGGCCATCACGCCCGCGGCATCGTGCTGCAGAGCATCGGCGGGGGCGGCGGCACCGGCGGCAATATCGTCACCATCAGCACGGGCTTGAGTTTCGGCAGCAGTGCGGGTTCCTCCGATGTCGATTCCACTCATCATGGCGGCAGCGTCACGGCGGATATCGGCGGCAAGATCGCCACGCAGGGCGACGGTTCGGTGGCGGTCCTGGCGCACAGCGTCGGCGGCGGCGGGGGCGCGGCCGGAAGCCAGACCTCCATCACGGTCGGGATCTCGCTGGGGCACGACCAGGGGGCGAGCGGCGGCAAGGGCGGCAGCGGCGGCACCGTGACCGTGACGTCGAGCGCCGACATCTCGACCGACGGGGCCGGCGCGGACGGCATAATGGCGCAGTCCGTTGGCGGCGGTGGCGGGCAATCCAGCAATATCGTGAACGCGGATGTGGGCCTTGAGATGTCGGGCTTCACGTCGCAGCAGGGCGCCAGCGGCGGCGCCGGCGGCGATGGCGGCGATGTCACGGCGGAATCGACCGGCAGCATCGCCACCAAAGGCGACAATGCGCTCGGCCTGGTCGCCCAGAGCATCGCCGGTGGCGGCGGCAGGGCCGGCCACACGATCTCTGCCGCGGTGGCGGTCGATCTCGGCAGCGTCACCCTTGGCCAGTCCGGCGGTCAGGGGGGCAATGCGGGCAAGGTCTCGGTCGATGCCGCGGGCAGTGTGACCACCGGCGGCGCGCTGGCGACCGCGGTCCTGGCGCAGAGCATCGGCGGCGGCGGCGGGCATGCCGGCCTGACCGTCAATGGAGAGCTGTCCGGGCTCCAGTTCAGTTCTACCCAGGGCGGCGCGGGCGGCGGGGGCGGGACCGGCGGCGCGGTTTCGGTCACCGGCAGCGGGTCCCTGTCGACGGCCGGCGACGGCGCCATGGCGATCCTCGCGCAGAGCATGGGCGGCGCCGGCGGCGCCGGCGGCACGACGGTTCATGGCTCGGTCAGCGTGATTTCCCTGTCCAATGACATGGGCGGCGATGGCGGCGATGGCGGCACGGCCGGGACCGTGACCGTCAGCAGCGCGGGCAAGGTCGCGACCGCGGGCAACCGGGCGGGCGCGATCGTGGCGCAGAGCATCGGCGGCAGCGGCGGCACCGCCGGCACGCTGGTCAATGGCAACGGGACTGGCGGCGAAGTCTCCGGCGCCCTGACCCTGTCGGTCGGCGGCTCGGGCGGCGGCGGCGGCAAGGCGGCGGATGTCGTGGTCACCGGGAAGGAAGGGGGGACGATCACGACCGCCGGCTACAATGCGAATGGCGTGACCGCGCAGTCGATCGGCGGCGATGGCGGCAGCGGCGGCAATGTGATCTCGGGCGATCTGGCGGCATCGTCCGAAGGCTCCCTGACCGTCAATGTCAGCGTCGGCGGCGAAGGCGGCAAGGGCGGCCAGGCCGGCGGCGCACAGGTCCGCAATGACGGCGGGGTCGCGACCACCGGCGATTATTCGGACGCCATTTTCGCGCAATCGGTCGGCGGCAATGGCGGCGATGGCGGCTCCAGCCATGCCTTGACCGCGAACGCCACCCTTGGCGCCAACATCGAATCGACGATCACCGTCGGGGGTGCCGGCGGTTCCGGTGCCATCGCGTCGAAGGTGCAGGTGACCAATACCGGACAATTGTCGACCGCCGGCGGCAGCGCCGCGGCGATCTACGCCCAGTCCATCGGCGGCAATGGCGGTGTCGGCGGCAGCGGCCTCGCCTTCTTCGGCAATTTCGAGGCGACGGCGGAGGACTACATCTCCATCGCAGCGGATGTCCATGTGGGCGGCGCGGGTGGCTCGGGCAGCGATGCCGGCGCGGTCGACGTGACGAATGACGGCGACATCGCCACTGCCGGCGACACATCGCCGGGGATCTGGGCGCAGTCCGCCGGCGGCGGCGGCGGCGATGGCGGCAGCGCCGGTTCCTATTCGATGGGATACCTCAAGAACCTGTCGACAGAGGAAGGCGAGGAACTGGAGAGCAAGGGCTTCAAGCTCGCCGTGACGGTCGGCGGCGGCGGCGGCGGCGGCGGCGATGGCGGGGCGGCGACGGTTTCCAGTTCGCAGTCCATCACCTCCGAGGGTGTCGCGTCCTACGGCATCTTCGCCCAGAGCGTCGGCGGCGGCGGCGGCAGCGGCGGCAATGGCAGTCCGGGGCTCGAAGGCTGGTTTGCCGACATCTACGAAGATGTCGAGAAGTTCCACCAGTGGCAGGAGGTCTACGAGGAGTTCAAGAAGGCCAAGAACAAGGACTGGAAGGGCCTGTTCCTGGAAGGGTTCTCGGTCGATGTCGGCGGCAGCGCGGGCGGCACCGGCGATGGCGGCGCGGTGACCGTCACCAACAGCGGCACGATCGCCACATCGGGGGATTCCGCGACGGCGATCTACGCCCAGTCGGTCGGTGGCGGCGGCGGAACCGGCGGCGACGGCTCGCAGGGCATGCTGACGTCGGTCACCGTGTCCGGCAGTGGCGGCGCCGGCGGCGATGGCGGCAAGGTGAGTGTCGACAATCATGGCACGATCCGGACCTCGGGCGCTGGCGCGATGGGCATCTACGCCCAGTCGGTCGGTGGCGGCGGCGGCTCAGCCGGCGATGTCGAAGGCACGATCGCGTCCGAAATCGGCGGTCTCGACGAAATTCTCGGCTACAACATCTTCGGCTCCACCGGCGGCAGCGCCGGCGATGGCGGCGATGGTGGGGATGTCGCGATCACGATGGCCGGCTCGATCGAGACCAGCGGCGAGAACGCCCATGGCATCTGGGTCCAGTCCGCCGGCGGCGGCGGCGGCGCCGCCTCCTCCTACGGCAATGAGCAGGGCGACAATGCGGTGGGCAGTGACGGGCTGGAGGGGAACAGCGGCTACGTTTCCATCGCTTTGCCGGGCTCGCTCCGTGTCGGCGGCACCGGTGCGCATGGCATTTTCGCGCAGAGCGTGTCCGGGGGCTCCGGCACCAGCTATTCCGGTGGCGTGGGCATCAGCATTTCCGGCACGCTGACCGCCTCTGGCGCCAATGCCCGTGCCATCCTGGCTCACGCAGCGTCGTACACCGCGAACGACTCGACGAGCGACACCGTTGCCGGCACCGTCCAGATCGACATTCACCAGGGGGCCGTGGTCTCCACAACCAGCAAGGACGCCTTCGAGACCGTCCTGATCAAGGGCGGCCGCAGCATCGACGGGGATACCGGCTTCTTGGTCTCCAACCGGCTCACCAATTCCGGCACCCTGTCCAGCGCAGGCCCGGATGCCATCGTCCTGGCCACCGACGATGCGGCGGGCCTGCTGGTCCACAACCACGGTCTCATGAGCGGCTCGGTCTCGGCGGGCAACAGCAACGCCGTCCACTTCTACAATTATGGGGGCGGCAGCTTCGCGCTGGGAACACAGGTCGATTTCGGAACGAACAGCGGCAGCTTCTTTCACAATTCGGGAGTGATCTCGGCGGCAGGGCTGGGGACCGTCGGATCCTCGACCCTGACGACGGGGCGGCTCGAGCAGTCGGCTTCGGGCGCCATCCAGGTCGATCTGAGCAACGGCGGCACGAACGCCGCACCGGCCAGCGATCTGATCACGGTGGATGTGAACGGCAAGGCGGGGGCGGTCGTGCTGGCCGGCAAGATCGCGCCGAACTGGGTCGGCCCGACCGGGTTCGCGTCCGGCGACACGGGAAGCTTCACCTACCTGGAAACGGCCGATGGCGCGGCGATCGACAGCAGCGCGCTTTCCGCGCCCGCTTCGCCCGCCATCGCCTACACCCTGCGCAGTGCCAAGGGCGATACCGCGCTGGTGGCCGATTATGTCGTGGATTATACGGGCGCCGCGAGCGGCCTGGATCTCGGCAGCAATGCCGTCGGCTTCGCCCGGTATTTCAGCTCCGCGATGGCCGCGCTGGGGGGCGCCCCCGGCAAGACCGCGGTGTCCCGTGCGCTGCAGGCGCTGGCGACGGAGTTCCTGAACCACGGCAGCGGCGAGATCCTGGCCGCGGCCTATGGCGAGCATGTCCTCGACGAGGGCCTGATCGGGGCGGCCAATGCGATCGACACCGCCCATGACCTGCACGGGCTGCTGCAAAGCTGCCCGGAACTGGAAGCCGGGGCCGACCGGCCGTTCTACCGGCAGCGCGAATGCGTCTGGGCGGAGGTCCAGGGCGAGGTCTATCGCCAGGACGCCACCGAAACGGCGCCAAGCTTCGACGAATATGCCTCCGGCCTGTCCGCCGCCGCGCAGAAGGAAGTCGTCGACGACACCTTCATCGAGTTCGGCGGGCAGCTGGAGCAGGTGCGCGTGAGCGGCAGCAATTTCACCGACCAGGGGACCAGGACGAGTGCCGGCGTGGCGCTCAAGAAGGAGATCGGCGCCTTCACCCTCTCCGCCACATTGGGTGGCGGCCATTACGGCTATGACCGGCGGCGGGGCTATTCGGTCGCCGGCATCGGCTATACGGCGGAGGCCGACCTGAGCGGCGTCTTCGCCACCGGCGAGGCGCGGGTCTCCGCGGTGCTGCCGTGGGACGGCTTCTACGCCAAGCCGGCGCTCGCCCTCTCGGCGACCCGGCTGTGGCAGGACGGGTATACGGAGACCGGCCAGGGCCCCTTGAACTGGCAGGTCGATTCAGTTTCTTCCACCAGCTTGGCGGCGCATCCGTCGCTCGAGCTCGGGCATGCCTTCGAGCATGCCGATCATGCGGCTGTCGCCTTCGTGCGGGTCGGCGTGAACGCCACCCTGTCCGATACCGGTACGGTCATGACCACCCGCCTCGTCGGCGCTCCGCTCGGCGATCTCATCGTGACCTCAGAGGAAGACCGGTATGCGCTTGACCTGACGGGGGGGCTGGACATGGACCTGAGCCACAGCCTGGCGGTGGCGGTCCAGGGGCAGACCTCGTTGTCGGAGATCGCACGGGCCTATGGCGGTGCCGTCCGGTTGAAGCTGCGCTTCTGAGGGCAATTGCCGGTGCGCGCTCTGGGCTTGGTGCAGCGCGACGCGGGCATGCCGCGGCGGCATTGGGCAGCCTGAAGCGGATGCGCCTGAGCCGCGATCTGCCGGGGGCGGAGGCGCTGGCGCGCCGGCCGATCCCGCCCAGGCCGAACTGCCGGCCATCCTCAACCAGCGCGGCGCGCGATCGACCTTCCGCCGGACAGTGCCGGTGCCCGGGTGATCCTGGGTCAGGCCCTGATCGCCCAGGACCGGCCGGAGGCGGCGATCCCGGCGCTGGAGGAGGGGATGGTGGTGATGCTTCCCGCCGCCAGCTTCCAGCGCACGATCCCGTTCCGCGCGGCCGGCGAACGGGGATCTCCTTCAACTGCAGCCCTACTAGGCTTTCCGGCTTGCCCGCACGCGGGCTTGAACTTCGCATTCTTAAAACGATATATCGTTCGATATAATCAAAAGAGGAAACGATATGGATCCCTTTGCGGTCTGCGACGACCTGATCTCCTGTGCCGGGAACGGCCACGGGCGGGGGCGTGGCGATGGGCATGGAAGAGGCGGCAGCCGGCGACATGACCACGGTCAGGGACATGGCCGGGGCCGGGGACATGGCGGAGGGCGGGGTTCGGCGCATGGCGGCGGCTTCGGCCGCCGCGGCGGCCGGGTGTTCGGCCCGGGCGACCTGCGGCTGGTGCTGCTGGCGCTGGTCGCGGAGCAGCCCCGCCATGGCTACGAACTGATCAAGGCGATCGAGGAGAAGTTCGGCGGCACCTATGCGCCGAGCCCCGGCTCGGTCTATCCGACCCTGACCCTGCTGGAGGAACTGGGCCAGGTGGCCGCCGCCACGACGGAAGGCGCCAAGCGGCTGTTCGAGATCACGGAGGAGGGGCGCGCCTTCCTGGCGGAGAACAAGGCCGCGGTCGACGGTGTGATGGAGCGGATGGCGATGGCCGCCCGCGCGATGACCGGCGAGGCGCCGCCCGAGGTGATCTTCGAGGCGATGCACACGCTGAAGGCGGCCCTGCGCTTCCACCGCGCCGGCTGGGACGATGCCGAGACCGAGCGGGTGCGGGCGATCCTGGTACGCGCAGCCAGGGAAATCGGGGCCGGAGAGACCGGCGAGGGAGACGGCGAATGACCGCCTTCGAACGGCTGGCGCGCCGGGTGCGCCACGACCTGAAGCCGCGCCTGCTGACCGTGCGCCAGACCGGCCAGCTGACCGCCACCCTGCACCGGGTGGTGCTGGAGGGCGCGGACCTGGAAGGCTTTGTCAGCCTGGGCTTCGACGATCATGTGAAGCTGGTCCTTCCGGCGCCGGGCGCGGCACGGCCGGTCCTGCCGCGGCCGGGCGAGGGCCTGCCGGCAATCGCCGGGCAGGCGCTGCGCGACTATACCCCGCGCCGCCACGATGCGGCCGCCGGCACCCTGGCGATCGACTTCGTCATGCACGGCGACGGGCCGGCGGCCAGCTGGGCCGCCGCGGCCCGCCCTGGCGACGCGCTCGGCGTGCTGGGGCCGCGCGGCTCCTTCGTGGTGCCGGCGGAACTGGACTGGCACCTGCTGGCCGGGGATGAGGCGGCGCTGCCGGCCATCGCCCGCCGGCTGGAGGAACTGCCTGCCGGCACCCGCGCCTTCGTCGCGGTGGAGGTCGCGGAACTGGCGGCCGAGCTGCCGCTGCCCAGCCGGGCCCAGGTGGAACTGCGCTGGCTGCACCGGCACGGCAGAGCACCCGGCGATGCGGCTGCCCAGCTGGCGGCGGTCGCCGGCTTCGACCTGCCGCCGGGCGCGGGCTATGCCTGGGCGGCAGCGGAGGCAGGTGTCGCCCGTGCCCTTCGCCACCATCTGGTGGCGGTACGCGGGCTGCCGCCGGCGCAGGTCAAGGCGGCCGCCTACTGGACCCGCGACAGGGCCGGCTCGGGCGGGGTGGTGGAGGCGGCGGCGTAGGTCCTGCCTGCGCCCCGCCGGCGGTCCTGGCCTGCCTGTTGCATCGCTCCGCGTCCGAACAACCGAACGGAGGAGCAGGCATGCGATCCATTCTCGTGGCGGGACTGCTGTTTCTTTCAGGGACGGCATCGGCACTTGCCGGCCAGGACTGGACCATCTCCGCGCCTGGCCAGACAATCTGGCAGGTCGAGGCACAGGGCGGCTGCACCGTCGCGAGCCAGTCGGGCGACGGTCTCAGCGGCAGCTGCGACGCGACCGGCGGCGGCGCGGATGCCCAGGTCCGCTTCGCGCTGTCGCAGAACCTGGGGGCGCCCGGTGTGGTCACCAACCCCTGCACGATCCTGCTGCAGGCCGATGCCGGCGGCGCCCTCGGCCTCTCCACCCCTTCGGCGGGCAGCGAGATGTACTGCTATACCCTGGACATTTCCGGCGGCGGCAGCGGCCAGGG
Source organism: Marinibaculum pumilum (assembly GCF_042646425.1). Lineage (NCBI taxonomy): Bacteria > Pseudomonadati > Pseudomonadota > Alphaproteobacteria > Rhodospirillales > Rhodospirillaceae > Marinibaculum > Marinibaculum pumilum. Next base: position 17,985 of record NZ_JBHRTR010000004.1, read on the forward strand.
CTACAGCTGGACCCTGACCCATCCGGGCTGCCTGGACGTAAACTGCAACCAGACCAAGAGCGATGGAGGCTGGGGAGACTGAGCCCGCCATCGCCTTCGGCTACGGCTGTTCGATGACGGGCCGGCCGCGCAGATCGAGGCGCAGGCGGCCGCGGCCGATGCGATGCAGGGTCACCGGCAGGCGCTTCTCGTCGAGACGGCGGCGGAGCAGCAACAGGCGGGTTTCCAGATTGTCCTTCAGCGGCGGCAGCTTGAGGGCCTCGACCAGGCGGAGTTCGCGATTGCTGAACTCGGTCCGCCCCTCCCGCAGGTGGAGTTCCAGCATGCAGACCAGCAGTCGGCCCGGCAGCCCTTTGATGACATAGCCATTGTCGATGAAGACGCTGTCGTCGTAGCGGTGATGCACGATGCGGATCTCGGTATCCGGCGCGCCCGGCCGGTTCCGGCTTGCCGCATCTGCCGGACCCGGGGCGGGTGCCGGCTCCCGGGGCGGGGCTTCCAGTGCGGCCAGTGCGTTGGCCGTTTGCCCGGCGACAATCCGGAACAGCGCCTCGTCCGCCGCGTCGAACGCCATCCTGCGGTCGCTCTCCGCATAGAGCACGCCGTGCAGTCGGCCCTGCGCCAGCAGCGGCATGGCGATCTGGCTGAGGCTGCCGGGCAGGCCGGGCAGAGGGATCTGCCGGACATCGTCCCCGGCCGGACCGCTGGCGCGCACTGCCGCGGTCATGCGGCGCACCCGGCTCATGTCGGTGATCCGCACCGGGCGGCGATCCGCCGCGGCCACGCCGATCGTGCCACTGCCAGGGGCGACTTCGGAGCCGATGCCTGCCGCCGGAAAGCCGTGGCTGGCGACGGTGGCCAGCACCCCGCGATGCTCGTCATGGGCCAGCACCAGGATGCCGGTGCGCGGGAAACGGGCCGACAGCCCGTCCAGCAGGGCGTCGAGCAGATCCTCGACCTCCTCCGCGGCGGCGATGGCGCCGGCCAGGGCGGCGACCGCCTCCAGACTGGCGGGTGGCGGCGCGGCGATCGCCTCTTCCGGCGGCGGTGCCGGGACCCGGTCGATCCGCTCCACCCGGTAGATGTCGACGCCGCGCAGGCGCATCACCTTCGCCATGCCGGTCTGGGTGATGCCGGCGCGCAACTGGGCGTCAACCCGCTCGAACAGGCTTCCGTCGCTCTCCGTCCGCAGCCAGACGGCCCGCAGCCGGTACTGCTGGCCGGTGCGGCCGTCCACCAGCAGCAGCGCCGCCCGCGGGTTCTGCCGGAGGTTCGCTGCCGTCTTGCCGAAGAACTGGTTCGACAGAGCGACATGCTCGTCGCCGACCCGAACAACCTGGGAGAGGTAGGAGAGGTTCGGCCGGCCGTCCGCATCGGCGGTGGCGACCAGGGCGGGGACCACCCCCTCGAAGCAGTCGGCGAGGTCGGCAAGGCGCAGGCCGTTGACATTTGCGCTCATCGCGTGGCGTCCAGTGGCCGGCCGGCCTGCGCCCCGGGGGTCTGTACGAAGACCCGGGCGGGTGTCAGGCGCAGTACCGCGGGGTCGCGGCAGACCAGCCAGGGGGCGATCACCGCCTGCGGCAGGCCGAGGCCCTGTAGTTCGGCATCGATCGCGGCCATGTACCGTTCGGCATGCGCCAGGTCCGCCGCGTCGGCGGGCCGCAGCGCCGCCGATCCCTTGACCTGGTAGGCGACATAGTCGCTGGGCCGAGCGAAAGTCGCTGCCGCCTGGCCGGTGCGGCGCAGATTGTCCAGGGTGGCCGGCCATTGCCAGCCGGACAGGACGATCTCGACGATGCCGTCCGCGGCGATCCGTGCGCCAAGCCCGCGGCCGATCTCGGGCCGCAGCTCCGCATCGCAGGTGCCGATCACGATCATCACCGGACTGGCCACGAAGGCCGCCCGTTCCGCGTCCAGCTGCATTTTCCAAGTACCCGGCGACCGTTTAGGCATCTTTTAGGATCCGCCGACGCGCTTAGGAAGGGTTTAGGATGCGCCGGCGTCCGCGCGGCCTTAGTCGAAGGCGATCACGGACAGGGAGCCTTCGCCATGAGACAGGATGACCAGGACCAGGCTGCGCCGCGCGCCATGCCGGACGATGCGGTGGCGATCGTCGGGGCGGGGCCGGGCGGCCTCGCCGCTGCCCGCTGGCTGCTGGCGCATGGCATGGAGCCGGTGCTGTTCGAGGCCGCCGACGCGCCGGGCGGGCAGTGGAATCCGGCGGCGCCGGGCAGCGGCACCTGGCCGGGCATGTGCACCAATACCAGCCGCGTGATGACCGCCTTCTCCGACCTCGATCATCCGGACGGCACCGCCACCTGCCCGAGCCGCGAGGAAATGCAGGCCTACCTGCAGCATTATGCCGGCCTGCATGGCATTGCGGCGCGGGTCCGGTGCCGCACCCGGGTCGCCGGTCTGGAGCCGGCCACCGGCGGCGGCTGGCTGCTGCGCACCGAGGGCCCGGACGGCCCGCAGGCATGGCGCTTTGCCCGGGTGATCGTCGCCAGCGGTCGCCACGCGGTGCCGGAGATCCCGGCGATTCCCGGGCTGGACGGCTTCACCGGCCGCCACGGCGCCATCCATGCCGCCGCCTATGACGGGCCGGAGCGCTATCGCGGTGCCACCATCGTCACCGCCGGCTGCTCGATCAGCGCACTGGAGATCGCTTCCGACCTGGCGCTGAACCGGGTGCGGGTGGTCGCCAGCTATCGCCGCCAGCGCTACGTCCTGCCGAAGCTGAATGCCGGGCTGCCGACCGACCATGTCCTGTTCAACCGCGCCGCCGCGCTGGCCGCGGAGCGGCTGCCGCCGGCCGCCCTGGAAGGCGGGCTGAAGACGGCGGTGCTGCGCGCCGGCGGCGACCCGGCGCCCTACGGCGCGCCGGCGGCCGACCCCAGCATCTTCGCCGCCGGCATCGCCCAGGCGCAGCATTTTCTGCCCTGCGTGGCGGAGGGCCGCATCGCGGTGAAGCCCTGGATCGCCGCGGTGGAAGGGTCGGAGATCCGTTTCACCGACGGCAGCACGGTGACCGCGGACGGCCTGCTGTTCGGCACCGGCTATCGCCTCGACCTGCCATGGCTTGCGCCGCGGGTCCGCGACCGGCTGGCCCCGGACGGCTGGCACCTGGATCTCTGCGACTTCACCTTCCATCCCGACCTGCCGGTGCTCGCTTTCCTGGGGCTCTACGAGATGGCCGGCCCCTATTTGCCGGTGCTGGAACTGCAGGCGCGGTGGATCGCCTATGCCTTTGCCGGCCTGCGCCCGGCGCCGACCGAGGCGGGCTTGCGCGACGGCGTCGCCCGCGCCCGGGCCGCGCGGAGCGGTCCGCCGGTCCTGCCGATGCACGACATGGCACTGCTGTTCGCCCGCCGTGCCGGGGTGGAGCCGGAGCTGGACCGCTGGCCGGCACTGGAGCGCGCGCTGTTGTTCGGGCCGCTGTCTCCCGCCTCGTTCCGGCTGCAGGGGCCGGACAGTCTGGCAGAGGCGCCGGACCGCGCCCGCGCGGCGGCAGCGGCCTTCGGCGGCGAGGCGGAGAACCGCTTCACGCCGGAGGAGGAGGGGTTGCGAGGCCTGCTGCACGGCAACCCGGCGGCAGAGGCGCGCGGCAGCGCCGCCTGACATGGCGCCTCAGTTCAGTGCCAGGATCGCCGCGTTCAGGGCCGTGGCATAGGCCGTCCAGGCGGCATAGGGCAGGAACAGCAGCGCCGCCACCCGGTCCGCCCGCCAGGCTGTGGCGATGAAGGCCAGGATGCAGGCCAGCAGGGCCGCGACGATGGCCAGCGCCAGGCCGACCTGGTGGGCCGCGAAGAAGGCCGGCGACCAGAGGAAGTTCAGCGCCAGCTGCACCGCCCACAGCCCGGCCGGCAGGCTCAGGTGCTGTCGCCCGGCGTCTGCGTCTGCATCGGCTGGCCCGGGCCGGCGCCGCCAGATCCGCCAGCCCGCCACCGCGATCAGGATGTAGAGCAGGGTCCAGGCCGGGGCGAAGACCCAGTCCGGCGGGGTGAAGGCGGGCTTCGCCAGGGTCGCGTACCAGTCGCCCGGCGCGGTGACATAGCCGATCACCAGCCCGCCGCCGACCACCAGCAGAAGGAAGCTGGCGAGCGCTGCCATGGTGCCGCACCTATACCGTCAGCGCCACGCCGTCATGACCGGGGTCGGCGCCGCCGTCGCATTTCCCGTCCACGATGCGGATGCCGTGCACCGCGGCGATGCCGTAGGTGAAGGGGGAACGGATCACCTCGTAGCCCTGTGCCTCCAGTTCCTCGGTCACGTAGCGGGGAATCCGGTTGGTGACGTCGATGGCGTCGGAGGTGGCGGAGAAGCGGGGCGCGGAAACCGCCTCCGTCATCGTCATGCCATGGTCCAGCACGTTCAGCACGACCGTGGTGACCCCCATGGCGATCTGCGTGCCGCCCGGCGCACCCAGCACGACATGCGGGTCCTCGCCGTCGAACACGATGGTCGGGCAGAGCGAGGAGAAGCGCGACTTGCCCGGCTGGACGGAGCCGGCGCGGCCCGGCCGCGGGTCGAACACCCCCATGCAGCCGTTGTACATGAAGCCCAGCCCGTCGGTGATCACGCCGGACGGCATGCCCAGCGAATGGGTCATCGTCACGCAGGTGCCATGCTCGTCCACCACCGCGACATGGGTGGTGTTCGGGCTCTCCGCCCGATCGCCGGCATAGCGGGTGACATGGCGCTTCTGCCCGGCCCTGATCTGGTCGGCGCAGGCCTTACCGTGCGCCTTGCCGGTCAGCCGTTCGATCGGGACATCGACGAAGGCCGGGTCGCCGACATGATCGTCCTTGTCGGCGGTGGCATGCTTCATCGCCTCCGCCACCACCCGAAGATATTCGGCGCTGTTATGGCCGATCGCGGCAAGGTCGAAATTTTCCAGGATCGCCAGCATCTCCGCCAGCTGCACGCCGCCGCCGGGCGGCTGGTTGGTGGCATAGGACCAGCGGCGATAGCTGCCGCGCAGCGGCGCGCTCCAGGTGGTGCGGTACTCGGCCAGGTCGCGCTCGCTCAGCAGGCCGCCATTGGCGGCGAAATCCTCGGCAATGCGGGCGGCGATCTCGCCGGTATAGAAATCGGCCGCACCGTGCTTCGCGATGCGCCGCAGGGTCGCCGCCAGGTCGGGATTGTCGAGCCGGTCGCCGACCTGCTTCACATTGCCGTCGCTGCGGAAATAGACCGCGCGCCCGGTCTTGGTCAGCGCCAGCCGCTCATGGCCCTGGGCCCGCCCCATCAGGTCCGGCGTGGTCCAGAAGAAATGCATGTGCGGGCGAACGGTGACGCCGCGCTCGCACTCCGCGATCGCCGGCGCGACGATGTCCGCCCAGTCCCAGCTGCCCCAGTTCTCGATCGCCTGCGCATAGGCCATCAGGCTGCCTGGCGTGGTGACCGACTGGTAGCCGATATCGTTGACCTTGCCCTTCAGCAGGAAGCCGAAGCCGTCGCGGGTCTCCCCCTCCAGCAGGTGGGTCCACATCTCCGGCGTGGCGGCGAGCGGCGTCTTGCCGTGGAAGTCGATGCACTGGTGCACGCCGCGGGACGGCATGTAGACCTGCAGGTTGCCGAAGCCGGCCACCCCGGTCATCTGCGGGTCGACCACCCCCTGCACCAGGGCGCAGGCGATCGCGGCATCCACCGCATTGCCGCCCCGCATCAGCACCCGCGCGCCGGCCTCGGCCGCTTCCGGCTGTGCGGCGGAGATGGTCCCGTGTGTCATCGCGTATCCCCCTCTGCGCTGTCGCAGCTGTTATGGTTGGCCCGAACTTTAGGGCGAGCAGGGGCCGCGACGGAAGCGGCGCGCAGCAGGCAAGGGGGAATGATATGACGCAAGCGCCGGCGCCGGATGCGGCGGGCTATGGGGGCGCAAGCCTGCCCGCAGGGGTGACGGCGCGCTTCGTCGAGGGGGTGAACGGGCTGCGCATGCATGTCCTGGAGGCGGGCGGCGGCGCCGGCCGGCCGCTGCTCCTGCTGCTGCACGGCTTTCCGGAACTCGCCTGGTCCTGGCGCAAGGTGATGCCGGCGCTGGCGGAGGGCGGCTTCCATGTCGTCGCGCCCGACCAGCGCGGCTATGGCCTGACCACCGGCTGGGCCGACGGCTACGACACCGACCTGCGCCCCTTCGGCATGCTGGGCCTGGTGCGCGATGCGGTGGGGCTGGTGGCGGCGCTGGGGCATGACCGTGCGGCCGCAGTGATCGGCCACGACTTCGGTTCGCCGGTGGCGGCCTGGGCGGCGCTGCTTCGGCCCGACATCTTCCGCGCCGCGGCACTGATGAGCGCGCCGTTCGGCGGCCCGCCCGACCTGCCGGAGGCCGGCCGTGGGGCCGGTGCCGCCGTCGGCGCCCCGCCGTCGGGCGGTGGCCTGGCGGAGGCGCTGGCCGACCTGCCGCAGCCCCGCAAGCATTACCAGCATTACTATGCCACCCGCGATGCCGATGCCGACATGCGGAACGCGCCGCAGGGCCTGCACGCCTTCCTGCGCGCCTATTATCACGTGAAAAGCGCCGACTGGCCGGGCAACCAGCCCCATGCCCTGGCCGACTGGTCGGCGGTAGAGCTGGCGCAGCTGCCGACCTACTACGTGATGGATCTGGCCCGCACGATGGCGGAGACGGTGGCGCCGCAGATGCCGTCGCCCGCCCAGGTTGCGGCCTGCACCTGGCTGACCGAGGCCGACCTGGCGGTCTATGCCGAGTGCTTCGCGGCCACCGGCTTCCAGGGCGGGCTGAACTGGTACCGCGCCGCACAGGCGCCGGCGATCGTGACAGAGCAGCAGCTGTTCGCCGGCCGCGGCATCGAGGTGCCGGCCTGCTACATCGCCGGCGCCGCCGACTGGGGCATCTACCAGTCGCCAGGGGCGCTGGAGCGGATGGAGCAGGCGGGCTGCCGCCGCTTCCTGGGTCGCCACCTGGTGCCCAATGCCGGCCACTGGGTGCAGCAGGAGCAGCCGGATGCGACGGCCCGGCTGCTGCTGGCCTTCCTGGCGGAGGCGGGGACGGCCTGACGTCGACCCACAGGTTCCCTCGCCCTCGGGCCTGACCCTACGGCATTCACACATCTCGCAAGCGGGCCCAAATCAGCCCCGCGGTGCTACCTTTTTGCCGTCATCCTCGGCCCCCGAGCCGAGGATCGTGGCAAGACGGCGAAGCTGCGCGGCGTCCCTGTCACGTCACGATCCTCGGGTCAGGCCCGAGGACGACGGCCGGGGTGGAGGGGTTCCTACGCCGCCCTGTCCCGCTCGACCAGATGCCGGCCCAGGCGGTGGGCCAGGGTCATGATGGTCAGGGTCAGGTGCTTGTCGGGCAGGGTCGGGATCACGCCGCCGTCGCAGAGATAGAGGTTCGGATGGTCGTGGGCGCGCAGGTTCGCGTCCACCACCCCGTCCTGCGGCAGCGCCGACATGCGGCTGGTGCCGGCATAGTGGATGCCGGTGCCCGGCCGGTCGCGGCCGCCATAGATCAGGGTGCCGGAGCAGCGGCGCAGCGCCTGGCGGACGAAGACCTCCATCTTGTCGAGCTGCGCCAGGGTGCGCTCCGAATAGCGGTAGGCGATATCGACCTGGGCTACGCCGAACCGGTCGCGGTCGGCCGACGGGGTCAGCCGGTTTTCCGGGTCCGGATCGCCTGGCGCGAACACCGCCAGGGTCAGGTAGGCGTTGAACAGCTTGCGTGCCAGCCAGGGGCGCATCGCCGCCGGTGCCGTCTGCAGCCCCTCCAGGTAGTAGGGCGTGTCCAGCACGGTCTGGATCGCATGGCCGCAGAAGCTGAATTCCGAGCCGTCCGGCAATGTGTCCTTCGACAGCAGGATCAAGAGGTCGCCATAGCCGATATCGGGCGCGGCCGGCTTGCCCCACAGCTTCCACAGGGCGGTGGACAGCGCCACCTTGGCATTGTCCTGCAGGTAGCGGCCCAGCGCACCGGAGGAATTGGCCAGGCCGTTCGGCGCGGCATCGTCGCGGGAGTTGAACAGCAGGCGCGGCGTCTCGATCGCGCCGGCGGAGAGGATGAAGGTGCGGCCGCGGATCACGACCTCCTCGCCGCTTTCGGTGTCGCGGCAGACGAGGCTCTCGATCTCCGCCGATCCGTCGCGGCGCTGCAGCCGTACCGCCTTCAGCCCGGTGCGCAGGGCATAGTTCGGCAGATGCTCGATCTCCGGCAGCAGGCGGGTGGGGAACTTGTAGACCGCCCCGGTCATGCAGCCGGAGGTGCAGATGCCGGTGGAGATGCAGGCATTCGCCCGGCCGGCACGGGTCTCGATCGCCTTGCGGTTCGGGATCACCCAGGTGTCGGGCCTGCCCATGCGGTCGATGGCGTCGATCACCATCCGGTCCGCGGGGCGCAGCGGCTTCGGCGGGATGAAATGCCCGTCCGGCAGGCCGGGGATGCCTTCCGCCGTGCCGCAGACGGTGATCAGTTCCTCGGTCGCGCCATAGTCGTCGGCCAGGTCGTCATAGCCGATCGGCCAGCTGCCGAAGTCCTGCGGCGCAAAGCGCACCGAGACGCCGTTCCACAGGTTCTGCAGGCCGCCCACCGCCATCAGCTGGTAGGACAGGAAGGATCGTTCCGCGCTGCGGGAGCTCGACCGGTTTTCGCCATCCGCGAACAGCTCGTGCCGGAAGATCGCATCCCGGGAATCGCCGGGGAAAGTCATATGGGACCGGATGCCCCAGTCCTTGCGGGCGCCCGGCGGGTTGACCTCGGTGAAATAGTCCGCCGGCAGGCGGGGGCCCTGTTCCACCGACAGGACGTCCAGCCCGGCCTTGGCCAGCTGGTGGGCCAGGATGCCGCCGCCGGCGCCGGTGCCGACGATGACATAGTCGTAGATCCGGTCCTCAGCCACGTTTCGCACGCTCCACGAAATCGCTGGAGGCGAAATAGACCCACTCCAGCATATGCTCGATCAAGGCCTTCTGGCGCTTCAGCCGCCTGCCGTCGATGCGGCCCAGGCTGGCATAGTCGGGGTCGGCGATGATCTCGTCCATCGCGCCCCGCAGCTGGTCGTTGGCGATGGCGACCCGGGCCACCTCGTCGCCATGGGGGCGCAGTCCGCGGCGATAGGGGCTGCGCTCCAGCAGCGAAAGGACCAGTGCCCGGCGGGCGGTATCGTCGGCCATCGGGGGCCCCTCAGCTGTCGCCGATGCGGCGCAGCGGCCGCCCGGCATAGAGATGGCGTTCGATCGCCTCCAGGCTGATCCCCTTCGTCTCCGGCACCAGGGCCAGGGTGAACAGGAAGCCCAGGACGCAGATCGCGGCGAAGAAGAAGAAGGTGACGTCCAGCCCGACGCCGGCCAGGGCGATCGGGAACAGCAGCACCACGATATAGTTGAAGCCCCAGTTCGCGATCGAGGCCATGGCCATGCCGGGGCCGCGCACGTCCATCGGGTAGATCTCCGACATCATCACGTAGGGGATCGGGCCGAGCGCGATGGCGAAGGCGGCGATATAGATCACCACGCCGATGAAGCCGAGATATTCGGGGCTGTCCCAGGCGCCTTCGACTTCGACCCCCTGCGCGACCATCATCGCCGAGACGGCCAGCAGCACGAGGCCCAGGGCGGTGCCGGCGAAGCCGATCAACAGCAGCCGGCGGCGGCCGGCCCGGTCGATCAGCCACATCGCCACCAGGGTCATCACCACGTTGACGATGCCGACGCCGACGGTGGCCAGAAGCTGCGCGGTGGTGCCGGAGAAGCCGGTGCCGTCGAAGATCTTCGGCGCGTAGTAGATCACGGCGTTGATGCCGGAGAGCTGCTGCAGGAAGAACAGCCCCATCGCCACCACCACTGCCGGCCGCACGGCGGCGGCGAACAGCCGGCCCCAGGCATTGCTATGGCCCTGGTCGGCCTGCGCCGTGGCCAGGATCTGCTCCGCCTCCGCCGCCAGGTCAGCGGCGGGCACGTCCCTGCGCAGGCTGGCGAGGACGGCGCGCGCCTCCTCCGTCCGGCCCTTCAGCGCCAGCCAGCGCGGGCTTTCGGGCAGCCGCCAGGCGCCCAGCAGCAGGACGATCGCCGGCACCATCCCGGCCGCGAACATCCAGCGCCAGGCTTCCCACTCCGCCAGCGCCAGGTTGACCAGGTAGGCGGACAGGATGCCGACCGTCACCAGCAGCTGGTAGGCGGAGATCATCACCCCGCGCCGGTGGGTGGGCGCCGTCTCCGACAGATAGAGGGGGGCGACGATGGCGGCGATGCCGATCGCCAGGCCCAGCAGCAGGCGTGCCAGGACCAGCACCCAGATGCCCGGCGTGAGGGCGGAGACCAGCGCTCCGCCGACGAACAGCAAAGCCGCCAGCATCAGGATCCGCCGCCGGCCGAAACGCTCCGTCAGCCGGCCGGTGACGATGGCGCCGAACAGCGCGCCCAGCGGCACGGCGGAAGTCATCACCCCTTCCAGGGTGGCGCCATAGTCGAAATCCTTGCGCAGGAAGATCTCTGCGCCCGAGATCACGCCTTCGTCGAAGCCGAACAGGAATCCGGCGACGGCGGCGATCAGCGCCACGAATATCAGCATCCCGCTATTCCCCCTGCCTGTGGCATTTGCATGCCGCCCCGGCGGCTGCCCCGCCTTTTTTGCATGCCCGGCTGCGGCTCCGGATGCTCCGCACCATAGCCGCAAATGCGGCCCTTTTTTGCCGCGTTCATGCTGAAAGAGTGATGGATTACAGCGTTCGATGCTAGTTTTGCGCTGCGCGGCGAAGCGGGGCGCACCCGCACCGAAACCGCCCGATCCGTGATCGGGCCGACCAGAGACCGAGGTCCAGACCATGTCCGCCAAGCCCAGCACCAATGCCGATCTCGCCATCAACGGCGGCACGCCGGTCCGCACCGCGCCGCTGCCCTGGGAACTGCCGGGCGCGCACTGGATCGGCCAGGAGGAAGAGGAGCTGGTGACCAAAGTGGTGCGGGCGCAGAGCCCGTTCCGCTACTACGGCGCCGACCCGCAGCACATGGTCGACAGCCTCGAATCGGAATGGGCCGCGCGGCTGAAGCGGCGCCACGCGCTGGCGGTCAATTGCGGCACCCAGGCACTGCATATCTGCCTGGCGGCGATGGGCGTCGGCCCCGGCGACGAGGTGCTGGTGCCCGGCTATATGTGGGTCAGCTGCCTGTCCGCCGTCGTGCGGCTGGGCGGCATTCCCCGGCTGGTCGATATCGACGACACCTTCTGCATCTGCCCGAAGGACCTGCAGGCGAAGCTGAACGACCGGTCGAAGGCGATCCTCTACGTCAACATGTCGGGCGCGCCCGGCCGCATCGACCAGGTGCGCAAGATCGCCAATGCCCGCGGCGTCTACCTGCTGGAGGATTGCGCGCAGGCCGCCGGCGCCAGCCTGAACGGCACGCCCAGCGGCGGCTTCGGCGACATGGCGATCTTCAGCTTCCAGCAGAACAAGAACATGACCTCGGGCGAGGGCGGGCTGATCGTCTGCGACGACGAACATCTCTACAAGCGCGCCTTCGCCGTGCACGACCTGGGCTATGCGCGCACCGCCGCCGGCCGCCTGGACCCGACGGACGAGGCCTACCAGCTGTGGGGCGTCGGCGCCCGCATGTCGGAGCTGTCGGGCGCGATGGCGCTGGCGCAGCTGCGCAAGCTGGACCGCATCACCGGCGCCATGCGCACCGCCAAGTGGCAGATCCGGGACCGCCTCGCGGCGCTGCCCGGCATCGAGATGCGCACCATCCTCGACCCGGCCGGCGACAGCGGGCCGTTCCTCCTGATGCTGTTCCCCGACAGCGCCACCGCCGACAGGGTGGTCGCCGCGGTGCAGGCGGAAGGGGTGAAGGGGCCGGAGGGCAGCCTCGCCTGCGTGACCATGAAGCAGTGGGGCCTGCACTGGTACTTCAACGTGCCCAGCCTGGTGCACAAGCGCGCGATCTCCCCTGACGGCTTCCCCTGGAGCCATCCGGCCAATGCCTTCCACGAGGAGATCTCCTACGCCCGCGGCACCCTGCCGGTCTGCGACGATTATCACGACCGGGGCGCGCTGCTGGCCATCGCCTCCTGCCTGACCGACAAGGATGTCGACGATATCGCCACCGCCTTCGAGAAGGTCGCTGCCGTCCTGATGCCGGGGCGCTGAGCGGCGGTCCTGCACCGCCGGCACATCTGATCGCGAGCCGCCTGTCATGAGCCTGCTTTCCGGGCTGATCGCCCTTGTCGCCGCGCTGTCGGGCCTGGTCGTCGGCTATGCCACCGGCGTGATCGCCGGCGCGGAGGATCCGATCGCCACAGAGTTCGGGCTGCAGCAGGCGCCCTTCCTGCGCGGGCTGGTGGTCGGCTGCATCCTGATCGGCGGCTTCGTCGGCGCGATCGCCAGCGGCCCGCTGTCCAGCCGCATCGGGCAGAAGCCGACCCTGATCGCCACCGGCCTGCTGTTCCTGGCCTGCGGCCTGGGCATGGCGGTCTCCGACGCGGCCTGGCAGCTGATCCTGTGGCGCAGCGGCGCCGGCCTGGCGATCGGCGCGGCCACCATGGTGGCGCCGCTCTATGTGGGGGAGACGGCGCCGGCGAAGTGGCGGGGGGCGCTGATCACCGGCTTCCAGCTGGCCCTGACGATCGGCATCCTGCTGGGCTATCTGGCGAACATCGCCTTCGCCGACAGCGGCGACTGGCGCATGATGCTGGGCCTGACCGCGCTGCCCGGCGCGCTGCTGGCACTCGGCATGCTGCCGCTGCCGGAAAGCCCGCGCTGGCTGGTGCTGAAGGGGCGGGAGGTGCCGGCGCGCGCGGTCTTCCACCGTATCCACGGCAGCCACTGGGCGGACGAGGAGGTGGCGCAGATCCTGGCGACCCGCGGCAGCACCGCGCGCTGGGCGGAGCTGCTGGGCCCGCGGGTGCTGCCGGTGATGGTGATCGCCGCCGGGCTGTTCGCCTTCACCAACCTCTCCGGCATCGACGTAATCCTGTACTACTCCCCCACCATCTTCGAGACGGTGGGATTCAGCGGCACGATGGGGCCGATCCTGGCGACCGCCGGCATCGGCGCGGTCAATGTCGCGGCCACCGTGCTGGCGATGTGGCTGGTCGACCGGGCGGGGCGGCGGCCGCTGCTGCTGGGCGGGCTGGTGCCGATGACCCTGGCGATGGCGCTGATGGTGCCGGCCTTGGCCTCCGACGATCCGGTCTGGCACGGCGTGGCGGTGGCGGCGCTGGCGGTCTTCATCATCGCCTTCGCGATCAGCCTGGGGCCGCTGCCCTACGTGGTGATGGCGGAGGTCTTCCCGGCGCGGGTGCGCAGCCTGGGCATGGGGATCGCCGCGGCGATGGCTTGGGGGGTGAACGCGATCGTCTCCGTCGCCTTCCTGCCGCTGGCGGCGGCGATCGGCATGTCCGGCGTCTTCGCCCTGTTCGCCGCGATCTGCGCCATCGCCTTCGTCTTCGTCTGGGTCCTGGTGCCGGAGACCCGCGGCCGCAGCCTGGAGGAGATCGAGGCGAACCTGGCCGCCGGCAAGCCGGTGCGCCGGCTGGGAGATGTCGACTGAAGCGTTCCGCAGGGCCCAGCGCGGGACGGTCCGGCTCCGGGCCCCGCCGGCACTAGCCTGCCGCGTCGCCGTCCTCCACCAGCGGCAGGTTGGCCATCATCTGGCGGGCCACGGCCAGGAAGGCCTCCTTCTGCGCCGGGCTGACGCCGGCGAGGAGGCGCGCTTCGCGCTGCAGGGCGACGTCCAGGATCTCGTCGTACAGCGCCTCGCCGCGTTCGCTGAGGCGCCAGGTGCGGCGGCGGCCGTTGCTGCCCGCCTTCAGGTGGCCAAGGCTGTCGAGGCGGCGCAGGGCGCGGCTGACCAGCGCCTTGTCCATGCCCAGATATTCGCAGGCGCGGGCGGCCGGGATGTCGGGCTCCAGCGCCAGCATCGCAACCAGCCGCCATTCGGTGACGCCGATCCCGAAGCGGCGCAGGTAGAGCCGCGAGGCGCCGCGCGACAGGCGGTTGTTGATGATCGCGAAATAGGCCGGGACATAGCGGTCCATGTCCAGGATCCGCCGCCCGGCGAGCAGCGCCGTGGGTTCGTTGCCGCCGGCGGCGGCGCGCTGCAGGGGGCGGCGGTCAGCCACCGCCGGCCCGCCCGCGCATCGCCTGCAGCCAGGTCTTCAGGGAAAACCCCGCCGCCTCGACCTCCGCCGGCTGCGGCGACAGCCGCTCCGCCATCAGGCGGCGGCAGGCCATGTGGTCGCCCGGATTGCTGACCGTCTCCACCCCGGCCAGATGGCCGTCGCGGAAGCAGTAGACGGTCAGCCGGCCCTTCTCCTCGTCCAGGCGGGCGATCTGCCGGTCGCTGCCGGCGGTCAGGCCGGCGATCTGGATCTTCATGTCGAACTGGTCGCTCCAGAACCAGGGCACCTCGCTGTAGGGCGCGGGCTCCGCCAGGATGTTGCGGGCCACGCATTTTGCCTGGTCGACCGCGTTCTGCACCGATTCCAGGCGGATCCGGCCGGGCAGGGCGCCGCCGCCGAAGTCGGGCGCGGGAAAGGCGGCGCAGTCGCCGAGGGCGAAGATCGACGGATCCGCCGTCCGCAGGCAGGAATCCACGACGATGCCGTTGTCGGTCTCCAGGCCGGCGGCGGCGGCGAGCGCGTCGTTCGGCAGGATGCCGATGCCGACCAGCACCAGTTCCGCCGCGATCAGGCCGCCGGCCGCCGTCTCCACCCCGGCGATCCGGCCCTCGCCATCGGTGGCGATCCGCGCCACCCCTTCGCCCAGCCGCAGGCCGACGCCATGGCCGCGATGGACCCCTTCGACATGGGCCGACAAGGCGGGTGAGGCGGTGCGCGGCATCAGCCGGTCCATCGCCTCGACAACGGTGACATCCAGCCCGCGGCCACGGGCCGTTGCCGCGATCTCCAGGCCGATATAGCCGCCGCCGACGATGGCGATGCTGCCGGCACTGCCCAGCCGGTCGCGCACCGCCAGGGCATGGTCCAGGCTGCGCAGCTCCAGCAGGTCGGGATGGTCGCCGCCCGGCACCGGCAGGGCGCGGTTGCGCGCCCCGGTCGCCAGGACGAGGCGGTCGTAGTCGAGGCGGCCGCCGGAAGCGAGCTCCACGGCGCCGGCCTGGCGGTCGATCGACGCGACCCTCTCGCCGTCCAGCAGCTCGATCTTCTGCTTCTCGAAGAAGTCCCGGTTGCGCAGGGCCAGGCTCTCCGGGTCGCTGTCCGCCTTCAGGAAGGCCTTGGACAGCGGCGGCCGCTGATAGGGCAGCCCCTTCTCCTCGCCGACCAGGCGGATGCGCCCCTCATAGCCGAACTGCCGCAGGCTGGCCGCGGTCTGCAGACCGGCCTGGCCGGCGCCGACGATGACGATCTCGCTCAGCGCCACCGTCCGGCTCCCCCCGCGATCAGATCTGCTCCGGCGGCATATGCACCACGATGCCGTCGATCTCCGGCCCGGCCGTGATCTGGCAGGACAGGCGGCTGTTGTCCTTCCGCGCGCTCACCGTGCATTCCAGCATCTCCTCCTCAACGTCGCTGCGCGGCGGCAGCCGGTCGATCCAGTCCGGATCCACATAGACATGGCAGGTCGCGCACATGGCGGACCCGCCGCATTCGCCGACGATGCCGTCGATACCCTGCGTGATTGCCGTCTGCATGAGGCTGATGCCGGGCTGCGCATCGACCTCGTTCCGGGTGCCGTCATCGGCGACATAGACCACCTTCACCATCGTTTCCGCTGCTCCCCATCTCCTGCGATCCCAAGCCTTTTGCATCCGGGCCTTTTGGATCCGGGCCTTTTGGATCCGGCCCCTCGGTTGTGCTGTACCGTCAGTTCACTCTGGCGAAGCGGACCGGCAGGCTGCCCAGGCCGCGCACCGAATTGTTGGGCCGCCAGACCGCGGGGCCGGCCGGTTCGATCCGGCCGACTTTGCGGGCGAGGGCGGAGAGTACCGCCTCCGCCTCCTGTCGCGCGACCGACTGGCCGACGCAGCCATGCACGCCGGTGCCGAAGGCGACATGGCCGACCGGCCGGCGGGCGATGTCGAAGCGCGCCGCGTCCGGCCAATGGTCGGGGTCCAGGTTCGCCGCTGCAAGCACGCAGAGGATCTTGGATCCCTCCGGGATCGGCACGCCGGAAACCTCCGTATCCTGGTTCGCGGTCCGGCAGAAGGAATGCACCGGCGAGGTCATGCGCAGCACCTCCTCGAAGCAGGGGCGGGCCAGCTTCGGGTCGGCGCGCAGAGCAGCGAACTGCGTCGGGCTGTTCGCCAGGCACCAGACCGCACTGGCCAGGCCGTTCACCGTGGTATCGACCCCGGCGGACAGCAGGGAGCGCACCAGCAGGCCGCATTCCTCCTCGCTCAGCTCGCCGTTGTCGGCGGCGGCATAGATGGCGGCGGCGAAGCCGTCGCCGGTGATCGCCGCGCGCTCGCAGCGCGCCGCGATCCATGCCGTCACCCGCGGCGCCTCCGCCAGTGCCGCGCGACGGATCGCATTGTCCGGCCCCAGCGCGTTGAACACCATGGCGCCGTAGGTCAGCAGCATCTCGCGACCCTCGGGCGCGATGCCCACCGCATCCGGAAAGACCTTCAGGGGAAAGGCCTCGGCCAGGTCCGGCACGGCATCGAACTCCCCTTTCGCGACCAGCCGGTCGACCAGGGCGTCGGCCTCCGCCTGGAAACTCTCCTTCAGTCGCGCGACCGCGCGCGGCGACAGCGCCCGGGTGAGGACGGCACGCGTGCGGGTATGGGCCGGCGGGTCGACCTCCAGAACGATGCTCGGCTGCCGCCAGGGCGTTTCCGTCTTGAAGTCGGTCAGCCCGACCCCGCGGGAGGAGACGAAGCGCTGCCAGTCGGAGAAAATCTCCTGCACCTCGGGATGCCGGCCGGCGGCGAAGATGCCGTAGCGGTCGAGCCAGACCAGCGGACCCTTGCGGCGCAGCGCATCGTAATAGGGGACGGGGTCGCACAGCACGGCCGGGTCATAGGGGTCGATGTCCCAGGTCGGAATCGACGGGTCGGGCGGCGGCACGGCCGTGGCCGCGGGTTCTGCCTTTGCGCTGCCTTCGGTTATCGGCCCATCCTCCCCTATGGCTGTCGTTGATTTGTTAACAATATCATGCCCGACGACGGGCCGGATGTCGACCGGGGCGGGGCGCCGCGCCCGTCACCCGCGCGGGCCGGCCAGCGCCGCCCAGATGCGCTCAGGCGTGGCAGGCATGTCCACCGGGCCGGCGCCGCGGCTCGCCAGGGCGTCGTTCACCGCATTCATCACCGCGGGCAGCGAGCCGCTGACCCCGGCCTCGCCGCAGCCCTTGGCGCCAAGCGGATTACTGGTGGCCGGCACCGGGTGGAAGGCGATGTCGAAGCGCGGGACAAGATCGGCGCGCGGCAGGGCATAGTCCATGAAGGAACCGGACAGCAGCTGGCCCTCGCCGTCATAGACCATGCGTTCCGTCAGGCATTGGCCGATGCCCTGCACGATGCCGCCATGGACCTGTCCCTCCGCCAGCATCGGGTTGATGACGGTGCCGAAATCGTCCACCGCGGTGTAGCGGTCGATCCGCACCGTGCCGGTCTCCGGGTCGATCTCCAGCTCGCAGACATGGCAGCCATTGGGGAAGGCCATCGGCGGGCTGTCGTCGGCCAGCGCCGCATCCAGGCTGTCCGGCACCGCCTCCGGCAGGGCGGTGCCGCCGGCCTGCGCCTCCCGCAGCCAGGCTGCCAGGTCCATGAGGCCGACGAAGCGGTCGGTGCCGGCGATGCGGAAGCCACCCATGCCTGGATTGCCTGACGTCCCGCCCAGGCCCTCCGGTTCGAAGACGATGTCGGCGATCGCCGCCTCCAGGACATGGGCAGCCAGGGCGCGGCCATTCTCCTCCACCCGGTCGGCGGCGGCGAGCAGTGCCTTGCCGCTGGCCATGATGGAGCGCGAGCCGCCGGTACCGCCGCCGGTGATCAGCTGGTCGCTGTCGCCCTGCACCAGGTCCATCAGCTCGAACGGGATGCCCAGCCGGTCGCCCACCACCTGGGCGAAGGCGGAGGCATGGCCCTGGCCATAGTCCAGGGTGCCGGTCACCAGGCTGACCCTGCCGTCCGCCTCGAAGCGGATGCCGCCCATCTCCTTGCCCGGCGGGGCGGTCACCTCCAGGTAGCAGGCCATGCCACGCCCGCGCAGCAGTCCACGCGCGGCGCTCTCGGCCCTGCGGCCGTCGAAGCCGTCCCAGTCCGACCGCGCCAGCCCGGCCTCCAGCAGATGGCCGAAATCGCCGGAATCGTAGGTCAGGCCCGACGGCGCGGCATAGGGGATGGCTTCCGGCGCGACCAGGTTGCGGCGGCGGATCGCCACAGGGTCGTGCCCGGTCTCCCGCACCGCCTGGTCGATCAGCCGCTCCATGACATAGTTGGCTTCCGGCCGGCCGGCGCCCCGATAGGGACCGATCGGGCCGGTATTGGTGAAGACGCAGGTGGTGCGGATGTCCATCACCGGGGTGGCGTAGGGGCCCGGCAGGTTCTTCTGCATGTTCACGCTGGGCATTGCCGGGCCCATGGCGGAGAGCCAGGCGCCCATCGCCGCCAGGTGGTGCACCCGCACCGCCAGGAAGCGGCCCTCGGAATCCAGCGCCAGCGCGCCCTCGATCACGGTGGCGCGGCCGCCCAGGTCGGACAGGAAGCTGTCGCTGCGCGCATCCCGCCACTTTACCGGCCGGCCCAGCGCCTTCGCCGCGTGCAGCACCATGATGTATTCGGGATAGGCGGCCGCCTTCATGCCGAAGGAGCCGCCGACATGGCCGACCAGGACGCGGACCTGCTCCGGCTTCACGTCCAGCTGCGCGGCGAGCCCGGCGCGCAGGCCGAAGGCGCCCTGGCAGCCGGCATGCAGCACGTAGCGGCCGGCTTCCGCGTCCCACAGGCCGAGCGCGGCGCGCGGCTCCATCGGTGCCACCGCCAGGCGGCCGTTTTCCAGCCGCACCCGGGCGATATGGGCGGCCGCGGCAAAGGCCTTCTCGGCCGCCGCGCCATCGCCATAGCGCCAGTCCAGGCAGACATTGCCCGGGCAATCGTCGTGCAGGGCGGCGGCGCCCTCCGCCATCGCCGCCGCCGGGTCGGTGGCGGCCGGCAGCGGCTCGATCTCCAGCTCGATCGCCTCCAGCGCGTCCAGGGCGGCGGCTTCGCTCTCGGCCACGGCCATCGCCACCGCCTCGCCCACGAAGCGCACCCTGTCGGTCGCCATCAGCGGGCGCGACGGCGCGAACAGCGGCGTGCCGTCGGCGCTTTTCAGCGGCAGGCCGCAGCGGAACCCCTTGTAGCCGGCCGCGTCCATGTCGGCGGCGGTATAGACTGCCAGCACGCCGGGCAGGGCCCCCGCCGCCGCCGTGTCCAGCCGCACGATCCGGCCATGCGCGACCGGCGCGCGCAGCACCGCCGCCCAGGCCTGGCCCGGCATCGACAGGTCGTCGGTATAGCGCCCCTGCCCGGTGAGGAGGATCGGGTCCTCCTTCCGGGACACGGGCTGCCCCACCCCGAACTTCAGCGGGGCAATCTGGCGGGCGATCTGGGGGCTGCTCTCAGCGGAACGGGTCGTCTGTTCGTTCATGCTGGCTCCGGTCGGAAGGAAGGCTGCGCTGCCGCGCATTCTCGCCGTCCTCGCCGGCATGTGCCACCCCGGCACCCGGACGCGCCGCGCATGGCGGCCCTGCGCCTGTCGCCCGGGCCCGCCGGAACGCCTAGGATCGACCCATGCAGCCCCATCCCCCGACATTGCCGGCATGACCGGCCCCGCCGCGGCGCTGCTGCCCGACGGGCGGCGGCTGCACCTGCAGCACGGGCCGATCGACCTGATCATCGACGTCGACGGCGACCGGCAGGCCGCCTATGCCGCCGCGCAGGCCCGGTTCGCCACCGTGCTGGCGGAGCTGGTGGGCGAACTGCCGGCGCTCCGTTCGCCCTGCCCGCCGGAGGGGCGCAGCTTCGCCGGCGCCATCGCCCGCCGGATGGAAGCGGCGGTCCGCCCCCATGCCGCTGCCGGCCTGTTCGTCACGCCGATGGCGGCGGTTGCCGGGTCGGTGGCGGAGGAGGTGCTGACCGCGATTCTCGCCGCGCTCGATGCCGCCGGGCGGCCGCCGGCACGGGCCTATGTCAACAATGGCGGCGATATCGCCCTGTACCTCGCGGCGGGGCAGCGCTTCGACCTGGCCGTGGCGCGGGTGGAGGATGGCGGCGGCCATGGCCGGGTCCGCATCGAGGCTGCGGATCCTGTGCGGGGTGTCGCGACCAGCGGGCGCGGCGGCCGCAGCTTCTCGCTGGGCATCGCGGAGGCGGTGACCGTGCTGGCGGACCGTGCCGGCGCCGCCGACGTCGCGGCGACCCTGCTGGGCAATGCGGTCGACCTGCCGGGCCATGCCGCGATCCGCCGCGTGCCGGCCCGGGAGCTGGATCCGGACAGCGACCTGGGCGACCGGCCTGTGGTCACCGGTTGCGGCCGGCTGGCGGCGGCCGAGGTGGCGGATGCCCTGGAGCGCGGCCTGCAGGCGGCCGAGCGGATGCGGGCCGCCGGCCTGATCCATGCCGCCGCCCTGTTCCTGCAGGGCGAGAGCCGGGTTGCCGCGCCTGCGGACAGGGCGATGCTGGCCGGCGCGCCGGATCGCCCCAGTTCTCAGGGGTGAAGCCGCGCGGTTGGCTGCGCGGTGGCCGGCGGGACGGGCGTGGCCCTTCCTGTCCGGTGCAGGCAGGGAGACAGGCAGGGAGAAACGGGATGCGGATGCTTTTCGCCCTCATGCTTCTTGTCGGGCTGGCGCAGGCGGCCGCATGGCTGCCGGTCCCGGCCCGCGCGGAGCCCGCAATCGGCACCGAGGACCGGGCGGCGATGACGGCGGTGATCGCCGAGCAGATGGCGGCGTTCCAGCGCGACGACGGCGATGCCGCCTTCGCCTTCGCCGCGCCGGAGATCCAGATGCAGTTCGGCACGCCGGAGGCCTTCATGACCATGGTGCGCCGCGGCTATGCTCCGGTCTACCGGCCGCAGAGCGTGGAGTTCCAGGCGCCGGAGCACCGCGCTGGCCGACCGGTCGTGCCGGTGATCGTCGGCGCCCCGGACGGATATCTGGTGCGCGCGCTCTATACCATGCGGCAGCTCGACGACGGGTCGTGGCGGATTGCCGGCTGCACCCTGGAGCGGCTGCCCGGCATGGGGGTCTGAGCCGCTGCCGCATCTGCGGCGGTCGGCGCCGCCGCGACAACGGCACGACCGATCGCCGGCATGGCCATGAGCCGCGCCTCCAGCTGGGCGGGCTGGAACGGCAGGGGACCGGCCAGCTGGAAGACAGCCCGGAAGCTCCGCCCCGACCTGTCGACCGGCTGGAGGTCGAGCCCCAGCAGGTCGATGCCGCAGCGGCGCAGCAGGGTCGCCACCCGGCACAGCCCGTCCACAGGGTCCGTCATTTCGCACAGCAGCGGCACGCTGGCCGCCCTTTCCGGTTCCGTCCTCGTCATAGAGGCATTCTGCCGCGCCGGGGGCGGAATGTGCTGCCGAATGCGTTCGATGCGATGCCGGGTTCCAGATGGCTGTTCCGCAAAATCGCAAATCAGCGGATGATCATGCCGTGAACTCTGCTGAACGGCATAGCGATGATCGAGCTGGATGCCATAGATCTGAAGATCCTGCGGGAGTTGCAGGGCGCGGCCCGGATCAGCAACCGCGAGCTGGCCGACCGGGTCGGCCTGTCGCCCAGCCCGTGCTGGAGCCGGGTGCGCCGGCTCGAACGGGAAGGGGTGATCGCGGGCTATGTCACCGTTTTCGACCAGGCCGCGCTGGGGCGGCCCGACACGGTCGTGGTCGAGGTCACCCTGGACCGTCATGACGACGACATGCTCGACCGGTTCGGCGCCGCCCTGGCCGACCTGCCGGAGGTGATCGAGGCGCATCTGGTCACCGGCGACTACGATTATCTGGTGATCGCCGCGGTGGCCGGTACCGAAGGCTATGAGCGGTTCCTGCGGGAGCGCCTCTACCGCATTCCAGGCATCCGGCACAGCCGCTCCAGCTTCAGCCTGCGTTGCCTGAAGCGCAGTTTTTCCGTCGGCCCGGCATGAGGGGCGGCCTTGCGGCCGGGGCATCGCCGTGCCGCACTGGGCCATCCATACTGATCGGGAGAGGGAGGGGCGCATGACGAAGCTGGAGCGGGTGGCGCTGATCGGCTTTGGCGCGATCGGCCGTGCGGTGGCGGACGGTCTGCTGGCGGCTGCGGGTGACGATGCGCCCGTCCTGGCGGCGGTGCTGGTCCGCCCCGGCCGCGCGGAGCCGGTCCGGGATGCGCTGCCGGCCGGGACGGCGGTGGTGGAGGATGTCGCGGGCCTGCGCGCCGCCGCGCCCGGACTGGTCGTCGAATGCGCCGGGCAGGCGGCGGTGGCTGAGCATGCCGAAGCGGTGTTGGCGGCAGGGATCGACCTGATGGTGATTTCGACCGGGGCCCTGGCGGCACCGGGACGCCTGGAGCGGCTGACCGCCACCGCCAAGGCGGTGGGCGCGCAGCTGATTGCGCCGGCCGGGGCTATCGCCGGGCTGGACGGGCTCGGCGCGCTGCGCCGCTCCGGCCTGTCCGCGGTCACCTATACCTCGACGAAGCCGCCCCTGGCGTGGCGCGGCACCGCTGCGGAGGAGCAGCTGGACCTGGAATCCCTGGCGCAGGCCACTACGTTCTTCGAAGGTTCGGCCCGCGACGCCGCGCTCGCCTATCCGAAGAACGCGAACCTGGCTGCGACGGTGGCGTTGGCGGGCCTCGGCCTGGACGAGACGCGGGTGCGGCTGGTGGCCGACCCGGCGGCGCAGGGCAATACCGGCCGCATCGAGGCGGAGGGCGCAGCCGGCCGCCTGTCCGTGACCATGGGCGGTGCGGCGAGTGCCAATCCGAAGACCTCCGCCTCCACCGCCTGGAGCCTGCTGGACGCCATCCTGCGACGCGGCGCCAGCTTCGTGATCTGACGGCCGCCCTTGGCAACCGCGTGGTGGCCGGTATGAGGCATGCGATGCGTTCTTCCTTCAGTGCCGGCCGGATCGGGCGGCGGGCCGCCCTGCTGGGCGGCGCCGGACTGGCTGCCTACATCTTCGTTCCCCGGGTCCTGGGCCGAAGGGCCATGGCGCAGTCGCTGATCCCGACGCCGATGCAGACCGCCGGGCCGTTCTATCCGGTGGAGATCCCGGCCGACGCGGACAACAACCTGGTGGATGTCCGCGGCGCGGCGGCGCCGGCGGAAGGCCAGGTGGCCCATATCCTGGGACGGGTGATGACCGTCGCGGGCGAGCCGCTGCCGGGCGCTATGGTGGAGATCTGGCAGTGCGATGCGCAGGGCATCTACCTGCACCCGGGCAGTCGCCGGCAGGCCAGCCGCGACCCCGGCTTCCAGGGCTATGGCCGTGCGATCGCGGATGCCGACGGCCATTACCGCTTCCGGACCATCCGCCCGGCGCCCTATACCGGGCGCACTCCGCATATCCATGTCGGCGTCCGCTCTGCCGCCGGCGAACTGGTGACCCAGATGTTCGTCGCGGACGAGCCCGGCAATGCGCGGGATTTCCTCTATCGCCGGCTGGATGCGCGTCAGCGCGCGGCGGTCACCGTGCGGCTGGCGCCGGCGGTGGAGGTCGAGCAGGGCGCCCTGGCGGGACGCTTCGACCTGGTTCTGCCGGCCTGAACCGTCCGGGCCCGATGGGCGGTTAACGTCGCGGCCTGCCTTTGCTAGCGTCCCACCCCGATGGCACGCCTCCTGCACTGATGCCGTGGGCCGGCGACCGGAATGCGACAGGCAGGCCGGTCGGCGGCAGCGGCGCGGATGGGGGCGATCCCTGATCGGGACATTGCCGGAGGGGAACGGTCCCGCGCGGGACCGGCCGTCCGCGGCACGGGACGATCGGCATGGGACCGGGCGATCCGGCCCTTCAGGGGACAGACAGGCGATGGACGTGGACAAGACCGCCGCACATCTGCGCGAGGCCGGCGCGGGCATCACGCAGGGACTGCTGGTCGTCGATGGCGACCTGCGGATCGTCTTCGTCAACCGCCCCTACCGGACCTTCTTCGGCCTCGACGAGGCGGACCCCCTGGCGCAGCCGGGCGTGCCGCTGGCCGAGCTGCTGCGCCATCACGGCATGCTGGGCGAATACGGGCCGGGCGATGTCGATGCCCATGTCGCGGCGCGCATGGATCCGGTACGCGCGCGGCAGAGCTGGTCGATGGACCGCCAGCAGCCAAGCGGCCGCTATCTGAACATCACCGGCAATCCGCTGCCCAGCGGCGGCTTCGTCTTCACCTTCACCGACGTGACCGACCGGGTGCGGGAGCGCGAGCGGCTCGACGCCCTGGTCGCGGAACGCACCCGGGAACTGGAGGAGGTGAACAACAAGCTGCTGGAGGGGATCGAATATGCCCGCATGCTGCAGGGCTCGACCCTGCCGCCGAAGGGCCTGCTGCGGGAAACCTTCGGCGATCACTACCTGATCTTCCAGCCGCTCGACATCGTCGGTGGCGATTTCTACTTCTGCGTCGCGAAGGAATACGGCGTCTATTTCGGCGTTGCCGACTGCACCGGCCACGGCGTGCCGGGGGCGCTGATGACCATGCTCGCCCGCACCGTCATGCGGCAGGCTGTCGACGAGGTCGGCCCCGACGGTCCGGCGGCGGTGCTGGACCTGTCGGACCGGCTGACCCGCGCCAGCCTGGGACAGGGCGGCGCCGGCGAGGGGCTGGACAACGGCTTCGACGTGGTGCTCTGCCTGATGGACGACAGCCACCTGCGGATCGGCGGTGCCGGCATCGGCCTGGTCTGGCAGGGAAAGGACGGCCTGCAGGAAATCGCCGGCCGGCGCGGCGGCCTGGGCTATGCCCGCCGCCGCCAGCAGGACAGGCCGATCGAGGAGGTGCGGCTGCCGGTCGGCGATGTGCAACGGTTGTTCCTCACAACGGACGGCCTTTATGATCTGCCCGGCGGGGAAAAGGGGTTCGGCTTCGGCCGCCGGCGCTGGTTCGACGCGCTGCGCGCTGGCGCCGAGAGTGATTTCAGGTCCCAATGCGCCGGGGTCGTCGCGGCGCTGGAGGCCTATAGCGGCGACCTGAGCCAACGGGACGATGTCACCTTCCTGGCGCTGGACCTGGCGGCGGGACGCGGCGGAGAGGGGCATGCAGCAGGACACGATTCTTAAGCTGCGCGAGATATTCGAGCGCTGCCAGATCATTCTCAGCTTCAACGGCCCGTTCTCCCAGAGCCTGATCGAGGAGCTGGGGCAGGCGATCCGACATTACCTGGAGGCCCAGGCGCAGGCACGGAAGTCGGTCAGCGACGTCTTCGCCGTCTATATCGAGCTGACCCAGAACATCCGCCACTATGCCGACAGCGCGCCGGTGGACGAGGCGCAGCGCGCCCGGCTGAACGCCGGTACCGTGCATATCGCGCGGGAGGGCGACAGCTTCCTGGTGGTGTCGGGCAACCATATCCGGCGCGAGGACGCGCCCCCGCTCGTGGCCCACCTGGACCGGCTCGCCGCGATGGACGCCAAGGAACTGCGCAGGGCCTACAAGGAGAAGCTGCGGGAGCCGGTGCCCGAAGGCGCCACCGGTGCCGGCCTGGGCCTGCTGCAGATCGCCCGTCTGGCCACCGCGCCGCTGGAACATGCGATGGCGGAACTCGACGACGGGCATCTGTACTTCACTCTGACGGTGCGGCTGTGAGCGGGACGGAAAGGGGAACGACCGAGATGGCAGGCCTGGATGTCCTGAAGATCGAGGGGACCCGGTCGTCGCCCACTGTCGAGGGCGATCCGGCCGCCGGCGTGCTTCGCCTGGCCGGCGATTCCTATCCGGAGAACACCTTCGAGTTCTATGCCCCGCTGATGGACTGGCTTCGGGCCGCGATCGAGCGGGTCGACGGCCCGCTGCGGCTGGAGATCGAGCTATCCTACCTCAACACGGGCAGCATCAAGTCGATGATGGACATGCTGGACCTGCTGGAGGAAGCCCATGGCGAGGCGCGCCAGGTCGCGGTGGTCTGGCGCTGCGATCCGGAGGACGAGCGCGCGATGGAGCTGGCAGAGGAACTGCTGGAAGACCTGACCCTGCCCTACCAGATCGCGCGCTGACGCCACACCCGCGATGGCGCTTCCCGAGAAGATACAGGAACGCATCGAAGCCCTGCGGCGCCGCGCGCAGGAGGTCGATCCCGACCTGGCGACCGAGGTCGCCTGGCTGGCCGACCTCTACATCAAGCTGGAGCACAACCTGCTGAAGCTGAGCCGGGTCAGCGACCGGATGCAGTCGCAGATCATGGAACTGAACGAGCAGCTGGCCGCGGCCGCGGTCACCGATCCCCTGACCGGCCTGGCCAATCGCCGCGGCACGATGGAACGGCTCACCGCCCTCGCCGCGCAGGGCGATGCCGCCCGGTTCGTCCTGATGCTGGCCGACATCGACCGCTTCAAGTCGATCAACGACACCTTCGGGCATGAGGCCGGCGACCAGGCCCTGGTGCAGGTGGCGGAGCGGCTCTCCACCGCGGTCGGCGACGAGGATTTCGTCGGCCGCTGGGGCGGTGAGGAGTTCCTCGTCGTGCTGGTCGTCCCCGACCGTGCGGCGGCGGAGGCGCGCGCCGTCCGCCTGACGGAGGCGGTGCGCGACCAGGCCATCACCACGCCGCAGGGCCCGTTGGAGGTCCAGGTGTCCAGTGGGCTGTGCTGGCACCGGCCCGGCCGGTCGGTGATGCAGACGATCCTGTTCGCCGACCGCGCATTGTATGCTGCCAAGCAGGCCGGCCGCGACCGCTTCGAGTGGTGGGACGAACCGGCAGCGGATGACGGCGCGGACACGGGCTGACGCAAGGGCCAGGTTTGCCCGTTGCATTCCCTATCGCTGCGCCATGCCGGGCGGGCAGGACGGAGGACAGGCGTGAAATTCTCCCTGATGTACAGCTTCGTCACCGAGCCGGGCGGGACGATGAGCCACCGGGACACGTTCCGCGAGATGGACCGGCTGCTGCCGCTGGCGGAGGAACTGGGATACGATTCCTTCCACACCACGGAGCATCATTTCCAGGACAATGGCTGGGCGCCCAGCCCGCTGCTGGTGCTGGCGCATGCGGCCGGCCTGACCCGCCGCATGCGGCTGGCCACCAACATCATGATCCCGACCCTGTGCCAGCCGCTGCGCCTGGCGGAGGACCTGCTGACCCTCGACAACCTGTCCAACGGCCGCCTCACCATGGGCACCTCGCCCGGCTATGTCTCCGAGGAGTTCGCCGCCTACGGCGTGGCCTACGAGGACCGCTTCCGGCTGCACGAGGCGATCATCGACTTCATCCAGCATGCCTGGGCCAATCCCGACGATGCCGGCTTCGACTGCCCGTTCTTCGGCATCCCGAAGGTGAAGCTGGTGCCGCGGCCGGTGCAGGCCCGGCTGCCGATCTGGTACGGCGTGTCCGGCCCGAAGCTGCTGGCGCGTGCGGCACGGCGCGGGGTGCCGGTCACCGCCTCGCCGCGGCACACGATCCGGGAACTGACGGAGCAGTTCGGCCGCTACGAGGAAGCCGCCGCCGCGGCCGGCTACACGCCGACCGAACGGCCGGTCATCCGCGAGGCCTTCCTGGCCGATACCGATGCGGAAGCGGAGCGTATCGCCGGCCCGGCCTTGTCGCAGATCTTCGCCCTCTACGTGAAGAAGTCGGCGCAGGGGGAGCGGGTGCTGCTCAACGACGCGGGCGAACCGATCGACAGCGAGGCGGCCGGCGATTTCCGCAACTTCGCCTCCCGCTACATGATCGGTGACCCGGCTACCGTCCGTCGCGACGTCCAGGAGCTTATTGACAAGCTGGCACCGACGGAGATCATCCTGCGCATGCAGCTTCCCGGCATTCCGACACCGGCGCTGGAACATTCCCTGCGGCTGTTCGCAGAGCAGGTGATGCCCGAATTTGCCTGATGCCCCATCGCCTGTTGCTTCTGCGCATGACCCATCTGGCCTGACCTCGGTCTGCCCATGCACGTGCTGGTCCCCGCCAAGAGCTTCGCCGCCGCCAAGTCGCGGCTTGCGGCCGTCATGGACGCGGCCGCGCGGGCCGGGCTGGCGCGGGCGATGCTGCGGGACGTGCTTGCGGCGGTGGCCGCGGCGCGCGGCGTGGGGCGGATCCTGCTGGTTTCCGCCGAGCCGGAGGCGGGGCGGCTCGCCGCGGCCGCCGGCGCCGACTGGCTGCCGGAATGCACATCCCTGGGGATGAATGCCGCGGTCCGGGCCGGTGCCGCGCATCTTTCCACAGCGGGACAGGCACCGCTGCTGGTCCTGCCGTCGGACATTCCGATGCTGCAGGCGGCGGAGGTGGAGGCGCTGGCCGCGATCCTCGCTGCGCCGCCGCGCCGGGCCGGCCTGGTGCGCTGCGCCGATGGCGGGACCGGAGCGCTGGGCCTGCCGCCCGGTGCCGGACCGCTGTTCCGCTTCGGACCCGACAGCCATGCCCGGCACCGGCAGGCCCTTCTGGCCGCCGGCCTTGGGCCGGTCAGCCTGGACCTGCCCGGTGCGGCACGGGACATCGACCTGCCCGCCGACCTTGCCGCGCTGGAGACAGGGCCAGCGGGGCCGGCGACGCGCGCCTTTCTCGACGGCGGCGGGCTGCGCCCGGCCGCCGCCGCCGCGGTGCCGCAGCTGGCGGCAGGCACAAGATGACCATCGGCCCGGCCATGCGGCGGCCCGGGGCGTGAGCGTCGTCCTGCTGTCGGGCGGGGTCGGCGGCGCGCGCATGGCCCGCGGGCTGGCGGCGGCCCTTCCTGCCGGCGCCCTGAAGATCCTGGTCAATACCGGCGACGATTTCGACCATTACGGCCTGCGCATCTGTCCCGACCTGGACACGGTGACCTATACCCTGGGCGGGGTCAGCGACGAGGCCCGGGGCTGGGGTCGGCGGGACGAGAGCTGGGCCTTCCTGGACAGCCTGGGCGCGCTGGGCGGCGAGACCTGGTTCCAGCTGGGCGACCGCGACCTGGCGCTGCATGTCCTGCGCAGTTGGATGCTGCGGCAGGGCAGCCGGCCGACGGAGGTTGCCGCCCATATGGCGGCCCGCTTCGGGATCGGTGCCGCGCTGCTGCCTATGGCGGACGAGCCGGTCGCCACGATGCTGGAGACCGACCAGGGCCTGCTGTCCTTTCAGGACTATTTCGTCCGTCACCGCAGCGGGCCCCGGGTCCTGTCGGTGCGCTTCGACGGCGCGGCACAGGCGGCTCCGACCGCGGAGCTGCGGGCGGCGCTGGCCGATCCCGCGCTGGAGATGATCGTGATCGCGCCCTCCAACCCGTTCCTCAGCATCGACCCGATCCTGGCGGTGCCGGGGCTGCGGGACGCGCTGTCCGGTGCCGGCGTTCCGGTCGTCGCGGTGTCGCCGATCGTCGGCGGTGCGGCGGTGAAGGGCCCCCTTGCCGCGATCCTGGAAGGCTATGGCCTGGCCGTGAGCCCGGCCAGCATCGCCGCCCATTATCGCGGCCTGCTGGACGGCTTCGTGATCGACGAGGCCGATGCGGCGCTGGCCGGCGGGTTCGGCGCCGATGCGCCGCCGGTCCTGGTGACCGGCACGATGATGACAGGGCCGGAGGCCAGCCGCCGGCTGGCGGATGCCGTGCTGGCCTTCGGCCGCGACCTGGCCGGGGGCGCCGCGCATGGACGCTGAGGACGGGCGGACCGCCGGCGGCGGCGATGCGCTGGCGGGCGCGGGCGGGCTGTACTTCCTGCCCCTGCTCGGCCTGGGGCGGATCGGCCCCGGCGACGACCTTGCCGGGCTGCTCGCCGCGGCCGCTGCCGCGGATCCCGCGATCGGCGGGCTGCAGGCGGGCGATGTCCTGGTGCTGGCGCAGAAGATCGTCTCCAAGGCGGAAGGCCGGCTGCGCCGGCTGGCAGAGGTGGTGCCGTCGGCGGAGGCGCTGCGCCTCGCCACTGGTATCGGCAAGGATCCGCGCCTGGTGGAACTGATCCTGTCGGAGGCGGAGGCCGTGGTCGCCACGGCGCCCGGCGTCCTGGTGGTGCGCCACCGGCTGGGCCTGGTGCTGGCCAATGCCGGCATCGACCGGTCGAACACCGGTGCGGGCGCGGAAGGCACGGCGGAGGAAGCGGTCCTGCTGCTGCCGGAGGATCCCGACCGCTCGGCCCGGGAGCTGCGCGCCGCCCTGTCCGACCGGCTGGGCCATGCCCCGGCCGTGATGATCGTCGACAGCCTGGGCCGTGCCTGGCGCAACGGCACCTGCGGCACCGCCATCGGCAGCGCCGGCCTGGCCGTGATCCACGACCGGCGCGGTGCCCCCGACCTCTTCGGGCGGCCCCTGATGACGACCCAGATCGCCATTGCCGACGAGATTGCGGCTGGCGCCTCCCTGGCCATGGGCGGGGCGGACGAGGGCCGGCCGGCAGTCATCCTGCGGGGATTGTCGCCGGCGCTGCTGTGCGAAGAGGGCGGGGCGGGCGACCTGGTGCGGCCGGCCGCCGGCGACCTGTTCCGGAGCGGCCGGCGGGATGCCGGCTGAGCGGGACATCCTGTCCCATTCCCCACCGACCCGCCTGCCGGTTCAATGCCTGCGCAGACCGGCCTATGGTTGCCGGCACCGGCTGCAACGCCGGGCTTGGTGGAGGAAGCGCGTGATGTCCAA
Source organism: Marinibaculum pumilum (assembly GCF_042646425.1). NCBI lineage: Bacteria > Pseudomonadati > Pseudomonadota > Alphaproteobacteria > Rhodospirillales > Rhodospirillaceae > Marinibaculum > Marinibaculum pumilum. The sequence continues at coordinate 48,589 of NZ_JBHRTR010000004.1, forward strand.
TTCAGCGGCCAACCTGTCGGACTACGGGATGCCCGATGCCTCGGTGCCGGATCTGGCGATGGTGCGGGTCGGCGGAACCGGTGTGCCGGCGCCGCTGCCGGTGCCGGAGCCCGGCCTGACCCCGGCGGAGCTGGTCGCGCGCGCCCGAAACATGAAGTCGGTGCTTCGGGCCGAGGCGGCGGCGGCCGATGCAAGCGGCGCCTATTCGGCGGAGATGCACCAGCGGTTCCGGAAGGCCGGCTTCTACCGCATCATGCAGCCGCGGCTGTTCGGCGGCTACGAGTTCGACCCGGTGACCTTCTACCGCGTAATGCTGGAGGTCTCGACAGGCCATCCGGGCACCGGCTGGTGCCTGACCCTGGGCGCCTCGCATGCCTACCTGATCGGCTGCCACTGGCCGCTGCAGGCGCAGGTCGAGCTGTTCGGCCGCAAGGGCGACTTCATCGCGCCGCACCGGCCGATGCCCTCGGGCCGCGCGGTGCCGGTCGAGGGCGGCTTCCGGGTCACCGGCCTGTGGCGCTACTGCTCCGGCATTCCCCACGCGACCCATCTGGTGGGCGGCGCCTGGCTGGAACGCAGCGACGGTCCGCCGAAGGTCGTGCAGCTGGTTCTGCCGCGCGACAAGGTGACGGTGCTGGACGATTGGGGCGGCGACCAGACCATCGGCATGAAGGGCAGCGGTTCCAACAGCGTCAGCGCGGAGGATGTCTTCGTGCCGGCGCATCACGTGGTGGAGATTCCAGCGCTGGCCGCGCGCCCGGACGGTATGGAGGCCGGCACCGAAGGCACCCGCCTGCACGGCAATCCGATGTATCTGGGCCGGCTGATGGCGCCCTACCATGCCTCCCTGGTGGTGCCGGTGATCGGTGCCGCGCGGGCCGCGCTGGAGGAATACGAGAGCATCGTCCGCAACCAGGCGATCTTCACCGACCCCACCGTGCTGCGGGCCGATCACGGCGATTTCCAGCGCCATCTGGGCCAGGCGCTGGCCTGGACCGATGCCGCGGAGGCGGTGCTGATCCGCGGCCTGGAACAGTATATGGAGCTCTGCCGCCGCTGGGCGGCTGACCGCACGCCGATCACGGTGGAGGAGAATCTGCGCCTCTGGCTGCTGCTGCAGCAGGGCGGTCGCATGGCCTGCGATGCGGTGGAGCGCCTGTTCCAGACCGCCGGCTCGACCGCGACCCGCCAGGGCGCGACCCTGCTGGGCTATTTCCACGACGCGCAGATGTATCGCGGCCACATGTCCGCGCAGTACGAGACCTTCTCCGGCTATCTGGGCCGCGCCCATCTGGGCCGCCCCACGGGATTCCAGAACCTCTAGGGCGGCACTCCGGAGTCTCTGGGATGCCGCCACGCGCCTTCTGACCGCAACCGGCGCAGGGTCGGCCTGCCCTTGCACGCAAATTGGGCAGATCGGGCGGAGCGGCACCGGTCGCCGGTGCCGGCCGGCCCTGTCCCTGCCTTGCGTCGGCCGGGTTGGCAGAAGGCTTGCTAGACGCGATAGGCTTGCCAGGGACGGGGCCGGGACCGTAACAGGGGCGCCCGCGGCCGGGGCAGTTCCGGTGCGACACCCGGGCGGCAGGGGAATCCGGAAAAATGGGGGCTGCGCAGTGATGACCGGGGAACCGGTTCCGATCCTGGAAACGGTGGAGGTGACGAAGACCTTCGGCGATTTCGTTGCCAACGACCGGGTCAGCCTGTCCGTCGCCGCCGGCGAGATCCACGCCCTGCTGGGCGAGAACGGCGCCGGCAAGTCCACCCTGGTAAAGGCTCTGTTCGGCGTTCACCGCCCTGACAGCGGCAGCATCCTCTGGCGCGGCCGGCCGGTGGAGATCGGCAGCCCGGCCCGGGCGCGCGAACTGGGCATCGGCATGGTGTTCCAGCATTTCTCCCTGTTCGATGCCCTGACGGTGGCCGAGAACGTCGCCGTCGCCCTGCCGGCCGACTATTCCGTGGCCCGGGTCACGCGGGAGCTGGCGCAGATCTCCAGCCGCTACGGCCTGCCGCTCAACCCGCACGCCCTGGTCGCCGACCTGTCGTCGGGCCAGCGGCAGCGGGTGGAGATCGTGCGCTGCCTGATGCAGAACCCCGACCTCGTCATCATGGACGAGCCGACCAGCGTGCTGACCCCGCAGGAGACCGAGGACCTGTTCGCCATGCTGGAGCAGCTGACGGCGGAGGGGCGCTCGGTGCTCTACATCTCCCACAAGCTGGACGAGGTGCGCCGCCTCTGCCAGCACGCCACGGTGCTGCGCCACGGCAGGGTCGTCGGCAGCTGCGTCCCGGCGGAGACCGACAAGGCGGAGCTGGCCCGCATGATGGTGGGGGAGACGGTGCATGCGGCGCGGCCTGCCGGCGCCGCGGCAGGGGCGGAGGTGGCGCTGCGGGTGCGCGACCTGTCGATGCCCGCGCCGACCCTGTTCGGCACCGCGCTCAAGGGCATCTCGTTCGCCCTGCCGGCGGGGCAGGTCAGCGCCATCGCCGGCATCGCCGGCAACGGCCAGGGCGAACTGTTCGCCGCCCTGTCGGGGGAGCGCCTCTGCACGGGGCCGGAGACGATCGCCATCTTCGGCCGGCCGGTGGGACGGCTGGGGATCACGGCGCGGCGGCGGATGAATGCCGACTTCATTTCCGAGGACCGGCTGGGCCATGCCACCGCGCCCGACATGACCCTCAGCGAGAATGTGCTGGTGACCCGGGCGAAGACCGATCCGGATCTTCTGGCCGGCGGCATCCTGCGGAAGGGCCTGGCGGGCCGGATCGCGGCGCGCATCCGCAAGGCGTTCGACGTGCGGGCCGCCGCAGCGGACCCGGCGGCGCGGGCGCTGTCGGGCGGCAATCTGCAGAAGTTCATCGTCGGCCGGGCGGTGGACCGGGCGCCGGCCCTGCTGGTCGTCGACCAGCCGACCTGGGGGGTCGATGCCGGCGCCGCGGCGCATATCCGGCGCACCCTGGTAGAGCTGGCACAGGGCGGCGCCGCGATCCTGGTGATCAGCCAGGACCTGGACGAGATCTACGAGATCGCGGACCGCATCGCCGTGCTCTGCGAGGGCCGCCTGACCGACTTCCATCCGGCCGCCGAGCTGTCGACCGAACAGATCGGCCTCTGGATGTCGCCGTCCATTGCGGCGCAGGACGCGAAGGGGCCCGATCTTGCGGCTTAGGCTGGAACGCCGGTCCGAGCGTGCCCGCGCGATGACCCTGGCGTCGCCGCTGGCGGCGCTGGCGCTGACCGTGGTGACCGGCGCGATCCTGTTCCTGGCGCTGGGCAAGGATCCGGTGGCCGGCCTCTACTACTTCTTCGTCGAGCCGGTCACCGTCGGCTGGTCGCTGGAAGAGGTGCTGGTGAAGATGACTCCGCTGGCGATGATCGCCGCGGGCCTGGCGGTCTGCTATGCCGCCAGCGTCTGGAACATCGGCGCAGAGGGCCAGTTCGTCCTGGGCGCGATCTTCGCCGCCTTCTGGCCGGTCGTGCTGCCGGAGTTCCAGGGCCTGGCCGTGCTGCCGCTGATGCTGCTGTCCGGCATCCTGGGCGGCGCGCTCTACGCCCTGATCCCGGCGCTCTGCCGGGTGCGTTTCGGCGCCAACGAGATCCTGACCAGCCTGATGCTGGTCTATGTCGCCGACCTGTTCCTGGACTGGCTGGTGCGCGGGCCCTGGCGCAGCCCGAAGGGGCTGAACTTCCCGGAGACGATCCCCTTCCACGACTGGGCCGCGATGCCGGTGATCGGCGCGGACCGGCTGAACATCGGCTTCCTCCTGGCCATCGCCGCCTGCCTGGTGCTGGGCTTCGCGCTCAGCCGTACCTTCACCGGCTTCAGCCTGCGGCTCAGCGGCACCGCGCCGATGGTGGCGCGGTTCGCCGGCGTCAGCCGCAACCGCACGATCGTCCTGGTGATGCTGATCTCCGGCGGGCTGGCGGGGCTGGCGGGCGCGATGGAGGTGGCCGGCCCGATCGGGCAGCTGCGCACCGAGATCTCGCCGGGCTACGGCTTCACCGCCATCATCGTCGCCTTCCTGGCGCGGCTGAACCCGGCGGGCGCAATCCTCTCCGCCTTCCTCCTCTCGGTGACCTTCATCGGCGGCGAGTCGGCGCAGATCGCGATCGGCGTCTCCGACAAGATCACCCGCGTCTTCCAGGGCATCCTGCTGTTCTACGTGCTGACCTGCGACGTCTTCATCCTGCACCGGCTGCGGCTGGTCCGGCTGGCGTCGAGGCCTGCCGCCGGCACCGCCGCGACCGGTGAGGCGGGCGCGCGATGAGCCCGGACATCGTCGTGGCGGTGCTCCTGACCATCATCGCCGCCTCCACACCGCTGCTGCTGGCCGCCATCGGCGAGCTGGTCGCCGAACGATCGGGCGTGCTGAACCTCGGCGTGGAAGGAATGATGATCGTCGGTGCCGCCGCAGGCTTCGCCGGCGCCCAGGTGGCGGGGTCGGCCTATGTCGGCGTGCTCTGCGCCGCCCTGGCCGGGGTCGCCCTGTCGATCCTGTTCGCGATCCTGGTGCTGGTCTTCACCACCAACCAGGTCGCCACCGGCCTGTCGATCACCCTGCTGGGGATCGGCATCGCCGGGCTGGTGGGGCAGGGCTATGTCGGCACGCCGGGCGTGAAGCTGCGGGCTTTGGAGATCCCGCTGCTGTCCGAGATCCCGGTGCTCGGGCGGCTTCTCTTCAGCCACGATATCCTGGTCTACCTGTCGGTGATCCTGGTCGCCGCGGTCGCCTGGATCCTGGCCCGGACCCGCCTTGGGCTGACCATCCGCGCCGTCGGCGACAATCACCACTCCGCCCATGCCATCGGCTACAACGTGGTGGCGGTGCGCTTCCTGGCGGTGATGTTCGGCGGGCTCTGTGCCGGGCTGGCGGGCGGCTACCTGTCGCTGGTCTATACCCCGCAATGGGTGGAGGGGATGTCCGCCGGCCGCGGCTGGATCGCGGTCGCGCTCGTCGTCTTCGCCGCCTGGCGGCCGGTGCGCGCTTTCTTCGGCGCCTACCTGTTCGGCGCGGTGGTAATCCTGCAGTTCCATGCCCAGGCCGCCGGCGTGCAGATCCCCTCTCAATTCCTGTCCGCTTTGCCCTATATCGCGACCATCGTCGTCCTGGTGGTGATCTCCGCCAGCCGCCGTTCGGCGCAGGGCGCCGCGCCCGCCTGCCTGGGCCAGCCCTTCGTGCCATGACCGCCGGGCCGGCGGTCCGGCCCTTCACCCGTCACGTTCACCCGCAGAGGAGACACCCGACCATGAAATTCAGACTGCTCGGAGCGCTGGCCCTGGCCGCCGCGCTGACACCCGGCCTGGCCGCGGCGCAAGGCATGGACGAGGCGAAGGCCTGCTTCATCTATGTCGGCCCGATCGGCGATTTCGGCTGGAGCTACCAGCACGACCAGGGCCGGCTGGCCGTTGAGGAAGAGTTCGGCGACAAGGTCACCACCGCCTATCTGGAAAATGTGGCGGAGGGGGCCGATGCCGAGCGCGCGATCGAGCGCTTCGCGCGGTCGGGCTGCAACATCATCTTCACCACCTCCTTCGGCTTCGGCGACGCGACCAACGCGGTGGCGGGCAAGTTCCCGGACGTGAAGTTCGAGCATGCCACCGGCTACAAGCGCGAGCATCCCAACGTCACCACCTATGACAGCCGCTTCTACCAGGGCCGCTACGTGCTGGGGCAGATCGCGGCGAAGATGTCGAAGACCGGCACCGCCGGCTATATCGGCTCCTTCCCGATCCCGGAGGTGGTGCAGGGCATCAACGCGTTCATGCTCGGCGCGCAGTCGATCGATCCCGACTTCAAGGTCAAGATCGTCTGGGTGAACAGCTGGTTCGACCCCGGCCGGGAGGCCGATGCCGCGAAGTCGCTGTTCGACCAGGGCGCCGACGTGCTGAGCCAGCACACCGATTCCACCGCCGGCATGCAGGTGGCGGAGGAACGCGGGCTGATGGCCTTCGGCCAGGCCTCCGACATGATCAAGTTCGGCCCGAACGCCCAGCTCACCGCGATCGTCGACGACTGGGCGCCCTACTATATCGAGCGGGTGAAGGCGGTGATGGACGGCAGCTGGGAGCAGCAGGCGACCTGGGAAGGCATGGCCGACGGCGCCGTGGTGATGGCGCCCTTCACCAACATGCCCGACGACGTGAAGGCGATGGCGGAGAAGACCACCCAGGCGATCACCTCCGGCGAACTGCACCCCTTCACCGGGCCGATCAGGAAGAAGGACGGCAGCGTCTGGCTGAAGGAGGGCGAAGTGGCCTCCGACGGCGACCTGGCCAGCATGAACTTCTATGTCGAGGGGATCGACGACAGCCTGCCGGAATGACCGGCTGAGCCACCCCGCAACGACGACGGGCCGCCCTGCCCCTGCAGGGCGGCCCGTTTGCGTCTGCAAAGGGTATGAACCCGGCTACCCAATTCCCGTCATTCTCGGGTCGGGCCACAACGGCATTCGCTCATCTCTTTGACGCGACCTCCCTGCCGACGTCGTCCTTGGGCTTGACCCAAGGACCGTGACGATACGGCGAAGTCGCGCGGCGGCAGGGGTCCCGTCGCGGCCCTCGGGTCGGGCCCGAGGGCGACGGCAATGGGTTGGCCCGGCGGGGCGGTATCCGATCCGCCGCAGAGATATCTGGCCCCGCAGGGTCAGGTCCGAAGGCACCCAGGGTGCAGGCGCTACTCCGCCGCCTCGACCTTGTCCTGGGTCTTGGTGTCGAAGTCGCTGGCGTCGTGGCGTTCGTGCAGCTGGCCGGCCGGATGGCCGGACACGCGGTTCACCATGCGGCCGCGGCGAACAGGCTCGCGGGCGCCGAGTTCCTCGACCCAGCGGTTGACGTGTTTGTAGCTGGCCGCGTCCAGGAACTCCGCCGCGTCATAGGCCTTGTTCTGCACCACCGCGCCGTACCAGGGGAAGATCGCCATGTCGGCGATGGTGTAGTCGTCGCCGCAGATGTAGCGGCGCTCCGCCAGGTTCTTGTCCAGCAGGTCGAGCTGGCGCTTCACCTCCATCGCGAAACGGTCGATGGCGTATTTGATCTTGAACGGGGCATAGGCATAGAAGTGGCCGAAGCCGCCGCCCAGATAGGGTGCCGCGCCCATCTGCCAGAACAGCCAGGACAGGCATTCCGCCCGCGCCGCGCCCTCCATAGGCACGAACTTGCCGAACTTCTCCGCCAGGTAGAGCAGGATCGCGCCGGACTCGAAGACCCGCACCGGCTTCGCCTCGCTATGGTCCATCAGGGCGGGGATCTTGGAGTTCGGGTTGGCCGCGACGAAGCCGCTGCCGAACTGCTCGCCATCGCCGATCTTGATCAGCCAGGCGTCGTACTCGGCCTCCTTCACGCCGGCGGCCAGCAGCTCCTCCAGCAGGATGGTGACTTTCTGGCCGTTCGGCGTGGCCAGGGAATAGAGCTGCAGCGGATGCTTGCCGACCGGCAGCTCCTTCTCGAACTGGGCGCCGGCCGTGGGCTTGTTGATATTGGCGAACCGCCCGCCATTGCCGGGCTCCCAGGTCCAGACCTTCGGCGGCGTATAGGACTCTTCGGTCATCGTTCCTCGCTCCGCTTGGAAAAGCTGCGACAGCATGTAACGCCGAGGCCCCCAAGGGAAAGGGTGGCTGCGCCCGCGCATGGCAGGGACGCCGCCTGCGCGCATCACATGGCCGTGCGCAGGCCGCCGGCCCTCGACAGCGTGCGCGGGACCGGGAAGGATGGCACCGGCACGGGAGGAGACGCATGACGACCCAGACACTGATCCGCAACGGCCTGCTGTTCGACAGCCGGGCCGGCCTCCTGGCGGGGGAGCGCGACATCCTGGTCGACGGTGGACGGATCCGCGAGGTCGACGGCTGCGGCACCATCCGGTCCACGGGCGCCCGCGTGATCGACCTGCGGGGGCGGACGGTCATGCCGGGGCTCTGCGACGCCCATGTCCACGTCATGGCCGGGTCGGCGGACCTGGCCGCGCTGGACGGCTGGTCGCCCTATTATCAGGCGGCCAAGGCCGGGCAGATCATGGCCGGCATGCTGAAGCGCGGCTTCACCACGGTGCGCGACACCGGCGGCGGCGACTGGGGGCTGCAGCTGGCGGTCGAGCATGGCCTGATCGCCGGGCCGCGCCTGATCCAGGGCGGGCCGGTGCTGAGCCCGACCGGCGGCCATGCCGATTTCCGTGGCCCCGGCGCGGCCGGTATCGATCCCTGCGCCTGCTGCACCGGGCTGGGCCGCATCGTCGACGGCGTGCCGGAGATGCTGCGCGCCTGCCGCGACGCGATCCGCCGCCATGCCGGCCATATCAAGCTGGTGATCTCCGGCGGCGTATCGTCGGAGCATGACCCGATCACCGCGATGCAGTTCTCCGCCGACGAGATCCGCGCCGCGGTGGAGGAGGCGGAGAGCGCGGAAATCTATGTCACCGCCCACGGCCATCCGGCGCGCGCGATCAAGCGGGCCCTGAAGCTGGGTGTGCGCTGCATCGAGCATGGCACGATGCTGGACCGGGACTGCATCGACCTGTTCCTGGAGAAGGACGCCTGGCTGGTGCCGACCATGTCGATCCTGGAATGCCTGCACGAACGCGGGCCGGAGGCCGGGCTGCCACAACGCAGCATGGAAAAGCTGGCGGCGGTGCGGCCGACCGCCATGGCGTCGATGGAGATGGCCTACAAGGCCGGCGTGAAGCTGGCCTACGGCACCGACCTGCTGGGCATCCTGCATGACGAGCAGAGCCGCGAGTTCCGCATCCGGGCGGAGGTGATGGCCCCGGGCGACATCCTGCAGCAGGCGACGATCAACGCCGCCCGCCTGTTCAACCGGGAAGGCGATCTGGGCGAACTGGTGCCCGGCGCCCGCGCCGACATCCTGGCGATCGACGGCAACCCGCTGGAGGATCTGGGCCTGCTGGAGGGCCAGGGCCGCCACATGGCCCTGGTCATGAAGGACGGCGAAGCGGTGAAGAACGAGCTGAACTGAGCGCGGGTGATCGCGCCTACGTCATCCTCGCCCCCATCACATTCGTCACGCGCGGACTTGTTCCGCGCGTCCATGTTGCAGCCACTCAATCAGAGCCTGCCTTGATTGAGCCTGGCGGCACGGGGACCACCGCAACACGTGCGGTGGTGACGCGTTGGGGGAACATGACCGCATCCCGGTTCTGCATCGGCGATTGCCTCGCGAGCCCAACCGGCCCCTGGCATTCCGCCATTGTCAGCCATTCTGGACCTGACAGCCGTGAGTGAAGCCACAGAATGACCGGGCGCTTGGGGTGCGCGGCCCCTCAGTTCCCTGCCATCGCCCGGTGCATCGCCGCCCGCAGGCTGTCCTCGCTGATGCCGAGCTGGCGGGCGGCGGCGGCCAGGTCCGGCGGCGGCGGGCCGATGGCGCGGCGCAGGGTGTCGGCGGAAATCCCGAGCCCGGCCGCTGCGCGGGACAGGATTTCTTCGCCCCGTCCGCCCGGGCCACCCGGCCCCTGGAAGCCGGCCCGTCCCATGCCATCGCGCGGTCCCATGCCTTCACGGGGCTCCATGCCCTCCCGGGGCCCCATGCCCTCCCGGGGCCCCATGCCCGGCCGTCCCATGCCGTCGCGACCGCCGGCGCCCATGCCGGGTGGGCCGCGGCGCAGCAGCGCGGGGTCGACGCTGCCGCGGAAGCAGCCGATGGAATAGGGGTAATCCTCGGTGAAGTGATAGTGGTAGATCGCCCGCATCTGCCCGTCCCACAGCACCGGATGGCTGTGGCCGTGGCAGGCGTCGAGATCGGCGCTGCTCAGCTTCCGGCCATCCTCGCCATGCAGGCCGTAGAAGCCGAAGCCGTCCAGCGCATAGCCGACCAGGTTGCTATGGCCGCCGGCCGGGCCGGCGGTGTCGGTCAGGCAGGGGCTGTAGTTGTGGTAGTGGTACTGCCCCTGCTGCTGCGGATGGGCGTTGCAGGCATCCTGGATCTCATGCGCCGGCGCATCCTCGCCGCGCGCGTCGACCGCGTTGTAGATCGCGACCCCGGTCAGCGCGAAGCCGACCATGCCCATCGGCACGCAGGTCGGCATGCCCGCGACCTGCGGCACGGCGGGCAGGGTCAGCAGCACGTCCTGCCGGCGGATGCTGTTCGGGTTGCGGTCGTAGCGGAAGGCCTCCGAGCTGCGCGGGATCGGGAAGTCGCCGCTCGCATGCTTCGGCAGGTTGTTCGCCCGCACCACCCGGCGGTCTCCTTCAACCGTGACGCTGAGCCGCCAGTCCGGCCACTCGACCTGGCCGGGTACCACCGGCTTCAGCGCCGGGATCCAGGTGTCGCCCTGCAGCCAGTCGCCATAGGCCGACGCGCCCGGCGCGTTCGGGCTGAAGCGGGTCTGGCAGGACATCAGGTAACCCGCCTTCGGCGTCTCGCTGATGCGACCGTCGCCGAGGGGCAGCTTCTGGCGGCCGTGGTCATCGGTGCCGTGAGCCAGGACCGGGCCCGCCAGCAGCAGGAGGCCGAGGACAAACCCCGGCGCCGCGCCGAGGCCCCGGTACGGTCGAAGGAAGGACATAGCCGTCTCCGCATTCTCGATATCGCCGCCTGGCCCGGCACAAGGATAACACGCGAAGATGACGTTTCTTCCCGGCCGTCCCGGCGGTCGGCCGGTCAGCCGCGGCGGAGTGCGGCGGCGCGGCGGACGGCGCGCGGGCTCTGGTTGTAGCGCTGCCGGAAGGCGCGGGCGAAATGGCTGGAATCGCTGAAGCCGGAGTCCAGCGCGATCTCGGTGATCGGCCGGTCGGGCGCGGCCAGGATCGCCTGCAGGCTGCGTTCCAGCCGGCGGCGCAGCAGGTGGCGGCCGAAGCTCTCCCCCGAATGCGCGAACAGCTTGTGCAGGTGCCGGACCGAGATCCGGAAATGCGCTGCCACGGCATGCGGGGTCAGGCCGGGATCGCCGGCATGGGCCGCGACATGCTTCTGCAGCATGGCGAGATGCTCGTCCGCCAGCAGCGGCCGCCGCCCGCCCTCGCAGGCCAGCCGCAGCAGGTAGGCGAGGTGGCGGATGTCCGGCGCCTCCTGCCCGGCCAGCAGGGCCTGCAGCTGTTCCCTCAGCGCGGCGCCGAAAACGGTGTCGCCGTCGATCCGCCGCGCCAGCAGGCCGGCGCCGTCGAAGCGGCTTTCCTCGAACAGCTCCAGCGGCAGGTGCAGGCAGACCTGGCGGAACGGCCCTTCGAAACGCATGGCAAAGGGGCGGCGGGCATCCAGCAGGGTGAAGCTGCCGGGCTCCAGCCGGGTCTCGGTATCGCGCTGGCGGACCGTGCTGCGGCCCTCGACCTGCAGGTTGACGAACAGCGCGTCGCAGGGCTTCGCGGCGACATCGCGGGCGCGGCGGTGGACCAGCTGGCCGGTGGAGGTGATGCGGGAGATGGAGGCGCCGCCGGCGATCGGGCGCATGCGGATCTCGCCCGCGAAGGGGGTCTCGCCCAGGCGCTCCGGCGACAGCCGGGTATAGGTCTGGCAGACCACCTCGCGCCAGCGTTCGAAGCCCTCGTCGGCATGTCCGTCGGCGGCCGTCGCGGCGGACCAGGTCAACGACGCGCCTTCCGCCCCGGCCGCCCCGCCGCCACCCGCTGAGGGGGGCGCGAGGGCCGGGTCCGCTGCAGCACCGATATGCGCCTGACCGCCAAGCATCCGTGCAGCCTAGCACAGCCGGCCGGCGGGCGGCCTTCGGAGTGCACTCTCGGTCAAGTCCGTGCGGCCGCAGGCGCGACGGCAGCCGGGGGGCGGCGGAGACTGGCGGTTCCAGCAACACCCAACCCGGGAGGACAGGATGACCGTCTCGCTCGCCACCAGGCTGACCGAACGCTACGGCCTCGATACGCCGATCGCACAGGCCGGAATGGCCTTTGCCGGCATGACGCCGCCGCTCGGCGTGGCGGTCAGCGAGGCCGGCGCCATGGGCTCCATCGCCGGGGTCGGCATCATCCCGCCGGAAGGGGTCGAGCAGCTCGTCTCCGCCTTCCAGGCGGCCACGAAGCGGCCGTTCCACGTCAATTTCATCACCTGCTACACCACCGATGCGCATATCGAGGTTATGGCCCGGCTGAAGCCGGCCGCGGTCTCCTTCCACTGGGGGCATCCGGGCAAGGCCTGGATCGAGCAGCTCCACGGCGCCGGCATCGACGTCTGGGAGCAGGTCGGCTCTGTTGCCGATGCGCAGGCCGCCGCGGCCGGCGGGGTCGACGTGGTGGTCGCGCAGGGGGTGGATGCCGGCGGCCACAACTACGGCACCGCCGGCACCATGGCCCTGGTGCCGTCGATCGTCGACGCGGTCGGTGCCGGCACCATGGTCCTGGCCTCCGGCGGCATCGCCGACGGCCGCGGCCTGGCTGCGGCGCTGATGCTGGGCGCCGACGGTGCCTGGATCGGCACCCGCTTCGTCGCCACCCGCGAGGCATCGGTGGCGGACGAATACAAGGACCGGCTGGTCGCCGCCGGCGCCGGCGACACCCTGCGCACCCACCTGTTCGGCCGCCACCATCCGGAATTCAACCCGATCCGGGTGCTGCGCAACCGGGTCGTCTCGGAATGGGATGCGCGGGTGGCGGAGGTGCCGGCCGACAATTCCGGCGAGGCGCTGGTCGGCCAGATGGACCTGCTGGGCCAGCCGACGGAACTGCGGAAGTTCACGAACATGGTGCCGATGGCCGGCGCCACCGGCGATTTCGAGGAACTGCCCCTGCTGGCCGGCGAAGGGGTCGGGCTGATCCGCGACCTGCCTGGCGCGGCGGAGGTGGTCGCCCGCCTGACCGCGGAGGCGAAGGCCGCGATCGCGGCGCGGGCGGGCTGAGCGGGCCATGGCCCGGATCCTGGTCACCGGCGCCACCGGCCAGGTCGGCGCGGCGCTGCTGCCGCTGCTGGTCGGCCGCGGCGATGCGGTGCGGGCGCAGACCCGGCGGCCGGAGCGGGCGGCCGGCCTGGCCGCGCAGGGTGCGGAACCGGTGGTCGCCGATCTGCGGGCGCCGGAAAGCCTGACGGAACATCTGGCCTGGGCGGAGGCGCTGTTCCTGCTGACCGCCGATGCGCCCGACCAGGATGCCGTGGAGGCGGGGCTGATCGCCGCCGCCGCGGCCGCCGGCCGGCCGCATGTGGTGAAGCTGTCGGCACAGTCTGCCGGGCTGCAGCCGCCGCGCAGCTTCGGCATCCTGCACCGCCGGGCGGAACAGGCGCTGGCGGATTCCGGTCTGCCATGGACAATGCTGCGGCCGACCTTCTTCCAGCAGTCGCTGCTGCTGTTCGCCGGCGACATCGCCGCGAAGGGGAAGTTCGTCGCCCCCGCCGGGCGCGGGCGGATCGCCATGGTGGATGTGGCGGATATCGCCGCCGCCGCTGCGGCGGTGCTGGGCGTATCCGACCATCACGGCCGCATCCATATCCTGACCGGGCCGGTGGCGGTCAGCCTGCCGGAGGTGGCGGGCATGCTGTCCGCCATGCTGGGCCGGAAGATCGGCTTCACCAGCCCGCCGGCCTTCGTGGCGTGCCTGGTGCTGCCGCTCGTCACTGGCATGCCGCGCTGGCAGTCGAACCTGGTGGTCGACCTGTTCCAGGCGTTGAAGGCCGGCGCGCAGGCCGAGGTGCTGCCCGACCTGCCGGACCTGACCGGCCACCCGGCCGGCGACGTGGAGGGATTCCTGCGGCGGCACCTCGACCGTTTCGGCGGCGCGGCCGGCTAACCTCCGGGCGCTGCCGCCGCGGCCAGCACCGGGCGTTCGAATTCGGGGTTCCAGCGCCACTGCCGGGCCGTTCCGCCGGCCGGATCGGCCGCGGCGATCTCCACCCCGCCGACCCAGCGCTCGCGGGGGCCGCAAAGCAGCCAGTCGTTCCGCCCGTCCAGCAGGGCCTGCCCGGTTTCCGTCAGGGTCAGGCTGCGCTGCGGCCATGGCGTGCCTGCGGGCGCGGTCTGGCGGAACGGCGGGCGGGCGGCCGCCGACATCTGCGCCAGCATGTGCCAGAACATCAGGTCGCCCATGAAGGGCATCGGCTCCCGCCGGTTGTGGATCTCCCGGAACAGGGCCGCGCCGGAGCGCGGCCCGTCGGTCAGGACCTCCAGCACCAGCCGCTGGCTCAGGCTCAGGCCGTCTCCGGTCCAGGGCAGTTCCTGCAGATGGCGCAGGATCGCGCCGGCCATCTGCGGCAGTTCCGGTGTCCCGCCATGGGCCAAAGCATGCAGCCCCAGCGGCGAGGGCTCCTGCAATGCGGCCCAGACGGCACAGCCGAGGTCGATCATGTCCGCATCGACCGGCACCCGCTGCGGCCAGAGGCTGCGGAGCTGCGCCGGGTCGAGCTGCCCCAGGCCGACGAAGCGCTGCACGCCGGGAAAGCTGTCGATGCAGATCAGCGACAGTTCCGTCGCCGCGGGCAGTTCGGACAGTTCCGCCAGAATCCGGGCGAGAATCAGCTGGTCGTGACTGTCGTGTTCGAACCACAGCACGACGCGGGGGAATTCTCCCGCACGGCGCAGGCCCGTCAGTTCCTTGCGCAGGCGGTCCTGCAGGTCGGCCTCCGGATCGCCCGTGGCAGCGGCCAGGAAGGCGGCGCGCTGGTGCAGCAGGGAGCCGCTGTTGCGCACCGGACCCAGGCAGTAGGGATCGGAGAATTCGAGGAAGGCGCCGCCGAATCCGGCACGGCGCAGGCCGCCGCGGATGTCGGAGCCGCAGCGGATATGCAGGGTCCTGGTTCCGCCGTCAACGGTCCTGACCGGATTGGCGTCGGGCCGGTCGGTTTTCGACGCGGCGGGCCTGGGTTGGCCGGCGCCGTTCATGCCGGGTGGCCCCGGCGCCACGGTTGCGGAAACTGGCTATGCATCGGCAGGTCCTGTTCGATTTTGGTGCAGTGCAGCCACACACCGCCAAGCGAAGCAGAAACCGTGCCGCGTGTTCAGCCTTTGCCGTCGCCGGTGGCGACATGGTCGGCAACCCAGGCCTCGCGCCGTCCCATCGGCCGGTCGCGGCCGACCGTAGTGTCCTCCGCGGTCTCGAATTCCGCCTCCGCGTTCAGCGCGCCGCCCAGCAGCAGCGCATAGGCGCTGAGCCAGAACCAGGTGAGCAGCGCGGCGACGGCGCCGAGGGTGCCGTAGGTCTGGTTGTAGCTGCCGAAGAACGCCACATAGATCGAAAAGCCGAGCGAGAAGAGCAGCCACAGCAGGGTGGCGGCGAGGGCGCCGGGGCTGAGCCAGCGCATCTTGGCGCTGCGGCGGCTGGGGCCGAAGCGGTACAGCGCGCCGACGGCGAAGAGCACCACCGCCAGCAGCACCAGCCAGGGCAATACGGTGACCAGCAGCTCGCCCAGCCGGCCCAGCTGCAGCAGGTCGAGGACAATCGGTACGCCGACGATGACACCGAGGGAGAGCAGCCCGACCGCCATGACGCCGAGGGTGAACAGGATCGCCGTGCCGTAGAAGCGGATCAGCCCGCGCTTCTCCCGTTCGCGATAGGTCGCGTTCAGCGCCGACATGGTCGCGCGAAGGCCGGCCCCCGCGCTCCACAGGGCGATGGCCAGGGAGAGCAGGCCGCCGACCCCGAGGCTGGAATTCTGCGCCCCCGAGACCCGCTGCATGTGGCGCTCCAGCAGGGTCCAGCCCTCGTCCGGCAGGAACGGCTGCAGCAGCGCGGCATGCTGCTGCACGCCCCCGGGTTCGGCGATGATGCCGTAGAACGAGATGAACGCCGTCAGGGCCGGAAAGACCGACAGCATCGCGAAGAAGCCGATGCCGGCCGCCAGCACGGCAAGATTCTCGCGCTGGTTGGCGGCGACCAGCCGCCTCGCGATCCGCCACCAGCCGCCGATGGTGATCGCGGTGGGGCTGTCCGCCTGCTGCGACCTGTGGTCCCGCTGCGGCGCGGTTTCGACCTGGGGCTTGACGCTGGATGCGCTCATGGTCTCTGAAACACGGATGTTCCGCTGCGGTTCCGGTGACAGGGCGGCATGCGGAGGCGGCGGCATCCGGACGGAGATGGGCGGACGGAGATGGGCGGACGGAGATGGAAGGGCCATGGTGATCGGGCTACAGGCGGCGCAGGCCGGCCTGCAACAGGGCGAGGAGCTGCTGCGTCGTGGCCGCAACGCGGAAGCGGCCGACCTGGCGCGGCGCGCCGTGGTCGCCATGCCCGGCGAGCCGCGCGCCCACTACCTGCTGGGCATGTCCCTGGCGCGCCAAGCCGCCGGCCAGCCGGACCTGAGGGACGAGGCGGCGTCCGCCTTCCAGGCGGTGCTGGACCGCGCGCCCGGCCATCCCGGCACCCTGCTGCATCTGGGCCTGCTGCTGGCGGAGAACGGGCGGGAGGCCGACAGCCTGCCGGTGCTCGACCGCTTCCTGGCGGGCCAGCCGGCGCATCCGCGGGCGCGCGTGGCGCGGGCCAACGCGCTGCAGCATCTGGGCCGGGTCGCGGACAGCCTGCCCGACTACGAGGCGGCGCTGGCGCAGGACCCGAAGCTGCGGGCCGCCCGCTCCAACTACCTGCTGGCGCTGTTGAAGGCCCGCCGGGTCGAGCCGGCGATGGCGCAGGGCCGCATGCTGCTGGAGGGGCATCCCGGCGATATCCGCGCGCTGGCCCTCTATGCCACGGCCGCGAGCGCGGCCGGCGCGGCGGATGTCTACGAGCATCTGGTGCGTCCCGACGACTGGCCGCGGGCGGCGACCCCGTTCGGCGCGGCGGGGCCGGAGCGCGACGCGCTGCACGAGCAGCTGATCGCCGACATCCGCAACCATCCGACCTTTACCCGCGAATGGGACGAGAACCGCCGCGCGATCCGTGGCGGCGCGGTTGCGCTGGACCTGCTGCAATCGCCGACCGAGACGGTACTGCGCTTCGAGGCGGCGATCCGCGCGGCGGTGGACGGGCTGATCGACAGCCTGGCGACCGACCCGGCCGATCCCTGGCGGTTCCGGCGGCCGAAGAGCTACGACTTCGTGATGTGGGGCAATATCCTGGACGGCCCCAGCCACCAGAGCTCCCACATCCACAATCTGGGCTGGCTGAGCGGCGTCTACTACGTCGCGATTCCGGACAGCATCGCCGCGGCGGACCCGGACCATGGCGGCTGGATCGAGTTCGGCCGTCCGGGCTACGGCCTGCCGGAGGACCTGGTTGCGCCGGAGCATTACCGCCTGCACCTGCCGGAGGTCGGCCGCGCGTTCTTCTTCCCCTCCCACTACTGGCACGGCACCCGGCCCTATCGCGGCACGGGGGAGCGGATCAGCATCGCCTACGACGTGCATGTGACCGAATGGCAGTCGTGACCGAAGGCATCGCGGCCGGCATGGCCTGCGCGGCATGACGGCGAAGAGGCACGGCCCTGCGAAGGCGCCGCCGCTGCGGATCGTGCTGGCGCGTGCGGCTGCGGCCGAGCGCGCCGGACGCGTGGCGGAGGCGGTGACCCATCTGGCCGGGCTGTCGGACGAAGCGCGCCGCAGCGCGGATGCCGCGCCGGTGGCCGCCCGGGTGCTGGACCGCGCTGGCCGGACCCTCGAGGCGCTGGACTATCACTGTGCGGCCTGGCAGGCGGCGCCGCTGGACCGCCGGCTGCGCCAGGCCCTCGCGACGGCTCTGGGCCGGGTGCAGCCGCCCTTCCCGGCGCCGGAGCTGGAGGCCGCCCTGCTGGACCTGGCGGCGGCGCGCGATGTGGAGATCCCGGCCACCGCGCCCCTGGGCATGCTGCAGAGCCGCTCGCCCTGGCGGGCGGCGCTGTCCGCCGCGGCGGAAGGCCGGGACGCCGACCTGCTGCGACTGGCCGGCAGGCCGGCACCGGCCGGGTTCGCCGACGACGGTTTCGTCCTCGGCGTGATGGAGCATCTTTCGCTGCCGGGGGAAGGGGCCGAACGGCTGCTGACCGGGCTGCGCCGGGCCGCGCTGCTGGCGGCCGATGCGGCGGAGGAAGCGGCGGAGGAAGCGGCGCTGCCGCCGCTGCGCCTGCTGGCCGCGCTCGCCCTGCAGGCCTGGTGGGCGGAGTATTGCTGGGCCGAGACGCCCGTGGAACTGGCCGCGCTGGAGCGGCTCGGGGCCGGCACGGCCGGCGAAATGCCGCTGCGCGCCTGTCTGCGGGCGCTCTACCGGGTGCCGGAGGTTCTGCCCGCGGCGGCGGAAGACGACGAACTGGCGCTGCTCCGCCGCGCCTGCCTGGAGGAGCCGGCGGCGGAGGCGGCGCTGGCCGCCGGCCTGCCGTGCCTGACCGGGGTGGCGGACGCGACCTCCCGCGCGGTGCAGGCGCAGTACGAGGAGAATCCCTATCCGCGCTGGCAGGGCCTGCGCCGGCAGAAGGCGCGGCCGCTGGCCGATGTGGTGACCGGCCTGTTCCCCTGGGTGAAGCCGAAATCGCTGCCGCGGGGGGCGGAACGCCCGCGGATCCTGGTCGCCGGCTGCGGCACCGGTGCGCATGCCGCCAAGGTCGCGGCGCGCTACCGCCAGGCCGATGTCCTGGCGGTCGACCTCAGTGCGCGGGCGCTGGGCTATGGGGTGCGCCGGGCATCCGAACTCGGTGCCGGCAACCTGCGCTTCGCGGTCGCCGACATCCTGGAGCTGGGGGTGCTGGAAGAGCGCTTCCACCTGATCGAATGTTCGGGCGTGCTGCACCACCTGGCCGACCCGCTGGCGGGTTGGCGGGTGCTGCGGGGCCTGCTGCGGCCGCGCGGGCTGATGAAGATCGGCCTCTATGCGACCGCCGGCCGGCGGGAGATCCAGGCCGCGCGCGACTTCGTGGCCGCCGGCGGCTACCCGGCCGACGCCGCGGGGATGCGCCGTGCCCGCGCCGACCTGCTGGCCCTGCCGTCGGACGCCCCGGCGCGGCAGGTCGCGCGGGAGCTGGACTTCTATGCGGCCAGCACCTGCCGCGACCTCCTGTTCCACGTGCAGGAGGTCGCGATCGACATCCCGCAGCTGGCCGCCTGGCTGGCGGCGCTGGACCTGGAATTCATCGGCTTCGAGATCGCCGACCCCGCCTTGTCGCGGCGCTTCCGCCAGGCCTTCCCGGCCGCCGGGGCGGCCGGCGACCTGGAGGCCTGGCGGCGCTTCGAGGAGATCGAGCCCGCGGCTTTCCGCACCATGTACCAGTTCTGGTGCCGGCCGCGGGATGGCTGATCCCGGCGCCTATTCGGCTGCCGGCACGCAGCAGGCGCGGGGCACCCCCGCCGTTTCGCGGACCTCGTCCGGGCTGCGCATCGTCTCGGTCAGCAGGTCGTCGCCATAGACCGTGCTTTCGCCGCTGGTGAAGAAGGTCTCCCAGGCGATCCCCTGGGGGTCGAAGACCCAGCTTTTCTCCGACTTTGCATAGCAGCAGGTGGTCTCGCCCTGCGGCACCACGCGGCCGCCGGTCGTGTCGAGCCGGCCCTGCACGTCGCGCAGTTCCTCCCGGCTCTCGGCCTGGATGCCCAGATGGTCCAGGCCCGGCGCCCGGCCGCGGGCGGAGAGGGCGAAATTCACCCGCGGATCGTCCAGCATCCACTTCGCATAGTCGGGCTTGCGGACCGTCGGGTCGGCACCGAACAGTCCGGCATAGAAGGCAATGGAGGCATCGAGATCCTGGACGTCCAGGCTGATGTGAAGGCGCTTCATGATCTGTCTCCGCAGGCGGGTTGGCAGTGGGTGGTGCAGTCGGGGCGAAGGAAGCGGTCGAGCAGGGCGTTGCACTGCTCCGCCGGCCCGCCGCAGCAATCCTTCATCAGGAAGCCGAGCAGGGCGCGGATGCCGTCGAAATCGGGCGCGTAGATTACCGAGCGCCCTTCCCGCCGGGCACGGGTCAGCCCGGCCCGTGACAGCTGCCCCAGCTGGCTGGACAGCGTGTTGTGCGGCACGTCCATGCGGCGGGCGATCTCCCCCGCCGGCAGGCCGTCGGGGCCGCATGTGACCAGCAGCCGGAACAGCCGCAGGCGGCTTTCCTGCGACAGGGCGGCGAGGGCGTCGAGGGCATCTGTTTCGTCCATATGTCGAAGATCGTCGACATATGGACGAATGTCAAGTGGCCGCCGCCTGCCGCCGGCCCGGCCGCATCAGGACCAGCAGGGCGGCGCCGGCGTTCAACGCCATGCACAGCACCAGCCCGGGCTCGTAGGCGCCGGCCAGGTCGCGCAGCAGGCCCTGCAGGCCGGGTCCGAAGGCATAGGTGAACTGTGCGATGGCGGTGACCATGCCGACGACCAGGGCATAGGCGGCCGGCGGATATTCCACCTGTACGATCAGCGCCGGCAGGGTGATGATATTGCCGACGTTCAGGCCGTAGAGGATGCAGGCGCCATAGAGGGCGAGCGCATCGCCGCTGGCCAGCATGATGCCGAGCGCGGCGATCTGCAGGGCGAAGGAGGCGGCGGTGACGGCGCGCTTGTCGAGCCGGTCGATCACCAGGCCCAGGGCGAGCCGTCCGGCGACCGCGGAGCCGGTGGTCAGCGCCACCGCCAGCGCGACCTGCGCGGCGCCGATCCGCCCTTCCAGAAACGCCACCTGGTGGGTCAGGAAGCCGACCTGCTGCAACAGCACGATGGCGAAGGGGGCGGCGACGCTCCAGAAGGCGAGGCTGCGCAGAAGCGGACCGCGCGCCGGCGGCGACACGGGTCCGGCCGCCTGCCCGGACAGAGGCGGGATCTCGCCGTCATGCGCCGGCGGCAGGTCGGCATGGCCCTGACGCCCCGGCGCCAGGCTGACCCAGAGCAGCGGTACCAGCAGCAGTGCCATCGCACCGGCCACCGCAGGCACCGCGGTCGCGAAGCCGGCCTCCCGGCTGAGCAGCAGGAGGACGGGGGAGACCGCCACGCCGGCGAAGCTGGCACCGTTCAGCGCCAGCGACAGTGCCAGCCCGCGCCGCCGGTCGAAGCTGTGCGCCAGGATCGTGGCGATGCCGGTGGTGCTCATCACCGCCCAGCCGAAGGCCATCACCGCATAGGCCGCGAACAGCTGCCACAGCGCGGTGAGGAAGGGCAGGGCGCCGGCCCCGGCCGCCATGCAGGCCAGGCCTGCCAGCACCGGCAGGCGCAGTCCGAAGCGGGCGAAGGCGGTGCCCGCGAACCACATCAACCCCGCCCCGGCCAGGTAATAGAAGGTCGTGCCGGCGGAGATCGCGCCGGTGCTCCAGCCGGGATGCGCGGCCTTCAGCTGCGGCAGGAACACCGCCAGTCCGTAGAAGCCGAGCCCCCAGGCGAAGGTCGCCATCAGGAAGCAGACGAAGACGAGGAACCAGGGGTTGCGCAGGACGGTCTCCCTTCGGGGCGGCAGGGGGCGAGCATGACGCCGCGCGGTCGTGCGGCAAGCACGATCGCTTCGACGGCTGTCGCAGCCGGGTGCGCCAGGATAGTGGTGGCGCCGGTCGCGGCGCGCGGAATCCGGACCCGGTCAGGTCGCCGCCCTATCCGTTCCCGCCATCACTGTCATCACTGCCATCGCCACCCTTGCGCCGCCCCCAGGCGGCCCCGAGCGCCACGCCGAGCCCCAGGCCGATCGCCAGGCCTATGGGGATGTCGTCCATCGCCACGCCAAGGGCGCTGCCCAGCCCGGCGCCGATCGCAATGCCGATGCCGATCGAGCTTGAGTCGGTCCTCATCGTTGCCGCCTTCCGCTGCACGCCGGGCCCGGCGTTGGTGCACAGCGTTCCGGCAGGCGGCAAGCGGAGCGGGGCAGGATCGTCGGCCCTGCACCCGGGACCGGTGACGGTCGCCGCCGCATGCACCAACGTTCCGACCCGGCCGGCTCAACCGTCCAGCAGCCGCTGCCACCAGCCGACATCGTGCCAGCGGTCGAACTTGAAACCGACCTCGCGGTAGATGCCGACGGGGGTGAAGCCGACCGCCTCGTGCAGGGCGACGCTGCCGGGGTTCGGCAGGGCGATGCCGGCGAAGGCGGCATGGAAGCCGCGCTCCGCCAGAGCCGGGAGCAAGGCCCGGTAGAGCGCCTGCCCGACACCCTGTCGTCGCGCGTCCGCCGCCACATAGACGGTGACGTCGACCGAGCGGGCATAGGCGGCCCGGGTGCGATGCTGGCTGCCATAGGCGAAGCCGAGCGGCCGGCCCTCTGCC
The DNA here is from genome assembly GCF_042646425.1 of Marinibaculum pumilum. NCBI lineage: Bacteria > Pseudomonadati > Pseudomonadota > Alphaproteobacteria > Rhodospirillales > Rhodospirillaceae > Marinibaculum > Marinibaculum pumilum. The sequence continues at coordinate 70,585 of NZ_JBHRTR010000004.1, forward strand.
TCCGCCACCAGATAGGGATGGGTCGGCAGGAGGGTCTCGATCCGCCCGGTCATCTCCGACAGGGTCGGTGGCCGGGCCTCGAACGAGATCGCCGTCGTTTCGACGATCGGAGCATAGATATCGAGGAGACCGGCCGCATCGGCCGGCGTCGCGCTGCGGATGGCTGGCGGCGGTATCGACATGCCGTCAATCGTAGCGGAGTGCCGGGCCGAGGGCGATTCCCCGGCGCAGCGGCCCGGCCCTCAGCCCCCGCCGGGCCCGCTCTCGACCTCGCCCTGCCGGCTGCGCCAGGCGCCCATCGAGCCCAGGAAGACGTCGACATCCTCGAAGCCGTTGGCCTTCAGCCATCCGGCAGCCACCGTCGCCCGCGCGCCTGAGGCGCACATGGTGGTGATTCGCCGCTCGGGGTCGAGCCGATCCGCCTGATCCGGCAATCGGCCGACATAGGCATGGACCGCGCCGGGGATATGGCCCTCCGTCCATTCGTCGATGTCGCGCACGTCCAGCAGGGTCCAGTCGCCGGCATTGCGCCGCCGCCGGCGGGCGACCTCCGCGGCGCCCACCACCGGCAGGTGGCCGAAGGCCTGGCCGCCGGCAGTGGCCGTGACCAGCCCGTCGAAATAGCCGGCGACCCGGTCGAAGCCGATCCGGCCCAGCCGGCGCGTGGCTTCCGCCGCCTGGCCGCCATCGTCGGCCACCAGAACGATCTCCGCCTCCGCCTCCAGGTACCAGCCCGCGAAGGCCGACAGCATGCCGACCGGCAGGCAGAGGGAACCCGGCCAGTGCGCGCCCTGGAAGGCGTTGACCGGACGCACGTCCACCACCGGCCCGTCATGGGCGGCGACCGCCGCGGCGGTGCATGGCGCCGGTGTCCCGGCCGGTCCGCTGTCCGCGGCACCCGCGATGTTGATCCGCTCCATCGCCCGGAAATAGGGCGGGTACTGGTGGTGTTCGCTGGTCTTGGCGCGGACAAACGTCTGCCGGTCGAGCTGCAGGCGCGGATTGTTCAGGCGCTCATGGCCGATGGTGGAGAACTCGCGGTCGGCCATGCCGGAACCGCAGACCGATCCGGCGCCATGCGCCGGGTAGATGATCGCCTGGTCGCCGAGCGCCAGCAGCTTCTGCAGGGAATCGAACAGCAGGGCGGCGACCTTCTCCGCCTCGTCCGGGTAGAAGTCTGTGCGGCCGACATCGCCCACGAACAGGGCATCGCCGGTGAAGACGCCGACATGGCCGTGCGGGCTGTCGCGGTCCTCGATCGCATAGGCCATGTGGTCGTAGGTGTGGCCCGGTGTCTCGATCGCGTGCAGCCGCAACGGTCCGGCTTCCACCGCCTCGCCGTCGCGGATCGTTTGCGCCCAGGCGATCGGCGCCTCCGGGTTCGGGCCGTGATGGACGGTCGCGCCGGTCATCTTCGCCAGGACCGGCGCACCGCTGACCAGGTCCTCGTTCCGGTGCGTCTCCAGGATATGGACGATGCGCGCGCCGCGGGACCGGGCGATCTCGACATAGACCTCGCAGTCGCGGCGGGGGTCCACGACGACCGCCTCGCCATCGGCGCCCAGGATGTAGGACAGATGCGCAAGGCCTTCGGACTTGACGGTTTCCAGAAACATGGGGTGCCCTTTCGTTCGGCTTTCCCCTCCAACATCGCCGCCGTCCCGACGGTTCCGGATCAGGGCCTGCGCGAACGCAGCGGCGCGAAAGGCCAAGAACTGGCAGACTTCGTCCGGGCCGGCAGCGGCCGGCCCCAGATCAATCATTCGGGCGGATCGGCACCATGGCGCTTTCACTCTACGACATCAGCATCCCCTCCTACCTGCAGGGCCTGGGGGCGGTGGCCGGCTTCCTGGAAAAGGGCCGCGCCCACTGCACGGAGCAGGGCGAGGATTCCGAGGCGCTGGTGGCGACCGCGATCCATGACGACATGCTGCCGCTGCGCTTCCAGCTGGGCTCCGTGCGCCAGCATTCGCTGGGCACCATCGAGGGGATCCGTTCGGGCCGCTTCGCACCCTGGCCGATGTCCGCCATGCCGGACAGCTTCGCCGGCCTGCAGGAGATGATCGCCGAGGCGGCGGCGGCGCTGGAGGCCGTCGACCGTGCGGAGATCGACGCGCTGGAGGGCGGCCGCCTGGTGTTCGAGGTGCAGGGGCGGGAGCTGCCGTTCTCGGCGGAGAACTTCGTGCTCTCCTTCTCCCTGCCGAACTTCTATTTCCACGCCGCCACCGCCTACGACATCCTGCGGATGAAGGGTGTGCCGCTGGGCAAGCGCGACTTCATGGGCCGCATGCGCATGGGGTGAGCGGCAGGGGCGGGCGGGTCGAGGCCGCCCCGGCAAGAAGGAAACTGGAAGGGAGGAGGCGATGAACGCCCTGCTGGACGATCGAGCCGTGGCCGCGCGGGTGCTGGCCCATGTGGAAAAGCGCAGCACCGACCTGGGCGAAACGGTCTGGCGCGAGCCGGTGGAGAACTACCGCTCCGAGGCGCGGCTGCAGGCGGAGATGGCGCTGCTGCGCCGCCTGCCGGTGCCGTTCTGCCCCGCCGCCGCGCTGGGCGGGGAGGGCGCCTTCGTGGCGCGGCCGGCGGCCGGCGTGCCGATCGTCGCGGTGCGCGGTCGCGACGGGCAGGTTCGCGCCTTCCGCAATGCCTGCCGCCATCGCGGGATGCCGGTGGCCGACGGTCGCGGCTGCACAAAGACCTTCGTCTGCCGCTATCACGGCTGGGGCTACGGCCTGGATGGCAGCCTGCGACATGTGCCGCACGAGGAAGGCTTTCCCGGCCTGGACAGGGGCAGCCACGGCCTGGTGCCGGTGCATGCGGAGGAACGGTCCGGCCTTGTCTTCGTCACCCAGGACGGTGCGGAGGAAGCGCCGGCGGACCTGCCGCCGATCCTGGCGCCCGGCCAGATGCTGTTCGACAGCGCCGAGCGCGAGGTGGCGGCGAACTGGAAGATCTTCGCGGAGAGCTTCCTGGAGGGCTATCACATCCGCCCGACCCACCGGGAGAGCTTCTACCCCTACGGCTTCGACAACCTGAACGTGATCGAGGCGTTCGGCCGCAACAGCCGGGTCACCTTCCCGTTCCGCCGCATCGCCAGGCTGGCCGAGGTGCCGGAGGCGGAGCGCCGGATCGACGGCCTGCTGACCTATGTCTACCACCTGTTCCCGAACGTGCTGGTGGCGGTGCTGTCGCGGCACACCATGGTGGTGGTGCTGGAGCCGCTGTCGACGGACCGCACCCGCATGGTCACCTACGGCCTGACCAACCCGCCGGCGGAAGGCGAGGATGACGAGCCGGAGCGGCTGCGGGCGGAGGCGGCGCGCGACGCCGCCTTCGCCGATATCGGCGGGCAGGAGGATCGCGACGTCACCTGCGCCATCCAGCGCGGCCTGTCGAGCGGCGCCAACGACCATTTCACCTTCGGCCGCTTCGAAGGCGCGATCGTGCATTTCCACCGCGTGCTGGATGCGGCGCTGATGGGCTGAGCGGGCGTTTCACACCAGCGCCCGGCCTGCCGGCGAGGCGTCCACCGATCGCTCCCGCAGGACGGCGAGCTGGTCAATCGCCGCTTGCAGGCTCTCGACGGCGGGGCTGCCCAGGCAGATCCGCAGACCTGTGGTTGCCGTCGTGTCGTCACCTGCGGCCGTCATGCTGTCGGGATCGCCGAGCAGCAGGCCGGCCGTCATTGCCGCCTCCCGCAGCCGTCTGGCGGCCGGTGCCGGCATGGGCAGCCAGAGATGGAAGCCCGGCCGCGCCGGGGCCGGCAGGTCCAGCGCGGCGGCGGCCAGGCCGGTGCGGTGCGCCGCCTCCCGCCGGACGGCGGCGCAGACCCCGTCGGCGGTGCCGTCCAGCAGCCAACGCTCCATGATCAGGCAGGACAGGGGGGCCGCCATGGTGCAGCTGGCCTGGAGCGCGGCGAGGCAGGCGCCGAGCATCGGCTGCGGTGCAAGCAGCGCGCCGATGCGCAGGCCCGGGCTGAGGCATTTCGACAGGCCGGTGACGTGGAGCACCCGTTCCGGCGCCAGCGCCGCCAGCGGCGGCGGCGCGTCCGGCGCCAGGGCGCCATAGACATCGTCCTCGACGATCGTCAGGTCATGCCGGCGGCAGAGGACGGCGATCTCGCGCCGACGGGCGGCGCCCATCGTCGCGGCCGTCGGGTTGTGCAGGGTTGGGGTGAGATAGAGCACCGGCTTCGGACCGCGGCCTGCCAGCGCGGCGAGGCGGTCGCGCAGCCCGTCCGGGCGCAGGCCCTGGCCGTCCACCGGCAGGCCGTGCAGCGGCCAGCCGTTCAGCCGCGCCAGCAGGACGGCGCCGGGATAGGTCAACGCCTCGGTCAGCAGCGGCGTGCCCGGCGGGCAGGAGGCGGCGAGCGCGATCGACAGGGCGTGCTGTGCGCCGTTGCACAGCAGCAGCCGGTCAGCATCGACGGCGAACCGCCCGGCGCCCAGCCACCGCGCCAGGGCGGCGCGATGTCCTGCTGATCCGGCCGGCGGCATGTAGGTGCCGAACCGCGCTGCGTCCAGGCGCTTCGCCAGGTCGGTCAGGGTGGCCGACAACAGGCGGTCGCTCAGCGCCAGCGGCGGCACGTTGGTGGCGAGGTCGACCATCTCGCGCGCGTGCGGCGGCGCATCGGCGACGAAGGTCGCCCGGCCGCGCATGCTCGCGACCAGGCCGCGGCGCTCCAGCTGGCGATAGGCCTTGGTCACCGTGGCGACCGCGATGCCCAGCCGCCAGGCGAGGTCGCGGTGGGCGGGCAGCCGCGCACCGGCGGGCAGCCGGCCGGCGACGATATCTTCCTCCAGCGCCGCGACCAGCCGTTCCGAGGCGGAGCCGTCGATATCGGCGAGGCGGGCCGTCCAGGGCGAGGTCAGGCGCATTGCCAATCCGCAAAAGTGTCATAGGACGCAAACGGTATGGCTGATAAAGTGTCCTAATTCTATCGTGCGGGCAAATGCTGACGCTGGAGCCGCCGATGACCCCGGAACTGTTGCTGGCATTTGCCGGCTATGCCTTCGCCACCTCGATCACACCGGGACCGAACAACGTGATGCTGCTGGCGTCTGGTGCCAATTTCGGCCTGGACCGCAGCCTGCCGCATATGGCCGGGATCAACCTGGGCTTCGGCGCGATGGTGCTGGCGATCGGGCTTGGCGCGGAGGCGTTGTTCGCGGCTTTTCCGGCGCTGGATATCGTGCTGCGGCTGGCCGGCGGCGGATACCTGCTCTGGCTTGCCTGGCGGATCGCAAATGCGGCGCCGCCGGAGACGGCCGGGCGGTCCGCGCCGCGACCGCTCTCCTTCCTGGGTGCCGCCGCCTTCCAGTGGGTTAACCCGAAGGCTTGGCTGATGGCGATGGGTGCTGTGACCGCCTACCTGCCGGCGACGGCTGAAGGCTGGCCCTGGCTGGCTGTGCTGGTGGCGCTGTTCATGCTGGTGAACGCGCCTTGCCTGGCAGTCTGGACGGTTGCCGGGACGGCTGTCAGTCGCCTGTTGGGGCGGTCGATCCGGTTCCGCATCTTCAACCTCGCCATGGCCCTGCTGCTCTGCCTGTCGCTTCTGCCGATGGTGCTTGAGTGAAGGCGGCCTGCCGCCGGCGGTCCGGTGGAGGGCGCCACCGGCCTTTGGGTGAGATTTTGGCAGACTTTGGCAACATTGCTGGCGAATTTTGCTATCTCATGGCAGGCTGTTCTGAACCGGAGGTGCCGATGGCGACCATGAATGTTTCCCTGCCGGAGCAGATGAAGGCCTGGGTCGAGCGTCAGGCGGAAGGCGGCCACTACGGCAATGCGAGCGACTATATCCGCGACCTGATCCGGAAGGATCAGGAGCGGAAGCAGGCCCTCGCCGCCCTGCAAGCCGCGATCACCGACGGGGTCGAGAGCGGCAAACCGCAACCCTTCGACGCGGAGGCGTTCAAGTTGCGGATGCGCGAACGGCATGTCGTCCGGTGACGGCGCGGGTTACCGGCTCACGCCCCGCGCAGTCCCGGATCTCGACGCGGCCTGGCGGTTCTCGGCGGAGAATTTGGGGATCGCGCAGGCGGACCGGCATATCGACGATCTTGTCCGGGTATTCGACCTGATCGCCGAAATGCCGACCCTGGCGCCGGAGCGGGGCGCCTTCGAACCGCCCGTCCGCATCCACGTGCACGGCAGCCACCTGGTCGTGTATCGCACGAGCGGCGGCCCTGTCTCGATCCTTCGCGTGCTGGGCGGGCAGCAGGACTGGCTCTCGATTTTGAGAATGGCCGATCTTTGATGCCGGTCCTGCGTGACGCTCGGGCCTGTCGCGGGGTTCGCTGCGCCGGCATCAACGCAACGCCGTCATGCAGCGTCGGCGCCCGTCACCAGGGCCTGGCCCGATGGTGTCCGCTCTAATTCGCCACGCTTCGGATCCTGCCGCCTGCCTTGCCTGCAATCGTCACCCGCGGACCCAGTGTTCCGCATCATCTGGCCGCGGGTCCATCGTGCCGCTGCCCAACGGAATGCAGGGCTGGCCGCTCATATTGAGGGCGGCTCTACGATGGACTGCCGGAACAAGTCCGGCAGTGACGACTGTTAGAGAACGTCATCGGGTTCGCATTCCCTGTCGGCCGATTGCAGCAGAACGTCAGCGGCACCGTCGCTTTGCGCACCAACCCTTCTCGCCCAAGGTGAAGCACCACCCACCCCGCCGTCATCCCAGGGCCTGACCCTGGGATCCCAACGCCGGCGTCGACGGAACGCCGGCATGCAGCATCGCTGTCCCGTCACGATCCCAGGGTCAGGCCCTGGGATGACGGATCAGGCGGGGGGTGCGGCACCAGTTGCGGCGCGACACCGCCCAGCTCCATCACTCCGCCGCCGGCTTGTCGACCTCCGTGTAGATCTCGCCGCCGCCGGCCCGGAATTCCGCGGCCTTCTCCGCCATGCCCTGTTCCGCCTCGGCAACCGCCTGTTCGCCGAATGGGGCCGAGTTGGACCGGGCATGCGCCCGCACCTCGTGGCTGATCTGCATGGAGCAGAACTTCGGCCCGCACATGGAGCAGAAATGCGCCACCTTGTGCGCCTCCTTCGGCAGGGTGCGGTCGTGAAAGTCGCGCGCCGTCTCCGGGTCCAGGGAGAGGTTGAACTGGTCCTCCCAGCGGAACTCGAAGCGCGCCCGGCTCAGGGCGTCGTCGCGCGCCTGCGCGGCGGGATGGCCCTTCGCCAGGTCGGCGGCATGGGCGGCGATCTTGTATGCCACCATGCCGGTCTTCACGTCGTTGCGGTCGGGCAGGCCCAGATGCTCCTTCGGGGTGACGTAGCAGAGCATCGCGGTGCCGAACCAGCCGATCATGCCGGCGCCGATGGCCGATGTGATGTGGTCGTAGCCCGGCGCGATGTCGGTGGTCAGCGGGCCCAGGGTGTAGAACGGCGCCTCGCCGCAGGTCGCCAGCTGCTTGTCCATGTTGGCCTTGATCTTGTGCATCGGCACATGGCCGGGGCCTTCGATCATCACCTGCACGTCCTGGTCCCAGGCCACCTTCGTCAACTCGCCCAGGGTCTCCAGCTCCGCGAACTGGGCGGCGTCGTTGGCATCGGCGATGGAGCCGGGGCGCAGCCCGTCGCCCAGGGAGAAAGAGATGTCGTAGGCCGCCATGATCTCGCAGATCTCGGCGAAGCGGGTGTAGAGGAAGCTCTCCCGGTGATGCGCCAGGCACCACTTCGCCATGATCGAGCCGCCGCGGGAGACGATGCCGGTGACCCGCTCCGCAGTCAGCGGGATGTAGGGCAGGCGCACGCCGGCGTGGATGGTGAAATAGTCCACCCCCTGCTCCGCCTGCTCGATCAGGGTGTCGCGATAGACTTCCCAGGTCAGCTCCTCGGCGATGCCGCCGACTTTCTCCAGCGCCTGGTAGATCGGCACCGTGCCGATCGGCACCGGGCTGTTGCGCAGGATCCATTCGCGGGTGGTGTGGATGTTCCGCCCGGTCGACAGGTCCATCACCGTGTCGGCGCCCCAGCGGATCGCCCAGACCATCTTGTCGACTTCCTCCGCCACCGAGGAGGTGACGGCGGAATTGCCGATATTGGCGTTCACCTTCACCAGGAAGTTGCGGCCGATGATCATCGGCTCCGCCTCCGGATGGTTGATGTTCGCCGGGATGATGGCGCGGCCGCGGGCGATCTCGTCGCGGACGAATTCCGAGGTCACCTGGTCGGGGATCTCTGCTCCGAAGGCTTCGCCGTCGCGCGCCTTGGCGGCGGCTTCTGCGCGGCCGAGATTCTCCCGGATCGCCACGAACTCCATCTCCGGCGTGACAATGCCGGCGCGCGCATAGGCGAGCTGGCTGACCCGGCGGCCCGGCTTCGCCCGGCGCGGGGTGGGGCAGGCGGCGAAGACCGGGGCGGCATGGCTGTCACCCACGTTTCCGTTGTCGACCGGCAGGACCGGGCGGCCGGCATAGCTTTCGGTGTCGCCGCGGGCGGCGATCCAGCCCTCCCGCAGGCGCGGCAGGCCGGCGGCGATGTCGATCCGCACCTCCGGGTCGGTATAGGGGCCGGAGGTGTCGTAGACCCGCAGCGGCGGCTCCTCGGCGGTCGGGTGCAGGTCGATCTCGCGGAACGGCACCCGGACGCCGTCCTGCGCGCCGTCCACCCAGACCTTGCGCGAGGCGGGCAGGGCGCCGGTGGTGACGGCGATGTCGGTGGCGGCTTTGCTGTCTGTGGCAGACATCTGGATCTCCTTTGCGTGGCGGTCAGGAGATCCGGGCGGATTGAGCGGGGGGAGAAAGGGTGCGGTTCTGGCGCACGCGGTTCCTGTCCCTTCGCCGGCATGACCCGGATCAGGTTCCCGGAGCCGCCCCGGCCTGCCGTGCATGCCGTGGCGCCTCCTGAGGGTCACCGCGTTGCCGGTACCCGCCATGTGGGCGGGATCGGCCGTCGGTCTCTCAGCCCCCTATCGGGACTCCCCTCGGAACGGGGGGAAGGTGGCGCGAAAGCGGTGCCGGGTCAATCGGCATCGATCTGTGACGGAACGCACAGACACCATGTGACATGAGGTTAGGATGCAACCTGTACTTGAAGTCGCGTTCCGTTCACCCTGCCGGCCAGCGGTCGCCGGTCCTGCCGATGATCGGGGCGCCATCGCGTCAGGAGAAGAACCATGTCACTCGTCGATCGTTTCGGCGCCCCCGTCTCCACCGACCGCCGCGCCTCCGTGGAGGCGCTGGACAAGGCGGCCCACCTGCTGCTCGGCTATTTCCAGGATCCGCTCTGGGAGATCGAGGCGGCGCTGGCCGAGGATCCGGACTTCGTGATGGGGCACTGCTTCCGCGCCGGCCTGCACCTGATCTCCAGCGAGAAGGCGGCGGTGCCGGTGCTGGAAGAGGAGCTGCGGGAGCTGGAGCGCCTGCGCGACCGCGCCAACGACCGCGAGCGCGGCCATATGGCGGCGATCCGCGCCTGGCTGGCGGAGGATTTCCACGGCGCGTCGGAGGCCTATGGCCGGGTCCTGTTCGACTGCCCGCGCGACCTGATCGCCCTGCAGCTGGCCCATCAGTGCGACTTCTTTCTGGGCCAGTCCGGCATGCTGCGCGACCGGGTCGCCCGGGTGCTGCCGGACTGGAGCGCAGACGATGCCGACTACGGCTTCCTGCAGGGCATGTATGCCTTCGGCCTGGAGGAATGCGGCCAGTACGAGCGGGCCGAGGCGATGGGGCGGGAGGCAGTTGCGCGCAACCCGGCCGATGCCTGGGCCGTGCATGCGGTCGCCCATGTGATGGAGATGCAGGGCCGGCCGGAGGACGGCATCGGCTGGATGAGCGAGGGCGCGGCCCGCTGGTCGCCGGGCAACATGTTCGCCTATCACAACTGGTGGCACCTGGCGCTCTACCACCTGGAGCGGCAGGAGGATGCCCGTGCGCTGGAACTGTACGACAGCGTGATCCGGCCGGTGCGCTCCGAGGTGGCGCTGGAGATGGTGGACGCCGCCTCCCTGCTGTGGCGGCTGCATCTGCGCGGCGTGGATGTCGGCGGGCGCTGGACGGAGCTGGCGGAGATCTACGAAGGCATGGCCGTCGACGCCTACTACCCGTTCAACGACATGCACGCGATGATGGCCTTCATCGCGACGGGGCGCGGCGACGACGCCCGCCGGCTGGTCACCGCCCTGCAGCAGAAGGCGGGCGAGGGCACGTCGAGCACTCGACTGATCCGCGATGTCGGCCTGCCCGTGGTCACCGCCCTGCAGGCCTTCGAAGAGGCGGACTTCGAGCGGTCGGCGCGGATCCTGCTGGAGGTTCGCAAGCGGGCGCAGGCGTTCGGCGGCAGCCATGCGCAGCGCGACATCCTGACCCTGACCCTGCTGGAGGCGGCGCGCCGCGGCGGCGACCAGGCGATGGTGCGCGGCCTGCTGAACGAGCGCGAGGCGGAGAAGGGGGCCAGCCCCTGGGTGACGGCGCAGCGCGGCAGGCAGGCGGCGGCGCCGATGGCCCTGGCCTGCTGACCGCCGCCGCGACCACAAGGGGGGCGCCCGGGGGCGGCGCCAGATGGGGCGCCAGCCGCTGCCCGGCGGCTGGCGCCCTTCGCATGTCCGGGGCCCGGTCCGGCCGCGAACGAGACGCCCGACCCTACGGCTTCCGCTTGCCCGGCGGCTGCCGGCCGTGTCATTGACCGAATGGTGGCTTGTCGCGGCCCTGCAGTGACGCCGATGATGCGCACCGAATGCGCACCGAATGCGCACCGAATGCGCACCGGCAATGCCGCGGCAGCCGCGCGCCCTCCACGACATGTCCTGAAGCGGTCCCGACAGATGATATCGAACCGTCCCGCCCGCCTGCGCCCGGCCCTGGCCGCGCTGCTGCTTTCGACATTCCTCACGGTCCTGGCTTGTCTCGTCCTGCCGGCGGGGGCGGTCGCGCAGGTGCAGGACTGGTCGGGGGTCTGGGATACGCGCTGGCTGAACGGCGGCACCCGGGTTGTGGTCCGGCAGGAGGGCAATGTGGTCACCGGCGAGTATCCGCTCTATGGCGGGGCGATCGCCGGCCGGGTCGACGGCAACCGCCTGGTCGGCAGCTGGACCGAGCCGGGCAATGGCGGGACCTTCGTCTGGGTGATGTCGCCGGATGGCCAGAGCTTCATGGGTCGGTTCAGCGACAACGAGTGGTGGACCGGCTCGCGGCTGGACCCCACCGATGCCGAGGACGGGGCGCTGATGACCCAGGACAGCCCCCGCAATGTCCTGCGTGCCTTCCTGCTGGCCGGCGAGGCAGTGCAGAACGGCGACCTGCAGTATCTCGACGACATCGTGCAGCTGCTGGCCTACCCCGAGAGCGACCAGGACAAGACCGACGAACTTCGCGAGGCCACCCTGCTGTGGCTGATCATCGACCAGTTTCAGTTCCGCCTGACCGAGGTGCCGCTGAACCCGAAGGCGGACAGCTACGACCTGCGCCTCAGCCGCTATGACGGCGAGGAATACATGCTGTCGTTCCTGCGCCGGGACGACCAGTGGCTGATTGCCGTGCCCAGCCAGAGGGAACTGGACCGCACGCTGGAGCGGCTGCTGGTCCGTACCAAGGGGCGGGTGCCGTCGCCGAGCCGTGTGTTTCGCCAGGAGAGCCCGCGCGATGCCATGGAAGCCTTCCTGGACAGCATGCGCGCGGGCCCCGGCGGTCTCGACAACGCGATCGACACCCTTGACCTGTCGGAGCTGAACGCGGTGACACGCCAGCAGGAAGGCGTCCTGCTGGCGCAGTACCTGGACCAGGTGCTGGCCCGCATCGGCGAGGTGGTGCTGCAGGAGATCCCCAACGACCCGGACAGCGAGACCCCCTACGTCCATTTCATGCATCCCGACGGCGACATCGTCATCGCGCCGGTGGAGAGTGACGACGGCCAGAAGTGGAAGTTCACGCCGGAGACCCTGCGGAGCATCCGCCACCTCTACGCCGCGGCGGAGGATCTGCCGCTGCCGCGGCACATGCTGCCCTACGATCCCGACGGCGGCCCGGTCTTCTTCCGCATCCGCAACCAGCTGCGCGACGTCCTGCCCGGGGGGCTGGAGAAGGTCGGTCCGCTGGAAGCCTGGCAGTGGATCGCCATGGTCGTTGTGTTCGTGTTGGCGCTCGTCCTCGCGGGGCTGATCAGCATCTCCGTCTTCCTGGTGGGGCGGGCGCTGCACCGGCGCAACCGGGCGGCCATCGGCCGAGTGCCGCAGTTGCTGATGTGGGGCGTGCGGCTGATGGTCTTTGGCCTTGTCGCCTATTTCGGCATCGGCCTGCTGGGCTTGCCCGACCGCTTCGCCGGCATTGCCCAGACCGTTGCCATGGTGGCGATGATCGCCGGCTCGATACCGATCGAGTTCTGGCTGATCGACGCGGTACGCCATATCCTTGACCGCTTCGGTGCGATCAGCCAGCGCGGCGATATCCTGGCCTCCCTGCTGGTCGGACTGATCAAGGTGGCGATCGTCCTGGGCAATTTCCTGCTGCTGGCGGAAGCGCTGCAGATCCCTTACGGCGCCGCGCTGGCCGGCCTGGGCATCGGCGGCCTGGCGGTGGCGCTGGCGGCCCGCTCCACCCTGGAAAACGTGATCGCCGGCTTCATCCTGTTCGCCGACCGTCCGCTGGCGGTCGGCGATTTCTGCCGCTTTGGCCAGAAGATGGGCACGGTGGAACGGATCGGCATCCGCTCCACCGAGCTGCGCACCCGCGACCGCACCGTGATCTCGGTGCCGAACGCGGAATTCGTGAACATGCACCTGGAGAATTTCGGCCGCCGCGACAAGATCCTGCTGCAGTTCACCATCGGCCTGCGCTACGAGACGCGGCCGGACCAGCTGCGCTACGTGCTGGCGGAAATCCGGCGCCTGCTGATCGCCCATGCCAAGGTCGACGAGGACCCGCTGCGGGTGCGCTTCTCCGGCTTCGGCAGCCATTCCCTGGATATCGAGGTCTATGCCTATGTCGTGTCGACCGACTGGTCGGACTTCCTGGGCATCCGCGAGGATCTCTACCTGCGCATCATGGAGCTGATCGAGGCGGCCGGCACCGGCATCGCGGTGCCGTCGCAGACCCTGTATCTGGGCCGCGACCGCGGCCTGGACGCCGAGCGCGGCGCCGCCGCGGAAGAACAGGTGAAGGCCTGGCGGGCGGAGACCCGGCTGCCCTTCCCCAACTTCACGGTGGAGGAGATCGATCAGGCGGCGAACACCATCCCCTACCCGCCGGAAGGCGCGCCCCGCTTCACCGAGCAGGTCGCCGAGGGGCAGCTGGCGGAGCGCCGGTCGCGGCGCATCTTCTGGCCCTTCGGCCGACAGGTCCGCGCGCCCTGATCCGGGCCGTGCCGCCGGCGGCCTGGTCCAACAGAGCGGGCGGTCCGGTCCAAGACGGGCCCGCCGGCTTCGGGCAGACTGGCGCGTGGTGAAATGCCATGTCCCAGCCAGATGCCTCAGCCACGTGCCTTAGGGGGAGGGAGCCGCCATGCCAGCCATGCCGCCCATGTTCGAGACCTCGGCCATCGTCCGCCGCTTCCGGGAAAGCAACCGCAAGTCGGCCGAACATGAGCAGCGCGCCCGCAAGGTGGTGCCCGGCGGCACCTCGCGCGCGACCATGCTGCAGAAACCTTTCCCGGTCTATCTGGCGGATGCGCGCGGCGCCTCGGTCTGGGACCTGGACGGCAACGAGCGGCTGGACTTCAACAACAATATGCTGGCGATGATCCACGGCCATGGCCATCCGGAGGTGGTCGCCGCGGTGAAGGCGCAGCTGGAGCGCACCTCGGCCTTCACCTCCGTCTCAGAGCGCGAGGCGGAGCTGGCGGAGACCCTGTGCGGCCGGGTCGCCAGCATCGACAAGGTGACCTTCGACAATTCCGGCACCGAGGCGGTGATGATGGCGATCCGCCTGGCGCGGGCCTATACCGGCCGCACCCGGATCCTGCGCTTCGAGGGCGGCTATCACGGCTTCTACGATCCGGTGATCACCGGCTCCTTCTCCAACCCGCCGGTCGATGCGCCGCACGACCCGCACCCGCCGGTGCGCGACATGGCCGGCATGCCGCCCGGCGTGACCGAGGATGCGGTCCTGGTGCCCTACAACGATGCCGAGGCGGTGCGCCGCGTCTTCCGCGAGCAGGGCGAGCGCCTGGCGGCGGTGATCGTGGAGCCGATGCTGGGCGGCGGCGGCATGATCCCGGGCCTGCCGGACTTCCTGCGCACGATCCGCGAGGAGAGCGCGAAGACCGGCACGGTGATGATCTGCGACGAGGTGATCACCCTGCGTTTCGCCACCGGCGGCGCGCAGGAGGTCTATGGCCTGGCCCCGGACCTGACCACGATGGGAAAGATCATCGGCGGCGGCTATCCGGTCGGCGCGGTCGGCGGCCGGGCCGAGATCATGGATCTCTGCCGGCCAGCGGACGAGGGCGGCGCCGTGATGACGATGGGCACGTTCAACTCCAACCCCGTCACGGTGACCGCAGGCCTGGCGACCCTGAAGCTGCTGGACAAGGCGGCGATCGACCGGCTGAACGGCCTGGGCGACCGGCTGCGCAAGGGGCTGTCCGACTGTATCGAGAAGCGCCAGGTACCGGCCCGGGTGACCGGCGCGGCCTCCTGCTTCGACATCCACTTCACCCGTCGCGAGATCAACAATGCCCGCGACGTCGCCACCGACGACGAGGCGCTGCAGCAGGTCTGCTCCCTGGGCCTCGCCAATCGCGGCATCCTGGTGTCGAAGTCGCGCAAGGGCGGTCTCTCCACCGTGATGGACGAGGGCATCATCGACCGCGCGGTCGAGGCGTTCGACGACACCCTGACGGAGATGACGGCCGAAGGCTGGTTCGACAGCGCCCGGCACTGAGGGCCCCCGGGCCCTCTCCCCCCCCTCCGGGCGCGGCGCCCCTTCGTCCTTTCCGCTGCCGGTCAGCGCCGCTCCTGCGGCGTGGTTGCGGCTGAGGCTCCGGCGCCGTCCGGCAGGTCGTCCGCATCGAGGTTCGCGGCAGCGGGCGCGCGCGGCAGGTGGACCGCGACCGTCGTGCCCTCGCAGGGCCGGCTCTCGATCTCCAGCCGGCCGCCATGGTCCTCGACGACGGTGCCGACCAGGGTGAGGCCGATCCCCAGCCCCGCGCCCTTGTTCCCCGAGTAGAATGGCTGGCGCGCACGCTCCAGCACGTCCGGGCTCATGCCGGCCCCGGTGTCGCGCACGATCAGTCTGACATCGCCGGCTGGACGGTCGTCTCTCACCTGCACGTCGATCCTGCCCTGGTTCGGACCGATTGCCTGGGCGGCATTGGTCAGCAGGTTGAGCAGCACCTGGTGGATTTCGGCCGGACCGCCCAGCACGACGGAATCGGCGTCGCCGTCCACCGTCACCGTGATTCCGGCTGGAAGGCCGGGCCGGATAAGCTCGATGCTGTCCCGCACCAGGGTCGAAAGCTCCAGCCGGTGCCGCCGCATGTCGGTGTCGCGGGCCCGGTCCAGTGCGCTCTGGGCCAGTGCGCGCACCGTCGTGCCCGAGCGGTGGATGCAGCCAGCCAGCCGGCGCGCGGGATCGGGAAGGGAGGCATCCTCCTCCAGCAGCTTCGACAGGGACAGGATGGGCACCAGGGCGTTCTTGATGTCATGGCCGACCCCGCCGACGAGCGCGGCGAGATGCTGCATGCGCTGCGCCTGCTCCAGCCTCTGCCGCAACAGCTGCCCGAGATTCTCGGCCTCGATCCGCTCGGTCACGTCGGCCATGACGCCGACGAAGTGGGTCGTCCTGCCGTCGTCCGCCTGCACGGGCGCGATCGACAGGCTGTTCCAGAAGCGGACGCCGTCCTGCCGGTAGTTGCGCAGCAGGACGCTGGCCGGCTCCCCGCTGCGGATGGCGTCCGCGAGGGTCGCGACCCCCGCCTGCTGACGGTCGCTGCCCTGCAGGAAGCGGCAGTTCCGTCCCAGCACGGCCGTCCGGCCGTAACCCGTGATGCGCTCGAAGCCCGCATTCACGAAGATCAGCGGCATGTCCGTCGCCAGGGCATCGACGATCAGGATGCCATCGGTGGTCGATTCCACAGCCCGTTCGAGCAGCAGCAGGCGGGCGTCGCGGCGACGTGCCCGGGTCCGGTCGACCGCCGATCCTGCGATCGCCGGCGGCCGTCCGGAGGCACGGGGCCATGCGGCGGCATTGAATTGCAGGTGGCGGATATCGCCGGCGCGCTCGCGGATCCGCACCTCGATGGCCTCGCCGGATGAGCCGCCCCGCTGCAGCCGCTCCAGGGCGCCGTCCAGCACGGGGCGGTCTTCGACCAGGACATGGTGGCGCAGGAGCGACATGGTCATCGTGTCCGCCTGGATCGCCAGGCCAGCGACATCCGGCATCTGCGCCGTGCTGGTCAGCCGGTCCGTCTCCGGATCCCAATGCCACAAGGCTTCGCGTGCCGTGCGGGTGCCTATGGCGTCCCAGGACAGATCCGGCTCGCTGCCCTGCGATCGCTCACGCGACGCTGCGCCCGCGCCTGCCACCGCGTTGCGGCAGGCCAGCAGCGCCAGGGCGAGAATTCCCATAGAAGCGAAAATGGCCGCGCCCAGGGCCAATCCCCCCGGCACCGGCACAATCCAGACTGGCAGCCAGGTCGCCACGACCGAGCAGAACGCGACCGTGGCGACAAGGCCGAGGGGAATGCCATGCCTGCCGGCGCCAGGCCACGCATTGGCGCGGGCACTTGCCGTCGCGGGCATGATATCGCGTAGCCATTGCATGCGGCGTCCCCTCCCAAATCCTGGAGACAGCTTTCCGCCGTGCGTGCCGCGGTCGGCCCCTTCTGCGGCCGGCCCGATCCTAGCCTGCCGCCCTGGATCCGAGCAGCGCGTCCAGGGTGGCGCCCAGTTCCGCCCGGTCGACCGGCTTCAGCAGGGTTGCATCGGCGCCGGCCAGCCGCGCGGAATCCAACGACCGCTGCAGGGGCCGCCTGGGTGCGCCACCGGAGATCGCGACCACCGGCAAGCCCGGGCGGTCGGCCTTCAGCGCCTCGATCAGTGCGATCCCGCCGGTTCCCGGCATCCAGACGTCGGTGACGACCGCGTCGAACCGCTCCGACCGCAGCGCCTGCAGCGCCTGTTCCGCGGCGGAGGTCTTCACCACGGTGTGACCCAGCCGCTGCAGCATGCGACCGAGGATGTAGAGCACGTCCTCGATATCCTCAACCAGCAGCACATGTGCCATTCATTGTCTCCCAGGAATGTGCGTCCTCCGGCCGGCCGACGGTGATCCGGGGAAGCCGGATCGTGAAGCGGGCGCCGGACCCTGGCAGGTTGTCGGCCAGGATATCGCCGCCCCAGCGCTTGACGATCCCGTAGACGACCGAGAGGCCCAGGCCGCTCCCCTCCTGGCTGTTGCTGCCGGAGAAGAAGGGCTCGAAGATCCGGCCGATTTCGGCGGTGCAGATGCCGGGGCCTGTGTCCGTGACCTCGATCTGCACGCCGCCGGCTTCGCCAAAGCCGGCATCGCAGCGCAGACCGATCGTGATCACGCCGCGCCCGCCCATCGCCCGGTCGGCGTTGCGCAGCAGGTTCACCAATATCTGCAGGAATTCCGGCTCGCTGCCGCGCACCAGGCACGGATCGGGCAGGACGGAGAGGGCGAGCTGGACCCCGCCGCCCAGGCTCCTGCGCAGCACCTCCTCGTTGCGCAGCAGGCATTCGCGGATGTCGATCTCCGGCAGGTCCTGCTGGTCGCCGCGGGCAAATGCCAGAACGTTCTGGACGATCGCACTGGCATCGCGCGCGCAGCGGCGGATCACGGTGGCATCCTCGTGCGTGGCGCTGCCCGGCGGAAGGTCGTCGATCAGGAATTCCGCCGCCCCGAGGATCGGCTGCAGCATGTTGTTGATCTCGTGGGCGAGCCCGCCGGACATCCTGGCGATCGCCTGCAGGCGCTCGCGCTGGTTCTCCAGGTCACGCAGGCGGAGCTCCAGGGCTGCGCTACGCCGGCGTTCCGCGGCCTCCTCCAGCGCCCGCTCGATGATGGGCCGCAGGCGCCCCAGGTTCGCCTTGGTCAGATAATCGGTGGCACCGGCGCGCATCGTCTCTACGGCGACCTCCTCGCCGCGGGCACCGGAGACCATGATGAACGGCACGCCAGGGGCATGACGCTTCGCCAGGTCCAGAGCCTCGGGCCCGCCGAAACCCGGCACGACATAGTCGGAGACGATGATGTCCCACTGCGCCTCGGCCAGCGCCGCTTCGAAATTGGCCCGGTTGTCGACCCGCCAGCTCGCCACCTCGAGCCCGTCGGTCCGCAACTGCCGGGTCAGGAAGAAGGCATCGTGCTCGCTGTCTTCGACGAGAAGCATGATGACAGGGCGACCCATCACTCCTCCGTCTCCGGCAGCCCGCGGTTCAGGACCAGCCAGTACACGCCGAGGCTCTCGATGGCGGTGGCGAACTTCGCGAAGTCCACCGGCTTCTGGATTTAGCTGTTGCAGCCGAAGGCATAGCTGTCGACGATGTCCTGCTCTTCGGCCGACGAGGTGAGAACCACGACCGGGATGTAGCGGGTGGCCGGGTTGCCACGCAGCGTCTCCAGCACCTCGATGCCGCTGAGCTTCGGCAGCTTCAGGTCGAGCAGAATCAGTTCCGGCAGGTCCTGACGCGACATGCCCTCGAAGCTGCCGCGCCGGAGCAGGTAGTCGACCGCTTCCTCCCCGTCGCGCACGACATCGACCCGGTTGCCGATGCGGCTCTTGGTCAAGGCACGCACCGTCATGAATTCGTCGTGCTGGTTGTCCTCCACCAGCAGGATCTTACGGTCGGTCGGGATCGCCATGGTCGGGTTCCTCCGCTTTTTCCGCGGGTTCCAGCGTGAAGCTGATGGTGGCGCCGGCATTCGGCTGTCCCTCGGCGCGCACCCATCCGCCGTGGCGGCGCACGATACGCTCGACTGTCGCAAGGCCGATGCCGTTGCCCGCGAACTCGGCATGCCGATGCAGACGGTGAAAGGGGCGGAACAGCTTGCCCACATACTGCATGTCGAAGCCCGCTCCATTGTCGGAGACCCGGTAGGTGGGGCCCGCCGGATCCTCGACGGCATCGAAGGTGATCCGGGCGTCCTGCGTCTGCGCCGTGAACTTCCAGGCATTGCCCAGCAGATTGTCGACGACGATCTGCAGCAGGCGCGCATCTCCGGTGGCGGTCAGGCCCGGGGCGATCGCGATCTTCACGTCGCGGCCGGGCTCCGCCGCTTGCAGCCGGGCCGCGGCATTCTCGGCCAGCAGGCTCAGGTCGACGGGAGCGCGGCGCAGAGCCCAGCGGGAAACCCGGGACAGGCTCAACAGATCGTCGATCAGGGTGCCCATCCGCTGGCTTTCGGTCACCAGGTAGCCGATATAGGTTCGCCCCACCTCGGGCAGAGCGTCGGCGCAATCCTCCTGCAAGGCCTGGCTGTAGCCCACGATGCTGCGCAGCGGCGCCTGCAGGTCGTGCGAGACGCTGTAGCAGAAGGCCTCCAGTTCCTCGTTGCTGGCCTTAAGTTCGGCAGTCCGCTCCGCCACCCGCCGTTCCAGCAACCGGTTGGCTTCTTCGAGCTGGCTGTGCTGTTCCAGGATCAGTTCCTCGCGGGCTGCGGCATAGGTTTCGAACGTCACCAGTCCCAGCGCGTCGAACAGCTGATCGATCCGCAGGATATGCTCCACGGTCTCCTGGGCGCGTCGCGCCGGATCCCGGGTCAGGAAACGGGTCAGGGTGGCCTTGATGCTGAAGACGAAGGTCGCCGTCTCGGTCGGCGAAAGGCCCTGTCGCGCGAAGCGCTGGGAAAGGCCGGCCAGCAGCTCCCGCAGCGGCCCATACTCGATCGCCCGGGTGTCGGAGAGGTTGTCGCCGGCGATCGCCGTCAGGATCTGCCGGCAGATCTCGCCGGTGGTCTCCCGCAGGTCCCGGTCGTCCAGCAGGTCGGTCCTGACCGCTCCGCTGCGTCGCAGGTCGTCCAGCCATTCCTGCCGGATGCCTTCGATGTTGCGGGACAGGAAGGCCGCCAGCGCCGGATGCTTTGCCGTCGCGATCATCACCGCATCCACTAGAACAGCTCGATCATGGCCGCCGGCGCCGCCGCCTGGCGGCCGGCATGGGTGTCGCGCTGTTCGGCGCGCACATAGTCGCCATAGAAGCTGTCGATCTTATCCTTAAGCGTCCCATGGTGGCCTGCCGTCTCGGGGTCTTGCAAGGCCACCCCCGCCAGATGGTCGTTCACCGTCCGCCAGCCGTTGCGCAGCTGGATCAGCTGCTGCCGGGCGATGTCCTGGAACTGGACGCAGGCGGCAAGCTCCATGATTGGCTGCGCGATCTCCTCGTTCTCGCGGCAGACCTTGACGATCGTATCCCGCTGGTGGGCGATCAGCCGTTCGAGATTGGCGGTCAGCTGGTTCATCGCCGTGCTGACATTGCCGAAGATGGCGCGCTCCTTCTCGACCCGTTCCTCCACCGTGGTTCGGAACGCCTGCTCCACGCCGCTGCGGAGTTCCTGCACGCCACGGCTGATCGACATCGCCGTACCGTCCACCGCTGCCGACAGGTCCTTGATCTCGCGCGCGATCACCGCGAAGCCGGCACCGGCCGCACCGGAATGGACCGCCTCGATGGCGGCGTTGATGGCCAGCATGTTGGTCTGACGAGAGATCTCGCGGACATCGCCGATCAGCCCTTCCAGGGAGGCGGCCAGGTCCTTCACCTCCTGCATGCGCTCGGCGATCGACGCGACGTCGCGCTCGCGTTCCGCCGCGATCCCGGCGAGTTCGTCGCGGCAGCGGTTCATGCTGCTCTCGCTCTGCTCGATCACCTGAACGACATGTGCGGAGCCGGTCGCCTCCCGCAGATAGGCCACGGTGGCGCGCATCGCCGCTTCCACGTCGTTGACCCGCTCCAGGATGTCGCCGGCGGCCTCCTCGGTCTCGCGGACGACGAGATCGATCTGGCGCTCGGCAATGCCGGTGAAGGCCTCCAGGTCGAGCACGTCGCGCCGCAGATCGTCGGGATGGCCGCAATGCGCCGCCGGTCCGGCATCGTTGGCGGGCAGGGGCGCGGCCGGTTCCGCCGCCTCCGGTGCCGGGGGAGCGGCGGCCGCATCCCCCTGTGGTTGCCGGCCGGAGGGCATCCCGCCGCCCGCCGCAAAGGCGGCAAGAAGCAGGGCCGGCACCACCCCCAGCCATATGACCAGCACCGTCAGGGTCCATGGCAGGACCAGGCCGCAGGCCAGCCAGGCGCAGGCGGCCGATGCGCCGATGACGGCGTCGCGTCGCGGCACAAGCGCGACCCGGAGGCGCCACGGCGTGGCGCCGGCGATATATGCAGATTCGTTCATGGTCAGCGCCTCCCCGCGTGCGGCCCGGTCTCGCCTGCGGCAGGCGCCGTCAGGCGGGCACCAACTGGTTCAGCACCTGGGCGAGCGCGTCGGGCGCCACCGGCTTGACCAGCCAGCCGGCGGCGCCGGCCGCCCTGGCCTGGTCGCGCTTGGCCTGCTGGCTCTCCGTGGTCAGCAGGATCATCGGCGTGAAGGCCATGCCCGGCAGGGTCTTGGCCTGCTTGATGAAGGCGATGCCGTCCATCTCGCCCATGTTGAAATCGGTGATCACCACGCGCGGCTTCAGGCCGCCTTTCAGCCGGGTGATCGCCTCTTCGCCGCTGGCCGCCTTCTCGACGGCATGGCCCAGCCGGGTCAGCACGCCCTCAAGGCTGGCGAGGAAGGTGCGTGAATCGTCCACAATCATGACCTGCATGGCGCTACTCCTTGTTGCGGTCGTCGGCCGTGCCCCGTGCCTCGCGGAGGAAGGGCAGGACGTGGCGGTTGAGGAAGGGGTCGGCCGGCGCCTGCCGGACCTCGACGCGTGCGGCGCGCAGCGCCTGCAGCACGGCCGTGTGGAGGTGGGTGCAGCGCGCAAGGTTGATGCGGGCGCGCCCGCACGTCTGCAGCCAGTCGAGCAGCGGCAGCACCTCCTCCGCGACGCATGCCCCTTCGAAGCGCGCAGTGGACTTTCCGAACGTGATCGGCATCAGACCAGCTCCTTGAGGTTCAGGATCAGCAGGATCTCGCCATTGCCGAGGACCGAGGTGCCCGACAGGCCGGGCATGCCGGCGAGGATGCCGTTCAACGGCTTCAGCACGACGTCCATGCCGACGTTGAAATCGTCGACCACGAGGCCGACCGGCGCGCCGTTCACCCGGCAGACCAGGACGGCCTCGGACTCGCGGGCCCGGCCGTCCGGCTCCATCGACAGCTTCTCGCGCAGCCGGACCAGCGGCACCAGTTCGTCGCGCAGCAGGAATGTCTCTGCATGCTTGAAGCGGCGCACCCGCTCCGGCATCAGGCGAAGGGTCTCGGAGACATACTCCACGGGGATGCCGAACAGGCCGCGGTCGATCTCGATCATCATCACCCGCGTGACCGCCATCGACAGCGGCAGGCGCAACCGCACCGTGGTGCCGCTGCCGGGCAGGGAATGCAGACCGACATCGCCGCCGAACCGTTCGACGGTGGAGCGGACCACGTCCATGCCGACGCCCCGACCGGACAGGTCGCTTGCCTCGTCGCGGGTCGAGAAGCCGGGCAGGAAGACCAGCTGCACCACCTCCTCGTCGGACATCGCCGCGGCACGGGTTTCGTCGACGAGGCCCTTCTGGACGGCCTTGGCCCGAACCCGGTCGGGCGCGATGCCGCCGCCATCGTCGGACACCTCGATGCAGACCCGGTCGCCTTCCTGGAAGGCCTTGACCGTCAGGGTGGCGCGCTCCGGCTTGCCCGCGGCGGCCCGCGCCTCCGGCAGTTCGACGCCGTGGTCCAGGGCATTGCGGATGATGTGGAGCAGGGGGTCGGCCAGCGCCTCGATGACGTTCTTGTCGGCCTCCGTGTCCTCGCCGTCGAGCCGCAGGTCGATCTGCTTGCCCAGCTTGCGGGCGGTATCCCGGACCAGCCGCGGATAACGCTGGAACAGGGTCCCGACCGGCATCATGCGGACTGCCATGATGGCGTTTTGCATGCCCTGTGAGATGCGGTCGAGCGCGCCGAACTGTGCCTTGATCTCGCGGGCCAGTTCGCGCGCGCCGATACCGGACTCCGCCCGCTTGGCGAGGTAGGGCAGGGCGTTCTTGGCGACGATCAGCTCGCCGACCAGGTCCATCAGCGTGTCGACCCGGTGCTGCTCCACTTTCAGGACCCGCTCGCCGGCCATCGCCTGCTCTGCGGGTTGCGGGCCCGGCGAAGGAGCAGCGGCATTCGCAGCGTCCGTCGCCGTCGCGGCCTGCTCCCTGGCTGCCGTGCGAGACCGCAGCAAGGCGTGGAGCGGGTCCGGCACGCCGCTGTCGAGCGCCTGGTCGCAGGCCCTGGCAAGATCGTCCCGGAGATCGATGTCATGCGCCTCGAAGACGCGTGCCAGCGTCTCCACGGCGGCCGGAAGCTGCGTCCGCCAGTCCGGCGAGCCCGGATCGCGGTCGAATGCCAGCAACTGCACGTCAGCGATCGCGCGACCTTCCGCGCTCAGGTTCGCGACCGGGTCCGCCACGCCGTTGCGCGCGGGGCCGGGCGACGGACAGCGCCCGCCGAGAAGCGAGTCGCCCGCCAGGGGCAGGAAGCTGACCTGTTCCCGCACGAAGCGGAACAGATGCTCCAGTTCCGGCATCGGTGCCGTCGTCAGCGCTTCGAAGTGCAGGCTGCAGGCGAACGGGTCCAGGCCGTTCAGGTCGGTGTCGCCGCCGGCCTGCAGGATCTTCAGGTCGTGCAGTTCCGGCACCTGACGGATCAGATGGAGCGGATCCTCACCCTTGTAGAAGCAGTCGCCTTCCGGCCGATATGTCAGCGCCACAGGCGCCGCAGCGCCGTCGCTGTCGCGCCAGGCGGCATGGGCCTCCCGGCGGCCCTCCTCGGAGAACAGGGCGGCCGGGTCGGCCTGCGCCGCGCCGTCGACCGGCGCCGACGGGCCTCCGGTCGGCGCGCCGGCAGCGCCGGCCGGCGCCAGCCGGCCGCGATAGATCCCGGCATAGTGCAGGCCGGCCTCGGCAGCGTCGGCCGGCAGGGCGCCATGCGCCTCCAGATGGCCGATCCAGCCGCCCAGCAGGTCGGCGCCGGCGAGCAGCGCATCGACCATCTCGGCGTCGAGCTGGACCTCGCGCTCGCGCACCGCACCCAGCAGGTCTTCCGCCGCATGGGCGAGCCGGATGAAGGCGGGGATGTCGAAGATCCCGGCGGTCCCCTTCAGGGTGTGGATGGCGCGGAACACGCGGTTGACCGCACCCTCGTCGGCCGGCTTGCGCTCGAGCTCGAGCAGCGCCGTCGTGGCGGTCTCCAGCAGTTCGTACGCCTCGGGCACGAACTGGCGCACCAGGTCGTCGGTCATCGCCGGCCTCCCGTCATGAGCCGGACCGTGTCGCGCAGGACATCGGGCTGGATCGGCTTGGTCAGGTAGAAGTTCGCGCCGGCGCCGAGCGCGATCTCGCGGTCGCGCGGCCGGCCCTCGGTGCTGACGACCAGGGCCGGCACCGCCCGCAGCGCCGGGTCCTGCCGGACCGCGCGCAGCATTTCGTGGCCGTCCATCTTCGGCATGTTCACGTCCACCAGCAGAAGGCGGCTGGGGAAGGCCAAGGCCTTTTCCAGCCCCTCCAGGCCGTTGGCGGCCTCTTCCACCTGGTAGCCGGCATCGCCCAGGATCTTGCAGTAGAACAGCCGGACGGTGATCGCGTCGTCGACCACCAGGATGCGCGGCTGTGACGCTTCGTCTTCGGCCGGTTCGGCCGCGTGCAGGTCAATGATTTCGCTCATTGGGATCTCGCTCATGGCTCCTCGGCTCACGACGGCTTCTGGTGAACCAGCGCTTCCTTGAACTGGCGCGGTCTGAACAGGCTGCTGATGCGGCTCATGCTTTCCGAATGGCCGAGGCAGACGAAGCCCCCCGGGTTCAGGGCCTCGTGGATATTGGCGGCCGCGATGCGCCGGGACGCGTCGTCGAAATAGATCAGCAGGTTGCGGCAGAAGATCAGGTCGATGCCGCGGAAACGGGCGGTCTGCACCGGGTCAAAGAGATTCGTCCGGCCGAACGCGATCGAGCCTCGCAGGGCGTCGATCACCTGCCAGCGGCGCTCGTCAAGCCGGCGGAAATACTTCGTCCTGTAGGCCGCCGGCAGCCGCGACAGGGCGCGCTCCTCGTAGATGCCTTCGGCAGCCCGCTTCAGCACCGCGCTGTCGATGTCGGAGGCGTAGAGTTCGATGTCGTAGCGGTCGGCGTGGCGCCAGTTCTCCAGGATCTGGATCGCGATGGTGTAGGGCTCCTCGCCGGTGGAGCATGGCACCGACCAGATGCGGATCCTGTCGCCGGGCCGCTTGTCGGCGGCGATCTCGTCCAGCAGCCGCCGGGTCATGCAGTCGAACTGGTAGTTCTCGCGCCAGAAATAGGTCTCGTTGACCGTCATCTCGTTGATGAGGGTTTCGAGCTCGCCGGCGGTGCGGCCGAACTTCAGGATCTGGAAGTATTCCGAGAAGCTCCGGGCATTGCAGGCAAGGGCGCGCTCGACCAGGCGCCGTTCCAGGAAGTAGCGCTTCTTGCGGTCCAGCCTTATGCCGGTCCGCCGGTAGAAGAACTCGCAGAACCGGTCCAGCTCGTCGTCGCTGACCGGCAGGGTCTCCGCCGCCGCTTCCATGTCATCGATCTCAACCATCACGCGCCGCCCAGGCGCTGGATCGCGGCGTCGACCGCGAAGCGCAGGAAGGCGTCGTCGGGAAACCGCGCGGCGACGGATTGCAGCGACGGAACGCAGCCGGGATCGCCGACCTCCGCCAGGGCATCGACCGCGGCAGCGCAGACATTCGGGTGACTGTCCCGCTCGGCGACCGCGCAAAGCCAGGCCGGGACCCCGGGATGCGGCAGCGACAGCAGCATGTTGCAGGTCAGCAGGCGGATGTCGGAATCGGCATCCTCCAGCAGCGCGTCGACAAGAGGCGCCGCCGCCTCGGGCATCGCCGACAGGGTTTCGATGGCGGCATTGCGCAGGCCGGCATCGTCGCTGTGCAGCACCTCGACCAGGCCGGCGGCGGCTTCGTCGGAGCCGAGGGCCAGCAATCCGAGCAGGATCGCCTCCCGTACCGCCGGGTCGCACTCGCCGTCCAGCTGCGTCAGGAGCAGGGCCTCGCTGTCCGGCCGCTGGCCGAGCAGGCGGGCGCCAAGGCACCGGTCGGCCGGTGCGGCGGAACACAGAAGCTCGGCCGGGTCCCGATCGGCAGGATCGGGGATGGCGTGACCCGAAGCGGCCGGCTCGGGTTCCGCCGCGATCAGCGGCTGGAAGCCGCTCGCCTTCATCAGTCCCATCTCGCTCTCCTCAGATCGCCATGCGGCCGGACTGGGCGGTGGCCCAGCGGCTGAGTTCGCGTCCGATGCGGCGGCTCGGCAGGATCGCGGTGGCGCCGCCACGGGCGATCACCTCCTTCGGCATGCCGAAGACCACGGCCGTCTCCTCCGCTTCCGCGATGGTGCGGCCGCCGCGCCGCTTCAGCTCGACCATCTCCGTCGCCCCGTCATCGCCCATGCCGGTCAGCTGCACGCCGATCAGGCGCTCCGGGGCGACATGGGCCATGGCGCTGGTCACAAGCCGGGTGACGGAGGGATGCCAGAGCAGGCCGGCGTCGATCGGCGCGCTGGTCACCGTCAGCGCCTGGCCGCGTCGGGCGACCACGACATCGGCATTGCCGCGGCCCAGATAGACCTGGCCGGGCCGGATCTCGGTCATCCCGGTAACCTCGGCGACGGTCAGGCTGCAGATCCGGTCGAGCCGCTCTGCCAGGGTGGCGGTGAAGCCGGCCGGCATGTGCTGGGCGATCACGATGGCGCCCGGGAAGTCCGCCGGCAGTGGCACGAGAACGTCTTCCAGGGTGGCCGGGCCACCTGTCGAGACACCGATCACCACCAGGCATTGCAGGCTGGTTGCGGCAGGGACCTTCCGTTCCGCGGCCGACTGCCGTGCGGTGGCAAGGCGCTGCCGAAGTCCGGTCGCCCGCCGCAGGCGCGCGCGGCTGGCGGCGCGCACCTTCTGCAGGATCTCGTCCTCGACCCGGTAGATGCTGTGGGAGACGGTGCCGTCGGGCTTGTGGATGAAATCCACCGCGCC
The DNA here is from genome assembly GCF_042646425.1 of Marinibaculum pumilum. NCBI lineage: Bacteria > Pseudomonadati > Pseudomonadota > Alphaproteobacteria > Rhodospirillales > Rhodospirillaceae > Marinibaculum > Marinibaculum pumilum. The sequence continues at coordinate 97,661 of NZ_JBHRTR010000004.1, forward strand.
CAGCTCCAGCGCCTCGAAGGTCGCGATCGCGCCCTGCTCCGTGAGCGAGGAGCACATCACCACCGGGACGGGGCATTCCTCCATCAGCCGGGCGAGGCAGGTCAGCCCGTCCATCTCCGGCATGTTGATATCCAGCGTCACCACGTCGGGACGGTGGCTCCGCATCATTTCCAGCGCATCGGCGCCGTTGCGCGCCACGATCGTCCGGAAGCCGCCCTCGGTGAGGATGCGGACCAGCAGCCGGCGCATCAGCGCGGAATCGTCGACAACCAGGACAGTTTTCATCGTTCCGAACGGGTTTCACTGGGTCTTCGGGGTGGAGGGGGCGGCCGCCGGACCTTTCGGGGGCGGGTCCGGCAGCCGCCGACCGCGTCAGGCAGCCTTTTCGAGCTGCCGGACCTCCTTGGTGTCCAGCAGCTGGTCGGTATCCAGCAGCAGGATCATCCGCTTCTGCGCCTCCAGGTTGGCAACCCGGCGGATCAGCTTCTGCTGCGCCTCGGAGATCTCCGGCGCAGGACCGATCGCCGAGCGGGCGATGCGGCGCACTTCGGTCACCGAGTCGACGATGAAGCCGGTCCGGATGCCGCGCACGGTGAACACCACGATGCGCTGACGCTCGTTGCGCTCCAGCCCCGGCAGGCCGAAGCGGCGGCGCTGGTCGACCAACGGGATCACCGTGCCGCGCAGGTTGATCACGCCTTCGATGAAGGCAGGCGTGTTGGGCACGCGGGTCAGGCTCTCCGGCACCCGCACGATCTCCTGCACGGCGTCGATCGCCACGCCGTACTCCTCGTCGGCCAGCTTGAAGACGACGAGCTGCTCCTCCTCGACCACGGCACCGTTTCGGTCGTCCTGCATGTCGATAGCCTCCTCGCTGCCGTTCTCTGCCCTGTCGTCATGTTCCGACACCGACGCGATCGCCTGCCGCATGGCGGAACGGTCGAACATCTTCTCGGCGGAGATGATGGAGACCAGGCGCTTGCCGTCGTTGAGGCGGCAGACGGCTGTCAGCTCTTCCATGTTGTGCTGCGCCGAGAGCATCGCCGGCATCGGGTCGATCACCGACGAGCCGATGCGCAGCACCTCCTTCACGGTGTCGGTCACCACGCCGACCGTGACCGAATGTCCGGTCGCGGCAGGCGAGACCACCACGACCCGGTCGTCCTCGCCGATTGGCTTCGGCTCCAGACCGAACAGCTCGCGCAGGCTGAGGATCGGCAGCACGCGGTTGCGCATGGTCACCATGCCGACCACGCTCGACGGTGCGTTCGGCACCCGGGCGATGTCGCTGGGGGCGTGCACGATCTCCTGCACGTCCTCGATCGGCAGGGCATATTCCTGGCCGTCGACCTCGAAGCTCACGAACTGGCGGATCACCTCGGCCTGGCCGCCGCGGACTTCCGCGCTCTGCGCCAGCATCTCGGTGACCGTGGCGGCCGCGCCGGCGGCGGCATCGACGCCGCGGACCGCGCATTCGCGGGCGACCAGGCGCTCGATGTCGAGCACCATGACCATGCGCTTGGTGCCGTCCTTGTCGGCGACATCCTTGATGACGCCGGTCAGGAGGTCGCTGTCCACCGAGCTGCTGATGCGGGAGGCATCCTCGATGCGCTCCTCGTCCACGGCTCGGACGGCGGACATGGAATCGACAACGATCCCGGCGGCGCGTCCGATGTCGAGGACCACCACCCGGGTGGCCTCGTCATGGGCACTGTCGCCGAAGCCGAAGACCCGGCGCAGCCCGATCACCGGCAGCACGCCGCCGCGCAGGTTGGCGATCCCCTCCACCGCCGGCGGCGCCAGCGGCAGCCGGGTCAGCGCCGGCATCCGGATGATCTCCTTCACCTGGCCGAGCGGCACGGCGAAGGCCTCCTGGCCGACATGAAACATCACGAACTCGCGGCCGGTCTCGCTGGCAGCCTCGCGGTGCCTGCCGGAGGCTTCTTTTTCCAGGACATCCATTTCGGATTCTCCTCAAACAAGGGGGCCGGCCCCGCGGCGCGGCGGCAAACGCTCCGCCGCGGGGCCGGCCGGACGGCCTGGTGTCAGGCGGCGGACTGCAGCTCGTCGGCCATCGCGGCGATTTCCTCGACCGCCTTGGCAAGCTCTTCCGTGCCCTGGCTCTGCTGGCCGGCCGCGGTGGAGGCCTGGGTGGTTGCCGCGCCGGCCTCGCCGGCCGCCTTGTTCAGCTGGTCGATGCCAGCCGCGACCTGCTCGGCCAGCGACAGCATGTCCTCGGCGCCGGTCAGCACGTCGCGGTTGCCCTTGACCACGAATGAGACATCCGACTTCACCTGCACGAAATCGTTGGAGAGAGACTTGTTCTTCTCCACCTCGACCTTGGTCTGGCTGGAGATCTCGTTCATGTCGGTGCTGACGGTGACGATCTGGTCCTGGATCTCGCGCACCAGGTCCTTGATCCGCTCGGCATTCTCCGAAGAATCCTGGGCCAGGTTGCGGATGTCGGTGCTCACCACCATGAAGCCCTTGCCGAACTCGCCGGCGCGGGCGGCCTCGACCGAGCCGTTGACGGCCAGCATGTTGGTCTGGACGGACACCATGGCGATGGAGTCGACGATCTTGTCGATCTTGCGGGCGACTTCGGCCAGCCGGCCGATCTGCTCGCGGGTCTTCGCGTTCGCGTCCAGCGAGCCGCTGACACCCACGACCAGCCGGTCCATGTTGTCCTTCGCCTCGCCGATCAGGGTCTCGATTTCCTGGCCGCGCTCCAGTGCGGTGCCGGCACGCTCACGGGTCACGTCGACCCCCTTGCGGATCTGCTCGATGGCGGCGCTGGACTGATCCGCCGCGGCGGACTGCGCCTCGGCACCCTTCCGGATCTGCTCGATGGCGGTCATGATCTGCGACGAGGCGCGGTTGATCTCCTCGATGGAGGCCGACAGTTCCTCGGCGGACGAGGCCACTTCCTCGGCGCTCTTGGCGATGTCGGTGGAGTTCTTCAGTTCCTCGGCCACCTCGCGCAGGCCGTCGGAGGCCTGTTCGGCCTCGCTCAGCGCCTGCGCCTGTTCCTTCAGCGCCGCCAGGCTCTCCTCGCAGGCGGCCGACTGCTGCTCGGCGCCGGAAGCGATCTGCTCCGAGCCCTTCTGCGCCTCCTTCGCGGCGGTGTCGGATTCCTGCGCGAAGCGCGCGATCTCGCGGCCGCCCTCGACGATCGACGACATGTCGTCGCGAATCTTCTCCAGCTGGCTGGAGACGGTCCGGCCGTTCTCCACCTCGCTCTTGACGCTCTCGTTCGCCGAGCGGATGCCCTCGGCGATCACGGTGACCTCCTTCTGGATCTGCTCGATCATGTCGGAGATCTCGCGGGCGCTCTTTTCCGACACCTCGGCCAGGGTGCGGACTTCGTCCGCCACGACGGCGAAGCCGCGACCATGCTCGCCGGCGCGGGCGGCCTCGATCGCGGCATTCAGCGCCAGCAGGTTGGTCTGGTCGGCAATATGGGCGACGGTCTTGACGATCTCGCCGATGGCGCCGGCCTGGCGCTCCAGTTCCTCGACGATGCGGACGGATTCGCCCTGCCGCTCGGACGAGGCGGAGATGCCGGCGATCGAGCCCTCGATCTGGCCGCGGAGCTCGACCAGCAGGGTCTGCAGGTTCTCCGTCTTGTCCACCGACTGGTCGGCGGTCGCCTTGCAGCGGTTGATCAGGTCGGCCAGGCCGACGGTCGCCTTCAGCGACTGCTGCGAGCTGCTGGACGCCTCTTCGGCTGCGGCGGCGATGGTGTCCATCGCCGTCTTCAGCTGCTCCGACGCGCTCGCGGACTCGGCGACACCGGCCGCCAGTTCTGAGGCCGCGCCGGCGATCCGCTCCGCGGCCTGCTGCTGCCGGGCGAAGGTGCGCGCCCGCTTGCGCTGGGCGTCGCTGGTGGACGCCGCCTGCTGCCGGCCGCTGCCGCTCCGCAGGCTGCGCTCGGCCATCATGCCGTCATGGGCGTGACCGTTGCCGCCGCCGTTCAGCTTCCCGTTCGGCTTCGTCTCGCCGATCTCCGTGCTTTTCACAAGTGCCATGTCAATCACTTCTCCGATGGGTGCCTCGATGGAGGTCCCGGGCGGTGATCAACACTTCCGGTCTCCATTTCCGATGAGAGAAAATGCAGCCTTGTGATGAATAAAAAATTAATGCAATAAACAACAGAAAGAATGAAAAAAATTAAGTATATGTAAAAACTGCGACTGCGACGGAAAAAATGTCAAAAAAAGTTGTCTGATTGCGTGCGGACAGATTTTTTGTCTCAAACTGTCGGACTGCCGCCGGACGTGTCACTGACGGACAAGCTGGCGAGAGGAGAAGGAGGGCGGCGGATTGGTACTGGTTCTGGTGGCTGACGACGATCAGCCTGTTCTTGAGGTTGTCGCAGCCTGCCTGGAAGCCCGGGGCCATGATGTGGTTGCATGCGGCAGCGGTCGCGCTGCCCGGTCAGCAATGACGGAGGTTGCGTTCGAGGTGGCGGTGCTGGACATTCTGCTGCCCGATCTTGACGGTTACGAGTTGCTGCGCGCTGCCGTGCGAATGGACTACGGGCCGCGGGTCCTTCTGATGTCGGCAGGTGGGTGGAGGTTCGCCATGGATATCCTGGAGGTCGGTCAGGCGCTCGGCGCGGATGCGGTGCTGGAGAAGCCCTTCCTGGGCGGGGCGCTGGAATCCGTCGTCGATCGCCTTGCAGGGCTGGGCCGTCGCACGATCCGGGAACGGTGATCTTGTCCGGGACGGGCGTCCTCGTTGTCGTCGACGACAACGAGGCGGTGCGGGCGACGGTCGCCATGCTCGGCGGGTCGGTCGGACTGGATGTTGTCGAGTTCGCCAGCGTCAGGCAGATGGACGAGGGCCTGCCGCGGGATGTGCGGGGATGTCTGCTGCTGGACATGCGTCTGCCGGGCCTGAGCGGGATCCCTGCGATCCACCATGTCGCCAGCAACTATCCCGGCCTGGTGATCATGGTGTTCAGCGGCCATGCCGATGCCCGCACCGTGGTGCGGGCGCTGCGCGCCGGTGCGGTCGACTTCTTCGACAAGCCCTTCTCCAACCAGGAGCTTCTGGAAGCGGTGCAGGCGGCCATTGCCGGCCAGGCGGAGGCGCCCTGGCATGGGCGGCCGGCGGTCACGGCCGACCTGTCCGTGCTGATGCGTACACTCACCCGGAAACAGCGCACCATCGTCGAGATGTATCGTGCCGGTCTCGGAGAGCGGACGATCGCGGCGAAGCTCGACCTGCATCCGCGCAGCGTGCAACGCCACCTGCAGAATGCCGTGGAGCGCCTGGGGGTGCCCGAGGAGACGCTCAGGGGAATGCAGGACGGGGACGCGGAGGGCCAATGACCATCGGCTCGCCGGCCTGACCGCAGGCATGACAGCGGGCCGGTCCCGCCTACCGCGGCTGCCCTTGACGATTGGCCGGGATTCGCCGTATTTCGCCATTCGACGAAATACGGAGGGATGCCGATGGCTGCTGCTGCACGACGGGAGGCCGCCGGCCCGCGGACCGCCCCCGCCGCCGACCCTTCCGACGACGTCGCCGCCCTGGCGCGGGCCCTGGGCCATCCGGCGCGGGTGCGCATCGTGCAGACCCTGCTGCGCCGGCAGACCTGCATCGGCTGCGACATCGTGGAGGAGATCGGCCTTGCCGCCTCCACAACTTCTGAGCATCTGCGGATTCTCAAGGCGGCCGGCATCATCACCGGCCGGATCGAGCGGCCGCGGGTCTGCTATTCCCTGAATCCGGAGGCGTTGGCGCCGCTGGCCGCCTTCCTGCAGGCCTGCGGCGGGCATCCCGCCGGCAATGGCTGCTGAGGGGCGGGCCGCGATGTCGCTGTTCGACCGCTGGCTGACCCTCTGGGTCGCGCTGTGCATCATCGCCGGCGTCGCCCTGGGAGAGGTCCTGCCGAGCCTCTTCGCCGCCCTGGCGGGGCTGGAATGGGCGAAGGTGAACCTGGTCGTCGCGGTGCTGATCTGGGCGATGGTCTACCCGATGATGGTCGGCGTGGACTTCGCCAGCCTGGGTCATGTCGGCCGTCGGCCGAAGGGCCTGGTGATCACCCTGGCGGTGAACTGGCTGGTGAAGCCCTTCACCATGGCGGGCCTCGGCGTCCTGTTCTTCACCTGGCTGTTCGCGGACTGGCTGCCGCCGGTGGAAGCGGAGAGCTATATCGCCGGGCTGATCCTGCTGGGCGCCGCGCCCTGCACGGCGATGGTCTTCGTCTGGTCGCACCTGACCCGTGGCGATTCCAACTACACCCTGGTGCAGGTCAGCGTGAACGACGCGATCATGGTGGTCGCCTATGCGCCGATCGTCGCGCTGCTGCTGGGCGTCACCGACATCGCGGTGCCCTGGGACACCCTGGTCCTGTCGGTCCTGCTGTACGTCGTGGTCCCGCTGGCTGCCGGCCTGGCCACCCGCCGGCAGCTCCACCGGCGGGGCGGGGATGCGGCAGTCACCGCCTTCACCGCGCGCCTCAAGCCGCTCTCCGTCCTTGCGCTGCTGGCGACGATCGTTCTGCTGTTCGGGTTCCAGGGCGGCGTGCTGCTGGCGCAGCCGCTGGTGATCGCGATGATCGCGGCACCGCTGCTGATCCAGTCCTACGGCATCTTCGCGATTGCCTATGGCGCCGCCTGGGCCTGGCGGGTGCCGCATCCGGTGGCGGCACCCTGCGCGCTGATCGGCACCTCGAACTTCTTCGAGCTGGCGGTCGCGGTGGCGATCAGCCTCTACGGCCTGCAATCGGGCGCGGCGCTCGCCACGGTGGTCGGCGTCCTGGTCGAGGTGCCGGTGATGCTGTCGCTCGTCGCCTTCGCCAATGCGACCCGCCGGCATTTCCCCGCCACGGCCGCGGAGCCGGGCGGCGGCTAAGGTCGCCAGCCGAAACGGTCGCGGGCCGCCGCCGGGATCGCGTCGTACATGGCGCGGGATTCGACCTCGGAGAAGGAGTCGCGATGGGCGCCCACGACACCCTTGCGGAAGTGCATCGTGTTCAAGGTCGCCGCACTGCCGTCCGGCGCACCGTAGCCGGTCGCCAGCCGCGCGACCATGTCCTCTGGCGCCTGGCAGAAGGACTCGTAGGTGGTGAACCGCACCAGCCCGGGCTGGCTGTCCGACAGCTTCAGCCAGCCGTCGATCCAGGCGAGATAGAGCGGATAGACGGTCCGGCGCAGCGCCGCCAGCCGTTCCGCCCGGTCCATCAGGGCATAGCCCGGCCGGCACCGCTCGAAGCGCAGGAGCTGCAGCGCGCCATAGGTCTCCCCCATCTCGAACAGCGAAACCAGCGCATCCCGCGGGTCGCGGACATGGACATTCAGGGGCACGCCCTGCGCGCGCAGATAGTCGACATTGTCCGGCAACGGCGCGGCGTGGGTCAGGAACATCACCTGCCGTCCTTCGAGCAGGCGGAGCAGGCCCGGATGAAGCCAGGGGGCGGGAAAGCCTGCCCAGCGCTCCAGGTCCACCCCGGCACCGGCGAACGGAAGTCCCAGGATTCGGGCAATGCTGCTGCACACGGTCGCGCCGCCGGATTTCGGCAGGGCGATGAAGTAGCGGGGCCGCCCGGTCTGCGCGTTCAGGGGCGGGGAAAGGGCAAGCAGCCGCTCGACAGTCTCCGCCTGGCCGAGCAGCATCGAGAGGCTGGACAGGTCGTTGATGGTGGTGAAATTGGTGCCGCGTTCACGCTCGTACATGCGTTGCAGCGCCGACTTGGCCTCATGGATCGCGCCCAGCCGGGACAGCGCCGTGTAGGTGTAGACGGTCACCTGAACGCTGTCGTCGAGCTGTTCTGCGGCGGCGGCATGGCTCAGGGCAAGGCTGTAGCGACGGGTGATCAACGCGCAGATTGCCGCGACAGTGAACGCCGTGGCATTCGGGCCGTGCTCGCGCAGATGCGCCATGGCCATCTGCTCCGCCTCCTGCAGCCGGCCGGTCATCGCAAGCGCCTTGGCATGTTCCAGGCGCTGGGCCGGTGTCAGGCCCTGCGGGACCGCATCGAAGGCCCTTGCGGCAGCTGCGAAATCGCCCCGGGCCAGGGCCCGGCTGGCGCTGTCCGGGTCGGCGGCTCCTTTCGACTGGCTGTCCAGTCCCAGGCTCATGCATGCCTCGTGAGGGTTGTGATTTGCGGCACCGGAGGCGGCGGGTGGAGGACGGTGCGCCGTCCGAACGGTTGCGGCCGGCGGTGCGGGGCGGCTGTACTGCCACGGCAGCAGGGCGGCCGCTCGGCCCGCCACGGATCCGAAAGCCACAAGGGGGTAGCATCATGGTCCACCGGAAGAAAGAACGCAGTGCGTCGGACGGCGAAGACCTGCTTCTGGCGCCGGCCTATGGCAGCCGGGTCGGCATCGAGCCGATCCCGAAGTTCGAGCTGCCCGCCGGGCAGCTGCCGGCGGAGATCGCCTATCGCCTGATCCACGACGAACTGATGCTGGACGGCAATTCGCGCCTGAACCTCGCCACCTTCGTCACCACCTGGATGGAGCCGCAGGCGGAGCGGCTGATGGCGGAGACGTTCGACAAGAACATGATCGACAAGGACGAATATCCGACCACCGCCAAGATCGAGGAGCGCTGCGTCAACATCGTCTCCAACCTGTTCCATGCGCCGGAGCAGGGGATCGGCTCGTCGGCCATCGGCTCGTCGGAGGCGGTGATGCTGGCCGGCATGGCGTTCAAGTGGAAATGGCGCCACCGCATGGCGGCCGCGGGCAAGGCCGCCGACCGGCCGAACATGGTGCTGGGCAGCAATGTCCAGGTGGTCTGGGAGAAGTTCTGCCGCTACTGGGACGTGGAGCCGCGCTACGTGCCGGTGACGAAGGGCCGCTACGTGATCGATCCGGAAGAGACGATGTCCTATGTGGACGAGAACACGATCGCGGTGATCGCCATCCTGGGCACCACCTATACCGGCGAGTTCGAGCCGATCGAGGCGGTGCACGACGCGCTGGTGGACCTGAACGGCCGCCAGGGCTGGGACGTGCCGCTGCATATCGACGCGGCTTCCGGCGGTTTCGTGGCGCCGTTCCTGCACCCGAACCTGAAATGGGACTTCCGCCTGCCGCAGGTGAAGTCGATCAACGTCTCCGGCCACAAATACGGGCTGGTCTATCCGGGCATCGGCTGGATCGTCTGGCGCGATCACGACGAACTGCCGGAAGAACTGATCTTCCACGTCAACTATCTGGGCGGCGACATGCCGACCTTCACCCTGAACTTCTCCCGCCCCGGCAACCAGGTGGTGGCACAGTACTACAACTTCCTGCGCCTGGGGACCGAGGGCTATACCCGGATCATGCGCAACCTGCAGGCCAACGCCACCTACCTGTCGGCGGAGCTGGCTCGCACGGGGCGCTTCGACCTGCTGAGCGACGGCAGCGAGACGCCGGTCTTCGCCTTCGCGCTGAAGGACTCGACGGCGTTCAGCGTCTTCGACCTGTCCGACAAGCTGCGCGAGCGCGGCTGGCAGGTGCCCGCCTACACGATGCCCGCCAATGCCGAGGAGGTGGAGGTGCTGCGGATCGTGATTCGGGAGGGGTTCAGCCGCGACATGGCGGACATGCTGCTGGACGACATCAACGCCGCGCTGGCGCATTTCGACAGCAATCCGCCGCGCAAGGCGAAGCATCCGTCGCCGAGCTTCGCACACTGACCGCCGCCGGCCCGGGCGGAGCGCCGCATCAGGCGGCGAACTCCGCCCGGATCCGGTCGGTATGCTCACCCAGTGCCGGCAGTGGCCCCGGCACCATGCGGGGGTGCAGCGGCGGCGCGGTGCAGGGAAAGTCCGACGCCGGCGCCCCGGCGGGCATCGGCACTGTGACCTGCCGGCGTGCCGGATGGCCGGGCATGTCGGCGACGGTGCTGACATTGCCGAACGGCAGGCCCGCCGCCTGCAGCCGCGCCAGCGCCTCTGCCCGGGTCAGCGCGCCGAACACCTCGTCCATGATCGCCTGCAGCGCGGCGCGGTTCTCCACCCGCGCCGGGTTGTCGGCGAAGCGCGGATCGGTCGCCAGCTCCGGCCGTTGCAGGACCTGCGCACAGAAGCGCGGCCATTCCGCCGGCGCCTGCACCGCGACGCAGACCTGGCCGTCGCGGCAGTCCACCGCGCCGTAGGGGTGGATGATGGCGTGCTGCAGGCCGCAGCGCGGCGTGTCGCGGCACTGCATCTGCCAGTACAGGGTCGGCACCGTCATCCAGTCCGCCATCACGTCGAACATGGCGATCTCGATCGCCTTGCCGCGGCCGGAGATGCCGCGGGCGATCAGCGCCTCCAGCACCGCCGCATGGGCCGTCATGCCGGTGCCCACGTCGGCGATCGAGACGCCGACCTTGGCCGGTGCCTCCGGGCTGCCGGTGACCGAGCAGATGCCGCTCTCCGCCTGCACCAGCAGGTCATAGGCCTTCATCTCGCGATAGGCGGTATCCTGGCCGTAGCCCACGATGTCGACGGCGATCAGGCGCGGGTGACGCGCCACCAGGTCGGCGGCGCCGAAGCCCATGCGGGCGCTGGCGCCCGGCGCCAGGTTCTGGATGAAGACATCGGCACGGGCGACCATCCGCTCCAGCAGGGCCAGGTCGGCCCCTGCCTTCAGGTCCAGCACCGCGCTCTCCTTGCCCCGGTTCAGCCAGGCGAAATAGGCGGAGGTGCCGTGCACGGCGCGGTCGTAGTGGCGCGCGGTCTCGCCACCCTCGCGCTCCACCTTGATCACCCGGGCGCCGGCATCGGCCAGCCGCACGGTGCAGGTCGGGGCCGCGACCGCCTGTTCGACGGCGATCACCAGCAATCCGCTGAGAGGCTTGTCCGGATCGCTCATGCCAGGTCCGCCGCGACGCGATAGCCGGCCAGCGCGCTCTGCCCGCCATCGACCGGCAGTTCGATGCCGGTGATGAAGCGCGCCTCGTCGGAGGCCAGGAAGACCGCCGCGTTGGCGACGTCCCAGGCGCTGCCCATGCCGCCCTTCAGGGGCACCTTGGCATCGCGCTCCGTCCGCACGGTGGCGCGGTCGATGCCCCGCTCGCGATGCCGCCGCTCGATGGAAAGCGGGGTGTCGATGAAGCCGGGCAGGATGACATTGGCGCGGATGCCGTAGCTCGCATTGGCCACCGCGATCTGCTTCGTCAGCATGTTCATGGCCGCCTTCGTGGTGCTGTAGACCGGCGCCTTCAGGTAGCTGACCGACGCGATCGACGAGATGCTGGTGATCACCCCGGATCCCGCCTGCCGCATATGGGGCAGGGCGGCCTGCGCGGTCAGGAAGACCGACCGGACGTTCAGGTCGACCAGCCGGTCCCAGACCGCAATGTCCAGTTCGGACAGTTCGCGCTCGCCCTCGGTCATGCCGATATTGTTGTGCAGGATGTCGATGCGGCCATGGGCGGCGATGCAGGCCGCGACCGGGTCGGTGCAGCCCGCCGGCTCCGTCACGTCGCAGCGGATCGCGGCGGCGCGCCCGCCCTCGGCCGCGATCAGGCGCGCGGTCTCCTCCGCCGCGTCCAGGTCCAGGTCGGCGACCAGTACCGCCGCGCCCTCCTGTGCATAGCGGATCGCCGCCGCCCGGCCATTGCCGACGGTCTCCCCCGCCTGCTGGCCGCCACCCATGACCAGGGCGGTCCGGCCTGCCAGGCGGCCCCGCGGTGTGCCCGGGTTGCTCATCGCATCCTCAGCCCTGCGGCAGCGCGTAGGTGCCAACCGCCTGGAAGGCAAGCGGGCCGTCGGCGCCGGCCGTGATCGACGCGTTCAGGAAGGCCATCGACTTCCCCGCCCGGATCACCTGGGCATGGCAGTGCATGTCGGCATTGGCGACCGGCCGCATGAAGGTGGAGTGGATGTCCACGCTGGCGCAGGGGACGAAGCTGCCGGCGCGGGCCAGCAGGGCGAAGACCATGGCCGTGTCTGCCAGGCACATCATCGCCTGGCCCGACATGATGCCGCCCTGGCGGACCAGCGCCTCGGCGAAGGGGGCGACCATCACCACCTCGCCATCGCCGATCCGTTCGAAGCGCATGTCCAGGGCGCGCACCCAGGGCGCGAAATTCTCGTTGAGGATCTTCTCCGCCGCGTCGCGCGTGAACTCGGTCATGCCCGCACTTCCCCTCTTCGTCGGTAGGCCGGGGCGAACCTTAATCGCTGCCGGCTGCGGCGCAATGGGCCGCGAACGCACGGCCGAGGCGCGCCAGGGCCGTCTCCGCCACCGCTTCCGGCACGCCGGCATAGCCGAACACCAGCCCGAAGGCCCGGCCGGCGGCCATCGGGCCGGCATGGCAGGCGGACAGCGGAAGCACAGTGAGGCCAAGCCCGGCGGCGAGGGTCGACAGGTCGGTATCGGAGCAGGCGCGCGGCAGGCCGGGACCGCGCCGGGCCACCAGGTGCATCCCGGCCGGTGCGGGGTCCACCAGAAGCCAGTTGCCCAAGTGGTGCCGGAAGGCCTGCAGGAAGGAGGCCTGGCGGACCTGGTAGAGACGGCGCATGCGGCGCAGATGGCGCGCGAAGCCGCCGCCCTCGATGAAGGCGGCCAGCGCCGGCTGCGGCACCAGCGACGGCGGGTCGGAATGCAGCGGCCGGAAGGCGGCGAGGCGGGCCACGATCCCGGTGCCGGCCACCAGATAGCCGAGCCGCAGCGACGGGAACATCACCTTCGAGAAGCTGCCCAGGTAGAGGACCCGGTCGGAGCGGTCGAGGGCGGCGAGCGGCGGCACCGGCTGGCCCTGGTAGCGGAACTCGCTGTCGTAATCGTCCTCCAGGATCCAGGCGCCGGTTGCCTCCGCCCAGTCGAGCAGGGCCAGGCGGCGGGCCAGCGGCAGGGTGATGCCCAGCGGATAGTGGCGGGACGGGGTGACGGTGACCGCGCATGCGGCGCCGGCCCGGCGGGCCAGTGCTCCGACCTGCAGCCCCTCCGAGTCCACCGTGCAGGGCAGGACGGGGCGCCCCTGCGCCTGCAGTGCCGAGCGCAGGGGCGGGAAGCCCGGCTCCTCGACCGCCACGGGACGGCCCGGCGGCAGCAGGCCATGCCCGACCAGGGCCAGCGCGTCCCGCAGCCCGGCGGTGATCAGGATATTGTCGGCATCGCAGTGCAGGCCCCGGAAACTGCGCAGATGGCCGGCGATCGCCGCCCGCAGCCCGGGCAGCCCGGCGCCATGCTGCGCGGTCAGCAGGGCCGGGCCCGGCGCCCGCCAGGACGCCTGCAGATGGCGCGCCCATTGCCGCGCCGGAAAAGCGGCCGTGTCGGGAATGCCGGGCCGGAACGGCTGGCCGGGATCCTCGGCCGGATCCGACGTCGCGGTCGATGCCGGGGGCGCGTCGGGGCGGTCCGCACTTGCGGGTCGCGCCGGCAGGGCAGCAACGAAGGTGCCGGCACCGCGGCGGCCTTCCAGATAGCCCTCGGCCGCCAGCTGGTCGATCGCCTGCAGCGCGGTGGTGCGGGAAATGCCCAGCCCCTCCGCCAGGGCACGGGAAGCGGGCAGTCGGGTGCCGGCGGGCAGCCGCCCGCCTTCGATCAGGCCGCGCAGCTGCGCGGTCAGCTGCCGGTAAAGCGGTCCCGCCGCATCGCGGTCCAGGCCAATCCCGGCCAGCACCGCATCGGCCGTTCCACGGTTGGAGATTGGCATTAGTTTTTCACGAGAAACTGGATCTGGTTTTCATACCAATCTAGCGGCAGAAGGGCCGCAGACACAATCGTCGCAAACAAGACGGAAAGGATCCGGAGATGAACGAGGCAAGTCCGCCGGCGGGGCCGGCCAGCGATCGGGTGCGGCTGCGGCGCGTGCATCACAGGGGCCATTACGACCGGGCCAGCCTGGATGCGGTGCTGGACGCGGGCCAGGTCTGCCATCTGGGCTTCGCCACCGCGGAGGGACCCTATGTGATCCCCACCCTGTACTGGCGGGAGGGCGACCATGTCTATTTCCACGGCTCGTCGGCGAGCCGCACCCTGCGTGGCCTGGCCGACGGGCTGCAGGTCTGCCTGACCGTCAGCCTGATCGACGGGCTGGTGCTGGCGCGCTCCGGCTTCCATTGCAGCGTGAACTACCGGGCGGCGATGCTGTTCGGCCATGCCGAACTGGTGACCGATGCGGCAGAGGTCACCGCCCGCATGAAGACCTTCGTGGACGGCCTGGTGCCCGGGCAATGGGAGCGCCTGCGCCCGGTGACGGACCAGGAACTGAAGGCGACGAAACTGCTGCGCCTGAAGATCGACGAGGCCTCCGCCAAGATCCGCACCGGCGGTCCGCTCGACGACGAGGAAGACTACGCGCTGCCGATCTGGGCCGGCGTGGTGCCGATGGAGACCCGCTACGGCGCCCCGATCCCCGACCCGCGCAATCTGGCGGCCACGCCACTGCCGGATGCCATTGCTGCCCTGCAGGGACAGCCGGTCAATCCGATGCCGGAAGGCTGGGAACCGCCCGTCGACACGCATGGGGCAGTGAAGGCCGATCCCGACGCCTGACCGATCGTCTTGACCTCCCCTGCCGGCGGCCTTCTGATCCGGCAGGCACCGCAGGCGGGGGAGGGACGGATGCGCAGGTTCGCGGAGATCGAGAAGCAGGCGGCAGCGCGCAAGGGCGGGCCGAAGGCCCTGAAAGCCCTGTTGCCGGAGGTGAAGCCGGCCGCGGAGCTGCGGTCAATCCCCGACGATCGCTGGCTGGCGGCGATGACCCGCGGCATCTTCCAGTCCGGCTTTTCCTGGAAGGTGATCGAGAACAAGTGGCCGGGTTTCGAGGCGGCCTTCCACCGCTTCGAGCCTGGGCGCAATGCGCTGATGTCGGACGAGGAACTGGACGCCCTGACCCGTGATGCGCGGATCGTCCGCAACGCGCAGAAGATCGCATCGGTGCGGGAGAATGCCGGCTTCCTGCTCGATCTCGCGCGGGAGCATGGCAGCGCCGCCGCCTGCTTTGCGGACTGGCCGAACCAGGATTTCGCCGGCCTGCTGGCCCTGCTGAAGAAACGGGGCAGCCGCATGGGCGGCAATACCGGCCCCTACATGCTGCGGACCATGGGCCGCGACTCCTATATCCTGACCCGCGACGTGACGGCGGCGCTGATCCGCGAAGGGGTGATCGACAAACCGCCCGGCGGGGCAAAGGCGATGGCGGCCGTGCAGGCGGCCTTCAACGCCTGGGCGGCGGAGAGCGGCCATGGGCTGGCTGCGATCAGCCGCATCCTGGCGCTGAGTGTCGACGATCCGGAGTGAGGGCCGGCGTGAGGGCCGGAGTGAGGGAGGGGCGGGATGCCTTCAGGCGACCAGAAATTCAGCCACCATGTCGGCGCGGAGGGGACATTCCGCGCCGATGGCCTGCGCAACTATTTCGAGTATCGCGACCTGGGCATCAAGGCAGCGACGAACGGCGCCGTGGTGGCCCATGTCATCCGCGCGCGCGAGGGCGACAACGCCACCGGCCAGTGGCATGCCCACGACGTGGGCTTCCAGATGTACTACGTGCTGAAGGGCTGGGCGCGGTTCGAATATGAGGGGCAGGGGGTAAAGACCGTCCGCCCGGGCGACTGTGTCCTGCAACCGCCCGGCATCCGCCATCGCGAGATCGAGCATAGCGCCGACTTCGAACTGATCGAGATCGTCATGCCGGGGGATTTTGAGACGCACGCGGTCAAGGGGCCGGAGGCCGGCTGACGGCAGCGCCGCGTCCGCCACCCGAAGGCGCTGCAAGTGCGCCGAAGAAATCGAATGTTATTACATAACATACCTACCAGTTTCCGTATCGGCCAGTAAATGCCAATGAGCCGTTCGTCGTGGCTCGTTTTGGGAAAAAGCCTCTTCGAGCGGGTTCTCGGCTTCCCTTTCACGTCTACTTCGGCAATCTGATCACGGCTGCGCTTGACGTGACCATGAACGCGAGGAGACGCGAGATGAATGCCCACACCCACGACCGCCGGTCGTTCCTACGCGGTACCGGCCGCACCGTTCTGGCCTGCGGCTGCGCGGTCGGTGGCCTTGCGCTGCCGCTGGCGTCGGCCCATGCCGCGCAGACCTGCACTGCGCAGACCGCGGCCAGCCAGAAGGCACTCAGCCCGCAGGACGCACTGACCTACCTGAAGGAAGGCAATGCCCGCTTCGCAGCCGGCAAGCCGATGGTGTGCAATCCGACCCCGCAGGTGGCGGCCACCGCAACCGGCCAGCACCCGTTCGCGGCCGTCGTCAGCTGCATCGATTCCCGCGCCCCGGCGAACCTGATCTTCGACCAGAGCATCGGCGATGTCTTCGAACCCCGGATCGCCGGCAATTTCGTCAATGACGACATGATTGGCAGCCTGGAATTCGCTTGCGCCGCCGCTGGCGCCAAGGTCCTGATGGTGGTCGGCCATACCGAATGCGGCGCGGTGAAGGGCGCCTGCGACGATGTCGTGCTGGGCAACCTCACCCAGACCCTGGCCAACATCAAGCCGGCGGTTGCCGCCGTCCAGGGTTTCGACAGCGACCGCACCTCCGCCAATGCCGCCTTCGTCCAGGCGGTGGCCGAAAAGAACGTGGAACTGACCCTGGCGCGCATCCGCCAGCGCAGCAGCATCCTCGCCGGGCTGGAGAAGAAGGGCGACCTGATCATCACCGGCGCCATGTACGACGTGGGCACCGGCAAGGTGGCTTTCGCGGCCTGATCGCGTCGCGCGGCGGCGGCGCGGGCGGCCGGGTCAGTCCGGTTCGCCCTGCGCTGCCGCCGCGCGGATCGCCTGCCAGACCTTCTCCGGGGTAAGCGGCATGTCCAGGTGGCGCACCCCCAGCGGCGACAGCGCGTCCAGGACCGCGTTGACCACGGCGGATGGCGCGGCGATGCAGCCGCTCTCGCCGCAGCCCTTGATGCCCAGCGGGTTGTCCGGCTGCGGCAGTTCCAGGAAGTCGGTTTCGAAGGCCGGCAGGTCGTCGGCCCGCGGCAGCGCATAGTCCATCAGGGAGCCGGTCAGCAGCTGGCCGGACTCGGCGTCATAGGCGATGCCTTCCATCAGCGCCTGGCCGATGCCCTGCGCCACCCCGCCATGCACCTGGCCCTCCACCAGCATCGGGTTCAGCACCCGGCCGAAATCGTTCACCGCCAGGTAGCGCAGGATTCGCACCCGGCCGGTCTCCGCATCGACCTCCACCTCGCAGAGATGGGCGCCCGACGGGAAAGTGGGGGCGAAGTTCGGCACGTAGATGCCTTCCGCCTTCAGCGGCGCGCCGGTCGCAGCCTGCGCCTTCGCCGCGACCTGGAACAGGTCGGCGGACAGGTCGGTCCCGGCCACCGTGAAGCGCCCGTCGGCATAGGCGATGTCGGCGGCAGCGGCTTCAAGCAGCTCCGCCGCATGCGCCCGGCCCATCTCGACCATATTGTCGGCGGCCTGGACGAAGGCCGGGCTGGCTGCCGCCAGGGAGCGCGAGCCTCCGGTGCCATGACCCTTTGCGATACGGTCGGTATCGCCCTGCACGACCCGCACCTTCTCAAGCGGTACGCCAAGATGGTCGGCGACGATGGTGGCGAAGACGGTTTCGTGCCCCTGCCCGGTGGATTGCGTGCCGGTCAGGGCCAGGATCTCGCCCTCGGGTGTGACCTCCACCCAGGCATGGTCCTCCTTCACCCCTTCGGTGCGTTCCAGGTAGCAGGCCAGGCCGACGCCGCGACGCAGCGGGGACGAAGCCTCATGGCCTGCGTCCGACATTGCGAGGATGCGCCGCTCCGACCAGCCGGCATCGGCCACCAGCCGGTCGAGCAGGGCGCCGAAGTCGGTGCCGGTGAAGCTGCCGCCCATCGCCGTGCGGTAGGGCTGCGCGTCTGCCGCGACCATATTGCGCCGCCGCAGTTCCGCCGGGTCCAGGCCCAGGCGGCGGGCGGCCATGTCCATCAGCCGCTCGATGACATAGGAGGCTTCCGGCTGGCCGGCGCCGCGATAGGCGTCGACCCAGGCGGTATTGGTGAAAACGCCGTGGACATCGACCCGGGCCGCCGGGATGCGGTACCAGCCGGTGATCCAGGGATTGCCGACCTGGGTGGCGATGAAGGGCGCGAAATTGGACAGATAGGCGCCCATCGCGGCGGTGACCGTCGCGCGCAGGCCCACGACATGGCCGTCCTGGTCCAGGGCCAGCGCCGCCTCGGTCACATGGTCGCGGGCATGGACGTCCGACAGCATCGCCTCTGCCCGGTCGGAAATCCAACCGACCGGTCGTGCCAGGCGGGAGGCCGCCCAGAGGACCAGAGCATATTCCGGAAAGGTAAAGAATTTCAGACCGAAGCCGCCGCCGATATCGTGCGTGCGCAGGCGGATGCGGGATTTCGGCCATCCCAGCATCTGTGCAAGGGTGGACAGACCGACATCCAGGTTCTGGCTGGTCAGGTGAAGGGCGAAGCGGCCGCCATCCGCACCGTCGCCGACTTCCGGCACCGCCACCGCGCCGCGCGGTTCCAGCGGCAGGGCATGGACCCGGTTGTTGACCAGCCGTTCGCTGACCGTGACCGCGGCGCCGGCGAAGGCTGCCTCGGTCGCCTCTGCCTCGCCGATCCCCCAGTGGAAGGCCCGGTTGTCGGGGCGTTCCGGCCAGAGAAGCGGCGCGTCCGCTGCCAGCGCGGCGGCGGTTTCCGTCACCGGCGGCAGGGCATCGAAATCCACGACGATCGACTCCACCGCGTCGCGGGCGGCGGTCTCGCTCTCGGCGACCACCATGGCGACCGGCTCGCCGACATAGCGCACGCGGTCGGCGGCCAGCGGCCAGTGCGGCGCTTCCGCGCCCGGGCTGCCGTCGACATTGGTGGCCGGCAGCAGGCAGGGCACCGGCCCGCCGCCATCTGCGCGATAGTCTGAACAGATATAGACGGCGACCACGCCGGGCATGGCGGCGGCGGCCTTCGTATCGATGCCGCGCACCTTGGCATGGGCATGGGGGCTGCGCAGGAAAGCGGCGTGCAGCTGGCCGTCGAAGGCCAGGTCCGCCAGGTATTGCCCGCGGCCGGTCAGGAAGCGGCCGTCCTCCACCCGCGTCTGGGCGCGGCCGAACCGGATCTGTCCCATCTCTGCGCTGCCGGGGTCAGGCGAGGATGGAAAGGCCGCCGACGGGCGGCCGGACGGAGATGCCGCGGCTCCAGCCGTCGATGGTGATCAGTGCCTCGTCCAGGCGATTCATGGTGCGGCGGTGCCGCCCCGACAGGTCGCGCGCCCGGTCCGCATCGTCGATGCCGGAGACGGCGATTGTAAACATGCTCTCCAGCCGCAGCTGGACCTCGCGCGCCTCCTTCGCCAGGGCGCGGTCCTGGGCCTGCTCCGGCGTTCTGGCCTTCGGATTGCCGAACCAGCTGCGGCGGCTGGCCGCCAGCCGCGCATCATCCTCCGCCAGCCAGGCGCGGACCTCCGTCACCAGGTCCTCCCAGGTGGCGCCGCCGACCTCCCCCGTCTGGCCGGCACGGCCGGCTTCGCCGGCGCCTTCCGCCGGGACGGCTTCCTGCTGGTCGATGCGCACCACCCATTCGGCCAGGTTGCGGATATCCTTGCGGATCGCCACCGGATCGCCCCCTTGCGCATAGGCGGAGACGGTGGCGGAGAGCTGCTTCGACATGCCGGTCACGAACTCCGCGAAGGCGGCCGGCGCGAACAGCGACAGCACGCGCAGCCTGCCGGCCTGTTCCTTCAGGGCGGAGACCTGGCTGGCGGCCTGGTTGCGCCGTGCCTCCGCCAGGCCGGACTTGATGTCGATCGCGGTCTGCGCCGCCTCCAGGCTGCGGGCGATCGTGTCGGAGACGGTGCGACCGCCGGACGGTTTCGCATCCGCCGAACCGTCCTTGCCGGACGTCGTCGTCCGAACGACGACGGGTGCCTGCGTCTTGCTCTCGACTTCCATCGTCCTGCCGATCTCCTGTTGGCCGGCCCGGGCCCGGCCTGCTGCTCCCACGCATCCTACCACCGTGGACAGACGCCCCCAAGGCATCCGGCGGCAAAGAAATCGGCCTGCCGGGTCGAACCACTGGGCACGCCGCCTGTTCCTCCTGCAATAGGCCCCCGGCGACCGGCCGGGCCGCGGTCCAGCGACACGGGAAATCACCGACATGAGCGAGACACGCCGTACCGCCACGGGCGGACCTGCGGTCAGCCGCCGCCTGTTCCTTGCCGGCTCCGCCGGCGGCATGGCCGTGCCGCTGGCCGCTGCCGGAGCGCAGGCCCGTGTACCGGACGAACCGCAGGCCGAGGCTTTCACGATCGACCTGAAGGTCAACGGCCAGGCGCACAGCCTTGCCCTCGATCCCCGCGCCACCCTGCTCGACACCTTGCGTGACGGACTGGGCCTGACCGGCACAAAGAAGGGCTGCGACCATGGCCAGTGCGGTGCCTGCACCGTCCATATGGGCGGCCGCCGGGTGCTGTCCTGCCTGACCCTGGCGGCGATGACGGAGGGGCAGGAGGTCACGACGGTCGAAGGGCTGGAAGGTGCGGACGGCAGCCTGCACCCGATGCAGCAGGCCTTCATCGACCAGGACGCCTTCCAGTGCGGCTATTGCACGCCAGGCCAGATCATGTCGGCGATCGCCTGTATCGACGAGGGCCATGCCGGCGACCCGGCGGAGATCCGCGAATATATGAGCGGCAATCTCTGCCGCTGCGGCGCCTATCCGAACATCGTGGCCGCCATCCGGCAGGTCGCGGAACCGACGGAGAGCTGAAATGCGGCCGTTTGCCTATACCCGCGCCGCCGACCCGGCGGCCGCGATCCATGCCGCAGGCCGGGGCGGTTCGCCGTCCGGCTATGCGCCGGCTGCAGCCATTGTCGGTCATGCGGCCGCACCGGCGCAGTACCTCGGCGGCGGCACCACCCTGCTGGACCTGATGAAGCTGGACGTGATGCGGCCCGAGCTGCTGGTCGACATCAATCCGCTGGCCGATGGCGAGGCCGGCCGGATCGAGGCCGGTGCCGACACACTGCGCCTCGGCGCGCTGGTGTCGATGGCCGATGCCGCCGACCATCCGGAGGTGGCGCGCGACTGGCCGGCGCTCGCGCAGTCGCTGGCCCTGGCGGCAAGCCCGCAGCTGCGCAACATGGCGCGGCTGGGCGGCAATGTCCTGCAGCGCACCCGCTGCCCCTATTTCCGCAGCACCGACTGGCCCTGCAACAAGCGCAGCCCCGGATCCGGCTGCGCCGCCATGGAAGGCCAGAACCGGCTGCATGCCGTTCTCGGCACCTCCGACCATTGCATCGCCAGCTATCCGGGCGATTTCGCCAATGCGCTCCTGGCGCTGGACGCGCAGGTCGAACTGCTCGGCCCCGAGGGCGCCCGCACCATGCCGGTGCAGCAGCTGCACCGGCAGCCGGGCGAACGGCCGCAGGTGGAAACCGTGCTGGCCCGGGGCGAGATGATCACCGCCTTCACCGTGCCGCGGCGCCCCTGGTTCCGGCGCTCCCTCTACCTGAAGGTCCGCGACCGGGAATCCTACGCCTTTGCCCTGGCCTCCGCCGCGGTGGCGCTGGACATGGCGGACGGGCAGGTCGCCCGCTCCGGCATCGCGCTCGGCGGCGTGGCGACCCTGCCCTGGCGCGCTGCGGCGGCGGAGAAGGCGCTGCTGGGCCGGCGCCTGACCGCGAAGGTCGCGGAAGAGGCGGCCGAGGCGGAATTCGCCGAAGCGGTGGCACACGAACACAACGCCTTCAAGCTCGACCTCGGCCGCCAGGTGCTGGCGCGGGCGATCCTGCAGGCGGCGGACCTGGAGCTCTGACGATGGCGCAGACGACAACCTACCCGACCCGGAACATGGGCGCGCCGGCCGCCCGGCAGGACGGCCGGCTGAAGGTGACCGGCCAGGCCCGCTACGCCGCCGACATCGCGGTGCCCCAGCCGGCGCATGCCCATCTGGTGACGTCGGCGATCGCCCGCGGCCGGGTCGCGGGCTTCGACCTGCAGGCGGCGCGGGCCGTGCCCGGCGTGCTGGAGATCTTCACCCACGAGAATATTGGCACGATCCGGGAGGAGACGTTCTTTGGCGCCGGCGGTGCCGCCTCCAACAGCCTGCGGCCGCTGGCCTCGCCCGAGATCCACTATGCCGGGCAGATCATCGCCATGGTGGTGGCCGACAGCCTGGAGGCCGCCCAGGAAGCGGCCGCCAGGGTGGCAGTGGCCTACGACGCGGAGAGCCCGACTGCCGGCTTCGACGATCCGGGCGCGGCGGAGAAGCCGGTCACCGCGGTAGACGAGAGCCACGAGGATCCGCAGACCGGCGATGCCGAGGCCGCCTGGGAGGCCGCGGTGACGAAGATCGACGGCCTCTATGCCACGCCGCCGCAGCACCACAACCCGATGGAGCTGTTCTCCACAACGGCTTTGTGGGAAGGCGAGCAGCTGACGATCTACGAGCCGAGCCAGTGGGTCTATGGCCTGAAGCATGGCGTTGCGCGGCAGCTGGGCATCGATCCCTCGGACGTCCGCGCCGTCAGCCCCTATGTCGGCGGCGCCTTCGGTTCGAAAGCGACGGTGACCCCGCGCACGGCGATTGTCGCGCAGGCGGCGCGAAAGCTGGGCCGGCCGGTGAAGCTGGTCGTGACCCGGGCGCAGGGATACACCACGGCCAGCTATCGGGCAGAGACCCGGCATCGGGTGCGGCTCGCGGCCGACGGCAGCGGAAAGCTGACGGCCTATCTGCACGAGGCCTGGGAGCTGACCTCCCGCATGGACCCGTATTTCAACGCCGGCACCGACAACACGGTGGTGATGTACGACAGCCCGAACATCTGGACCCGGGTCAACATCGTCACCGCCGACCGCAACACGCCCGGCTTCATGCGCTCGCCGCCGGAAGTGCCGTACATGTACGCGCTGGAGGCGGCGATGGACGAACTGGCCGTGGCACTGGCGATGGACCCGGTGGAGCTGCGCCGGCGCAACGACACCATGACCAGCCCGATCAGCGGCGCGCGCTTCACCAGCCGCTCCCTGATGCAATGCTATGACGCGGCGGCGGCGTCCTTCGGCTGGTCGGAGCGCGACCCGCAGCCCGGCTCGATGCGCGACGGCGACTGGCTGGTCGGCTGGGGCTGCGCCACCGCGACCTATCCGACCCAGATGTCGCCGGCCACCGCGCGGATCCGGCTCCAGCCCGACGGCCATGTCCGGGTGCAGGTGGCCGGGCACGACGTCGGCACCGGCGCCTATACGGTGATCGCGCAGCAGGCGGCGGAAAGCCTCGGCGTGCCGCTCGACAAGGTGGAGGCGGAGCTGGGCGATTCCGACCTGCCGCCGGGACCGGTGGCCGGCGGCTCCATCACCACCGCCAGCGTCTGCTCGGTGGTGAAGCAGGCCTGCGAGGCGATCAACCGCAAGCTCTCCGGCGGCGCCTCCGCGGCACCGCAGGACATCGCGGCGGCGTTCGAGAATCTCGACCAGGCGGTGATCGAGGAATATGCCGAATGGTCGCCGCCGTCGGTCGGCGCCTCCGGCCCGCGGGCGATGTACAAGGGCGGGCTGAAGATCGTCGGCGGTCCGATGGACGACAAGGTGATGTTCGCCTTCGGCGCGGAGTTCGTGGAGGTGCGGGTGCACCGCCTGACCCGCGAAATCCGGGTGCCGCGGATCACCGGCGCCTTCGCCGGCGGTCGGATCGTCAATCCCCGCACCGCGCGCAGCCAGTATCTGGGCGGCCTGGTCTGGGGCATCGGCTCCGCCCTGCACGAGGCGACGGAGATCGACCGCGCCGCCGCGCGCTACGTCAACGACGACATCTCCGAATACCTGATCCCGGTGAATGCCGACATCCAGGATGTCGACATCATCATGGTCCCGGAGGTGGACGAGGAGGTGAACCCGGCCGGGGTCAAGGGCATCGGCGAACTGGCCAATGTCGGCACCGCGGCGGCGATCGCCAACGCGGTGTACCACGCCACCGGCATCCGCATCCGCGAGCTGCCGATCCGGCTGGAGAAGCTGCTGGCGTAGCGGTGCCGCGCGGCTTTCCTTCGCCGTCGTTCCCGGGCTTGACCCGGGAACCGTGACGGACCCGCGCGGCTGTCCATCGGCGTGGCGGCACTGCCGGCGTTGGGATCCTCGGGTCAAGCCCAGTGCTGTCCGGCACATTGCTTGCTCATGTGAGTTTGAATTCGAGTTGTGGGCCGGCTTCGGGTCTTCGGTTCCTGTC
>NZ_JBHRTR010000005.1:0-90387 GCF_042646425.1 Marinibaculum pumilum
CCTGCGCCCCGCCCGACAGAAAAAGCTGCTGCAAATCTACCGGCAACGCCTTGACACAAGCCGCCTCATATAAGCCCGGGGACGACGGGCTGCGGAAGCCGCTACGCCTTCGGCGGCGGCACCGGCTTCGGCGGCCGCTCCGGCAGGATGCCCTTCGGCCGCAGGATCAGGACCGCCTGCAGGAACAGGCCGATCAGCAGGGTCCGCAGCGCCGACGCCTGGGTGACCATGTCGCCGGGCAGCTGCTGCACCGCTGACTCCGTCAGGGTCCAGATCGCCCAGACCACGGCGGCGCCCAGGATCGCGCCGCGATTGTTGCCGCTGCCGCCGACGATCAGCATCACCCAGACCAGGAAGGTGGCGAACAGCGGGTCGAACGCCTCCGGGCTGATGAAGCCGACGAAATGGGCGTAGGTGGCGCCGCCCAGGCCCATGATCGCGGAGCCGAAGACGAAGGCCTGCAGGCGGAAGGCGGTGGAATTCTTGCCCATCGCCTGGGCGGCGGGCTCGCGCTCGCGGATCGCCCGCAGCACCCGGCCCCAGGGCGAGCGGTAGGCGCGCTCGCTGGCCAGGTAGACCAGGCCCACCAGCAGCAGCACCAGCAGCAGGAACAGGAATTCGCCGCCGCCGGGCCAGAGGTCGGTCAGCGGCCGCGGGATCCGCGGAAGGCCGCGCACGCCGTTGGTCAGCTCGGTGGCGTTCTTCAGCACCAGGCGCACGATTTCCGCGATGCCGATCGAGGCGATCGCCAGATAGTCGGAGCGCAGCTTCAGCGTGATCAGGCCGATCACCAGTGCCAGCAGGCCGGAGGTCACCATCGCCGCGAGCAGGCCGACCGGGAAAGGCAGGTCGAAACCGCCCAGATGCAGGTCCGTCGGCGCGGTGGTGACGATCGCGGTGGTATAGGCGCCGACGGCAAAGAAGGCGGCGATGCCCAGGTTGAGCATGCCGGTATAGCCCCACTGGCTGTTCAGCCCGAGGGCCAGCAGGCCGTAGATGCCGACGAAGGTGAGGAAGAAGACCAGGTAGGAGAGCAGGCCGGCGAACTCCATCGGTCCCTCCTACAGGCTGCGGCCGGCGAACAGGCCGGTCGGTCGGACGATCAGCATCAGCACCATGATCCCGAAGGCGACCGCCGGCTTGTAGGCCGGGTTCACCAGCGGCTCGTAGTCCGGCGGGATCGGCAGGGTGGACAGCTCCTGCGCGATGCCGATCACCAGCCCGCCGGCGATCGCACCATAGGGCTTGCCGATGCCGCCCAGGATGGTGGCGGCGAAGATCGGCAGCAGGATGAACCAGCCCATGTCGGGATGCAGGCGGGTATCCAGGCCGAGGAACACGCCGGCGGCACCGGCCAGTCCGGCGCCAATCACCCAGGTCCAGATGATCACCCGGCCGGTGTCGATGCCGGTCAGCCGCGCCAGGTCCGGATTGTCGGCCATGGCGCGCATCGCCTTGCCCATGCGGGTGTAGCGCAGGAAGACATGGACCGCGCTGACCAGGATCACCGCGCCGACCAGGATGCGGATCTGGTCCGGCTTGATCCTTAAGCCGGGCGGGCCGACCACGTCAGTGCCGAAGCGGACCGCCATCTGGATACCGCTCTCATAGACCTGGTTGTCCGGGCCCCAGACGATCTGCACCAGGCTGCGGATGATCAGCGCCACGCCGAAGGAGGAGATCAGCAGGATCAGGCCGCGGCTGCGGCGCAGGCGGGAATAGAACGCCCAGTCCACCACCAGGGCCACCGCGATCGATCCCAGGATCGCAGCGGGAAAGGCGAGCCACAGCGGCAGCGCCAGGATCGTATAGACGGTGAAGGCGATATAGGCGCCGGAGGTCATCAGGTCGCCATGGGAGAAGTTGGCGAAGCCCAGGATGCCGAAGGTCAGTGAGACGCCGATCGCGCCCAGCGCGATGATGCTGCCCAGCACGATGCCGTAGATCAGCAGCTGCAGGATGTCGATCAGCATCCGCGCGCTCCCGCCACGTGGGGCCTGGTCCGGATGCGGTCAGCCGCCAAGGAACATCTCCGCCACCTCGCTGTTCGCCAGCAGCGCCTGACCGGAATCCTCGTACCGGTTCCGGCCCATCGCCAGGACATAGCCGCGATCGGCCATCGCCAGGGCCTGCTTCGCGTTCTGCTCGACCATAAGGATCCCGACGCCGGTGGCATGCACCGTGCGCACGATGTCGAAGATCTGGTCCATGAATTTCGGGCTCAGTCCCGCCGTGGGCTCGTCCAGCAGCAGCAGGGCCGGCTCCAGCATCAGTGCCCGGCCCATCGCCACCATCTGCCGCTGGCCGCCGGACAGGGTGCCGGCCGGCTGCCGGCGCTTCGCCTTCAGCGGCGGGAACAGCTCGTAGATCCGCGCCTTCTGTTCGCGGATCCCGTCGCTGCGCAGGAAGGCCCCCATGTCCAGGTTCTCGTCCACCGACAGGCTGGGGAAGATGTTGTCGGTCTGCGGCACATAGCTGATGCCGCGGCGCACCACCCGGTCGGGCTTCAGGCCGGTGATATCCTCGCCGTGGAAGCGGATATGTCCCTGCCGGATCGTCACCAGGCCGAACACCGCCTTCATCGCGGTGGACTTGCCGGCGCCGTTGGGGCCGACGATGGCGACCACCTCGCCATCCTCCACCCGCATGGTGACCTCGTGCAGGATGTCGGCCTCGCCATAGCCGCCGGTGATGGCGTCGACTTCCAGCAGCGCCATCTCAGGCCGCCCCGCCGGCCGAGAGACGGCTGCCGGCCGAGGACCCCGCCGTCTCGGCACTGCCGCCCAGATAGGCCTCCAGCACCCGCGGGTCCCGCCGGATATCTTCCATCCGGCCATGGGTCAGGACCGTGCCCTCTGCCAGCACATAGACCGGGTCGCAGAGCCGCGCGATCAGGTCCATGTCATGCTCGATGATGCAGAAGGTGTAGCCGCGCTCCCGGTTCAGGCGCTGCACCATCTCCGCCAGTTCGCCCATCAGGGTCGGATTGACCCCGGCGCCAGGTTCGTCGAGCAGCACCAGGCGTGCTTCCGTCATCATCGTGCGGCCCAGTTCCAGCAGCTTTTTCTGCCCGCCGGACAGGTTGCCGGCGCGTTCGTCGCGCAGCCGGGTCAGCTGCAGGAAGTCCAGCACCGACTCGGCCCGGGCGCGGTTCTCCTCTTCCTCCGCGCGGACGCGCCCCCACTGGACCCAGGAGGCGAGCAGCCGTTCCCCGGTCTGCGCCTGCGGCACCAGCATCAGGTTTTCGATCACCGTCATCTCGGCGAACTCGTGGGGGATCTGGAAGGTGCGGACGATCCCCATTCGGAACAGGGCGTGCGGCGGCAGGCCGGCAATATCCCTGTCCTCGAACAGGATCTGTCCCGATGTCGGACGCAGCGCGCCGGCAATCATGTTGAAGAGGGTCGTCTTGCCGGCGCCGTTGGGGCCGATTAGCCCGGTGATCGTGCCGCGGCCGATATCCAGGCTGCAGTCATGGACAGCCTGCAGGCCGCCGAAGGATTTCGCGAGGTTTCGGATGGCGATCAATCTGCGCACGCCCCCATGGCGGTCCGATCCTCCCAGATCTGTCCGATGGTCCTGCAGCCGGTCCGCGAAACCGTCGCGACGGCGCAATTGTGGCGGGGTATGCGGGAAAAGGCCAGATCGGGCGCGGCTGGCATGGCCGGATGCGGCGGCAGGGAGGGGCAGGGGCTGGCCGGGCGGGAAGGGGACGAATGTCCTGCCGCCGTGACGGGCCCGATGGGCGGCCGTGCCGCCGGAAGGACGGGTGCGGAGGGACGGGTCAGCCCGGCTGAGGCATGCCCGTGCCCTGCCGCGGACCCCTTTACTTGGCGGCGCTGGCGGCCGGCCGCTTGCGGCCGCGCTTGCCCAGGCCGATCTTCTTGGCGAACTTCGACCGCTGTGCCGCGTAGTTCGGCGCGACCATCGGATAGTCGGGCGGCAGGCCCCACTTGGTCCGATATTCCTCCGGGCTCATGCCGTAGGTCGTCCGCAAGTAACGCTTCAGCATCTTCAGCTTCTTGCCGTCTTCCAGACAGATGATGTGGTCCGGCTGTATGGACTTTTTCACCGGCACGGCCGGCTTCTGCTGCTGAGCGGGGCTTTCCTCAGGATTGCCCACCGTCTCCAGCGCCGAATGGACGGCGCGGATCAAGTCAGGAATCCCGCTCGAAGCAATGGAGTTGTTGCCCACATAGGCCGACACGATCTTGGATGTCAGGTCCAGCAGCTTCCCATCGGGACCGTGTTCGGAATCGTTCTCCGCCATGTTGAATCTTTATCCCACCTTACCGTTCGACCGAGTTCGACAGCGCCGCAGCCCTTACCACCGTCACAATTCTGATCAGTTTCTGGAATTACGGACGATGGATAGTTTCGCAGGTTGCTTCTGTCAATTAATCGTTAAGCGCATTTGACGGCAAACCCCCGAAAATTCCAGCTTAAACCTATCTAGTCGGTTGTTGCGTCGACATTGCGGGGGATTTTAATCGCAATCCAGGCAAATTTTATCCTGCACCCGAACCGCGACTCGTCTTGTCACGGACCGCATGCTAGGACCCCCACGACTGGATCGGATCGTTTCCCCGGGATGCGGTTGTTTCGTTTCGACACCGCTGCCTTGAAGGATGCAAAGAATATGCCCGTAAATAGCTCGGGTCCGCAGACCATAGTCGTGGCAAGTGATCATGCCGGCCTGCCATTGAAGGAGGTATTGAAAGCGGACCTCAAAGCCTCAGGATACAAGGTGGATGACCTCGGCACCCATGACGAAACCTCGGTGGACTATCCCGATTTCGGCATGGCTGCGGCGCGTGCCGTCGCTGCCGGCAAGGCCGATGCCGGCGTGATCGTCTGCGGCTCCGGCATCGGCATCTCGATCGCGGCCAACCGGATCGCCGGGGCGCGGGCGGCGGTGCTGCACGACAGCTTGACCGCCCGGCTGGCGCGGGAACATAACGACGCCAACATCGCCGCCTTCGGCGCCCGTCTGATGGGGGTGGAGACCGCGCGCGAGGCGCTGAAGACGTTTCTCGCCACGCCGTTCGACGGCGGCGAACGCCATCAGCGGCGGGTCACCAAGCTCGACACGGGCATGTCGGCCGGGGCGGCCGACTGACAGGCTGCCCGGATCCCGGCCGGGATCGAAAGCGGCAGCAGCACGACTGAGACGAAAGGTTTGACGACATGAGCAACGCGGCAGGACTTGCGGCGTCGGCGGAAGGCTTTTTCCGCGACGATCTGGCGGCCGTCGATCCCGAACTCTGGCAGGGCATCGAGAGCGAGCTTCGGCGCCAGCAGGACCAGATCGAGCTGATCGCATCCGAGAACATCGTCAGCCGCGCGGTCCTTCAGGCGCAGGGCTCTGTCCTGACCAACAAGTATGCCGAAGGCTATCCGGGCCGGCGCTACTATGGCGGTTGCGAATATGTCGATGTGGCGGAGCAGCTGGCCATCGACCGCGCGAAGAAGCTGTTCGGCTGCGCCTTCGCCAATGTGCAGCCGCATTCCGGCGCGCAGGCGAACCAGGGCGTGTTCCTGGCGCTGCTGAAGCCCGGCGACACGATCCTGGGCATGTCGCTGGACGCCGGCGGCCACCTGACCCACGGCGCGGCGCCGAACCAGTCCGGCAAGTGGTTCAATGCGAAACAGTACGGTGTGCGCGAGGCGGACGGCCGGATCGACATGGACCAGGTCGCCGCCCTGGCGCGGGAGCATCGTCCGAAGCTGATCATCGCCGGCGGCTCCGCCTATTCCCGGGTGATCGACTTTGCCGGCTTCCGGGAGATCGCCGATTCCGTCGATGCCCTGCTGATGGTCGACATGGCGCATTATGCGGGCCTGGTTGCGGCGGGCGTCTATCCCAGCCCGTTCCCGCATGCCCATGTGGCCACGACGACCACCCACAAGACGCTGCGCGGTCCGCGCGGCGGCATGATCCTCAGCGACGACCCGGAGCTGGGGAAGAAGATCAACTCCGCGATCTTCCCCGGCCTGCAGGGCGGCCCGCTGATGCATGTGATCGCCGCCAAGGCGGTCGCCTTCGGCGAGGCGCTGCGGCCGGAATTCAAGACCTACGCACAGGCCGTGGTGGACAATGCCAGGGCCCTGGCCGGCGTGCTGGAGCAGCGGGGACTGAAGATCGTCTCCAACGGCACGGACAGCCATATGCTGCTGGTCGACCTGCGGCCAAAGAGCCTGACCGGCAAGCAGGCGGAGGCGGCGCTGGAGCGTGCGGGCTTCACCTGCAACAAGAACGGCATCCCTGGCGATCCCGAGAAGCCGACGGTGACCTCGGGCGTCCGCCTGGGCACGCCGGCCGGCACCACCCGGGGATTCGGGGTGGCCGAGTTCCGCCGGGTCGGGGAACTGATCTCCGATGTGCTGGACGCCGTTTCCCAGGCGCCGGACGGGGCCGAAGGGGTGGAGAAGCGGGTGCGGGGCGAGGTGCTGGAGCTGTGCCGGCGCTTCCCCGTCTATCCCGACTGAGCACCAGGCAAGGGACCCGCCGGCATGGCACATGCCGGCGGGACTGTGCCTGTTAGGCCATAGATCCTGTATATCTTGCCGAGCCGGCCACAATCGCTTGCTGTGGCACGGTGGACCGGTATGATTCCCGGCATTGCAATTCACGTGCGGCGTCGGCGCGCCCGCCCTGCGGGCCGCCCGCGCCGCTGTCCGTTTGACCGCGTGCGAGGGAGAGGGGCTCTATGCGGTGTCCGTTCTGCGGCCATGACGATACGCAGGTAAAGGACTCCCGGCCGACGGAGGACAATACCGCCATCAGGCGGCGCCGCTACTGCCCGAACTGCGGCGCGCGGTTCACGACCTTCGAACGGGTGCAGCTGCGGGAACTGACCGTCATCAAGAAGAACGGCCAGCGCACGCCGT
Source organism: Marinibaculum pumilum (assembly GCF_042646425.1). Taxonomy (NCBI): domain Bacteria; kingdom Pseudomonadati; phylum Pseudomonadota; class Alphaproteobacteria; order Rhodospirillales; family Rhodospirillaceae; genus Marinibaculum; species Marinibaculum pumilum. The sequence goes on from NZ_JBHRTR010000005.1 coordinate 6,892, forward strand.
TCGACCGCGACAAGCTCGCCCGCTCGATGGAGATCGCGGTGCGCAAGCGGCCGGTCGATCCGGAGCGGCTGGAAAAGGCGATCAATTCCATCGTGCGCCGGCTGGAAAGCATGGGCGAGCAGGAGGTCACCTCCGACAGCATCGGCGAACTGGTGATGGAGAGCCTCGCGGCGATCGATCAGGTCGCCTATGTGCGCTTCGCTTCCGTCTACAAAAACTTCAGGGAAGCCAAGGACTTCGAGGCTTTTCTTGGCACCCTCAGTGAAGACGCGCCGCCCGAACGGTAGGGAGGGCGGATGACCGGCGGGCCCGGCGGCGGCAGCCTGGCGGGGCCGGATGTGTCGGCGCTACCGCCCGCGACGCTGCCGGCGGCCGTACGGCTGGAGCATGAGCGCTGGATGCGGGTCGCGATCGGCCTCGCGCGGCGCGGTGCGGGCCGCACCTGGCCCAATCCAAATGTCGGCTGCCTGCTGCTGCGCGACGGGCAGGTCGTCGGGCGCGGCTGGACCCGGCCGGGCGGCCGCCCGCATGCCGAGGCGGTGGCCCTGGCCGAGGCGGGCGAACGCGCGCGCGGCGCGACTGCCTATGTCACCCTGGAACCCTGTGCCCATCACGGCCAGACCCCACCCTGTGCCGAGGCGCTGGTGGCGGCCGGCATCGCGGCCTGCGTGATCGCGGTCGACGACCCGGACCCGCGGGTCGATGGCCGCGGCAAGGCGATCCTGCGTGCAGCCGGAATCGCGCTGGTCGACGGCATCTGCGCAGACGAGGCGGCCTGGACGGTGCGCGGCTTCCTGCAGCGCATCCGCAGCCTCCGGCCCTGGGTCACGGTCAAGCTGGCGACCAGCCTGGACGGCCGCATCACCGCCGCCGACGGCCGCAGCCAGTGGATCACAGACCTGCCGGCGCGGAACCATGGCCATCTGCTGCGGGCACAGCACGATGCGATTCTGGTCGGCACCGGGACCCTGCGTGCCGACGATCCGCAGCTGACCTGCCGGTTGCCGGGGCTGGGCGGCCGCTCGCCGGTGCGGGTGGTTATGGCCTCCGGCGCCGGCCTGCCGATGGACAGCCGGCTGCTGGCCGGGCCAGGGGACGGGGATGCGCCGCCGGTCTGGCTGGCCCACGGCGATGCATTGCCGTCCCACATGGCGGCAGAGCTGCAGCGCCGCGGGCTGCTGCTGCTGCATTGCGCCGGCGAAGCGCCCGGCGACCCGCGGCCGGCGCCGCAGGCGGTGCTGCAGGCGCTGGCGGCGCGCGGCATCACCAGCCTGCTGCTGGAGGGCGGGGCCGGACTTGCCACTGCTTTCCTGCAGGCCGGGCTGGCGGACATGTTCGCCTGGTATCGCGCCGGCCGGGTCCTGGGCGCCGGCGGCCTGCCCGCCCTGGGCGCGCTGCCCGCGGTCGATCTGGCCACCGCCGCCGACTGGCGGCTGCAGGATCGACAGGCGCTTGGCGTCGATGTCCTGGAAACCTATGTCAGGGCGGGCTAAGAGATGCGGTCATGTTCACAGGAATCATCACGGATGTCGGTAGCGTGCGCAGCATCGAGCGGCGGGGGGATATCCGCGTCGTCATCGCCACTGCCTACGACACCGACTCGATCGATATCGGCGCCTCCATCGCCTGCAGCGGGCCCTGCCTGACCGTCGTCGACAAGGGCGGGGACTGGTTCGCCGTCGACGTCTCGGCGGAGACCATGGCCTGCACCGCGCTGGACGCCTGGCAGCCCGGCGCCCGGGTCAATCTGGAACGCTCCCTGCGGGTGGGCGAGGAACTGGGCGGCCATATCGTCACCGGCCATGTCGACGGCGTGGGCGAGATCGTCGCCATGCAGCCGGAAGGGGATTCGCTGCGGCTCGCCATCCGCATTCCCGCGACGATTGCGCCGTTTGTCGCGCCGAAGGGTGCGATCGCGATGGACGGCATCTCGCTGACCGTCAACGAGGTCGAGCCGGATACCGGGGAGGGGCCGCGGTTCGGGGTCAATATCATTCCGCATACCCAGGCGAAGACCACCCTTGGGGCGGCGGCGCCGGGGATGCGGGTGAACCTGGAGATCGACATCCTCGCCCGCTATATCTCGCGGCTGGCGGGGCCGCATCTGCGCGCCGCAGGGGCGGCCCCCCCATCACTGGAACGGCCATGACGGAAACGGCCATGACGGACACGGCGGAACGGACAGTGGTGGATCGGGACGAACTGGCAAGCATCCCCGAGGTTCTGGACGAAGTCCGGGCCGGCCGGATGGTCGTACTGGTGGACGACGAGGATCGCGAGAACGAGGGCGACCTGGTGATCCCGGCGGAGAAGTGCAGCCCCGAGGTCATCAACTTCATGGCCAAGCATGGCCGCGGCCTGATCTGCCTGGCGATGACCGGCGAACGGATCGAGCAGCTCGGCCTGCCGCTGATGTCGAAGGACAATGCCTCCCGCCACCAGACCGCCTTCACCGTTTCGATCGAGGCACGGGAGGGGGTCACGACCGGCATCTCGGCCGCCGACCGGGCGCATACGATCTCTGTCGCCATCAACCACAACCGCGGCGCCCAGGACATCGCCTCTCCCGGCCATGTCTTCCCGCTGATGGCGCGCGACGGCGGCACCCTGGTGCGGGCCGGCCATACCGAGGCGGCGGTGGACATCGCCCGCCTGGCCGGCATGAACCCGTCGGGCGTGATCTGCGAGATCATGAACGACGACGGCACGATGGCGCGCCTGCCGGACCTGCTGAAATTCGCGCGGGAGCATGGGCTGAAGGTGGCGACCATCGCCGACCTGATCGCCTACCGGCGACGCACCGAGAAGCTGATCAGCAACATTGCGGAATGCGATTTCCATTCCCGCTGGGGCGGCGACTTCCGGCTGATGGTCTATGCCAACCGGGTGGAATATGCGGAGCATATCGCGCTGGTGAAGGGCGAGATCCGCGGCGACCGGCCGGTCCTGGTGCGGATGCATGCGACCAATGTCCTGGGGGACATCCTGGGTGCGGAGGGGCACCGGACCGGCGTGCTGGCCGGCGCGATGCGCATGATCGGCGAGGCCGGCGCCGGCGTCATCGTGATCATCCGCGAGCCGCGGGCGACGGCAATGTCGGAGTTCGTGCGGCGCCAGCAGGACGATACCCCGCATGCGCCGGAACAGCTGCGCGACTATGGCATCGGTGCCCAGATCCTGCTGGACCTTGGCGTCCGGTCGATGATCCTGCTGTCGAACACGCCGCGCCAGATCGTCGGTCTGGAAGGCTATGGCATGGAGGTGGTGGAGACACGACCCGTGCCGGCCGCATACCGGGTCTGACCGCAGACCGCGTATGTGCAGGCCCGCAGGAGCGGGCCCGGCCGGGACGCCGTCTCCGTCCCGCAATCGGCCCCGGCGCCTGGCGCCCGGGCCGCAACGGTTTTCCTGAAGGGGGACACATCAGGCCATGACGCAGGATGCACCGCATCTTCTGATCGTCGAGGCGCGCTTCTACGACGACCTCTCCGATTTCCTGGCGCAAGGGGCGATCGCCGCGATCGAAGGCATCGGAGGCAGCTTCGACCGGGTGAGCGTGCCCGGCGCGCTGGAGATCCCGACCGCCATCGCCAATGCAGTGATGGCGCCGTCCGAAAATCACCGCGCCAGGCGCTATGACGGTTATGTGGCGCTGGGCTGCGTGATCCGCGGCGAGACCTACCATTTCGAGATCGTCGCCAGCGAGAGCGCGCGGGCCCTGCAGCAGATCGGTATCACCAGCGGCGCGGCGATCGGCAACGGCATCCTGACGGTCGAGAATTACGAGCAGGCGCTGGTCCGTGCCCGCCCCGACGAGAAGGACAAAGGCGGCGACGCGGCGCGTGCCGCCCTGGCGCTGATCGACTGGCGCCGGCAATTGGGCATGCCGGCGTGAGCCGCGCACCGGGTCTTGCGGCCGCGGGCCAGAGTGGCGGCGGCAGGGGCGGCGCCGGCAAGGGAGCCGGCAAGGGCAGGGGCGGCGGCCCGCTGCCGCGACGCCCGGGCGCGCGGACCTTTGCGCGCCTGGCGGCGGTGCAGGCGCTGTACCAGATCGAGCAGAACAGCGACCGGCCCGCGAACGTGATCGCGGAGTTCGAGCGGCACCGGCTGGCACCGCCGCATGGCGATGCGGCGGCAGCTGCCAGCGAGGCCGCAGCCGATGCGGGAACGACACAGCCGGCCCGGCCGATGCTCGACGACGACGAGCCGGGGGAGGCGCCGGCTGACGAACTGCCTGCCCTGGAAGCCGACCGCTCCTGGTTCCGCGACATCGTCGCCGGTGCCTGCGACCGCCGGGAAGAGATCGACGGGCTGATCAACCGGGCGCTGGAGGGACGGCGCGAGGTGGCCAGGATGGAGGTCACCCTGCGGGCGATCCTGCGGGCCGGTGTCTATGAGTTGCTGGCGCGGATCGATACGCCGACCGCCGTCGTGATCACCGAGTATGTCGCGCTGTCCTACGACTTCTTCAGCAAGACGGAGGCGGACCTGGTCCACGCTATCCTGGACAGGATCGGCCGAGAGGTGCGCCACGGCGCCTGACGGTCCGGAACCCCGCCCGTGAATGAATTCGACCGAATCGCCACCTATCTGGCGCCCCTGACCCGCGGCACCGATGCCGCGCTGGGCCTGACCGACGATGCCGCCCTGTGGCAGCCGCCGCCGGGACGCGCCGTCGTCCTGACCACCGATACGATGGTGTCCGGCTGCCACTATCTCGATGCCGACGGCGCGGAGGCGGTGGCCGCCAAGCTGCTGCGGGTCAACCTCTCCGACCTCGCGGCGATGGGCGCGACCCCGTTCGGCTTCCTGCTGAACACCGCGCTCGGCCCGCATGAGGACGAGGCCTGGCTGGCCGCCTTCGCGGAAGGACTGGGCGCCGATATCGACCGCTACGGGATGCCGCTGCTGGGCGGCGACAGCGTTGCGACCCCGGGCCCGGCGGTCCTGACGGTCACCGCCATCGGCACGGTGCAGGCCGGCCGGGCCCTGCGGCGCAATGGCGCGGCGGCGGGCGACGACATCTATGTTTCCGGCACTGTCGGCGATGCCGGCCTGGGCCTTGCCGTCAAGCTGGGCGGCCTGACCGGCCTGCCGGAGCGGCTGTCCGCCCCGCTGCTGCAGCGGCTGCACCGGCCGGAACCGCGCCTGGCGCTGGGCCGGGGACTGGCCGAAGGCGCTGACGCTGTTCTCGCCAGCGCCTGCATCGACCTGTCGGACGGCCTGCTGCAGGATCTCGGCCATGTCGCCCGACAATCCGGTCTTTCGATCCGCCTGTCGGCGCCCGCCCTGCCGCTGTCCGAACCGGCGGCGGAAATCGTGGCCGACATGCCCGAACGGTTGCCCGAGCTGATGGCGGCCGGCGACGACTATGAACTGGCCTTTACCGCGCCGTCAGGACGACGGCAGGAGATCGCGTCGCTGTCCAGGGCGCTCGACCTGCCGCTGACACGGATCGGCGAGGCGGTGGCTGGCCCGGCCGGGGAGGTCGTCGTACTGGACGCCACCGGGGCGGCGGTAGAGATTGTCGGGGCCGGCTACCAGCACTTCAGCTGAGCCGGCCGTTCCGAAAGAGGGAGAGAGGCCATGCCGCAGGAATCGACGCACCGCCGGGCCGGGATCTTGTCGCGGCGGGCATGGGGGCTTCTTCCGGCGGCGCTGGTCACCGCGGTCGCGATTCTGGCCTGGAACCCGTCCGGTCCCGCGCATGCCGCCGGCGGCAATGGCGGGGAGAAGGCCGAGGAGGCGGCGCCCCAGGCCGGCGACACCCTGCCGCTGGAGCCGTTCTATGCGCCGATGGTCCCGCCCGACCGCGGCGGGCGACCGCAGGCGGCGATCACGATGGCGCTGGTGATCGGCCCGGACGGCAGTCCCACCAAGCTGCGGGCCCTGATGCCGCGTTTCCGCGACGCCGTGATCCGCGACTTCTTCGCCTATCCGATCACCCAGACGGGCGAGTTCCCGGCCGACATGCTGCCGTCCGTGACCAAACGGGTGATGAGTATCGCCAACAAGGTCTATGGCAAGGACGTGGTGTCCGGCGTGATGTTCACGCAGATCCTGAAGATCGGCTGCTGACATGGTGACGTCCACGGAGGGTGCGGCCGCGGCGCCGGCGCCGAGCGTCTGGCGCAATGTGCCCATCCTGTCGCTGGGCCAGGCGCTGTTCGTCTCCGGCATGTCGATCCAGATCTCCGTCGGCGGGCTGGTCGGCTACGGCCTGGCGGAGGACAAGGGCACCGCGACCCTGCCGGTGGCGGCGACCGTGGTGGGCACCGCCCTGTTCACCGTTCCGGCGGCCTTCTACATGCGGCGGTTCGGGCGGCGGGCCGGGTTCATCCTCGGCGGTGTCTTCGGGACATTCTCGGCCCTGCTCAGCGCCTATGCCGTGAACGAGGGGATGTTCTGGCTGTTCGTCTTCTCCTCGCTGCTGTTCGGCGCCTTCAACGCCACCGCCCAGTACTATCGATTCGCCGCCGTCGACGGTGCGCCGGAGCGGGTGCGCGCGCGGGCGATCTCCTTCGTGATGGCCGGCGGCGTGATCGCCGCCTTTGCCGGGCCGGAGATTGCCAAGCATACCCGCGACCTGTTCGAGCCGGTGCTGTACCTGGGCGCCTATCTGGCGGTGGCGGTGATCAGCGTGCTGGCCTGCCTGCTGCTCGCCTTCCTGCGGATTCCGCCGATGACCGCCGCGCAGCGGGCGGAGACCGGGCGCCCGCTGACCCAGATCATGGCGCAGCCCGTCTTCATCGCGGCGGTCGTCAGCGCGGTCGTCGGCTATGCCACGATGAGCTTCCTGATGACCGCGACGCCGCTGGCGATGCAGGTCTGCGGCTTCGCCTTCGACCCGACGGCGACGGTGATCCAGTTCCACGTGCTGGCGATGTTCCTGCCCAGTTTCGTGACCGGCAGCCTGATCGACAGGTTCGGCGTGCGCACGATCATCATTACCGGCGGCATCCTGAACCTGGCCGGCATCCTCTGCGGCTGGTCGGGCATCACCTGGTGGAACTTCTGGGCCAACCTGGTCCTGCTCGGCATCGGCTGGAACTTCATGTTCATCGGCGGCACCACCCTGCTGACCCGCACCTATACGGTGGCGGAGCGGGCGAAGAGCCAGGCGGCGAACGACTTCCTGGTGTTCGGCGGCATGGCGATCGCCTCGCTGTCGTCGGGCAAGGTGCTGCACGAGTTCGGCTGGGAGACGGTGGTGCTGGTCGCGATCCCCGCGGTGGTGGCGGCGATCGTCGTGGTGGCGCTGTTCGGCGGCCGGCGGCCGATGCTGGTCGAATAGGTCCCGCCGGGCCGGCCGCGATCGCGTTGGCTTGCCTCCTCCGGGGGCGGGAAACCGCCAACTTGTTGCGTGGCCATGACAAGTCTGGCATAAACCGGCGCGCTTTCGGCAGGTGCCGGGGCTTGGCGGCAGATTGCCCGGCGACCGGTTCCGGCCCGGCTCGACCCGAGAACGGAACGGCCTGTATTCGGTACGGCCCGTTTCCGGGGGTGCGAGGTTCCGCTTCCCTTGCTTTCCGGACCGCCGCGCGGCGGGCGCGCCGCGCGCGGGCCGCAGCGCAGGGGTCCGCTTCCGCTATCGACGGTCGCCCGAACGGGACGTCGTCGGGAAGCGGCGATACGTCCGAGAGTTGAAGTTCTGGGGAACGCCAGGCGGCGCGCCGGCCTGGTCAAAGAGAAAATGACGAAGGGGTGCCACAGATGATCGTGGTCTGGTTCGCCATCGCATGCGCCGTCCTGGCCGTGCTGTATGGCCTTGTGACGACGCGGGCAGTGATGTCCGCCGATGCCGGCAACGAGCGGATGCGCCAGATCGCCGCCGCCGTGCAGGAGGGCGCCAGCGCCTACCTGAACCGCCAGTATTCCACCATCGGTATCGTCGGCATCGTGATTGCCGTGATCATCGGCATCCTGCTCGGCTGGCATGTCGGCGTCGGCTTCGTGATCGGCGCGGTGCTGTCGGGTGCGACCGGCTATATCGGCATGCACATCTCCGTCCGGGCGAATGTCCGCACGGCGGAAGGCGCGCGGAAGGGACTGGCCCACGGCCTGAGCATCGCGTTCCGCGCCGGCGCGGTCACCGGCATGCTGGTGGCCGGCCTGGCCCTGCTGGCGGTCGCCGGCTACTTCCTGATCCTGCTGGGCATAGGCGTCGAGGGCCGCGGCATGATCGACGCGCTGGTGGCGCTCGGCTTCGGCGCCTCCTTGATCTCGATCTTCGCCCGTCTGGGCGGCGGCATCTTCACCAAGGGTGCGGATGTCGGCGCCGACCTGGTCGGCAAGGTCGAGGCCGGGATCCCCGAGGACGATCCGCGCAACCCGGCGGTGATCGCCGACAATGTGGGCGACAATGTCGGCGACTGCGCCGGCATGGCCGCCGACCTGTTCGAGACCTATGCGGTGACCATCGTCGCCACCATGGTGCTGGGCTCCATCTTCTTCTCCGCCGCCGGCGAGCCCGGCCAGGTGCTGCAGATCATGGGCTATCCGCTGGCCATCGGCGGCGCCTGCATCATCGCCTCGATCATCGGCACCTTCTTCGTCCGCCTGGGCAGCAGCCAGAACATCATGGGCGCGCTGTACAAGGGCTTCGTCGCTTCGGCGGTGCTGTCGCTGATCGGCATCTTCATCGTCACGCAGCTGACCGTCGGCCTCGGCCAGATCGCCGGCCAGGCCTATACCGGCCTGGACCTGTTCTGGTGCGCCCTGGCGGGTATCGTGCTGACCGGCCTGATCGTCTGGGTCACCGAATACTATACCGGCACCGAGTACCGGCCGGTCAGATCGGTGGCGCAGTCTTCGACCACCGGCCACGGCACCAACGTGATCCAGGGCCTGGCGATCTCGATGGAAGCCACGGCGATCCCGGCGCTGCTGATCTGCGTCGCCATCGTCGTCACCTACCTGATCGCGGGCCTGTTCGGCCTGGCCATCGCGGTGACCAGCATGCTGGCGCTGGCCGGCATGGTGGTGGCGCTGGATGCCTATGGCCCGGTGACCGACAATGCCGGCGGCATTGCCGAGATGGCGGAGCTCGACTCCGACGTCCGCAAGACCACCGACGCGCTGGACGCGGTCGGCAACACCACCAAGGCGGTGACCAAGGGCTATGCCATCGGGTCCGCCGGCCTGGGCGCCCTGGTGCTGTTCGCGGCCTATAACCAGGATCTCAAGTACTTCATCGCCAATCCCGACACCTACACCTATTTCCAGGGCGTGGAGCTCGACTTCGGCCTGGACAATCCGTACGTGGTGGTCGGCCTGTTCCTGGGCGGCCTGCTGCCGTTCCTGTTCGGCGCGATGGGCATGACCGCCGTCGGCCGGGCCGCAGGCGCGGTGGTGGAAGAGGTACGCCGCCAGTTCCGCGAGATCCCGGGCATCATGGAAGGCAAGGCGAAGCCGGAATACGGCCGCTGCGTGGACCTGCTGACCAAGGCGGCGATCAAGGAGATGATCATCCCCTCCTTGCTGCCGGTGCTGGCGCCGATCGTGCTCTACGTCGTCATCCTTGTGATCGCCGGCCGTTCCGAAGCGTTCTCGGCGGTGGGCGCGATGCTGCTGGGCGTGATCGTGACCGGCCTGTTCGTGGCGATCTCGATGACCGCCGGCGGCGGTGCCTGGGACAATGCCAAGAAGTACATCGAGGACGGCCATCACGGCGGCAAGGGCTCTGAGGCCCACAAGGCCGCGGTGACCGGCGATACCGTCGGCGACCCGTACAAGGATACGGCGGGCCCGGCGGTGAACCCGATGATCAAGATCACCAACATCGTGGCGCTGCTGCTGCTTGCGGTGATGGCCCACAGCTGACCGGCCGGATCTCCCGCCGCGTCAGGGTCCTCCGGATCCCGGCGGGGCGGACGGCAATCGCGGGGCGGCCGGCAACGGCCGCCCCGCTTTATTTTCCGGCCCGCTTTCTATTCCGAACGGGGCCGGCCGGGCTGCCGTCAGGGCAGCTGGGAGAGGATCAGGCCATAGCCCAGGATCTCGCAGCCCTGTGCCGCGGTGCCCAGCGCGTCGCCGGTCTGGCCGCCGATGGCGCGCCGGACCAGCAGCCCGGTGACCGCCGCGGCCGCCAGGGCGGCCAGCAGCGGCAGGACGGGCAGTGCACCGGGCAGCAGCAGCGCCGGCAGCAGGCAGGCCACAAGGCCCGCTGCCAGCGCCGGCAGGCCCGGCCGGCCGGCGGCGGCGCTCTGGCCGTCCGGATTGGCCGGGGGCAGGGCATGGGCCAGCAGGGCGCTGGACCAGCGCGCGGCAGCGGCGAGGGCCAGGATCGCCGGGATCGCCAGCGCCGGCGGCAGCGCGGCGAGTGCCGCAATGCGCCAGAGGGTCGCCAGCACCAGCGCGAGGGCGCCGTAGCTGCCCAGCCGGCTGTCGCGCATGATCCGCAGCCGGTTCTCGCGATCGCGGCCGCCGCCGATGCCGTCGGCGAAATCCGCCAGCCCGTCCTCGTGCAGGGCGCCGGTCGCCAGCACCATCGCCGCGACGGCCAGGAGCGCCGCCAGGATAGGCGGCAGGCCGAGGATGCCTGCCAGCCAGTAGGCGAGGGCGCCGGCCGTCCCGGCCAGCAGGCCGGCAACCGGCCAGGCCCAGGCGCCGCGCCGGGCGCGGCCGGGTGGCGGCATCTCGCCCGCCGGCACCGGGAATCGCGTGAACTGCAGCAGGGCGATGCGCAGGTCCAGCCAGGCCGCCGCCGCCGCCTGCCGCAGCCATTGCCCATTCGTCATCGGGACATCCTCCCCAGAAGAAAGGTCCAGCCATGAGCCAAAGCCCGCTGCCCGTCGCGCCCGCAAGCCTGCAGGAGGTCGCCGCGATCCTGGAAGGAGGGCTGCCTGCGGCGGCGGAAGGGCAGGTGGCGCGGGTTGCCGCCCACCAGGCACAGCTGACCAAGCCGCCCGGCTCGCTCGGCCGGCTGGAGGAGATCTGCGCCTGGCTGGCCGCCTGGCAGGGCGAGACGGGCCCGCGGGCCGATGCACCGCAGGTGCTGGTCTTTGCCGGCAATCACGGTGTCGCCGCGCAGGGCGTTTCCGCCTTTCCGGCGGCGGTGACCGTCGCGATGGTGGAGAATTTCCGCGCCGGCGGTGCCGCCGTGAACCAGCTGGCCGGCCTGGCCGGTGCCGGATTCGCGGTTCAGGCGCTGGACCTGGAGCGGCCGACGGCGGATTTCACCGCCGGCCCGGCGATGTCGGAGGCGGAGTGCGTGGCCGCCTTCGCCGCGGGCTGGAATGCGGTGGGCGAGACCGATCTGCTGTGCCTCGGCGAGATGGGGATCGCGAACACCACGGTCGCCGCCGCCCTCTGCGCCGCCCTGTTCGGCGGCAACGGCCGGCAGTGGGTGGGCCCTGGTACCGGGGTCGATGCCGCAGGGCTGGAACGCAAGGCACAGGCGGTGGATCGCGGCCTTGCCGCCAATCCGGCCGCGAAAGGCGCGCCGCTGGAAGCGCTGCGATGCCTCGGCGGGCGGGAGATCGCTGCGATGAGCGGCGCCATCCTCTGCGCCCGGATGCGCCGCATACCGGTCATCCTGGACGGCTTCGTCTGTTCCGCCGCGGCGGCGGTGCTGCAACGCCAGCAGCCGGATGCCCTGGCGCATTGCCTGGCCGGGCATGTCTCCGCGGAGCCGGGGCACCGCCGGCTGCTGGATGGGCTCGCCCTGGCGCCTCTGCTGGACATCGGCATGCGGCTGGGAGAGGCGTCCGGCGCCGCCGTCGCATTGCTGCTGGTGCGCGCCGCCCTGGCCTGCCATCACGGCATGGCCACCTTTGCCAGCGCCGCGGTGCCCGGGCAGGACGGCGCATAGGGTCGCATGGGGGCCGGCCCGTGCTACGGCTGACGGCCGGGGCTCAGTTGCTGCTGGGGGAAACGTCGTTGAACCGGCCGAGATTGCCGAACAGCTGCTGAAGCAGGCTGAGTTCCTTGCCGCGGGTCGGCGTCTCGCGCTCGACCATGGCGATCTCCTGGCCATCCTCCAGTTCGAAACGTTCGACCTCCTTCACCCGCAGGCTTTCGTCGAAGTTCACCGCCAGGATCCGGCGGCGGACCGCTTCCGGCGCGAAGATGCCATAGGCCTCGAACTCGCTGGAGATGTAGTACCAGGTGTCTTCCGGCCGGCGGAACGTGGCGGTGACCGAGGGCGATCCCAGGATCTGCTCGACCTCGGCCTGGGTCTGGCGGCCGGGCTGGATGCGGTCCGCTTCCTCGTCAGTAAACACCGCGCCATGGGTGGAAAAGCGCGGCGTGCAGGCGGCGGCCAGCAGCAGGAGCAGCATCGCTGCCGCAGGCAGGCGCCATTGGCCGCCCGGCTGTTGACCCGCCTGACTGCCGCGATGACGCAGCAGCGGGGAAAGGATTTGACTGATGGCCATTTGGCGCCTAGCTCACCTTTTCTGCGAGGCAATGGTTCGAATGGGCGCGCAACATGCTCGGCGTTCTGTCCGGTTTCAAGCGGCGTGCGGCACTGGAGGAGGCCAGCTTCGGCCTCTACCGCAGTGCCATCGAGCAGGCGCGCCTGCCGCAGTTCTACCGCGACTTCGCGGTGGATGACAGCGTGGACGGCCGTTTCGACCTGCTTACCCTTCACGTCTACCTGATCCTGCGCCGCCTGCGGCGCGAGGAGCCCGCCGGCCGCGAGCTGTCGCAGCGCCTGTTCGACCTGATGTTCGCGGACATGGACAACAACCTGCGGATCATGGGGGTCAGCGATCTGCGGGTCGGCAAGCGGGTGAAGGCGATGGCGCAGGCGTTCTACGGCCGTGTGGCGGCCTATGACGCCGGCCTCGACGGGGCCGACCTCGACGGCGGTGGCAACGGCGCGGCAGCCGGCGACGGGCTGGAGGAGGCGGTGCGCCGCAACCTCTATCGCGGCTCGGATTCGGCGCCGGCCGCGCGGATGACCGTCTATGTCCGCCGCTGCGACCGCGAGCTGGCGACCCAGGACTGGTCCGATCTGGGCCGCGGGCAGGTCGCCTTTCCGCCGCCCATGGAAGGGGCGGAAGGGTCTTCGGAACCGGCTGCAGAGACGGATTGACGCGGGCTGTCGCTGCGCCTATTTTCCGGCACCTTGGCGGCGTACCCCCATGGGGACGGTGGCCATAGCGCATACCCTCTTCGGAGTCGGAGTTGCCATCCCGGTCCGGCCGCGGCGGGTCCCTTGCCATCCGCTGGCGCGAGCGTGTATCGGGCGCAGTTGGACTGCCGTGTGCCGGAGCATTGGTGATCCGGTGCCGGCCGATGGACCCAGCGGCGGGCGGAGCCGGGACTGGAGGGACAGCCGATGAAACGCGGTCACGATGGCAGCCTGCCCGCTGGGCAAGGTGGGCCGGTCGAGTTTTCGCGTCCGGTGGATCTGGATGACCTGCCGGAGGATGGACTTGCAGTCGACCTGCGCGCGGACGAGGCGGAATGCGCGGCGGTCGCACGGCGGCTCGGGCTGCGGCGGGTCGCCGGGCTTCGTCTGGGCGGGCGGCTGCAGCGGGACTATGCGATCGATGGCTTCCGCCTGGCAGGGGAACTGACGGCGGCGGTCACGCAGACCTGCGTGGTGTCGCTGGAGCCGGTCGAGGCGGAGATCCGGGTGCCGGTGCAACGGGCATTCGTCATCGCGCCGCCGGGAGAGGCGGTCGCGGAAGATGGCGAGATCGACCCCGGCGCCGAGGATCCGCCGGATGCGGTGCCGGAGGGGGTCGCGGAACTGGGCGAGCTCGCAACGGAGGAACTTGCGCTGGCGCTGGATCCCTATCCGCGGAAGCCCGGGGCGACCTGGCCGGACGCGGGTTCGGCCGGGGCCGGCGCTGCAGGCCCCGACGAGGGGCCGGGCGAGGGGGAGCAGGGGCAGGAAAGCCCCTTCGCGGTGCTGCGGCACCTGAAACACTAGGTCCCGGCCGGGGCCGACCTACGGGGCCATGGCGCCGGGCCTCGACGGGATGCAGGCGCGACAGACATGGGCGCGGTGGCACAGCTGGGCTAGACTTGGCTGTGACCGCGCCGCATCGGGGATACCCGGGATGCCCGCGTATGGGCCGCCCGGCAGACGTAGGAAAGAGAGAGAATCATGGCTGTACCGAAGTCCAAAATCTCGCGGTCCCGCCGCGGCATGCGTCGGTCGCACCTCGCCCTGGAGCAGGTGAACGTCACCGAATGCTCCAATTGCGGCGAGATGAAGCGTCCGCACCACATGTGCCTCGCCTGCGGCCATTATGACGGCCGCGAAGTGGTCGAGATCGAAGCGATCGTCTGACGCGCGTGGATGTCGTGAGGCAGGCGTACGCGTTGCCGCACGGAGCCTTCCCGCAAAGGATGTTCGGCCTGGCTACGTCCAGCCCGGGAACGTCCTGCGGCTTGGGGGCGTCCGGCTCGGGAGCATCCGGCTGGGGGGCGCGCGACAGAGCCGCGCCGGTATCTGCGCGGCGTGGCCTGAAGCCATGCCCGGGCCGGGGCTGAGCAGGGCGTGCCGATGAGTCGGCCCTGGACCATCGCGCTCGACGCCATGGGGGGCGATCTCGGGCCGCGCTCGGTCATCGTCGGCGCTGCCGATGTCAGCTATCGGTACCCGGACGCCCGCTTCCTGATCTTCGGCGACGAGGCGAAGCTTGCCCCGCTGATGCGGAAGGTGGGCCGCCTGAAGGACAGGGCGGAGATCCGCCATACGACCGGCCTGGTCGGGCCGAAGGACAAGCCGAGCCATGTCCTGCGCCGCGGCAGCGACACCAGCATGGGCCGTGCGATCCATGCCGTCGTGTCGGGAGAGGCGGACGGCGTCGTTTCCAACGGCAACACCGGCGCGCTGATGGCGCTGTCGATGTACCTGCTGAAGACCCTGCCCGGGGTCGACCGGCCCGCTATCGCATCGCTGATGCCCACCTCGCGCGGCGAGGTGATCATGCTCGACCTGGGCGCGAACGTGGAGTGCGATGCGCGGAACCTGACCCAGTTCGCGATGATGGGTGCCCATTTCGCCCATGCCGTGCTGGGCCGGCAGAAGCCGCTGGTCGGCCTGCTCAATGTCGGCGTCGAAGAGACCAAGGGGCGGGACGCGATCCGGCAGGCGGCTGATATTCTGAGGCAAAACAAAGACTTGCCTCTGGAGTTTCACGGTTTCGTCGAGGGCGGCGATATCAATCAGGGTGTCGTCGATGTCGTCGTGACCGACGGCTTCACGGGCAATGTCGCGCTGAAGACCATGGAAGGCACGGCGCGGATGATCGGCGGCTATCTGCGGGCCGTTTTCCGCCGCTCGCTGCTGACAAAGCTCAGCTATCTGATCGCGCAGGGGGCGATCGATGCGCTGCGCCAGCGGCTGGATCCGCGTTACTACAATGGCGGGGTCTTCCTCGGCCTGAACGGGATCGTCGTGAAGAGCCATGGCGGTGCGGATTCCGTCGCCTTCGCCTCCGCCCTGGAACTGGCGATCGACATGGTGGCCGACGACCTGCCGGCCCGCACCGCGCGCGACGTGGGGCGGTTCTTCGGGTCTGGCGACGGAAATCGGGGCGATGCCGAGGCATCGACCCAGGGAACCCAGGCCCAGGGAACCCAGGCCCAGGGAACCCAGGCCCAGGGAACCCAGGCCCAGGGATCGCAGGCCCAGGGAACGTCCACGCAGGATGCCGCCGGCGGGGGCGCCGCGCCCGCTGCAGCCGCCAAATCGGGCGAGCCGGGCGCCGCGGCGTCGGGAGAGACCGGATCGGCGAATGCCGGCTCAACGAACGTCGGGGCGGGCGAGTCCGGCGACGGCGCAGGCGAAGTCGAGCACAGGATTGCAGGTCAGGCCGTATGAGACGCTCTATCATTACCGGTTGCGGCGCCTACCTGCCGGAGCGGACCATGTCGAACGACGAGCTGGCCCGCATGGTCGACACCAGCGACGAATGGATCACCGCGCGCACCGGCATCAAGGAGCGCCGCATCGCCGGCCCGGACGAGACCACGTCCACCCTCGGCCTGAAGGCTGCGGAACGGGCTCTGGCCCATGCCGGGGCCAAGGTGGCCGATGTCGACCTGATCGTGCTTGCGACCGCGACCCCGGATCAGACCTTCCCGGCCACGGCCTGCAGAGTGCAGTCCGAACTGGGCCTGACCTCCGGCGCGGCCTTCGACATCCAGGCGGTCTGCACCGGCTTCATCTACGCGCTGGCCACCGCCGACAACTTCATCAAGGCCGGGCAGGCCGATACCGCGCTGGTGATCGGCGCGGAGACTTTCTCCCGCATCCTGGACTGGGAGGACCGTGGCACCTGCGTGCTGTTCGGCGATGGTGCCGGCGCGATCGTCCTGCAGGCCGGCAAGGGCCGCGGCGGGGCCGAGGATCGCGGCGTGCTCAGCACCCATCTCCACTCCGACGGACGCTACGAGAAGCTGCTCTATGTCGATGGCGGGCCGTCATCGACCCAGACTGTGGGCAAGCTGCGGATGTCCGGAAAGGAGGTGTTCCGGCATGCGGTGGTCAACCTCTCCGATGCGGTGTCGGAGGCCCTGGCCGCGACCGGCCTGACGCCGGAGGATATCGACTGGGTGGTGCCGCATCAGGCGAACCGCCGGATCATCGATGCGACCGCGCGCAAGCTGAACATCGACCCCGACCGGGTCGTGCTGACAGTCGACCGGCACGGCAATACCTCGGCCGCATCGGTGCCGCTGGCGCTGAACGAGGCGGTCAGCGACGGCCGCATCCAGCCGGGCCATCTGGTCCTCATGGAGGCCATGGGCGGCGGCTTCACCTGGGGCAGCGCGCTGGCGCGCTGGTAGCGGCCGGAGGCGTCTCCGCGGCCGGTTGCCGGCCGCGACAGCCCCAACATGCCCTGCCGAGCGCTGTTCAACATCTTGCTGCAAGACTCTGATCGGCCACGGGGAATCGGTTTTCGACTCCGTCCGGAGTCGATTTCCGGCGGCTGGCCGGTCCGGCCGCGCGGCCGGCGCCGGCGAACCCGAGGCCTGGGCGCGCGCGGGACCGCCATACTGTCCCGGAAATGTCGCAGCAAGATATAAAGATCGCTACCTATCCCTCTGATATTGACGGGTTTCTCGCCTGGAAGTAGGGTCAGACTTCCGGTGCGCTGGCAGGCCAGCTGCGCGACCTGGGCGAGGGGGTGAGGTTGATGCCGGGGACGGTGACACGGGCACAGCTCAGCGAAGCGGTCTACCAGGAGGTCGGTCTCTCCCGGAACGAATCCGCCGAACTGGTGGAAAACGTCCTCGACGAGATCGTCGACTCCCTGGTGCGGGGCGACACCGTCAAGATCTCCTCGTTCGGCAGCTTCCAGGTCCGGGCCAAGGGCGGGCGTGTCGGGCGCAATCCGAAGACCGGGGAGGAAGTGCCGATCTCGCCCCGCCGTGTGCTGGTGTTTCGCGCCAGCCAGGTGCTGAAGGAACGGATCAACCAGGCGCTTGCGGGCATCGCCGGACGACCCGCCGCCGAGGGCGGCGAAGGTTGAGCGGCGCCTTGCCGGGAACGAGTGCCGGCGCGTCGTCGCGCAACGGGCCCGGTGTCGCCGGCCGTGCGGCCATGCGCAACGGTAGCGGGACCGGGGGCGGCGGGAGCGGGCGCGGCGGCGACGGCGTCCGCCGTGGCGAGAAATCGCCGCAGGCCTTCCGCACGATCAGCGAAGTGGCGCAGGACCTGGACGTTCCGCCGCATGTCCTGCGTTTCTGGGAAACGAAATTCTCTCAGGTCCGGCCGCTGAAGCGCGGCGGTGGACGTCGCTATTACCGGCCCGAGGATGTCGACCTGCTGCGGCGGATCCGGGCATTGCTGTACCGCGAAGGCTATACCATCAAGGGGGTCCAGCGGGTGCTCCGCGAGGGCGGGCCGGCCGGCGACGCGGCCGGCATGCGCGTTCCGTCAGCAGATGAGCAGGCGGCGGCACCGGCGACAGGCGGCGAAACAGCGCAACCGGATGAGGGGCAGGCCGTCGCCGACCGCAGCCCCCTGCAGCCGGCCGAAGCGGCGATGGCCAAAGTTCCCGGCGGCGCCGCGGGGCAGGGCCCGTTGCCAGCAGAGGAGCCTCCCGCGACTGCTCCGATCGGTGCCGCGGACGCAGCGCCGCCGGCGGCCGATGGCCATGCGGCCGGCGTCGACGGCGGTGGATCCGAACCGTCCGCAGCGGTCGCGCTGGCGGCCCGCGACGAGGCCTGGCGCCAGCGACTCGGCAAGGTGCTGCTTGACCTGCGCACCGTGCGCGAGGTCCTGCAGCGGGAACTCCAGCAGGCCGGTTCCTGAGCATCGCTGCTGCCCTTGCGCGGCAGGTCGCGGGGCCGGCCAGGCCCGGGCCGATCGGCCGCGTCATGCGGCCCGAAAGCATGCGGCTTACCGATTGCAGCCTCCCGATGCCATGGCTATAGTCCCGCGCTCCGAAACCGGCGCCGTGGCGATCACGCGCCTCGGCCCTGTTTCGGTGCGATGCGGAGCGTAGCGCAGCCTGGTAGCGCGCTTGTCTGGGGGACAAGAGGTCGTGGGTTCGAATCCCGCCGCTCCGACCACTCGCAGGAAGGCAGGTCCTTCCCGCCGGCCGGCCGGCACAGGCAGCCGCGGCCGCATCAGTGTGTCACCGGCTTCCGGGCGGATGCGGATCGTCCCGACCGGCCGGAAAACACACCGGCAATACCCGCATCAGCCGGGATTCGCCCCCTCGTTCGCCTGTCGCATTGCCGGCGGCGCACAGACATGCATCCTGGACCCTGGCATGTATCCTGGCCGCAGTCGGACCGGCAGCCCCGCCTTTGCCGACCCCGCTGATGGATCGGCTTCCCGTGCAGCGATTGTCGGGCTGCGTTTGGAGGACGGATGAGCAGTTTCGATGAGCTTCAGAAACGCGTCGAAGCGGCCGAGCGGCAGTTCAACGCAATCTCGCGTCAGCGCAGGGACTACGGTCAGCGCCTGATCGACATGATCGCGATGCACGAGAGGAATCTCGCCGAAAGCGGGGAGCAGGTGCATGTCCTTCGCCAGGAAGCGGCGGAGGCCCGTGCCCTGGCGGAGGAGCGTGGTCGCGCGCTGGAGAAGGCGCGTGGGGAGAATGAGCAGCTGCGGCACATGCTGCATTCCTTGCTCACGGCGATCGAGCGGAACCGTTCGAACGATTTCGAAGAGACGATGCTGGAACTCGACCGTCGCATCAGTTCGATGGTCGCGGCCGACAGCGACAGTGTTGCCAGGGCCGGCGACAGCACGGAAGTCAGCCAGGCGCCCGAAGCCTGGACCCCGGCGGAGGGGGCTGCCGCCGGCGCGGATGGCGGCACCGGATTCGACGACGACGACACCCTGCCCGACAGCGCCATCGCCACCGGTGAGGCGCAGGCCGCTGTCGCGTCCGATGCCGGGGAGCCGGACGTGCATGCGGTGGAGGCCGGCGGCTTCGACGACCTGGTGGCCGCCGACTGGCCCGACGAGCAGGACCTGCCCGATGCCACACCGGTCGGCCTGGCGGCTGCCGGCGACGCGCCGGCTCCGGTCCCGGGGGCGGAAGCGGCGCCACAGGATGCGGTCGCGGCGGCTGACCACCCTCCCGCGGGGGAAGGCGTCCCGGAAGCGGGCCTGCCCGAACCGGACATGCCCGCGCCTGACCTGGCCGAACCCGGTCCCGAGGAGTCCGGGTTGCCGGTGTCCGGGTCGCTTGATGCGGCGCTGCAAGACGACGAGGATGGCGATGCGGAGCCATCGCCGCTTTCACTCGAGGAGGTGCTGGAGCTCGCCGAGGCTTCGGCGGAAGAGCAGGACGATTCATTGTCCGGCATCGACGGCGACCGGCTGACGCCGGAAGACCTGGCGACACTGACCGAGATGCTCGAGGAATCGGTTGCGGCGGCCGAAGAGCAGACCGCCGACGATGACGGCCTGGCAGGGGACGGTCCGGCAGAAGACGGGGATGCGCCGCTCAATCAGGCTTCGATCGCGGACATCGCCGACCTGATCCGTGCCGAGCAGGCAGCCGGCATGGCGGTCCCTGAGGCCGCAGAGGGCCGGGACACGGGCGATGCGGACGGCGAGGGCGGGGAGGACACGCGGTTCGAACTGCTCGACGAGGAGGAACTGCAGAAGGGCATGACCGCCGACCGGCTGTTCTCCGCGGACGATTATGCCGAAGACGGTTTCGGCCCTGTAGCCGCGGCCGAGGCCGAGGAAGGCGCGGAGGCCGACGACGAGAACGCGTTCGACCTGTCTGACCTCGACCTCGGTGGAGAGATTGACGGGCCGCCGGAAGCGGAGTCGGAGGATGACAGCCTGGAGGGCGCACGCGCCTCCAGAGGTTTCGGCGGGGGGTTCGGCGGGGATATCGACGGGGATTCTGAGGCGGCCTTCGAGGTGATCGACGACGGCACGCCAGCGGATGCGCCGGACGGGGCTGCAACCGGTGCCGGCGGCGACGGCGCGGATGCGGTCACGGCGGAGGAAGAGGCAGAGCTGGAGCGCTGGCGTGCCGAGGTCCTCGGTCGGGTCGCGCAGGAAGCCCAGGAAGCCGCCGCCGCACGGCAAGGCAATGCGGCCGGCCGAGCGGCTGGCGGCGGTCCTGCGCAGGGCCGCCGTGACCCCGGCGGCATGATCCGTGGCGGACCGGCGCGGGGGCCGGATGCCGAGGAAGACAACGCCCTGGCCGAACTCGACGCCATCCTGGCAGAGGAGGATCTTTCCTATTCCTCCGGCAGCGGCGGCGAATGGTCGGCGGGCGGGGATGCGGAAGAGGGACCGGACCTGGACCCGGCCTTTCATGTCGACCTGGACGAGGGCACGGGCCCCGACCTGGAGATCCCGCCCGTCCACGCCGAGCCGCGCGGCGGCGGGTTGGCACCGGCACTGCGGGAAAAGCTCGACGCCGACACGCGGGCGGAGATCCTGGCGCGGGTGCGCCAGAGCCATGGCAGTGGCCGCGATCCCGGCAACTGACCTGGCGCCGGACGCCGCCGCGGACTGCGACGTGGCGCCGCCTGTCCAGCGCAGCACCGCGCGCTAAGGTCTTCCGCAGCGGACGACGCCCTGATCGGCACGCCGTCCGTCCGGCGGGGTGCCGCCGGACGGAACCCTTGATGGCAGCGGCATTCTGAATGGCGGCAAGCATGAACGATCCGATTGCACGGCCCGCGGCGACCGGTACACCGCCCCCTGTCGGGCGGAGCGGCCCCGGCGGCGCGGACGCCCTGGGGGCGATCGCCACCTGGCTGCTGATCGTCGCCGCTTTGGTCTTCGTGATGATCGTGCTGGGCGGCGTCACCCGGCTCACGGAATCCGGCCTCTCGATGGTGGAGTGGCGGCCGGTCACGGGCTGGCTGCCGCCCCTTACCGACGAGGGGTGGGAGAAGGCGTTCGCCGCCTACAAGGCCTTCCCGGAATACCAGAAGGTCAATTTCGGCATGTCCCTTGCCGATTTCCAGACGATCTACTGGTTCGAATTCTCGCACCGCCTGCTGGGCCGCCTGATCGGAATCGCCTTCGCGCTGCCCTTCATCTACTTCCTGGTCCGCCGGGCGGTTCCCGGCTGGCTGGTGCCGCGCCTGATCGGCCTGTTCGTGCTGGGCGGCCTGCAGGGCGCGGTCGGCTGGTTCATGGTGCAGAGCGGCCTGGTCGACCGCCCCGATGTCAGCCAGTACAGGCTGGCCATGCATCTGGGCCTGGCCTTCCTGATCTTCGCCGGGCTGTTCTGGACGGCCCTGAACTGCCTGCACATGCGCGCCTCCGGAGGGACGGCCGGTGCCGCGGCACGGCCGGCTGCCGACCGTCGCGGCGCCTGGCTGGCCGGGCTGTTCCTGCTGCTGGTCTTCGTCCAGATCCTCGCCGGCGCGCTGGTCGCCGGGATCAATGCCGGCATGACCTACAATACCTGGCCGCTGATGGACGGTCGGCTGATCCCGAAGGGGCTGGACCTGCTGTCCCCCGGCTGGCTGAACCTGTTCGAGAATGTCACCACGGTGCAGTTCCAGCACCGGGTGATCGGCTATCTGGTGCTGGCCATGGCCGTGCTGCTGTGGTGGCAGGCCCGCGGCGGCAGCGGCGCGCGCTCAGCGGCCCTTGTCCTGGCTTCGGTCGTGCTCCAGGTCCTGATCGGCATCGTCACTCTGCTGCTGGTCGTGCCGGTGCCGGTCGCAGCCGTCCACCAGGCGGGGGCCGTGGTGGTGACGGGCCTGGGCCTGTGGCACCTCTTCGGGCGGATCCACCCGATGCCGGTTCCGGCGGCCGCCGGGGCGCCGGCGGAAGCCGCTGCGCGCGCCTGATCCGGGCTCCAGCCGGCTGTGTCCGGGGGAACAGAGGAGGGATGGGGATGACCTCAGAACAAGGCCCGGGACAGGGCGGCGACGACGATGCCGACCTCGACCGTCGCGCCCGCGCGCATGTCGACTCCCTGCGCGGCTTCTACCGTCACCTTGCCGCCTATGTGACGGTGAACCTGTTCCTCCTGGCCCTGAACCTGCTGACCTCACCGGACCAGCTCTGGTTCTACTGGCCGCTGCTGGGCTGGGGCGTCGGCCTGACGGCCCATGCGGTCCGGACCTTCGCCATGCCGTCCTTCGACCGCGACTGGGAAGAGCGCAAGGTCGCGGAGTTCAAGGACCGCGAACGGACCCGCCGCAACGGCGGGTCATAGCCCCCGAAGCCTGCTGAGGATCCGATGGAAGCGGTACTGCTCTACGTGACGACGGAGGACGAGGCGGAGGCGGAGGCGATCGGCCGGCGGCTGGTCGAAGCCCGGCTGGCCGCCTGCGCCAACATCCTGCCGGGCATGCGCTCGGTCTTCCACTGGGAGGGGGAGGTGCAGACCGGCCGCGAATGCGTGCTGATCCTGAAGACCCGCCCAGACCTGGCGGAGCAGGCGACCGAGGCGGTGAAGGCCGCCCATTCCTACGATTGTCCCTGTGTCCTGCAGCTGCCGGTGCAGGGCGGCAATCGCGGTTTCCTGGACTGGATCGCGTCGGAGACGGCCGGAGCGGAAACGGGGACCGGCTGAGCGGCCCCCGTCTCCGCCGGACCGGTCAGCCGGCGTTCAGCGCCTGGTCCAGGTCGGCGATCAGGTCGGCCGCCGTTTCCAGCCCGACCGACAGCCGCACCACGTCCGGGCCGGCGCCGGCCGCCTTCAGCTGCTCCTCGCTGAGCTGGCGGTGGGTGGTGGAGGCGGGGTGGATGATCAGGCTGCGGGTATCGCCGATATTGGCCAGGTGGGAGAAGATCTCGACATTCTCCACCAGCTTCACGCCGGCGTCGTAGCCGCCCTTCACGCCGAAGGTGAAGACCGAGCCGGCGCCCTTGGGCAGGTATTTCTGCTGCAGCGCATGATACTTGTCGTCGGGCAGGCCGGCATAGGACACCCATTCCACCTTCGGGTGGCCCTTCAGGAATTCCGCCACCGCCATGGCATTGCTGCAATGCCGTTCCATGCGCAGCGGCAGGGTCTCGATCCCGGTCAGGATCATGAAGGCGTTGAACGGCGACATCGCCGGGCCGAGGTCGCGCAGGCCGACCGCGCGGCAGGCGATCGCGAAGCCCATATTGCCGAAGGTCTCCCAGAAGCGCAGGCCGTGATAGCTGGTCTGCGGCTCCGTCATATGCGGGAACTTGTCGGTGGCGCCCCAGTCGAAATTGCCGCCGTCGACGATCAGCCCGCCGATGGAATTGCCGTGGCCGCCCAGGAACTTGGTGGCGGAATGCACGACGATATGGGCGCCATGCTCGAAGGGCCGGCACAGCGCCGGGGTCGCCATGGTGTTGTCCACGATCAGCGGGATCTGGTGGTCGTTCGCGATCTTCGCCAGCGCCGCCAGGTCGGTGACCACGCCGCCGGGATTGGCCAGGCTTTCCACGAAGATGCCTTTGGTGCGGTCGTCGATCTGGGCGGCCACCGCCGCATGGTCGTCGGCATCGACGAAGCGCACATGCCAGTCCATCCGCTTGAAGCTGGAGGAGAACTGCGTGATCGAACCGCCATAGAGCCGGGTGGCGGCGACGAAATTGTCGCCCGGGCTCATCAGGGTGTGGAACACCAGGAACTGTGCGCCATGGCCGGAAGCGACGGCCAGGCCTGCGGTGCCGCCTTCCAGCGCGGCGATCCGCTCCTCCAGGACCGCGTTGGTCGGGTTGGTCAGGCGGCTGTAGATATTGCCGAAGGCCTGCAGGTTGAACAGCGACGCGGCGTGGTCGACATCGTCGAACACGAAAGAGGTCGTCTGGTAGATCGGCGTCACCCGGGCGCCGGTCGTCGGATCGGGGGCGGCGCCGGCATGGATGGCCAGTGTCTCGAACCCGGGCTTGTCGGTCATGTCTCTCTCCCTATGGGCGGCTGTTGGTGGGGGCGGCTGTTGGTGGGGGCGGCTGTTGATGGGGGCGGTCGTTGATGTGAGATTTTCGCGAACGCCGCGAAAGGATGGCGGCTGCCGGCGCGCTCAGACCTTGCGCTTGCGCTTGCTGGAGATCACGCCGGTATTGCGGCCCATCCAGCCGATCTCGCCGGACAGGCGGCCATATTCGATCTTCGGGCAGCGGTTCATCACCACCCGCAGGCCGGCGGCACGCGCCTTCGCGGCGGCTTCGTCATGGCGGACGCCCAGCTGCATCCAGAGGATCTTCGCACCGATGGCGATCGCCTCCTCGGTGATCGCGGGGACCGCATCGGCATTGCGGAAGCAGTCGACCATGTCGACCTTCTCCGGGATCTCGGCGAGGCTGGCATAGCATTTTTCGCCCAGGATCTCGGTGCCGGCCGCCGCCTCCTTGGGGTTGACCGGGATCACCCGGAAGCCCTTCGCTTGCAGGTACTTCATCGCGAAGAAGCTGGGCCGGTTCCAGTTGGCGGAGGCGCCGACCATGGCGATGGTGCGTCCGTCGCGCAGCACCTCGCGGATGAAGGCGTCGCTGTAGCTCTCGTCCGCGGGCCCCGATGCCGATGCCGACGCAGGCTGCTGGCCGGTACTCATCGGCTCAGCGATCCGTCCAGTTCGGCGACCGCTTCTCGATGAAGGCGCAGATCCCCTCATTGGCGTCGTCGATGGCCAGGTTGCCCACCATCACGTCACTGGTGAAGGCATAGGCCTCCGCCAGCGGCATGCCCAGCTGGCGGTAGAACGCGGCCTTGCCGATGGCGATCGTGGCCTGCGACTTCGACGCGATTTGCTGCGCCAGGGCCAGGGTCGCCTCGCGCAGGCCCGCATCGTCGACCACCCGGTTCACCAGGCCGATGCGGAAGGCATGCTCGGCATCCACCAGGTCGCCGGTCAACAGCATCTCCATCGCATGCTTGGGCGAGGCGACCGCCCGGCTCAGCGCCACCATCGGGGTGGAGCAGAACAGGCCGATATTCACCCCCGGGGTGCCGAAGCGGGCGGAGCGGCCGGCCACCACCAGGTCGCAGGCCGCGGCGAGCTGGCAGCCCGCGGCGGTGGCGATTCCGGCGATTTCCGCGATCACCGGCTTGGTGATCTTCTGCACCTGCTGCATCAGGGTGGAGCACTGGGTCAGCAGCGCGTGCTGCGCCGCCGTGTCCCGCGCCTCGATCAGGCCGGACACCTCCCGCAGGTCGTGGCCGGCGCTGAAGGCCGGCCCCTCATGCGCCAGCACGATCACCCGCACCGCCGGATCGCCTGCGCAGGCGTCCAGCAATTCCTGCAGCACGGCCATGGTGGCGCTGGACAGGCTGTTGCGGGTCGCCGGCTTCTGCAGGGTCAGGATCGCGATCCCGTCGCTGTCCTCGCGCCGCACCGGGCTCTGCGCCGCCGATGCGGCCGGATCCGCCTTCTGGGCCGCTTCCGCCATGGTCTCATCCTCGCTTCGCCGAACTGCTCGTCGCGGCGGATGATAGGGCGGTGGTGCGGCAGCGCAATGGTGACGGAACTTGCCGGTCAGGCGGCGCCGGCCCGTTCCGGCGTCCGCAGGTAGGCGGGGGTGCTGCCAATCGCCTGCGCCATCGCCTCATGGAACCAGCGCACCGAATGCTCGAACTCGGCGAAGACGAGGTCGGCATTGGCGCCGGAGCGCAGCGTCGACTGCATGCTTTCCATCATCTCGTAATCCTCCCGGATCGCCGCCCAGAAGATGTCGGAGTTGCGCTCCCAGTGGCGGCGCGCCTTCTCCGTCGCCGGCGCCTCGGGGACCATCATGCAGGCCTCCACCACGGAGCGGCCCGGGTCGATCGGCCAGACAATGTTCAGCTGCGCATGATCGGGCTGCACCAGCACGATGGTGTTGGGGAAGATGACGTAGAGGAGGTTGCCGGCGATCCGGATCGGATCCTGCATCTCTGCCGGATCGATCTCCCGGATCTCCTTCTTCGGCAGGAACAGCCGCATATGCGGGCCGAAGCGGTCGAAGACGCTGAGCGCGTCGAAGAACATGCCCGCGATGGTCTGCCGGTGGGCATGGCGGAAATGATAGGTCTCCATCGACCCTTCCATCTGGAACTTCCAGTTGGCGGCGATATGCGGGGTCTTCGGTGCATGGGCGACATGGCCCTGCAGGCCCCAGTTCTCCAGGTCGGTCAGGATCGGATCCAGCCAGGCATCGGCATCCACCGCCGGGTCGGTGGACGGCGTGACGAACAGGATGCCGGCGCGTTCCGTGACCGGCAGGGCGGTGAGGCTGCAGCGCGCCGTCTCCAGGTCCGGAAAGCCGTGGCCGTGGGGCAGGGCGGCCAGCCGGCCGTCCAGGCCGTAGGTCCAGGCATGATAGGGACAGGCGAAGGCGCGGGCGCCGCTGCCGCCGGTGGGCCGGCCGTCCGGCGGGCCGGCCAGGCGCGCGCCGCGGTGCCGGCAGGCGTTCAGATAGGCGCGTGCCTGGCCGTCCGCGTCGCGCAACAGCAGGATCGGCACCCCGGTGCGGTCGTGAGTGATCCAGTCGCCCGGCGCGGCGATCCGGTCGCTGGTGGCAATAGCCAGCGGGTAGCGCCGGAACAGGCTGGCGCGTTCCGCTTCCAGTACAGCCGGGTCGTCATACAGTCCGACCGGCGTGCGGAAGCAGCCGGGCTCGCGCTCGGTGCTGCGGGCGTCGATATGGCGCCGGGTACGCTCGATCAGGGCAAGCTGCTGGTCGCGTTTCATGGCTGTCCTCCGGTGGCAGCGGCGCCGGCGCGCGGGGCTGCAGTGATGGCGTCGATCTGGGCGTGCAGGGCGGCGCGCAGGCGGTCGATCACAGTGTCCGGCGCGGTTTCCATCAGGGCGGCGATTGTGCGGCGGCCGGCGGTGACATAGGCGATCGCACCGATCACCTGGAAGGCGATGATCATCGGGTCCTGGCCGTCCATCGGGCCGCCCCTTGCGGCCCTGGCGGCGGCGGCCTCCAGCTGTCGCATCAGCGGCTGCATCGGCCAGGAACGGGCCCGTTCCGCCCGCACCGGATTGTCCAGCAGTTCCCGCAGGATCAGGGTGGCGGCCTGCGGCCGCGCGACGCTCCAGTCCAGGAAGCCGCCGGCGATGCCGTGCAGATCGGCGCCGCGGACCGGCTGGCTCAGCTTGGCGTGGAGTTCGTCGGCGATCGCCTGCAGGACCGCCGCATAAAGCCGCCGCTTGTTCGGGAAGTGGTGCAGCAGGGCGGCATTGCCCATGCCGATCGCGGCGCCGATCCCCCGCAGCGAGGTGCCGGCAAAGCCCTGCTCGGCGAATGCCGCCTCCGCCGCGGCCAGGATCCGGACGCGGGCCGCTTCGCCCTTTGCCACCCGGCCGTCCCGACCGGGCGGCGCAGTGGCTGGCAGCGGCACTGCGGCTGCAGTTGCTGCGGATCGGGTCGCCATTCGGCGTTCCTTAAAATAACCAACCAGTCGGTCAGTTTTATATCAGATGATCGCGAAAGGCAAAGCCAGGCCGGTGTTCTAGCGGTATTTAAATACCGCAAACGTAAATCACTGAAATCAGTATGCTATTTCGCTTGACCCGGGTCCGATGTGTGGATATATCCACCGCTCCCGAGACGGATCTGCGGCCATGGCCGGCTGCAGTGCGCCGCGGCACCCCGGATAGACCGCCCAGGCGGTCGCCGGGACGGGCGCCGCCAGGGCGCAGGCTCGCATGACGTCAGACGAATGGACGGACGAACGTGACAAAGACACTGTCGGCTAAGCCCTCCGACATCGAGAAGCGCTGGGTGCTGATCGATGCCGAGGGGCTGGTGCTGGGGCGGCTGGCGGCGATCATCGCCACCCGCCTGCGCGGCAAGCACAAACCCTTCTACACCCCGCATATCGATTGCGGCGACAATGTCGTCGTGATCAACGCCGAGAAGGTGCGCCTGACCGGCAACAAGCGGAACAACGAGAGCTTCTACTGGCACACCGGCTATCCGGGCGGCATCAAGGGCCGCACCTTCGCGCAGCGCCTGGACGGGCGCTTCCCGGAGCGTGTCATCGAGAAGGCGGTGGAGCGCATGCTGCCGAAGGAGAGCCCGCTGGCCCGCAAGCAGCTGGGCAACCTGAAGGTCTACAAGGGGGCTGAGCATCCGCATGCCGGGCAGCAGCCCGAGCCGCTGGACGTCGCGGCGATGAATGCGAAGAACGTGAGGGTGCGCTGACCATGGCCGAAACCCAGACATTGACCGATCTGAAGGATCTCAGCGGCGCGGCGGAGCCCGCCGAGCTGCCGGAGCCGCAGATCGACGCGCAGGGCCGGTCCTATGCCACCGGCAAGCGCAAGGATGCGGTCGCCCGCGTGTGGATCAAGCCGGGCTCCGGCCGGATCACCGTGAACGGCAAGGACCAGCAGACCTATTTCGCGCGGCCGGTGCTGCAGATGATGCTGCAGCAGCCGTTCGAGGCGGCGCAGCGGGTGGGCCAGTACGACGTGTACTGCACCGTCGCCGGCGGCGGCCTCTCGGGCCAGGCCGGTGCGGTCCGCCACGGCATCTCCAAGGCGCTGACCCTCTACGAGCCGGCGCTGCGTCCGGCCCTGAAGTCGGGCGGCTTCCTGACCCGTGACAGCCGGACGGTGGAGCGCAAGAAGTACGGCCGGGCCAAGGCGCGGCGGAGCTTCCAGTTCTCCAAGCGCTGATTGCTCTTCAGCGCGGCAGGACCAAGAACTGTCGAGAAGGCGCCGCCCGCAGGGCGGCGCCTTTTTTTGTCACCGCGGAAGAGCCCGGATGTTCGAACCCTGCGATTGCGGAAGCGGCGCCACCTATATCACCTGCTGCGGCCGCCTCCACGCCGGCGCCCCGGCACCGGATGCCGAAGCCCTGATGCGATCCCGCTACAGCGCATTCCGGCGGGCGGATGTCGCGTACCTGCTGAAGAGCTGGGCGGCGGAGACCCGGCCGGCCTCGCTGTCGCTCGATCCGGCGCAGGAATGGACCGGTCTGAAGATCCATCGTCACAGGCTGACGGGCCCCGATACCGCCATCGTGAAATTCACCGCGCGGTGGCGATCGGGACAGCGCACCGGTGGATTGACCGAAACCAGCCGCTTTCGTCGCGATGGCGCAGGCTGGGTCTATGTCGACGGCAGCGCCGGCTAGGATCCGCGCTCGCCCGGCTGGCTTCCCGCCCGGTGGCGCCGGCCGGCGGCTCAGCAGCCGCGCTTCGCGCTGTCGTCCGGCTTCAGCCCGCCCTGCGCCACGGCATCGGTCAGCGCCGCCTCCACCGCCGGCCACAGGGCCGGCGCGCCATCGGCGATGCCGCCCATGACCTGCCGCTCCCGGCCCGCGTCCCAGTCATAGTCGGTCCAGGTGCCGCCGCCGCCCGGGCCTCTCGGCCGGCATGGCGCCAGGGCGGCCGGCCTTGCAGCTCGGCCGCCGGCCGCCCCCATTCCCGCTCACGGGCGGGAGAGGCCGCTAGCAGGGGGTGATCGGTATCGACCACCAGGTGGACGGGCAGGGGCGAGCCCTCCACCAGCCGTCGCAGCCGTCCGTCGGGAAGCGCCTCTGCCGGTCCTTCAAGCCGGTCCAGGAGCTGCAGTGCCAGGGCGGCAGCAGGCCGGATCTCGCCGCGCTCCCAGCGGGAGGCGGTTGCCTGGGTTGGCGCCGGCCCAGTCCGCGACGACGGCCTGCTTCTGTTCCCGCAACCGCCGCAGGCTGCGCAGCCTTGCGCCGAAGTCCGGCAGCGCGGCGGCGGCTTCGGCCCCCGGGTCGCCGGGCCGCGGGGAGGGGGGAAGGGGAAGAGGCATGAACCTGCCGTTTCGCATGATACGCCTGATGTTCAACAGAGCATTGATAAACGCGTCTTGTGATATCCCGCCCGACCCTCATCAAATCATGGAGAAGTTCAAGCAGGTATTGAAACATGGCTGCGCCTGCTTGATCCATGTTGCGCTGCACTATATATAAGGGCAGAGGTTCAACAACTGGGTAAGAGGTTATGGAGTCGATCAGAACAGCGGAAGAGATTTCAACCATAGCTTTCGGATTCATGGCCTCCAAGGCGCTGTTTTCGGCGCTGCATGTGGGGGTCTTCGACGCGCTGGCCAAAGGGCCGATGGGCGTCGATGCGCTGGCCAAGGCCACCGGGATCCAGAAGCGACGGTTGACCACTCTGCTGACTGCCCTGGTCGCGTCCGGCCTGGTGGAGAAGGACGGCAGTTCATACAGCAACGCACCCGGCGCCCAGGACTATCTGGTGCAGGACGCGAAAGCCTATTTCGGCGACTATCTCCGCTATCAGATCGACCGCCAGATGTTCCCGATGATGACCGAGCTGGTGCCGGTCCTGGAGAAGGGCGAGGCAGCCGAGGCGCCGGACTACGAGGCCTGGATGGCCGACCCGAACGAGGCGCGGCTGTTCAGCGAATCCCAGCATTCCGGTTCCCTCGGCCCCGGCGCGGTGCTGGCGAAGATGGTCGAACTTGAGGGGGCAAAGAGCCTGCTCGACGTCGGCGGCGGCACCGGCGCCTTCGCCATCATGTTCGCCAAGCGCTATCCGGGCCTGGCGACCTGGGTGCTGGACTTCGCCAATGTCTGCGAGGTCGGCAAGACCTTCGTCGAGAAGGCGGGGATGAGCGACCGGGTCGGCTTCATTCCCGGCAACGCGATCGAGAGCGAGTTTCCGCCCGGCCAGGATGCGATCCTGATGTCCTACCTTCTGGGCGGGGTGCCGGCCGACACGATCCCGGGCCTGGTCGACAAGGCCTATGCCAGCCTGAAACCGGGCGGGATGCTGATCGTGCACGACTTCATGGTCGAGGACGACCGCTCCGGCCCGCCGCTCGCCGCGCTCTGGGCGCTGCAGCATATGGTCTATACGCCGGAAGGGATGTCCCTGACGGCCGGCGGCGTGCGGCAGCAGATCCTGAAATCGGGTTTCGAGGAGCCCCGAATCGAGGTCCTGATCGCCGGCATGACCAAGGTCCTGATCGCGAAGAAGCCTGCTGCGTGATCTTCAAACCGGCTGTCAATCCATTGATTTGAAAGGGTTTTTCCGGCTGCGACCTTGGGCGTGAATGGTTTGGCGAGACGGGATTAGCGCGACGTTCCGTGCTGGTGTAACGTCCGCCGACCTGATAACACCCGGCAAGGCGGCGCCCCCTGAAAGCCCGGCTCCGGCAACTGCCGCAGCCGGCAGGCGGGCCGCCTGTCCGGAGAAGCGCTGCCGCGTCCGCCGGCCGGACCGGCAACCGGCACGGCGGCGCGACGTGAACCCCCCGATCGCCCGGGACTGCGGTCCCGCCCGCACCGGGCCCCGCCGCGTCCCGGCCGATACCGGTCTGCCGGACGGGCATCCTGACGGATCTGCATTGACGACACATGGCTGACGACACGCCTGCAACGCCCCGCGACATCGCTCCGATCACCATCGAGACGGAGATGAAGCGCTCCTACCTCGATTACGCGATGAGCGTGATCGTGGCGCGCGCCCTGCCCGATGTGCGGGACGGCCTGAAACCGGTGCACCGGCGGATCCTGTACACCATGCGCGAGGGCGGCTTCACCTCCGACAAGCCCTATCGCAAGTCGGCGCGCATCGTCGGCGACGTGCTCGGCAAGTACCACCCGCACGGCAACGAGGCGGTGTACGACGCCATGGTCCGCATGGCGCAGGACTTCGCCATGCGCCTGCCGCTGCTGGACGGGCAGGGCAATTTCGGCTCGATGGACGGCGATCCACCGGCGGCCATGCGGTACACCGAGATCCGCATGGGCAAGCCGGCCGAGGCGCTGCTGACCGACATCGACAAGGATACGGTCGACTTCCAGCCGAACTATGACGAGACCACGACCGAACCGACGGTCCTGCCGGCGGAATTCCCCAACCTGCTGGTCAACGGCGCCGGCGGCATCGCCGTCGGCATGGCGACCAACATCCCGCCGCACAATCTGGGCGAGGTGATCGACGCCTGCCTGGAAGTGATCGCCAATCCGGAGGTGCCGATCGAGCGGCTGATGGAGATCGTGCCCGGCCCGGATTTCCCGACCGGCGCGCAGATCCTGGGTCGCGCGGGCATCCGCAACGGCTTCACCACCGGCCGCGGCTCCCTGCTGCTGCGCGGCAAGCACCATATCGAGACCCTGGCCCGCGACCGCGAGGCGATCATCATCGACGAGATCCCCTATCAGGTGAACAAGGCCTCGATGGTGGAGAAGATCGCCGATGCGGTCCGCGCGAAGAAGATCGAGGGGATCTCCGACCTCCGCGACGAGAGCGACCGGCACGGCGTGCGGGTGGTGGTGGAGGTGAAGCGCGACGCGGTGACCGACGTCGTGCTGAACCAGCTCTACCGCCATTCGCCGCTACAGACCTCGTTCGGTATGAACATGCTGGCGCTGAACGGCGGCCGGCCGGAGCTGCTGAACCTCAAGCAGATCCTGCAGGCCTTCGTCGCCTTCCGCGAGGAGGTGATCGCCCGGCGCACCCGCTACTTGCTGGAGCGCGCCCGCGAGCGCGGCCATGTCCTGGTCGGCCTGGCCATCGCCGTCGCCAATATCGACGAGGTGATCGCGCTGATCCGCGGCTCCAACACGCCGCAGGAAGCGCGGGAAAAGCTGCTGGAGCGGCACTGGCCGGCGCATGACGTGGCCGACATGATCGCCCTGATCGACGATCCCAGCCACAAGATCGAGGGCGGCATGTTCCGGCTCTCCGAGGCCCAGGCCCGCGCCATCCTGGACCTGCGCCTGCACCGCCTGACCGCGCTGGGCCGCGAGGAGATCGAGGCGGAACTGACCGAGCTGGCGACCAAGATCCGCGAATATCTGCGCATCCTCGGCGATCGCGGCGTGCTGCTGGAGGTGCTCCGAAACGAGTTGGTCGAGATCCGCACGCGCTTCGCAACGCCGCGCCGGACCGAGATCGTCGAGGGCTTCGGCGATGTCGAGGACGAGGACCTGATCCAGCGCGAGGACATGGTCGTCACCGTCAGCCATGCCGGCTATGTAAAGCGGGTGCCGCTGTCGACCTACCGCCCGCAGCGGCGCGGCGGCCGCGGCCGCTCCGGCATGACCACCCGGGACGAGGATTTCGTCTCCCAGGTCTTCGTGGCCTCCACCCATACGCCGCTGCTGCTGTTTTCCTCTTTCGGCCGGGTCTACATGCTGAAGGTCTATCGCCTGCCGCTGGGCAATCCCCAGTCGCGCGGCAAGGCCTTCCAGAACCTGCTGCGCCTGGCGGAAGGCGAATTCGTCACCACGGTGATGCCGCTGCCCGAGGACGAGGAGAGCTGGGGCGACCTGACCGTGGTCTTCGCCACCGCCCGCGGCATGGTGCGCCGGAACTCGCTGAACGACTTCACCCGGCTGAATGCGCTGGGCAAGTACGCCATGAAGTTTGACGAGAACGATACCGGCGAGCGCCTGGTCGGCGTCGCCACCTGCACCGAGGATGACGACATCCTGCTGGCCAGCCGGGACGGCAAGTGCATCCGCTTCCGCGCAGGCGACGTGCGGGTGTTCCAGAGCAACACCTCGCTGGGCGTGCGCGGCATGAAGCTGCAGGACGACGACAGGGTGGTCACCATGTCGATCCTGCGTCACATGCCGGTGGAGATGACGGAGCGCGACATCTACCTGCGCTATGCCTCCGCCCAGCGGTCGATCCGCGAGGGCGAGCAGGGCGTGGAGGTGCCGTCGGAGATCAGCGCCGAGCGGGCGAGCGCCCTGGGGGCGGCGGAGCAGTTCATCCTGACGATCACCGAGAACGGCTTCGGCAAGCGCACCTCCGCCTACGAATACCGGCTGACCGGCCGGGGCGGGCAGGGGATCATCAATATCGAGACTTCGGCGCGGAACGGCCCAGTGGTGGGCTCTTTCCCGGTGGAGGATACCGACCAGATCGTCGCCGTCACCAATGGCGGCCAGCTGATCCGCTTCCCGGTCGACGATATCCGCATCGCGGGCCGCAACACCCAGGGCGTCACCCTGTTCCGTACGGCAGAGGACGAGCAGGTCGTCTCCATCGCCCGTCTGGACGATGCCGGCCCGGAAGAGGACCCGGCCGGCGACGAGCCGGAAGACGGTCTGCCCGGCGACGATGCGCCTGGCGATGGCGGTGCCGGCGGCGAAGGCGGGCCGGGCGACGACGACACGGCAGGCTGACCGGGCGCAGGATCCGAACGGAGCCGGCGGTCGCGCCGGCGCGCGGCCCGCAGGGGCCGCCTGAGGGGGAAACCGAATGGGCAGCATCCAGCGGGTCGGGCTCTATCCCGGCACTTTCGATCCGATCACCCGCGGCCATCACGACATCATCATGCGGGCCAGCAAGCTGGTCGACCGCCTGGTGATCGGCGTGGCCGCCAATCCCGGCAAGAACCCGCTTTTCACCCTCGAGGAACGGGTGGAGATGGTGGAGCACGAGGCGCGCTCCGCCATCGGCGGCCGCAGCGAGATGGAGGTCGTCTCCTACTCAAACCTGCTGATGCATTTCGCGGAGGATATCGGCGCCTCGGTCATCATCCGCGGCCTGCGGGCGGTGTCCGACTTCGACTACGAATTCCAGATGGTGGGCATGAACACCCGCCTGAACCCGAACATCGAGACGGTGTTCCTGATGGCCTCCGACAACCACCAGTTCATCGCCTCGAAACTGGTGCGCGAGGTGGCGCAACTGCGCGGAGACGTCTATCCCTTCGTCTCCGACCGCGTCGCGGAGAAGCTGCTGGCCAAGGTCGGCGGCGAGCCGAAGCGCCGGGCGCCGAAGCGCCACAACAGCGACTGATCCGCCGGCGGGCGACCGGTCCCCGGTCCGTTGCGACCGAAACGAACCCATGAATGAGGTGTGCCAATGCTGTCTGTTCATTCCCGGCTTCGAGCCTGCCTCGCAGCGCTCCTGTTGCTCGCGGGGGCGGCGCTGACGGTGTCCGGCGCAAGCGCAGCAGAGGAGAAAAGAGCATTGGATCCCGAGAACACGATCTACCTGGACCTGGAGGATGGCCGCGTGGTGATCGCCATGCGCCCCGACCTGGCGCCCAACCATGTCGCCCGCATCAAGGAGCTGGTGCGCGACGGCTTCTATGACGGCACGCCGTTCCACCGCGTCATCACCGGCTTCATGGTGCAGGGCGGCGATCCGACCGGCACCGGCATGGGCGGTTCCGGCCAGAAGCTGGATGCGGAGTTCAACGCTGGCAAGCATGTCCGTGGCGCGGTGTCGATGGCGCGGGCGCAGAACCCGGACAGCGCCGACAGCCAGTTCTTCATCGTGACCGCCGATTCCAACTTCCTGGACGGCCAGTACACGATGTGGGGCGAAGTGGTCGAAGGCATGGATGCGGTCGACAAGATCAAGGTCGGCCAGCCGCCGAACGGCATCGTGGAGGATCCCGACAAGATCGTCCGCATGCAGATGATGTCCGACGCCGAGAAGTGATCCCTGCGGCCCGGTGCGCAGCGGGGCACCGCGCGCGCCGGGCTGACGGCGGCCCATGCGCGCCGGCCCCCCATGCGCGTCGACCTTTTTGACTTCGACCTGCCGCCGGAGCTGATCGCCACCCGGCCGGTGCGCCCGCGCGACACGGCCAGGCTGCTGACCTGCCTGGCGGAGGACGGCGCGGGCTTCGGCCATCGCCATGTCGGCGACCTGCCCGGCCTGCTGCGGCCGGGCGACCTGCTGGTCTTCAACGATACCAGGGTGATCGCCGCCCGCCTGGCGGCGCTGCGTCCGC
This sequence comes from Marinibaculum pumilum, assembly GCF_042646425.1. Taxonomy (NCBI): domain Bacteria; kingdom Pseudomonadati; phylum Pseudomonadota; class Alphaproteobacteria; order Rhodospirillales; family Rhodospirillaceae; genus Marinibaculum; species Marinibaculum pumilum. Next base: position 42,874 of record NZ_JBHRTR010000005.1, read on the forward strand.
GCGGCGATGCGGTGGCGCAGGTCGAGGTCACCCTGTTGCGACCGGCACCGGAACCGGCAGGAAACGACGGCTGCTGGGAGGGCCTCGCCCGGCCGGCGAAGCGGCTGCGTCCCGGCGACCGGCTGGAGGTGCGGGGCCCGGAGCCGCTGGCGGCCGAGGTCCTGGAGGTGGCGCCCGGAGGCCTGGTCCGGCTCGCCTTCGATCGGGCCGGTGCGGATCTGGACCGTGCCATTGCCGCCGACGGGACGATGCCGCTGCCGCCCTATATCGCCGGGCGGCGGCCGGCCGATGCGCAGGACCGGGAGGATTACCAGACCGTCTATGCGCGGGCCGCAGGGGCGGTGGCGGCGCCGACGGCCGGGCTGCACTTCACCGATCGCCTGATCGCGGCGCTGTCGGCGGCCGGGATCGGCCATGCCTTCGTTACCCTGCATGTCGGCGCCGGCACCTTCCAGCCGGTGCGTGTGGACGATACCGACGACCATCGCATGCATGCGGAATGGGGTGAGGTGACGCCGGAGGTCGCCGCCCGGATCGCCGCGGTGCGGGCCGCCGGCGGCCGCATCGTCGCGGTCGGCACGACGGCACTGCGCCTCCTTGAATCCGCCGCCGCCGGCGGTGCGGTGGCGCCGTTCGCGGGGGAGACCGACATCTTCATCACCCCGGGCTACCGCTTCCGCGCGGTCGACCTGCTGCTGACCAACTTCCACCTGCCGCGGTCGACCCTGATGATGCTGGTGGCCGCCTTCATCGGCCTGGACCGGATGCAGGCGCTCTATCGGGTGGCTGTGGCGGAGCGCTACCGTTTCTATTCCTACGGCGATGCCTCGCTGCTGCAGCGGCGGGATCCCGATTGACAGAGGCCCGCATGACAGAAGACGGCATGTCAGAAGTCCGGGGGGGACCGGTGCTGCCGGACAGGGGCCTCAGCTTCGCGCTGCTGGCGCGCGACGGGCAGGCCCGCCGCGGCCGGCTGGCCACCGCCCATGGCATCGTCGAGACGCCGGCCTTCATGCCGGTTGGCACCGCGGCGACGGTGAAGGCGATGACGCCGGAGGCGGTGGCGCAGACCGGCGCGCAGATCGTCCTGGGCAACACTTACCACCTGATGCTGCGGCCCGGCGCGGACCGGATCCGCCGGCTGGGCGGCTTGCGGAAGTTCATGAACTGGCAGGGGCCGGTGCTGACCGATTCCGGCGGCTTTCAGGTGATGTCCCTGGCGGACCTGCGGAAGGTGACGGAGGAAGGGGTCACCTTCCGCTCCCACCTGGACGGGGCGAAGCATCTGCTGAGCCCGGAATCCGCGGTCGGCATCCAGCACGACCTGGATTCCACCATCACCATGCAGCTGGACGAATGCGTCGCCTATCCGGCGCCCGAAGCGGAGGCGGAGCGGGCGATGGAGCTGTCCTTGCGCTGGGCGGCGCGCTGCAAGGCGGCGTTCCGGCCGCGCGCCGGCTATGGCCTGTTCGGCATCGTGCAGGGCGGCGTGAACCCGACCCTGCGCCACCGCAGTGCCGCCGGCCTGGTGGAGATCGGCTTCGACGGCTATGCGCTGGGCGGCCTGGCGGTGGGCGAGGGGCTGGAGCTGCGCAACCTGGTCCTGGACGCCACCGTCCCCCATCTGCCGGAAGACAGGCCGCGCTACCTGATGGGGGTGGGCAAGCCGGTCGACCTGGTGGAATCGGTGGCCCGCGGCGTCGACATGTTCGACTGCGTGCTGCCGACCCGGTCGGGACGTACCAGCCAGGCCTTCACTCGCGCCGGGCCGATGAACCTGCGCAATGCCCGCTTTGCCGACGATGCGGAGCCGCTCGATCCGGACTGCGCCTGCCCGGCCTGCCGCAATTACGGCCGCGCCTATCTGCACCACCTGGTGAAGGCGAAGGAGATCCTGGGCTCGATGCTGCTGACCTGGCACAACCTGACCTACTACCAGGACCTGATGCGGGACATGCGCCAGGCGATCCAGGCCGGCCGTTTCGCTTCCTTTCGCCGCGCTTTCCTGGACAGCCCGGCCGCCGGCAGGGAGACAGAGGCTGCCGGCAGTTCCGGGGACGGCCCGGAGAATTGATTCCGGGGCCGAAGCTTTCTATGGTCCGCGCACTTCCGGCGGCCCTGCGACTTCTCTTCGGCCGCCGCGATCCAGAGCCTGTAGCTCAGCTGGTAGAGCAACTGACTTTTAATCAGTAGGTCCAGGGTTCGAATCCCTGCGGGCTCACCAAATTCCCAGGAATATCAATAGTTTGCCTCGGCCCCGCCGGTCGCCCGTCCGGCAGCGCCCGGGCGCGGCTGCGCTCCTGGCGCCACAGGGCCGGGCGAAAGGGCCGGGCCGGGGCCCTGTCCGCTTGAACCTTTGCGGCTGCGCCGCCTATCGTGCCCCGGCGGCAGGAGCATCACATGGCAGCGATCTTTACCCTCATCGGCCTTATCGGCGTACTGGCGGGCGCCGCGGCGACCGCGGCGGGCCTGTACGAGACCTTCGGCGAGACGCAGAAGGCGGTCGATGCCTGGGTGTCGGGCGCGCAGGTGTTCTTCTCCGGCGCCATGCTGATGGCGCTGGGCAGCGTTGCAGCCCGGGTGCGCGGCACCACCAAGGCGGTGGAGGATCTGACCAAGGCGGTGCGCACCCTGCGCGGCGAAATCGGCGCTGCGGCACCGGCGCCGGGGCCGGTCGCCGAACCGGAGCGCCGGAAGGGACGGGCAGAGGCAGCCGCCGACTCTCCCGTGTCGCGGCCGGTGGCCGAGCGCGACGACGATCTTGACGGCCGGGAGCCGGTGCTGGAGCGCCGCGCCACGCGGGGCGATGGTGATGGGCGGGAGGGCGCGCAGGCCGCCCGGCGCACCCGCCTGGGCCCGGCATTGGGCGAGGAACGGGGCAGCGAGCCGTCGGTCGCCCGACGCGGCGCACGGCTGCGCCGTTCCTTCGACGAGGACTGAGCCCGGCGGCGCGTACCTCTCCGGCCAGCGGGGGCGCGGGATGCCGGAGGATGGCGGGCGCCATGGCCCCCGCATTCGCTACAAGGCGCGCCCTTAACCTGGCCGAAAGGCCTATGCGGCCCTAATGCAGGTGCGGCCATGCCGCCTTCCGGGCGTTCCCGCCCCCGCCGACCCTGCCCCATGCGGCATCCAACGGGACGATATGGGACAAAGACAAAGCGAGCCGGTCGCCGGGCATCCGGCAGTCACCGGCCATAGGCGAAAGACGGCCGCCATGCGGCGGACGATAGACACATGCCGGTAGCAGACCTGACCATGATGGAGGCGCGGCGCGAGCTGGCCTGGCTGCGCGCGATCAATGCCATCCACACGGCGGCGGGGGACGCGGAGCTGCGCGCGCGCCTGACCGGCGCCGTGATGGCGCTGACCGCCGCGCGCCAGCTGGAGATCGAGGACGAGCACGCCGTGCGCGCGGCGGAACCGTCGATGCGGCCGCGACAGGGGCAGGATATCGTCGTTCCGCTGGTCGACCCGCAGGGGCGCCGCCACGGTCGCCTGATCGCCCGCAGCGCGCCGGGGGCCGGGTTCGACCGGGATGCCGCCGCCGTGCTGGGCGAACTGGCGCTGGCCGCGGCCTGCACCCTGTCGCGCCTGCACCCGCAGGCCGCCACCCGCGGCGAACCGCCGCTGGACACCCTCAACGACCTGGCCCAGCGCCTGGCGCAGGTCGGCGGCTGGTCGGTGGACGTGGCCCGGCGGCGCGCCTACTGGACCGACCAGAAGGCCGCGATCCATGGCCTGCCGGAGGGCACCTGGCTCGACCTGGACGATGCCGTCGGCATGTTCGCGCCGGAATATCGCGAGATGGTCGCGGAAAGCTATCGCCGCTGTGCCACTGCCGGGACCCCCTACGACCTCGAGGCGGAGCTGCTGACCCCGCAGGGCGAGCGGCGCTGGGTGCGCACCATCGGCATCGCGGAACGCGACGCGGGCGGACAGATCGTCCGGGTGAACGGGGCGTTCCAGGACATCAGCCGGATCCGGGAGGCGGAGGACCGCTTCCGCTTCGTCGCCAAGGCGACGACGGACACCGTCTGGGACTGGAACCTCGTGACCAACAGGTTCTGGTGGGGCGAAGGCGGCGAAACCCTGTTCGGCGAGAGCTCCGGCGACGGCTGGTCGGATACCGATGCATGGACCCAGCGCATCCACCCGGAGGACCGCGTCCGCGTTCTGGAGAGCCTGCAATACGTCCTCAACGCGCGGCGCGACAGCTGGCGCGCCGAATACCGCATCCGCCGGCCGGACGGCAGCTATGCGCAGATCGCCGACCGCGGCTACGTGTTCTTCGGTGCTGACGGCAAGCCGGTGCGGATGGTCGGCGGCATGAGCGACGTGACCGAGACCCGGCAGCTGGAGGCGCGGGTCAACCAGGCCCAGAGGCTGGAGGCGATCGGCCAGCTGACCGGCGGCGTGGCGCATGACTTCAACAACCTGCTGACCGTGATCCTGGGCAATGCCGAGGCGCTCATCGAAGGCGCGCCGGGCGAGGGGGAACGCCGCCGCCGGCTGGCGGAGATGGTGCGCGAGGCCGCCGAGCGCGGCGCGGACCTTACCCGGCGCCTGCTGGCGGTGGCCCGCCGGCAGGCGCTGCAGCCCGCAGCGATCGACCTTGGCGCGCTGGTCCAGGGGATGGAAGGCCTGTTGCGGCAGGCCGCGGGCGACAGCATCGTACTGGGCGTGGAGGTGGCGGCCGATTGCTGGGACGCCATGGCCGATGCCCCGCAGCTGGAAGCGGCGATCCTGAACCTGGTGCTGAATGCCCGCGACGCGATGCCCGAGGGCGGGCTGCTGTCGATCACGGCACGCAATGTCGAACTGGGGGTGGAGGACGGCATCGCGGAGGATGGCCTGGCGCCGGGCGGCTACGTGATGGTCGAGGTCCGCGACGACGGTACCGGCATGACCGAGGAGGTCGCCGCCAAGGCCTTCGAGCCGTTCTTTACCACCAAGGATATGGCGCGCGGCAGCGGCCTCGGCCTCAGCACGGTTTACGGTTTCGCGCGGCAGTCGGGCGGCACGGCCCGGCTCTGCTCCGTGGCAGGGAAGGGGACCGCCGTTCGCCTGTATCTGCCGCCCGCGGATGTCCGCGCCGGGGAGGAAGGGCGCGGGACCGGCGAGCCGCTGCAGGGCGGCACCGAGAAGATCCTGCTGGTCGAGGACGACGAGATGGTCCGCGACCATGTGAGCGCCCAGCTCGTCAGGCTGGGCTACCGGGTCATCGCGGCCGCCGACGGGCCGGAGGGCCTGCGGATGCTGCAGGCGGAGCCGGACCTGGATCTGCTGTTCACCGACATCCGGATGCCGGGGGGCATGGACGGCACGCAGCTGGCGGAGCAGGCGCGGCGGCTGCGCCCCGGGCTGAAGGTGCTGTTCACCTCCGGCTACGTTGACGATGCGGTGCTGCAGGACGAAATAGGAATGTTGTCGAAGCCCTATCGGCGGAGCGAGCTTGCCAGGGCCCTCCGCGATGCCCTGGACGGGGGCGGGCATGACCTCTAGGAGCCGCAGATGGCCTGCATATTGCTGATCGACGATGACAGCCTGGTGCGGGAATCGCTGGCGATGCACCTCCAGGATGCCGGCCACGAGGTCGAAGCCGCCGCCGACGGCCGTGCCGGGGTGGAGGCCTTCCGGGCCGGCCGGTTCGAACTGGTGATCACCGACCTGTTCATGCCGGAGGTGGAGGGGATCGAGACCATCCGCCTGCTGCGCCAGGACGATTCCCAGGTGCCGATCATCGCCATCACCGGCGGGCCCAGCATGCCGGCCGGCACCTCGGACCGGAGCACCCCGGACTATCTGCGGATGGCGCGTGCCCTGGGCGCCACCGACATCATCCAGAAGCCGTTCTCCCTGTCCGAACTGCTGGGCCTTGTCGAGACCTGCCTTTCCGGTCAGGCCCCCTCGCGGGGGGATGTCGGCTAGAGCGTTCCCATCTTTGGTGGAAACCTTGTCGTTCTCGGGTTTGACCCGAGAACCCATTCCGCAAACCGATCAGCAGCCGGGAAGCCTGCGGAATGGATCCCCGATCAAGTCGGGGATGACGATTAGGTATGTGGCGCCGCTTCCATCTATTCCGGGAACCCTCTAGGCCCCTGACATCGGCGTGAGGGCTGCGCCGCGGCTGCCGGCAGACAGACAGTCCCCGGCGATCGCACGCCTCGCCCGGGCGGCCGTCGCGCAGGCGGGGCGGGCCGCCGGCAGGGGAGCGGGGCGGCCGAACAGATAGCCCTGGAACAGGTCGGCGCCGACCTCCCGCAGCAGGTCGAAGCCGGCGCGATCCTCGATCCCCTCGGCGATCACCTTGATCCCCTCCTCATGTGCCAGCCGGACGATCTCGCCGACCAGGCGCCGGCAGAAGCCGTCGTCCCGGCAGCGGCGCGCCATCTCCTTGTCGATCTTCACGAAATCGGGGCGAAGGTGGACCAGGGCCTCGAGAGTGGCATAGCCGGCGCCGAAATCGTCCAGCGCGACGCCGAAGCCATGCGCCCGGTAGCGGTCGAATATCCGCTTCAGATGCTCCATGTCGTCGATGCGATAGCTCTCGACCACCTCGAAGACCACCGCCTCCGGGTCGAGGTCGAGCCGGGTCATCGCCGCCACCGTCGAGCGCAGGCACTGCTCCGGATCGTAGATGGTGGAGGGGACGAAGTTCACGAAAAGATGGCCCGGCAGGCCCGCGCGGTCCGCCGCACCGGCGGCGGTGAGCCTGGCCAGGCGGTCGAAGCGCGCCAGCAGCTGCGGCGTGGCGGCGGCTTCCAGCATGGCCTGCGGTGCGATCACCCCGCCGTCATGGGACAGGCCCCGCGCCAGGGCTTCGTGACCGAAGGGCAGGCGGTCGCGGTCGACGATCGGCTGGAACCAGGTGGTCAGCCGCTCCTGGTCCAGCAGCTCGCTGAGCCAGTGGCCCCGGATCTCGCCGCAGAACCGGTCGGCCTGCATCACCCTCTCATGGCCGTCCGCATCCGGTGTCGCCCGCTCTCCCGTCAGCACCCGGGTTTCCTGCAGTTCCAGCGGGGTCAGCAGCTCCTGCAAGCGGTCCGCCACCTGTGTCCAGCCGGCGGCGGGCCGGGACAGCCGCAGGCCGCGGCCGCCGGGCAGCGGATCGGCGGCCAGCCGGCCACTGGAGATCGCCTGCCGCAGCTTGCCGAGCACATGACCCGGCCCTGGCCAGACGAACAGGTAGGGAAGGTCGCTGGAAGCGGGGCGTGCGCAGTAGGAACAGGCCATGACAGGGCTTTCGGGCTGATCGGTCGATAACCGGTATTCGCAGGGCCGGACCGGCCGGATCACCGGAACGTCACGATCTCCGCTGCCGCGGGCGGCATCATGTCCCGAACCGTCACTTCGGGCTGCAGCGCCCCCGCAGCAGGTCCCATTCCTCGCACCGGCTGCCATCGGCGAACACGCAGATGCCGATTTCGCCTTTGTCGGTCTTCTCGATCTCCAGTCGGCCGCCCTCGTCGATGCAGTTCTTCGATGCCGGATTGGCCAGGGACGTCAGTGGCCGGGTGCCTTCCGGCTGCGGTCCGGGCTGCGTCTCCTCCTTGGGCTGGGCCAGCGCCGTGCCGCCCGCGACAAGGAGGGCAGCGATACAGAAGCCGGACCAGGGGCGGTGCGACGCAGGCAACATGACAACCTCGATCTATGCGGAACAGGTACGCGGACGACCGGCAGCCTAGTCGAAGACGCTGCAGGCCGATATCCCGCGGGGGCGCAGCGGTGCTATGTTCGCCGCGCCGCTATCGCCGCCAAGGCCTTCGCCCAGTCACCGAGGTCGGTCCCGGAAAGCCCCATGCAAGACGATGCCAAGCCACCGCCGGGCGGCCATGCCGGACATGATCACGCCGGGCACGATCACGCCGGGCACGGGCATGGCGGGCATGGGCATGGCGGGCATGGGCACAGCCATGCCGCCAAGGTGACCCGGGACAGCGAGCGCCGGATCCTGTGGGTGATGCTGCTCACCCTGGTCTTCATGCTGGTGGAGGTGGTGGGCGGCGTCATATCCGGTTCCCTGGCGCTGATTGCCGACGCGGCGCACATGCTGACCGACCTGCTGGCCCTGTTCATGGCCTGGTTCGCGTTCCGCCTGTCCCGCCGCCCGCCGGACCCGCTGCGCAGCTACGGCTATCACCGTTTCCAGGTGGTCGCCTCCTATACCAACGGCCTGTTCCTGCTGCTGATCACCGCCTGGATCGTCTACGAGGCGGCGGACCGCCTGCTGTCGCCGGACCCGGTGGACGGCTGGGTGATGCTGGTGGTCGCGGTGGCCGGCATGCTGGCCAATGCCGGCGGCATGCTGATCCTGGCGATGGGGGACCGCGACAACCTGAACATGAAGGCCGCGCTGCTGCACGTGGTCAGCGACCTGCTCGGCTCCCTCGGCGCGGTGGTGGCCGCCGGCATCATCATCGCGACCGGCTGGGTGCCGGTCGATCCGATCCTGTCGGTGGTGTTCGCCGTGCTGATCCTGCGCAGCGCCTGGATCGTCACCCGCCGTTCCGTCCATGTGCTGCTGGAAGGCACGCCCGACGATCGCAGCGGGCCGGACCGGATCGCCGCGATCCTCCGGGAGAAGGTCGCCGGGGTGCTGGACGTGCATCACATCCATTTCTGGTCGCTGACGGCGGAGCGGCCGTTGCTGACCCTGCACGTCACCGTGGCCGAGGGTGCCGCCGCGGCGGAGATCCTGGCCAATGTGAAGAAGGTGCTGCGGCACGACCTGGGCATCGACCACACCACGGTGCAGGTCGATATCGGCACCTGCCCGGACGAGATGCATGACCCGCACCGACAGGAGACCGGATGAACGACCCGAAGCCCGCACCCATGGCCCGCCCGGAAGAAGCCGGGGAGGGCAATCCCTGGACGGTGCTGGGCCGCACGGAGATCTATCGCGACCCCTGGCTGGCCGTGCACCAGCACGAGGTCCTCAATCCCGTCGGCCGGCCGCACCGCTACACCACGGTCCACCTGGTGAAGTTCGGCATCGGCGTTCTGCCGCTCGATTCCGAAGGCTGCACCCGCCTGGTCGGGCAGTACCGCTTCCCGTTGCGTGCCTATAGCTGGGAGATCCCGGAGGGCGGCGGCGACCGCAGCCTGGCGCCGCAGGAGGGCGCCGCGCGCGAGCTGAAGGAGGAGACCGGGCTGACCGCGTCCAGCTGGCTGCAGGTGCTGGATGTCGACATGTCGAACGGCCTGTCGGACGAGCGGGCCTTCGGCTATCTGGCCTGGGACCTGAGCGAAGGCGAGGCGGAGCCGGAGGAGGCGGAGGTCCTGGCGCAGCGGCGCCTGCCGCTGGCGGATCTCTACGCCATGATCGACAGGGGGGAGGTGCGGGATGCGCTGACCATCCTTGTCGCCCTGCGGGCGCGCTGCCTGGCGGCGGACGGGGCCCTGCCGCCGGAGGTCGCGCGCCACTTCGATTTCTGACCGCCGTTCCGGACCCGGGGCGCTTTCCGGACCCGGGGCGCTTTCCGGGCCGTTGCGCGCAGGAGTGTGACGGCCGACACAGGCGCCGCGGCCGGCCGTGCCTATGTATGTGGTGTCGGGATGTCCCCACCACCCGACGACTGCGAAGACGGGGCGGCCGGTATACCGCAGCCTCCCACCGGCCGCCCCGCACTTTTCCCGTCCTGCAGCTTTCCAGCCCCGCTTCCCCGGGACCGTGCAACCGGTGGCGAAGGCTGGCATAGTCCCGCGCCGGCGCCACAGGCGGGAGACGAGATTCGTGCAGGACCATGCTTAGACCGACATCCAGAGCCAGATCCGCGACGCTGCGTGCTGCGGCCCCGGTGATGCTGCTGTCCGTGCTCCTGTTGGCCGGCTGCGGCACCAGCGTACCGCCGGAGGAACAGGCGCGCCGCATGGCCGGCGCCTGCCAGACCCGCTTCTGCACCTGCCAGCAGGAGGATGTCGGCATCCTGACCAGGATCAAGAAGGCACCGGTACAGTGGCGCCTGAACGGCGATGCCTATTGCCAGGAGGGCTATACGCTCAAGTTCGACGAGCCGCCGAAATCCTCGCTGTCGCCCTGGTAGCGGTAGTCGAACGAAGGGAGGAACGGGACATGTCGGCACAGGATACCCAGGAAAAGCAGGCGGCTGCGGTCGATGCGGGCGCCTACGACTTCCTCAAGCTGGAGCGGGTCATCTGGGGCCAGCCGGCTGCGGAGGCGGTGCTGGCGGAAGCCGAGCTGCGCTCCGCCGGGCGCGTCTTCATCGTCGCCAGCCACAGCCTGAACACGAAGACCCCGGTGGTGCAGCGGATCGCCGATGCGCTGGGAAGCCGCCATGCCGGCACCTTCGACGGCTGTCGCGAGCATGCGCCGCGCGATACCGTAGTGGCAGCGATTCTCGCCGCCCGCGCGGCACGGCCCGACCTGATCGTCAGTGTCGGCGGCGGCACCGTGATCGACACGGTCAAGATCGTCCTGATCGGCCTGGCGCACGACGTGACGACCGAGGAGGAACTGTCGGCCTACAGGATGACGGCAGGGGCGAAGATCGCACCGCCGCCTTGCCGCCAGATCGCCGTGCCCACCACCCTGTCCGCGGCCGAGTTCAGCAATCTGGGCGGCAGCGTGGACCCGAAGCGGGGGGTGAAGGATCCCTTCACCGGGCCGGAGGTCGGCCCCGCCGCCGTGATCCTGGACCCGGCGGCCTGCATCTACACCCCTGAACTGTTGTGGACCTCCACCGGCATCCGGGCGGTCGACCATGCGGTGGAGGGGCTCTGTTCGATCCGGCCGGCGCCGCTGGCCGACGGCTGCACCCAGCATGCCCTGCGCCTGTTCAAGGAGGGGCTGCCGGCATCCCGCGACAATCCCGACGACCTTGAGGGCCGGCTGCTCTGCCAGCAGGCGGCCTGGCTGGCGGCGACCGGCATCCTGCGCACCCCCTACGGCGCCAGCCACGGCATCGGCCATGCGCTGGGCGGGGTGACCGGCATGGCGCATGGCATCACCTCCTGCGTGATGCTGCCGGCGGTGATGCGCTGGAACCTGCCGGCGACCGGCCCGCAGCAGGCGCTGATCGCCGCGGCGATGGGCGAACCGGAGGTGCCGGCGCATGAACAGGTCGCCGCGCTTGTGCGGCGCCTGGGCCTGCCGGGCCGGCTCAGCGAGGCCGGGGTCAGCCGCGACCAGCTGCCCCGCATCGTCGAGGTGGCGCTGGACAATATGTGGGTGAAGACCAACCCGCGGCCGATCCGGCAGCCTTCCGACGTGGAAGAGATCCTGGAACTGGCCTGGTAGCCGCTGCGGCCGCTCAGATGCAGCGGCCGCCGTCGACCTCCAGGCAGACGCCGGTGATGAAGGAGGCCTCGTCGGAGGCGAGGTAGACGGTCGCCATGCCCAGGTCCTCCGGCGTGGAGAAGCGGCCGAGCGGGATGCCGGCCAGGAACTTCTGCCGGATCTCCTCCGTTTCCTCGCCGCCCATGAACTCCTTCAGCATCGGCGTGCGGCCGGCGACGGGGCAGAGGGCGTTGACCCGGATCTTCTGCGGCGCCAGCTCCACCGCCATCGACTTCGTCATGGTGACCACGGCGCCCTTCGAGGCGTTGTACCATGTCAGGCCCGGCCGCGGCCGCAGCGCGGCGGTGGAGGCCATGTTGACGATGCTGCCGCCGCCGCGGCCGGCCAGCGCCGGCACGCCGTGGATGGCGGCCAGGTAGATGCTCTTCACGTTCACCGCGAAGATGCGGTCGAACTGGGCCTCGTCGACCTCCAGCATCGGCCCCATGCGCTGCGGCACCCCGGCATTGTTCACCAGGATGTCGAGCCCGCCGAAACGGTCCACCGTGGCGTCGATCATCGCCTTCACCTCGGCATCGGCCGACACGTCGGCGGCGATCCCGGCAGCCGCCGCCTGATGGGAGGCAGCGATCTCCGCCGCCTGCCGCGCGGCGCCGTCGCCATCCAGGTCGGCGATCATCACCTGCGCCCCCTCGCGGGCCAGGCAGGCGGCAATGCCCGCCCCGAAGCCGGACGCCGCGCCGGTCACCAACGCCACCTTGCCCGCCAGCCGCATCTGTCGCCCTCCCGTCCTGGTCCAATCGGCTGCGGACCATAGCGAGGCGGCCGGCCGGGCGCCAGTTGCCCGGCTGTGCCGCATCGTTAACAAATGCCGTTGCGACTCCGGCGCTCCTGCTGTCTAGATAGGCCGTCCAGAGAAGGGGGCCGCATGGCGGAGGAAAAGAGGCGCCGCAGGCGCGGGTTCCGGCGGAAAAAGCCGCAGCGCCGCGGCGTGCGTGCGTCGCTGCGCACCTATTTCCTGACCGGCCTGATCGTCGCCGCGCCGATCGCGATCACCGGCTATATCAGCTACTGGTTCGTCGTCTTCGTCGACGAGACGGTGGCCAAGCTGCTGCCCGTGCAGCTCAACCCCTCCACCCACATGCCCTTCACCCTGCCGGGGCTGGGCGTGGTGATCGCCCTGGTCGCGCTGACCCTGGTTGGCTTCCTGACCACCAACTATCTGGGCCGATCGATCCTGCGCCTGGGCGAGCATCTGCTGGACCAGATGCCGGTCGTGCGCAGCGTCTATTCCGCGCTGAAGCAGCTGTTCGAGGCAGTGTTCAGCCAGAGCGGGACTTCGTTCCGCAAGGTCTGCATCGTCGAATATCCGCGGGAGGGCGCCTGGGCGATCGCCTTCGTCACCACCGAGGATGCCGGCGAGATCGCGGAGCATCTGGAGGCGCAGATGGTCGGCCTGTTCGTGCCGACGACACCGAACCCGACCTCCGGCTACCTGATCTATGTCCGGCCGGAGGAGATCCATATCCTCGACATGTCGGTGGAGGACGCGATGAAGCTGGTGGTCTCCGGCGGCGTGGTGAAGGTCGGCACCGACGAGGCGGTTGAGGACGGCGAGGGGGATGCGGAAGAGACGGCGGAGGATGGCCACCCGGTGCCCGCCAACATGGCCGAAGCGCCATCCGGCACAACGGACGGCACGTCTCCCGACGAATTTCCCGGGGCCAGCCCCTCTCAGCCCGAGCGGAAGAGACGCGCGGCCGCGTCGCGCTCGAACAGGTAGAGCAGCACCTTCAGCGCCGCGCTGCGCGGCCCGGTCAGCTCGGGGTCGGTCGTCATGATCAGGCGCGCGTCGTCGCGGGCGGCGGCGAGCAGTTCGCCATGCACGGCCAGGTCCGCGAGCCGGGTCTGCGGCAGGCCGGCCTGGCGGGTGCCCAGGACCTCGCCCGCGCCGCGCAGCGCCAGGTCGCGCTCGGCAATGACGAAGCCGTCGTCGGTCTCGCACAGGGTTTCCAGCCGGGCCCGCGCGACATCGGATAGCGGCGGGGTGTAGAGCAGCAGACAGCGGCCCTGCGCGGTGCCGCGGCCGATCCGCCCGCGCAGCTGATGCAGCTGCGCCAAACCGAAGCGCTCCGCCTCCTCGACCACCATCAGGCTGGCGGCCGGCACGTCCACCCCGACCTCGACAACGGTCGTCGCGACCAGCAGCGCCGCGCCGTCCGGGTCGGCGAAGCGCGCCATGGCCGCGTCCTTCTCCGCCGGCTTCAGGCGGCCGTGCAGCAGCGCGACCCGGTCCGCGCCCAGCACGGCGGACAGCATGCGGGCGCGGCCTTCCGCGGCGGCCTGCTCCGCCGTCTCGTCCTCGTCGGCGACCAGCGGGCAGATCCAGTAGGCCTTCGCGCCTTCATCCAGCCGCCGCCGCAGGCGGTCGATCACATCGTCCAGCCGGTCGACCGGCGCCATCGAGGTGATGCCGGGCTGCCGGCCGGGCGGCTTGCCTTCCAGGCGGGAGACCTCCATGTCGCCGTACAGCGCCAGGGTCAGGGTGCGCGGGATCGGCGTGGCGGTCATCACCAGCAGGTGGGCGGGGCCGTCGCCGGCGCGCTCGCGCTCGCCCAGCAGGATGCGCTGGTGCACGCCGAAGCGGTGCTGTTCGTCGATCACCGCCAGGCCCAGGGAACGGAACCGCATGCGCGACTGGATCAGGGCATGGGTGCCGACGATCAGGTCGATCTCGCCGGCTTCCAGGGCCGCGCCCAGCGCCGCCTTGGCCTTGTCGCTGTCGCGCCCCGTCACCACCGCAAGCCGGATGCCGGCCGCGTCGGCCAGCGGCTGCAGCACGGCCGCATGCTGGCGGGCCAGGATCTCCGTCGGCGCCATGATCGCCGCCTGGTGGCCGGCCTCGACGGCGGTCAGGGCCGACAGGGCGGCGACCAGGGTCTTGCCGCTGCCGACATCGCCCTGCAGCAGGCGGTGCATCCGCTTGCCGCTGGCCAGGTCGGCGGCGATCTCCGCCAGGCAGGCGCTCTGCGCAGGCGTCGGGCTGAACGGCAGGGCGGCCAGCGCCTTCGCCACCAGCCTGCCGTCGCCCTGCAGCGGCGTGGCGGCGCGCCGCACCGTGCGCCCGCGCATCAGCGCCAGCGCCAGCTGCCCGGCCAGCAGCTCGTCATAGGCGAGCCGCGCCCGCGCCGGCGACAGCGGCGAGAGGTCGGCCTCCTCCGCCGGCCGGTGGGCCGCCTGCAGCGCCTGCAGCCAGGACGGCCAGTGCTGCCGTTCGTGGAACGCCCGGTCCTGCCATTCCGGCAGGTCGGGAGCCAGCGCCAGCGCGCCTGCGACGATCCGCCCCAGCACCTTGGGGCTCAAGCCTGCGGTCAGCGGATAGACCGGCTGCACCTTCTCCTGCGCGGGCCAGTCCTCGACCGTGACGATCAGGTCCGGATGGGTCATCTGCAGCCGGTCCTGGAAGGTCTCCAGCCGGCCGGAGACGATGCGCTCCTCGCCCTCCGGCAGGGTCCGGGCCAGCCAGTCGGGGCGGGCGTTGAAGAACACCAGGGCGATCTCCCCGGTCTCGTCATGCGCCATGATCCGATAGGGCTGCCGGGGGCTGCGCGGGCGCTGGTGCTGGCCGATCCGCAGGTGCAGGCTGGCGATCCGTCCCGGCACCGCGTCGGCCAGCCGCGGCTGGTAGCGCCGGTCGACCAGGCCGCTCGGCAGGTGCCACCACAGGTCGACGGCATGCGGCCCGGCCAGGCGGCCGATCTGCTCGGCCAGGCGCGGGCCGCAGCCCTTGATGGCCTTGATGTCGGTGAAGGCGGGGAAAAGGATCGGCGGACGCATGGCGCGGAAGGTAGCCAAGGCGGCGCCGCCGGTCATCATCTGTTCCGCAGGGCAGGGGATGGTTGGCAGGGAGCGGGGTGGGGGGCTATATCCCGGTCAGAAGCAGAGGGCCTTCGTGCATCCCCGCCGCGCCCCCGTTTCCGTCATCCTCGGGCTTGACCCGAGGATCGTGTCGCAGCCCCGCCGCTGCGTGGCGGCAAGGTCCCGTCGCGGCCCTCGGGTCAGGCCCGAGGGCGAC
Organism: Marinibaculum pumilum; assembly: GCF_042646425.1. NCBI lineage: Bacteria > Pseudomonadati > Pseudomonadota > Alphaproteobacteria > Rhodospirillales > Rhodospirillaceae > Marinibaculum > Marinibaculum pumilum. The sequence goes on from NZ_JBHRTR010000005.1 coordinate 58,209, forward strand.
GGCGGCCCGGGGATGACGAAAACGGGGGCGCGGCGATGCCTCCACAGGCGCAACACAGGAACGCCACGGCATGACCGACACCGACCGGGCCGCGAACGATGACACGGCGGAGCCGCTGGACGCGCGCCGCAAGCGGCTGATCTATCGCAGCCTCTATACCGGCATGAAGGAGACGGACCTGCTGCTGGGGCAGTTCGCCCGGGCCCATGTGCCGCATTTCACGGAGGCGGAGCTGGACCAGTACGAGCATCTGCTGGACGTCAACGAGGATCCGCGGGTCTATGCCTGGGCGATCGGACGAGAGCCGGTGCCGGCCGAGTTCGATACCCCGGTGATGAAGCTGCTGCAGAACTTCAGGCTGGCCTGACGGGCTTCTGCATCCCGCGCATACAGAGATCGAGCGAGAGCCGGTGAAGGATACCGAACTGAACCTGACCGAGCCGGGCCGCTACCGGCTCTGCGGCGCGCCGGAAGGCGTCGATGCGCGTGCCCTGGCGGCGCTGGCCCGCAACCGCGGCGGCGCCGTGCTGCATGTCGCCCGCGACGATGCGCGGATGGCGGCGCTGGGCGGTGCGCTCGGCTTCTTCGCCGCGGACCTGCCCGTGCTGCAGGTGCCGGCCTGGGACTGCCTGCCCTATGACCGGGTGTCCCCCAATGCCGATCTCAGCGCGCGGCGGATGGACAGCCTGGGCCGGCTTGCGGGCCGGGGGCAGGGCGACGGCCCGCTGGTCGTGCTGACCACCGTCAACGCCATGCTGCAGCGCCTGCCGTCGCGGGACTTCGTGGCCGGGGCGCGCTTCCCGCTGAAGGTGGGGGAGCGGCTGGACCGCGAGGCGCTGCAGACCTACCTGGTGCATGCCGGCTATCACCGGGTGGGACAGGTGATGGAGCCCGGCGAATTCGCCTTCCGCGGCGGGCTGATCGACCTCTACCCGCCGGGCATCCGGGCGGAGGATGGCGGCGGCGACCCGCTGCGCATCGACCTGTTCGGCGACGAGATCGAGGCACTGCGCAGCTTCGATGCGCTGAGCCAGCGCACCACCGGGCGGCTGAAAGCCTTCACCCTGCAGGCCGCCAGCGAGCTGAGCCTCGACGAGGGCTCGGTGCAGCGCTTCCGCCAGGGCTATCGCGCGCTGTTCGGGGCGGTGACCGATTCCGACCCGCTCTATGCCGCGGTATCGGAGGGGCGCAAGCATCCGGGCATGGAGCATTGGCTGCCGCTGTTCCACGAGCGGCTGGAGCCGCTGACCGCCTATCTGCCCGGTGCCGCGGTGACCCTGGACCATCTGGCGGAAGAGGCGCGCGACGAGCGGCTGGATGCCATCGCCGACTTTTATGCCGCCCGGAAGGAGGGCGCGGAGGAGGGCGCCGGCGAGCATGGCAGCCCCTACAAGCCGCTGCCGCCGGAACAACTCTATCTCTCCGCCGCCGACTGGGATGCAGGCCTGTCCGGCCGGGTGGTCGCCAGCTTCACCCCCTATCGCGAGCCCGACGCCACCGCCCGCACCGTCGACCTGGAAGGCGCGCAGGGCCGCGACTTCGCGCCGGAGCGCACCCAGGGCGCCAATGTCTACGAGGCGTTGCGCGACCATCTGAACGATCTGCGCAAGACCGGCAAGCGGCGCATGCTGATCGCCAGCTATTCGCCCGGCGCCCGCGACCGGCTGAAGACGGTGCTGGGCGATCATGGCATCGAGGGGCTGGTGGAGATCGACGACGCGGCGTCGATCCCGGCGCCCGGGAAAGGCATCGGCATCGCGGTGATGCCGCTGGAGCGCGGTTTCGCCGACAGCGACCTGGTCACGGTGACCGAGCAGGACCTGCTGGGCGACCGGCTGTCGCGGCCCAGGCGGCGGTCCCGCCGGGCGGAGAACTTCCTGGCGGAGGCGAGCCAGATCGCGCCCGGCGACCATGTCGTCCATGTCGACCATGGCATCGGCCGCTACGAGGGCCTGCGCACCCTGGAGATCGGCGGCGCGCCGCACGACTGCCTGCTGCTGGTCTATGACGGCGACGACAAGCTCTACCTGCCGGTGGAGAATATCGAGGTCCTCAGCCGCTATGCCTCCGAGGATGCGGCGGTGGCGCTCGACAAGCTCGGCGGCACCGGCTGGCAGGGCCGCAAGGCGCGGCTGAAGAAGCGCCTGAAGGACATGGCGGAGGAGCTGCTGAAGGTCGCCGCGCAGCGGGCATTGCGCAAGGCACCGGCGATGCTGGCGCCGCACGGCGCTTATGACGAGTTCGCCGCCCGCTTCCCCTTCCAGGAGACGGAGGACCAGGCCCGCGCGATCGAGGACACGATCGACGACCTGGGCTCCGGCACCCCGATGGACCGGCTGGTCTGCGGCGATGTCGGCTTCGGCAAGACCGAGGTCGCGCTGCGCGCCGCCTTCGTCGCCGCGGTGGAGGGCAAACAGGTCGCCCTGGTCTGCCCGACCACCCTGCTGGCGCGGCAGCATTTCCAGACCTTCCGCGAACGCTTCCGCGACCTGCCGGTACGGGTGGAACAGCTGTCCCGCCTGGTGCCGCCGAAGGAGGCGCGGGCGATCAGGAAGGACATGGTCGACGGCAAGGTCGACATCATCATCGGCACCCATGCGCTTCTGTCGAAGTCGATCCAGTTCGGCGATCTGGGCCTGCTGATCATCGACGAGGAGCAGCATTTCGGCGTGCGCCACAAGGAGCGGCTGAAGCAGTTGCGGTCGGACGTGCATGTCCTGACCCTGTCGGCGACGCCGATCCCGCGCACCCTGCAGCTCGCCATGTCGGGCCTGCGGGAGCTGTCCCTGATCGCCACCCCGCCGGTCGACCGGCTGGCGGTGCGCACCTTCGTCATGCCCTTCGACAGCCTGATCGTGCGCGAGGCGCTGCTGCGGGAACATTACCGCGGCGGCCAGTCCTTCTATGTCTGCCCGCGGGTGGCCGACCTGGCCGAGGCGCGCGACTACCTGACCACCCACGTGCCGGAGGTGAAGGCGGTGGCGGCGCATGGCCAGATGGCGCCGACCGAGCTGGAGGACGTGATGACCGCGTTCTACGAGGGGCAGTACGACGTGCTGCTCTCCACCAACATCGTGGAAAGCGGCCTGGACATCCCGCGCGCCAACACCCTGGTGGTGCACCGCGCCGACATGTTCGGCCTGGCGCAGCTCTACCAGCTGCGCGGCCGCATCGGGCGCTCGAAGATCCGCGGCTATGCCTATTTCACCCTGCCGGCGCGGCGCCAGCCGACCGCCAATGCGGAACGACGGCTGAAGGTGCTGCAGACCCTGGACACCCTGGGCGCGGGCTTCAGCCTGGCCAGCCACGACCTGGACATCCGCGGCGCCGGCAACCTGCTGGGCGAGGAACAGTCCGGCCATATCCGCGAGGTCGGCTTCGAGCTGTACCAGGAGATGCTGCAGGAGGCGATGGCGACCGCCCGCGGCGAGGGCGCGGCGGAGGAGGAGGGCCGCTGGTCGCCGCAGATCACCCTGGGCAATGCGGTGCTGATCCCGGAGGATTACGTCGCCGACCTGAACCTGCGGCTGCAGCTCTACCGCCGCATCGCCCGCCTGGCGGACGCGGCCGAGATCGAGGATTTCATGGCGGAGATGGTGGACCGCTTCGGCCCGATGCCGGAGGAGATGCGCCACCTCCTGGACATCGTCGCGATCAAGCAGGCCTGCTTCCGCGCCAATGTGGAAAAGATCGACGCCGGCCCGAAGGGCTGCACCATCGCCTTCCGCAACGACAGCTTCGCCAACCCCGCCGGCCTGATCCACTGGATCGGCCAGGAACCCGGCCAGGCCAAGCTGCGCCCCGACCACAAGCTGGTCATCCTGCGCGAATGGACCGGCACCGACGACAGGGTGAAAGGCGTGCAGCGCCTGGTCGCCCGCCTCGCCGACATCGCCGACGCCGCGGAAAGGGACCGCAAGATCCTGGCGGGGTAGGGGCTATTGCTTCTGTGATTTATTGGATTGCGGGCTTGGCGTGATTCTGCGAATTGGCGATGTTGGCCAATAGTGCAGCAGGCTTAGTTATATCGCGAATAATTTCAACAACTGTGATGGCGCAAAGTCGAAACAGCATATCTGCTTGCACAGAGTCAAGCTGATCTCTTGGATGCATCAGAGGGTTGCGTTCGAGTTCCCTAAGACGATCCAGCATCGCTGAAACTTTATTCGACGGTTTCTGTGTAGATTTTCCATCGTTAGCTAGTTTTTCTATTTCTCTTATATAGTCGTTCCAGCTCTTTAGAGACTTGATTGAACGCCCAAAATGTTGAATATACTTTTCCATTACTAGCTCAAGGCCTCTGAGTGAATGGAAACCGCAAGCTGTCGGCAATTCAAACGCAAGACAGCGACCAGCATTATCAAATTCCGAAACGACATTATCCGGAAGATGCGACAAGATTTGTCTTGGAATGATGTCAGAGCCTTTAGAAACCAATCTCGAGGTATTGTAGATTGATATCTCTTCCACTGAATAGACATCTATAATTCGGCATTCGGCGCTAAACACGCTTCGAAATTCATCGATTTTTGCAGATATGTTGGTATAGTGCCATGGTTCTAGCGTTTGTTTAAAATTGTCTGTTTTTAGTTGTGGTGGAGAATTATTGTCAAAAACAAATCGATGCAGCCAGTCTTCAATCATTGTTGCGAGTTCGTCGGCTACATGTTTGCATGTGGTAAATCCATTGTCATCCTGGATAAATTCTCGCAATAGAGTAGGCATATAGTAAATCGAAATCCATATATCTCCTACAGACATATTGTCATTCGAAGTGGCTCTTCGGGCGACATGAAGATTTTCGCCTAGGTTGAAGTATTTTATCAGGTCGACTTTTTTCATGTTTATCTCGGAGTTATCTATTTGAGATTAGTAACGCATTCTCCGTGCCATTTTTCTGCTATCTGCCCGTCTTCCCCAGCAGCTTCGACAGCGCCTCGACCAGGCCGTCGGCGCGGAACGGCTTGCTGAGGAGGGGGGCGTCGCGGTGGCGGTCGGGGAGCTGTTCGCGGGTATGGCCGGTGAGGAAGAGCCACGGCGCGCCGCGTGCCGCCAGGGCGTCGGCCACGGCGTCGCTGCGGCCCTCGGTCAGGTTCAGGTCCAGCAGGGCGGCGTCCAGCTCCGCCTCCTTCGCCAGCCGCACCCCATCGTCGAGCGAATGGGCCGGGCCGACGACCTGGCAGCCGGCATCCTCCAGCATCATTTCCAGGTCCATCGCCAGCAGCACCTCGTCCTCGACGACGAGGACCTTCAGGTCGGCGAGCGGCGCGGGATCAGTCGGCATTGCGGGTGTCATCTCGGCTCTCCGCGGTCGCGGTCAGGGTGTCGGCCGCACAGGTGAAGCGGTACAGCAGCCCGTCCTTGCGGAAGGACAGGCGCGCCTTGCCCTTCAGCTGGTCGGCCACCACCGCCTGCAGCACCCGGGTGCCGAAACCGTTGCTCTCCGGCTTGGCGATCTCCGTGCCCGGATCCTCGTGCCATTCCAGGGTGAAGCTGTCGCCGTCGATCCACCATTTCACCGACAGCCGGCCCTCCGGCCGCGACAGGGCACCGTACTTGGCGGCGTTGGTGGTCAGTTCGTGGAAGGCGAGCGCCAGGGTCTGGGTCGGCCGCATGGCCAAACGGATATCCGGCCCGACGATGCTGATCCGGCCGTCGTCGGGCTCGGCATAGGCGGCGAACTCGCCATCCACCAGGCTGCGCAGGCTGGCGCCGGTCCAATGCGCCTCCGCCAGCGCCATATGGGTGCGGGCGAGGGAGTCGATGCGCGCCTCGAACATCGCCTTGAACTCGTCGATGGAGCCGGCGCGCCGGGCGGTCATCCGGGCGATGGTGTTCACCAGGGCGAGGATGTTCTTCACCCGGTGGTCCAGCTCGGCGGAGATCACCTGGTTATGCTCCTCCGCCCGCTTGCGGTCGGAGATGTCGACGGCGGCGAGGAACAGCCCCTCCAGCCCCTTCGGCCCGCCGCGCGGCGTGGCATGCACCAGGTAGGTGCGGGGCGCACAGCCCGGCGGCCGCAGCGCCACCTCCACATGGCCGGCCTTGCCGTTCAGCGCCTGCAGCAAAGCGGGTTCGGCGCGGGCGAAGGCCTCCGGCCCGAACGCCTCCGCCACGGTGACGCCTTCCAGCTCCGGCGGTGTCCAGCCCAGGGTCTCGAAGGCGCTGTTGCAGAGCTCGAAATGCAGGTCGGGGCCGACCACTCCGATCATCATCGGCAGGCCGTCCATCAGCTGGCGCAGCGCGTTATGCTCCTCCTGCCGGGCCTGCCGCGCCTCGTCCTGCGACACCGCGAGCCAGAGGATGTTGGCGATCGACTGCAGGTAGGTCAGGTCCTCCTGCAGGAAATCGCAGTCGGCGTCGTTGTAGGCGCCCAGAAGGCCCCAGGGCCGGCCGGGCGGGCCCACCGGGATGATCAGGCCGCAGCTTATGTCATGGTCGCGCAGCAGGGGGGAGGGGCGGAAGCGCTTCTCCTGGCGGAAATTCGTGACGGTCAGGGGGCCGGGGCGGTGCAGGGCATAGCCGGCATGGCTGCGGCCGGTTGCCGGGGTCCGGGTATTGCCGACCAGGCCGCGGGCCCAGCCGGCGCCGGCCACCAGGGTCAGATGCGCGCCGTCGGGGTCGAGTGCCTGGACCTCCACGAAGGGCATGCCGAGCTGCGCAGCCACCTCTGCTGCGGCGCGGTCGAGCAGGGCCGGCAGGTCTTCCGAGCCCAGCGCCAGCTCCCCCAGTTCCGCCACCGAGACCTGGCGGCTGGCCTGCGCCTGCAGCTGCCGGGCCGTCTGGCGCAGGCGGGTGACGTCGGCATAGGTGACGACCACGCCGTCGATCCGGTCGTCGCGGGTGCGATAGGGGGTCACCCGGCGCAGATAGGAGCGCTCCTCGCCCTCCTGCACCTCCGCCTCGACCGGCTCCAGCCGCTCGATCACGGTGCGGGCGTCGTCGAGCAGCCGGTCATCGTCGACCCGCATGGCGAAGTCCGCCAGCGGCCGGCCGACATCGCTGTCGACGATCCGCATCAGGTGCCGGGTCCGGTCGGAGAAGCGGCGGATGCACAGGTCGGTGTCCAGGAAGATCGTCGCGATGTCGGAGGAGGAGATCAGGTTCGCCAGGTCGTCGTTGGTCGCCTCCAGCTCCGAGACCTTGTCCTCCAGCTCGCTGTTGATGGTGGTGAGTTCCTCGTTGAGCGACTGCAGCTCCTCGCGCGAGGTTTCCAGCTCCTGGTTGGAGGATTGCAGCTCCTCGTTGGCGCTCATCACCTCTTCGTTCGCGGCCTGCAGCGCGTCGTTGGACCTTTCCGCGCGCTCGATCACTTCCGCCAGCTCGCGCCTTGTGGCCTCCAGTTCGGCCATGAACTGTTCCGCCGTGCCGGCCCCGAGCGCATCCCCGCCCGCATCGGCACCGGTGGCGGCCTGTGCCGCGTCCGGCGGCGGCGCGGCCGCTTCGGATGCGTCGCGGAAATAGACCAGGTAATGCTGTCCGGCGGTTGCGCCGGCGACCGGTTCCACCAGGATCCGCACCGTTCGCGGCTGCCCCTCCTGCAGCACCGCACTGACCACGGCCTCCGCCGCTTCGCCGCTGCGGCGGCAGGCCTGCAGCGCGCTCCACAGGCGCGGCTGCAGCGGTTCCGCTGCCATGCCGACGATGTTGCCGGTCATCACCCCGGCACGGAACCGCAGATAGGGGGTGAGGTCGCCGTGAAAGCTGGCGAAGGCGAACTCCTCATCCACCAGGACCGCCGGCGGCGCGAAGCGCGCCAGCATGGCCCGGACCACCCGGTCGACCGGCAGCCGGGCCTCCTGCATGGCGGCCGGCTCCGGCGCCGCCACCTCGCGGCTCGCCCGGTCGGCACGATGCAGCCGCGGCGGGCGGCGTCCGCTGCCGGACTTGCGGCAATAGATCCGGTGGCGCTTCAGGCGCGGCTCGAACAGCGCCTTGGCGCGGTCGACGCTCTCCGACAGGCCGAGCATCAGGTAGCCGCCCTCCTTCAGCGCGAAGTGCAGCGTCTCCACCATCCGGCCCTGGGCGTCGAGGTCCAGATAGATCAGCAGGTTGCGGCAGGTGATCAGGTCGAGCTTCGAGAACGGCGGGTCGGTGGTCGCGTTCTGGGCGGCAAAGACGATCTTCTCGCGCAGGCGCTTGGCGATCTGCAGCCGGTCCTCGACGATCTCGAAGAAGGGTTCGTAGCGCGGGGCGGGAATGTCGGCGGCGGTCCCGGCGGGATAGCGGCCGGCGCGGGCGGTGAGGATGGCCTCCTGGTTCAGGTCGGTGGCGAAGATCTGCAGGCCGAGGTCGCGCCCGCTGCGGTCGATCCGCTCCAGCAGCACCATGCCAAGGGTATAGGCCTCCTCGCCGGTGGCGCAGCCCGGCACCCAGGCCCGCAGGGTGCCGCCCACGGGCAGGCGCTCGATCAGCGGGTCCGCGATATGGCGGGCCAGCGCCTCCCAGCTGTCGCGGTCGCGGAAGAAGCGGGTGACCCCGATCAGCAGGTCCTTGGTCAGGATCTCCAGTTCCCGCGGATTCTCCTCCAGCACGCGCTGGTAGGCGGCCAGGTCTTCCGCCCGGTTCAGCGCCATGCGCCGCTGGATACGGCGGTTCAGGGTGCCTGGCTTGTAGTCCTGGAAGTCATAGCCCACCTCCCGTGCCACCAGGCCGAGGATGGCAGCGAAACCGTCCGGCTCGTGTTCCGCCAGGTCGGGAACCTGGGCGGGATTCAGCGCCGCCGCCTGCTCCAGGATGGTGGCGATGCGGCGCGGCATCTCCTCCACCGGTACGACGAAGTCCACCAGGCCGCTCTCCATCGCCGCCTGCGGCATGCCGTCGAACTCCGCATCGCCGGGTTCCTGCGCCAGCGCGACCCCGCCGGCGGCCTTGATCTCCCGCAGCCCCTGCACGCCGTCGCTGCCGGTTCCGGACAGGATGATGCCGATGGCGCGTTCGCCGCCCGCCTGCGCCTGCGAGCGGAAGAAATGGTCGATCGGGGAGCGCTGGAAGCGCGCCTCGGGCGGCTCCGTCACCACCAGGCGCCCGCCGCTCACCTCAAGATACTTGCCGGGAGGGATGATGTAGATGGTGCCGGCCCGCAACCGCTGCTCCCGCGCCGCCTCCTGCACCGTGAGGCCGGTCTGGCGGTCCAGAAGCGAGGCCAGCATGCTGCGATGGGTCGGATCCATGTGCTGGACCACCACGATCGCCGCGTCCGGCGGCCGGTCGATGGCGCCGAGCAGCCGTTTCAGGGCATCCAGCCCGCCGGCGGACGCGCCGATGCCGATCACCGGCAGCGGCGCGGCGCTGTGCTGCGGTTCCCTGTGCGGCCCCTCCGTTGACGAATCGTAGGGCATCGCTCAACGCCTCCGCGGCGGAAGCGGGGGATGCTCGTGGACGGGGCAGGGCCTGCAGCGCCCGATTTCGGGACACCGGATCATTGTGCGGCCGCCTCCGCGCCGACATGCAGGCAGTCCGGCCGGATCAGCAGCACCGCAACGCCGCCGGGCACATCCTCATGGTCGTAGGGGACGGCCCGTACGATCAGCTCCTCGTCGCCGACCCGGCCGCGCGCGGACACAGGGCGGTCGGCGCGCAGGGCCTCCGTCGCCATGCCCGACGGGTCCGCGAAGCCGAGAGAGGCGCCGACATTGGCGAGCGGCCGGCCGGTGTCGTGCGGCATGAGCTGCAGCAGGCCAGAGGCCACGTTGCTCATCCGCCGGATCGCCAGGCTCTCGTCCAGCACCACGACGCCGATGCCCAGGGTATCGAAGATGAACTCCATATCGGCGTTGAGGGCCGTGAGCTCGTCGATCTTGCGCTGATGCTCGGCGCTCACATTCACCAGCTCCTCGTTCACGGCATGCAGTTCCTCGTTGGAGGATTGCAGCTCCTCGTTCGACGCCTGCAGTTCCTCGTTGGAGGATTGCAGCTCCTCGTTCGATGCCTGCAGCTCCTCGCCGCTGGTCTCCAGCCGCTCGGTCACGTATTGCAGGCTTTCCTCGGTCAGCTTCAGGTCGCGTTCCAGCTCTTGGATGCGCTGTGCCATCAGCGCCTCGTCGCCGGAGGAATCGCTGCTCCCGGCGGCGCCCTCGCTGTCGCCGACCGGTTTCTCGATCTTCTCCACGGTGATCAGGAAATGGCGGCCGCCGGCATCGCCTTCCAGCGCCTCGATGCCGACGATGACAGTCCGCCGGTCGCCCGCGACCTGCAGCTCCAGCTGCCGGCGATACTGCCGCTCCTTGTTGCGGCGGATCCGCTCGATGCCGACATTGATCGCGTAGTGCAGGCCCTCGTGGACGATCTCCTCCACCGTGCGCTCGGCCAGGTCGCTCAGGGTGTCGACATAGTCGGAGGCATCGCCGAACCAGGTCAGCACCTCGCCCGCGTCGGAGACCAGGATGGCGGAAGGGGCATAGCGCTTCAGCAGGGCGTCATAGCCCTTCAGCAGGGTGGAGCGCGACCGCCGCTGGCGCTGGTCCATCTCCAGGCTCTGCAGGGAGGGACGCGTGGGCGCCGGCCGCGGCGCGCCGCGCAGCTGGTCGAAGGTACGGGTAAAGGTCAGCGCGTTGGCGTCGTCGCCGCGCTCGCCCTTCCAGCGGAACAGCCGCCAGGTGCTGTCGACCGCGGCGAAGGCCTCCGACTGCCGGCCCAGGCTCTCGCTCTTGCCCAGGAACAGGAAGCCGTTGCGGCGCAGGCCGAACTGGAACAGGGCCAGCAGCCGGCTCTGGGCAGCATCGTTCAGGTAGATCATCAGGTTGCGGCAGGAGATCAGGTCCAGCCGCATGAAGGGCGGGTCGCCAAGGACGTCATGCACGCTGAAGATCACCTTCTGGCGCAGCCCCGGCTCCACCGCCAGGCCGTCGGCATGGGCGACGAAATAGCGCTCCTTCAGGTCGTCGGGCAGCTTGTCCAGGGACGCTCGCGGATAGACCCCCTGGGCGGCGCGCTCGATCGAGGGGCGGTGCACGTCGGTGGCGAAGATCCGCAGCGGGCGGTCGACGCCGCTGTCGCGCATCGCCTCCATGAAGGCGATGGCCAGGCTGTAGGCTTCCTCGCCGCTGGCGCAGGCGGGCACCCAGGCGCGGACCTCCTTGTCCTCCGGCCCTTCGGTGAGGATCGTCGGCAGCACCAGGCGGCTGAGGGAGGCAAAGGCCTCCGGGTCGCGGTAGAACTCGGTGACGCCGATCAGCAGGTCCTGGTAGAGCTCCTCCACCACATCGGGGTCGTCCTGCAGTTCCGCCGCATAATCGGCGATATCCTCATGCCCCCGCAGGGTGCGGCGGCGGTCGATCCGGCGCAGCACGGTCGCCCGCTTGTAGGAGCCGAAGTCGATGCCGTGGTTGCGCTCCAGAAGCGCCAGCACCGCTTCGTGCGGATCCTCCGGCAGGTCCGACGGGCGCGCCTTTCCGGGGGCCGGGCCGGGGCGGCTCAGGATCTCCGCGATCGCCGCCGGCATCGCCGCCGGATCTAGGACACGGTCGGCGCAGCCGGAGGCGATCACCGCCCGCGGCATGGAATCGAACTTCGCATTGCCCGGCGTCTGCACCAGGATCTTGCCGCCGGCCTGCTTCAGGGTGGTCGCGCCGCGGGCGCCGTCGGCGCCGGATCCGGACAGCACCACCGCGATGCTGCGATGCCGCGACTGCGCGGCCAGGGAATGGAAGAAGGCGTCGATCGGCATGTTCGGCAGCCCGTCATGCGCGAAGGGCTCCAGCGCGATCTTCCCCTGTTCCAGGGTCACCGTGGTGTCGGGCGGGTTGAGGTAGATGGTGTCGGCCTGGACCGCCATGCCGTCCTCGACATGGCGGATGCGCAGCTTCGACCGGCGTGCCAGCAGTTCGTCCATCATCGACCGGTAGTCCGGCGACAGGTGCTGGATCACGAAGAAGGCCCAGCCGGCATCCGTCGGCGCGGCCTCGAAAAACGCCTCCAGCGGATCCAGCCCGCCGGCGGACGCACCGATGGCGACGATCGGAATGGGCTGGGACGATGGCTCCGGTGGCGTCGCGTTCATTACCCCGATCCTGCGCAGACAATCTGTCCGGCGTCAGTCGATTTGTTTCCTAGCGCAGAATTTCCAGCCAAGCGAAGCGGGGCCGGGCAGGCAACGGTACAGGGATCCGGAGCCTCAGCCGGGCAACGGGCTGCGCGGGTCGAACAGGATCCGTCCGCCCAGGGCGACGAAGCAGGCCCCCGCCACGCGTTCGATCCAGTGCCGCACCCGGCCGAGGCGGGACAGCACCGCAGGCACGGCCAGGAACAGGCTGACGGCGGCGTACCACGCAAAGGCCGTCGCGGCGACCAGGGCCACGGTGAGGGCGAGCAGCCAGGGCGGGCTGTCCGGGCCCATGGATGTGGCGAAGACGCTGGCGAACAGGACCACGGCCTTCGGATTGGTCAGGGTGACGGACAGGCCGAACAGCACCGCCCCGTGCCGCCGTCCCGGTCCGGCTGCGTCCGCCGCCGCATCCGGGAAGGTGCCGGTGCCGGCTGCCGGCCCTTCGCTGCGCCGGGTCAGCAGCAGGCGGAGGCCCAGGAAGACGAGATAGAAGCCGCCCGCGAACCGCACCGCCCAGGCCAGCCATTCGAATTCCAGCAGCAGGGCGGAGAGGCCGATCATGCTGAGCGCCGCATAGCTGCCCAGGCCCAGCGCGACACCGGCAGCGGTCAGCATGCCGTGGGCCGTGCCGCGGGTCAGGGCGGCACGGCTGACCGCCAGGAAATCCGGTCCGGGCAGCAGCAGGGCAGGGATGTAGATCGCGAAGACAGCCAGCAACGGCGCGAACGGTTCCATCGCCGCGGGGCTGCCCGCCGGCGGGTCCGGCCTGCCTCAGTCCACGCCGCCGGCGACCGGTTCCTCGGCCTGCAGGTCCTCGTCGTTCTCCGCCATCTCGAACGCCTTCAGGAAGACCTCCGGGTCCTGCGCGCCGGAGACCACGTACTTGCGGTCGATGATGAAGCAGGGCACCCCTTCGACGCCCATCTGGCGGGCCAGGGCATCCTCTTTCCGGATCAGGTCGGTATCGGCCTCGTCCTCCAGCAGCTCGGCGACCAGGCCGCGGTCCATGCCCGCTTCCTCCGCGATGCCGAGCAGCACCTGGCGGTCGCCGATATCCTCGCCATTCTCGAAATAGGCCTGGAACAGCCGCTCCACCACCAGGTCCTGCACCCCGGCGGAAGCGGCCCAGCGGATCAGGCGGTGCGAATCCAGAGTGTTCGGCGTCTTCGGGATCGCTGCGAAGTCGAAGTCGATATTCTCCTCCGCCCCGGCGTCGCGGATATTGTCGTAGATCTGCTGCGCCCGTTCCGGGCCGCCGAACTTGGCCTCCAGATAGGCTTTCCGGTCGACACCCTCGCGCGGCATCTCCGGGTTCAGCTGATAGGGCCGCCAGTCGATCTGCACGTCCAGGTCCGGCCGCTGCGCCAGCGCGCGTTCGAAGCGGCGCTTGCCGATCAGGCACCAGGGGCAGACCGTGTCGGAGATGATGTCGATGGTGTGCTGCATGGTGCCCTCCATTGGTTGCGCGGCAGCCGGCCCGCATGCACCGATCTTGTGCCAGGACAGCACGGGTCAAGGAGCGCCGCAAGCCGGCCGCGGCATGGCAGCCCCGCTGTTCAGTCCGCAGGCGGAGCGTCCAGCGCTCGCGCGGCGTCGGCGGCTTCCTGCATGCGCGCGGCATCGCCTTCCAGGCTGTCCAGGACCTGCTGCAGGCCCGGTGACAGGCTGCGGCCCGCCGCTGCAGCACGGTCGCGATGGCGCTGCAGCAGGAACAGGAACTCCGTCGGCAGATAGCCCAGGAAGCGCAGCCCGTCATGGACGAAGCGGTGCAGCCAGTCGTCCGGGGCCGCCGCCGGCGCCAGGTAGAGCAGGCGGATCAGGGCGGCATGGTCGAAGCCCGTCTCCACGGCGCCCTGCAGCAGCCGGCCGAAAAGGTCGCCGGGTTCCGTGTCGTGGCGCACGAACTGGATCTGCGCGGCGAAGCGGATCGACTGGACGACATCCAGCGGCGGCTGGAAGTGGATCGCGCCGGGCCGCCAGCGCGGGCCGAGCAGCGGCGCGAAGGGATTGACCCGGTCGGGGACATGGCCGACCGGCGCCAGGCAGAGATTGTGGGACACCAGCCGGTCGCAGCGCATGCCGTCCAGCAGGTCGCGATAGAAAGCGAGCCAGTCGGGACCGAACTCCTGGAAGCCGGCGCTGTTCAGCACGGCGTCCAGCGGCAGGTCGGCGATCGACCCCGCCAGGGCCACCGGCAGGTAGGCGATCACCGGCTGCCGCTCCGACCCGGCCCCGGAGAGGCCGGCGGCATCCGCCGCCGACAGCAGGTAGCGATGCTCCGCCTCCGGCATTTCCAGGCGCAGGAACAGCTCCGCGAAGAACAGGCTCTCCGGGAAGTCGAGGAGGAGGTAGAGCCGCGGCCGCCGGACCGGGTTGCGCAGCCACAGCCGCGCGGCCGCGCCATATCCGGCGCCGATCTCGCACAGGGCTTCGGTGCGTGGCAGATGGGCGGCGGCGAACAGGATGCCGCCGGCATGGAAGGCGGCGGTGTTGGAATGCAGGGCCGGCGGCAGGTCCTGGCCGGGATAGAGGGCGCTGGAGGCGATCACCGTGTCCGGCAGGGACAGGTGCGAATCCGTGAAGGCGGGCACCTGCCGGGCGAATTGCGGGAACTGCAGGGCCAGCGCGGCATGGCTGCGCTGCACATCCACGGCCGCCACCGCCAGGCGATGGTCGAACAGCCATTGGCGCTGCGCCTGATGGATGCCGTCCTGGGCCGCGGCGATACCGTCGATGGCCGCGTCCAGCCGCGCGCGCCCCGCATCCCAGCGGCTGCCATGCGCCGCGACCGGTTCGGTCAGCCGGGCGGCCTGGCGGTAGTGGCGACGGGCGACCGCGAGCGGGTCGCCCGTCATCGGCCTGTATCGATCAGATCATTCCCGCCAGCATGAAGGCGCCGAGCACGGCGATCGCCGTGCCGCCGACCCGATGGGCATGCACCACATGGCGGCTGACGCCGAGGCCGGCGAGACCGCCGACCAGCATGCCGGCGCCGTGCAGCAGGGCGGTGGCGAGCAGGAAGCCGCCGACATAGGCGAGGCTGGAGGCAGCCGCCGGCATCTCCGCGCCATGGGCATGGCCGTGGAACAGGGCGAAGAAGCCGACCAGCGCCATCGCGCCCAGGGTGGCGAGCCGGATCCGGAACGCCAGCGCGAGGCCCAGCACCAGGACTGACAGCGCGATGCCGAGCTCGACGAACGGCAGGGTGATGCCGGCCAGGGCCAGCAGCCCGCCGGCGACCATCGTGCCCAGGAAGGCGGCCGGCACCAGCCAGAGCGCGCGGCCGCCCAGGATGGCGGCGAACAGGCCGACCGCCACCATGGCCAGCAGATGGTCCAACCCGCCCAGCGGATGCAGGAAGCCGGAGAAGAAGCCTGTCGCATAGGCGCCGGCGGCGGCGGCATGTCCGGTATGGGCCGCGGCCAGGGCCGGCGCCAGGAGGACCGACGCGCCGATCGCGCTCGACAGGGCCAGCCGGGCAGGGCGGCGGGACGCATGGATACGGTTCGACATGGCGGGGTCCTTCTCCGGATGCTGCGCTGCGGCAATTTCAGCGCGAATCCGCCTCCCTGCACAAGCCCGCAGAGCAAGCCTGCTGATCGATTGCCGCTCATGTCGGAACGCTGCGGCCGAAAGGCAGGCCGGGACAAGCACCGGAAATGGCGCTAGACCGGCAGGCCGCGAGAACCGGAACCATGGCCCGCATCGCCGCGGGCGGCCAAGGAGGGGAGAGGATCGATGAGCGCCTTGCTGGACCTGAGCGGAATGACGGCCCTTGTGACCGGGGCCTCGTCGGGCCTGGGTGAGCGTTTCGCCACGGTGCTGGCCGGCGCCGGCGCGCGGGTCGCCATCGCGGCACGCCGCACCGAGCGGCTGGAGGCCCTGCAGGCCCGCATCGAAGAGGCGGGCGGCCGCGCGCTGCCGGTGCGCATGGACGTCACCGACCTGCAGAGCATCGCCGACGCCGTCGCCCATGTGGAGACGGAACTCGGGCCGATCCACGTGCTGGTGAACAATTCCGGCGTGAGCGCACCGAAGCGCATGACCGAAGTCACGGAGGAGGACTACGACTTCGTGATGGACACCAACCTGAAGGGGGCCTTCTTCGTCGCCAAGGAGGTGGCCGCGCAGATGATCCGGCACGGGGTCAAGGGACGTATCATCAACATCGCCTCGGTGGCGGCCCACAAGTATCTCGGCCTGCTCGGTGTCTATGGCATGTCGAAATCGGCGGTCGTCTACATGACGCAGGCGATGGCCGCGGAATGGGTGCGGAACGACATCAACACCAATGCGATCTGCCCGGGCTATATCGAGACGGAGATGAACCGCGACCACTGGGAGACCGAAGGCGGCCGCAAGCTGATGGCCATGCTGCCGCGCAAGCGGGTCGGCGATGTCGGCGATCTTGACGGTGCCCTCCTTCTCCTGGCCAGCCCGCAATCCCATTTCATCAACGGCGCGGTAATCAACGTGGACGATGGGATGTCATGTCTGTAGGAAATCGGGTTCTCAAGTCGGCGCCGCTGGCCGCGGTGCCGGTCGCGCTCCTTCTGCTGGCGGGCTGTGCCGGCCAGGGGGCCGGTTCGGCATCGAACGCGGCGTACGAGCAGGCCTGCCGGAGCCAGGGCTATGCCCCTGACGAACGGGGCTGGAACAACTGCATCAGCCGGCAGCGCAGCCAGGAGGCAGCCGAACGGCTGCCGCACGACAGCATCCGCTGGGGGATCTGACCCCCCGGCGGGCGGAACGGGGAGGGGGAATGGCAGAAGAGAGTGCCGCGCCGCTGGCCGGCGTGACGGTGATCGACCTGACCCGGGTGCTCGCCGGCCCCTATTGCACCATGGTGCTGTCGGATCTGGGCGCCCGGGTCATCAAGGTCGAGGTTCCGGGCACCGGCGACGATTCCCGGTCGATCGGCCCGTTCACGGAGGACGGGCGCTCCGCCTATTTCATGTCGCTGAACCGCGGCAAGGAGAGCATCGCCCTGGACCTCAAGGCACCCGACGACCGGCAGGTCCTGATGGACCTGCTGGCCGGGGCCGATGTCCTGGTGGAAAATTATCGCGGCGGCACGATGGAGAAGCTCGGCCTGGGCTGGGACGTGCTGGAGCCGCGCTTTCCCCGGCTGATCTATGCCGCCGTCTCCGGCTTCGGCCATAGCGGCCCCTACATGAAGCGGGCCGCCTACGACATGGTGGTCCAGGCGATGGGGGGCGTGATGAGCCTGACCGGGCATCCCGGCGGCCCGCCGACCCGGGTCGGCAGTTCGATCGGCGACATCACCGCCGGCATGTTCCTGACCATCGGCGTCAACGCCGCGCTGTACCGGCGGGAGCGCACCGGCCGGGGCGGCAAGATCGACGTGTCGATGCTGGACAGCCAGGTCGCGATTCTGGAGAACGCGATCGCCCGCTATGTCACCACCGGCCAGGTTCCCGGCCCGCTGGGCGCGCGGCATCCGTCGATCACGCCGTTCGAGGCCTTCGCCACGGCCGACGGCCATGTCGTGATCGCCGCCGGCAATGACGGCCTGTTCCGGCGCCTGGCGGAGACATTGGGCCGCGCCGATCTGGCGAGACGCGAGGAATTCCTCAGCAACGAGGCGCGGACCCGCAACCAGCCGGCCCTGAAGCAGGAGATCGAGGCGGCCCTGCAGGCGGCCGGCACCGAGGAATGGCTGCGCCGGCTCGACGCGGCGGGCATCCCCAGCGGGCCGATCAACGACGTCGCCGCCGTGCTGGACGACCCGCAGGTGCGCGCCCGCAACATGGTGGTCAGCGCCGATGACGGCGCCGGCGGCCGCATGCGGATGGCCGGCAACCCGATCAAGTTCTCCGACATGGCCGATCCCGACAGCCGCGGCCGGCCGCCGGCGCTGGACGAGCATGGCGCGGCAATCCGCGCCGCGCTGCGGGCCGGCAAGGACTGAGCGACGGGCCGCCCGCCGATGACCGGATCCCCGGCCGGTGCGGCGGGCACCTTCGCCGATGCGCTGGAGGCGGCGAGGCAGCGGCACCGCGCGGGCGAGATCGCGGCGGCTGCCGAGGTCTATGAGCGCCTGAACCGGGCAGACCCGTCGCATCCCGAACCCTGGCACCTGCTGGCGGTGGTGGCCCACCAGACCGGCGCGCAGGAGCGTGCGGTGCTGCTGGCGGAGGAGGCCATCCGTCGCGACCCCGCGCGGGGGGCCTATCACAACACCCGCGGCAGCGCCCTGCGCCTGCTGAACCGCATGGCGGAAGCGGAGAGCGCCTATCGTCGCGCCCTCGACCTGGAGCCTGGTTCGCCGCTCTACGCCACGAACCTTGCCGTTGTACTGCTGGAAACGGCCCGGCCGGCCGAAGCGTTGGAGATGACCGGGCGCGCCCTGCAGGCCGCGCCGGACGATCCTTCGGTCCTGAACACAAGCGGCCTCGCCCTGCAGGCGCTGCAGCGGCTGCCGGAGGCGCTGTCGGCCTTCGATCGTGCCGTCGCACGGGCACCGGGTTTCGCCGATGCGCAGAGCAACCGGCGGCTGGCTCTCCTGCAGACGGGGGAGGCCGCCGCCGCCCGCGCCGCTGCCGAGGCCTGGCTGGCCCGGATGCCCGCGGACCGCGACGCACTGACCCACCTGGCGGCCGCGCTGGCGCAAGCCGGCGACGCACCGGCGCTGGCCCGGCTGCTGCCGCTGGATCGCCATGTCGTCCCGCTTGTCCCGCTGCTGGCCGACGGGACCGCGCCAGACGCGGCATTCAACGCCGCTCTCGCACGCCATTGCGTGGACCATCCCACCCTGCAGGCGGACAGGCACGACAAGGCCACGGCTCAGGGGCGGCAGACCGACGACCTGACCGTCGGCGCACCGCCGGAACTACGCGCCCTGCTGGAGGCCATCGACCGGGCGGCCCGCCGGCTGGCTGCCGACCTCCGCCGGGCGGAGCCGGAGCATCCCTGGGCCGGCCATGTGCCGGCCGACTGGCGGATGCGGGTCTGGGGCACCGTGCTGCACAATGGCGGCCACCAGCGGCCGCACACCCATCCGGCGGGCTGGCTGAGCGGCGTCTACTACGTCCAGGTGCCCGGCATCCTGCCGGTGGCCGAGGCGCCTGAAGGGCGGGCCGGCTGGATCGAGTTCGGCCGGCCCGATCCGGCGCTGAACGTCGCCGCCGGTTTCCAGCTGCGCGATATCGCACCGGTGGCGGGGCAGGCGGTGCTGTTTCCCTCCAATGTCTGGCACCGCACCCATCCCTTCGCGGGGGAGGGTCTGCGAATCAGCATCGCCTTCGACTTCATCCCCACCGCCTGATCCGGCCTCCGCCAATCGACCGGTCGCGCGGATCGCTTCCGGAAGCTATTCTGGCCGGCCAGATGACAACCGTTCGGTGCAGGTCCGGGGGGAACCGGCGCGCCCGGAAGGAAAGTGCGATGACACAGCCTGCCGTTGTGGCAGAGGAGGGGTTCGCCGAGCTGTCCGCCCGGGCGGAGGCGCATAACGTCAGCCCGGTGACCCTGCTTGCGACCGACTATCTGAATCACTTCAACGAAGTGCTCATGCTGCTCGAGATGCTGCCGATGGCGCCCGATTGCGCGGCCGACGTGCGCGACTGGGCGCCGAAGAGCTATGAGCGGCATTTCGCGGAGAGCGGCTTCACCGACCGGGACTTCGTGATCCGTGCCTATGCGGCCGCGCCGCAGGAATATCGCGATCCCTTCGACATGACGATCGAGGCGCTGAACGGGCAGATCGCCGCCGCCGTGGATGAATGCTGCGGCCTGGCCGAGAGCGGCGCGGACGAAACGGTCCTGGCGATGGCGGTGGAGAGCCACCTGCCGCATCTGCGCGCCACGGCGGAGCGGGCCAGCGCCCTGATCCACGGCTATCTGGAGCCCGACGTCGCGGCGGAGGATGCACAGTCCGCCATCGACGCCCTGTTCGACTGAGCGGACCGGCACCGCTGCACCGACAGCCGGCGGCGCGAGCGATTGTGATCGCCCGCCGCTTGCCGTGCCGGCGGCTGCGGCGCATGTCTTGCCCCATGCACCGCGGCCTGCCGCCGCGGCGCCTCCGACCGGATATTCGAGAAGGGAAGGCATGGTTCTGCGAAACCTCCGCCGCACCTGCGGACTGATCCTCGCCCTCGGCTTCGCCCTGGCCGTCGTGCCGGCGATCCCGGATGCCGCAGCGCTGGACCTGCCCGAGCGCTGGCCCGCAGTGCAGGGCAGCCGGGCCCAGGGCCAGGAGGTGCGCTTTGCCACGGCCAGCCCCTTCTCCCTGGCGGAAGTCGCCGCCAAGGCCGCGCCGGACGATGAGGCGCTGGGCTATTTCTTCCTGCCGGACGGCGCCTCCGCCGATGCGCCGGTGCCGGCTGTGGTGATGCTGCATGGGGCCGGCGGCATCCAGGGCGCGCGGGAGATGACCTACGGCGCGCAGTTCGCTGATATGGGGATCGCCGCCCTGGTGATCGACGTGTTCGGCGCGCGGCGCGACATCGCCACCGGCTTCGTGAACCGGCTGATCAACATCACGGAATCGGCGATGGTCACCGATGCCTATGCGGCGCTGGACTGGCTCGATGCGCAGCCGGAGGTCGATGCCGACCGGGTGGTGCTGATCGGCTTTTCCTACGGCGCCATGTCGACCGTGTTCGCGGCCTATGATCAGGTTGCGGACCTGTTTGCCGGTCCCGGCGACCCGCGCTTCGCCGGGCATATCGCCTTCTACGGGCCCTGCATCGCCCGCTTCCGCGACGCCAGGACGACCGGCGCCCCGGTCCTGTTCCTGTCCGGCGGCAGGGACGCCATCGTCGATCAGGACCGCTGTAGCGAGATCCAGGACGATCTGCGGCGCGGCGGCTCGCGGGTCGAGAACATCGTCTATCCCGAGGGCATGCACCAGTGGGACGGGCATTTCGGTTCGCCCCGCATGATCGGGCGCAATCTCGCCCCGTGCAGGCTGGAGGTCGCGCCCGATTTCAGCGTGACCGACCTGCGCAGCACCCTGCCGATGGCGAATACCTTCTTCCGCAAGGTGATCCTGGGGCTCTGTGCCGGTTCGGAGGGCTATATGATCGGCCGCGACGACGCGGTTCGCAGCCGCTCCAACCAGGAGATCGGGCGTTTCCTGGAAGAGGTGCTGGGGCAGGGCGACGGCGCGTCGTAGCAGCGGCGGGGCCGGGTCAGGCCTCGCAGGGATGGCAATCGGGGCAGGCGGTCGGGACCGAGCAGGGGCGCCCCCTTCCCGACGCCGCCATTCCATGGCTGGCTACTTTCCCCCAGATTCGTCACCGCCGGGCTTGTCCCGGCGGTCTATGGTGCGGTGAGGCTCAATAAGGACAGGCACCGATCATTGAGAAGCGGCGCCATGGACCCGCGGGACAAGCCCGCGGGTGACGCATCGGGGACAGGCAGACGTCCCACTCTGGCGGTTCAGCGATCCGAATCGGACCTCAGCGCGCCCGGCTCCATTGCCGCAACCCTGCGCCGCCGTCGCCCGGCCGCCGCGATCCTCAGGCCGGCCGGATCGGCCGGTATTGCGGCGTCCAGAAGCGCGCGGTGATCCGCTCCGAGATCTCGGCATCGCCGATTTCCGGTGCCAGGCCTTCCTTCACCGCCTGGCGGGCGACCGCCTCGGCGATCTTCACACTGACCGCGCGTGCATCGGCGAGCGGCGGCAGGATCGCGCCGGTCGGGTCCTTCAGCGCCGGGGCCTGTTCGCCCAGCGCTCGGGAGGCCGCCATGAACATGGCGTCGCTGACCCGGCGCGCGCCGACGGCGAGGATGCCGAGCCCCATGCCGGGGAAGATGTAGGAATTGTTGCACTGGGCGATTGGATAGCTCTTGCCGCCCTGGGAGATGGGGGCGAAGGGGCTGCCCGTGGCCACCACCGCACGGCCGTCGCTCCACTGCAGCACCTGGGCCGGCGTTGCCTCCACCCGCGAGGTCGGGTTGGACAGCGGGAAGACGATCGGCCGCTCATGCTTCGCCGCCAGGGTGCGTATGATCGTCTCGGTGAACAGGCCGGGCTGGCCGGAGACGCCCAGCAGCACGTCCGGCGCCGCCTTCTCCGCCACCATGTCGAGGCCGATCGCCTGGCCGGGATCCATCCCCAGGCTGCTGACATGGTCCGCCGGCTGCGCCAGCGGCTTCTGGAAGTCGAGCAGGTTGGGCATCGCGTCGTGCAGCAGGCCGTAGCGGTCGACCATGAACATGCGGCGGCGCGCCTCGTCCGGCGGCAGGCCCTCCTCGATCAGCGCCTGCACGATCTGGGAGGCGATGCCGCAACCGGCGGCGCCGGCCCCCAGGAAGCCGAAGCGCATATCGGAGAGCCTGCGCCCGACGACATTGGCGGCGGCGAACAGGGTGCCGACCGCGACGCAGGCGGTGCCCTGTATGTCGTCGTTGAAGGTGCAGAGCTGGTCGCGATAGCGGTTCAGCAGCGGCCCGGCATGGGTCTGCGCAAAATCCTCGAACTGGAACAGCACGTCCGGCCAGCGCCGCTTGAGCGCCTGGATCACCCGGTCGACGAAATCGTCGTAGTCCTGCCCGGTGATGCGCTCATGCTTCCAGCCGATATAGAGCGGGTCGTCCAGCCGCTCCTGGTTGTTGGTACCGACGTCGAGCAGGATCGGCAGGGTGGTCGCCGGGTCGATTCCGCCGCAGGCGGTATAGAGCGACAGCTTGCCGATCGGGATCCCCATGCCGCCGGCACCCTGGTCGCCGAGACCCAGGATCCGCTCGCCGTCGGTGGCCACGATCACCTGCACGTCGGGCAGCGGCACGTTGTCGAGCATCTGCTCGATCCGGTCGCGGTCGGGATAGCTGATGAACAGGCCGCGCGGCCGGCGATAGATCTCGCTGAAGGTCTGGCAGGCCTCGCCCACCGTCGGCGTGTAGAGGATCGGCATCATCTCCGGCAGGTGATCGATCACCAGGCGGTAGAACAGGGTCTCGTTGCGGTCCTGCAGGGCCCGCAGGTAGATGTGCCGCTCCAGGTCGTTGTCCTTGCGGCTATAGGCCTCGTAGGTGCGGCGGACCTGGTCGCCGAGGGTGGAGACATGCGGCGGCAGCAGGCCGCGCAGGCCCAGCAGGTCGCGCTCCTCCTCGTCGAAGGCGGTGCTCTTGTTCAGGAGCGCCGTCTCCAGCAGCGGCGCGCCGCGCAGGTCGGTCCTGATCGGCTCGTTCTCGCTGTGGCCGTGCGTCGCCGTGGCCTCGGGCATGGTTCGCCTCCCCCTCGTGCTCGTTGACTGTTCCCTTGGCGGCTCCTGGGCCGCGGCGGGTCAGGATTCCGTCGTCTGGATGTCCTTGTGCAGGTCGCCGCCGGCCAGGTCGGCGCCATCGAAGGCGTCGCTGTGCTGCGGGATTTCCAGGTGCAGGTTGATGGTATGGTCGATGGCCAGGCGGCCCTCGGCGATCGTGAACGCGGTCATGTGGCCGCCGCAGGTCCGGTCATCGTCGATGAAATGCAGGTGATAGCCCGGGATGTTGATGCCGACCGTATAGTCCGGCAGGCGGAAGCCGATCAGGCTGCCGCGAATATCGCGATACGCGAACTTCGGCTGGTTCTTCACCACCTCGACCATCGGCGGATAGGGCTTTTCCTGACGCGGCACGGTGCGTACCTCGACATGGGAGAACAGCCCGTCGACACGGACCGCATAGAAGCCGTTGCGCTTCGGGGCGACCCGGTCCAGCAGCTGCTCGAAGGCTGCGCGGTCCATCGGGCCGTCGATCTCCTGCTCCAGCTCCGCCTGGAAGAACATCACCGACGAGAAGGGTGTCTTCCAGTCCGGCTGCACCGCATGCGCATTCCCGTCGGCGCGCAGGGCGTAGAATTCACCGTCGATCAGGATCATCTCGCCGTCCAGGGCGTTGAAGGTGCCCAGCCCGAAATCGCCGTGCCGCGCCAGCTCGCCGAAGGTCATCTCGCCGTCATAGACGCCGTTCAGCAGGGCCGACATCATCGAGGTCTGGAAGAATTCCTGCGCCTTCTCGTGATCCTCGTGGATCCCGGCATCGCCATCGTGATGCGCATGCAGGGCGCGGGCGAACATGATCTCCGGGTCGCGGTGGTGGTCGTGGCTGTCGCTCATCGTGGAACCTCCTGCCGGTGCGGTGCCGGCGGTACGCGCCTGCGCCGGGCTCAGTTGGCGCGGTTGGGGTCCATGGCCCGGCAGAGCGCGTCATTGTCGCGATAGTCGATCGGCACGTCGACGATGACCGGGCCGGGCGCGTCCATCGCCGCCTGCAGCACTGGCCGGATCTCGTCGGGTGTGGAGATCCGCATGCCGCGCGCGCCGAAGCTCTCGGCGAAGGCGACGATATCCGGGCTACCGAAATGCACCGCGGCATCGCGGCCGTATTTCATCATCTGCTGGATCCGCACCATGTTGTAGGTGCCGTCCCGCCAGACCAGGTGGACGAAGGGCGTCTTCAGCCGCACGGCGGTCTCCAGCTCGACCGCGGAAAACAGGAAGCCGCCATCGCCGGAGATCGAGACCACCTTCTCGCCCGGGCGCGCGAGGCAGGCGCCGATCGCCCAGGGCAGGGCGACGCCGAGGGTCTGCTGGCCGTTGCTGAACAGCAGGCGGTGCGGCTCGAAGCTGAGGAAGTAGCGGGCCATCCAGATGTAGTGGGAGCCGATGTCGCAGGCGACGGTGACGTCGTCGCCGATCATGTCGCGCAGTTCGTGGATCAGGCGCAGCGGATGAACCGGTGCCTCGCCATGGCCGGCGCCTTCGCCGATCTGGGCGAACAGCTCCCGCCGCAGCGGGCCGGCGACCGGCAGGTCGGCGACGCATCGCGGCCCTGTCAGCGTTTCGGCGAGGGTGTCGAGGGTGGCGGCGACATCGCCGACCAGCTCGACCGCCGGGTCGTAATAGGTGTCGATGTCGGCGGCCGCGAAGTCGACATGCACGATCTTCCGCCGGCCGGTCCGGTTCCAGATCCGCGGGTCGTACTCGACGGGGTCGAAGCCGACCGCCAGGACCAGGTCGGCGGCGGCCAGCAGGCGGTCGCCGGGCTGGTTGAGGAACAGTCCGACCCGGCCGACGAAGCAGTCCAGCAGCTCGCGCGAGACGGTGCCGGCGCCCTCGTAGGTGCAGACGGTCGCCAGCGGGAAGCGCTTCAGCAGGCGGCGGATCGCCGCGGCCGGCGCCGCACGGCTGCCGTTGAGGCCGATGAACAGCACCGGGCAGGCGGCGGCGTCGATCAGGGCGGCGGCATCCGCCACCGCGTCCGGCGCGGCGGCGCCCTGCGGCGTGGCGCCGGTGGGGCCGATCACCGGGACGGCCGTGCGCTCGGCCAGCACATCCTGCGGGACCGACAGGAAGGCGGCGCCGGCGCGCGGCGTGGCGGCGGCGCGGAAGGCATTGGCCAGCGCTTCCGAAAGGTCGTCGGGGTCCTCCACCTCGGCGCTGTACTTGGCGAAGGGCTTGAACACCGCGACATTGTCCAGCGACTGGTGGGTGCGCTTCAGGCGCTGGCCCCGGGCCACCGCACCGCCGATCGCGACCACCGGGTCGCCGTCGCCGGTGGCGGTCAGCAGCCCCGTCGCCAGGTTGGTCACGCCGGGGCCGGAGGTGGCGATGGCGACGCCGGGCCGGCCGGTGATGCGGCCGATCGCCTGGGCGATGAAGCAGGCATTCTGTTCGTGTCGGCAGACCACCATCTCGATCCGGGAATCGTTCAGGGCGTCGAACAGCGCATCGATCTTCGCGCCGGGGATGCCGAAGGCGTGGCGGACGCCCTGTGCCTCAAGAGAGCGTGCGAGGAGCATGGCGCCGGTCGGCGGATTGTCGGTCATGACCCCTGCTTCCTCCCCTGGTAGCTGCGCAGATCATAGATGATTTGCGGTGCCCGGATACTGTCCATTCATGTCAATCGTGGCGCCGCCGTGGCTGCATCCGGCGGCTGGTAGCGGGGCGGCGGCTCACGGCCGTCGCCGCCGGCCTGCAGGCGTTCGGTGACCTGCGCCAGGTTCACCGCGGTTTCCGCCAGGCGCGCCAGGCAGCCGGTCACCAGATGCAGGGCCGTGCCGGCCGCGTTGTCCGCGTCTCCTGCACCGGTGGCTGCCTCCTGCTGTTCCAGGGCGCGCACGTCCTGTCGCAGGCCCTGCGTGCGGACGGCGATGTCCGGCAGCGGCGCACCTTCGTCGAGGCTGGCGGCGACCTCCTCCAGCAATGCCGTGACGTCGGCTGCCAGCGCGTCCGCAACCCGTCGCACCGTCTCCGACATGCCGCCGGGGGCGACGGTGAACAGCGGCCCGGCCTGCACCAGGGCCAGCCGCACCAGGGCGACCAGCGTGTAGTAGGTATCCCGCTGCGGATGCCATTCGCGCGGCTCGCTCAGCAGCTGCTCCCAGCAGGCATCCAGTTCGCTCATGGCCAGGGTGCCGGCACGGCGCCGGCTGCGGATATCGGCCACACTGACGGGCTCGCCCTCGACCCGCCGCAGCAGGATCCGCAGGGTCTGCACATGGCAACGCAGCACGCCGGCCGCCAGGGCGGGCACACGCTCCCGCTCGCTGCTGGGCCAGAGGGTGAGCAGGCCGACGAAGGCCATCGCCGCGCCGATCATCGTGTCGCCGATCCGCAGCAGCCAGATCACGTCGCTCTGCGCCGGCGACAGGATCGCCAGCAGCATCACGACGAAGGGGGTCAGCAGGACGGTGCCGAGGCCGAGATTGCGGCTGATCACGCCGAAGGCGCAGATTGCGAAGACCAGCGCCAGGATCGCATGCGCCAGGGTGCCGTGGAACAGCTCCAGCATGATCGCCGCCAGCACGCCGCCGATCACGGTGCCGACGGTGCGGGCGATGCTGGCGGCCCGGGTGCCGCCATAGCCGGGCTTCAGCACCACGACCGCGACCAGCGGGATCCAGTAGCCATGGTCGATGCCGAAAAAGGTATAGGCGAAGGTGGCGATGGCCAGGATCGCACCGACCCGCAGGCCGTGGCGCAGCCGCTGCGAGCGCAGCGCCAGATTGTCCCACAGGACATGGGCGGGATCGGCGCCCAGCAGGGCCTGCAGCAGCGGGACCGGGCGCAGTTCGCTGGCGCTGTCGGGATCGCCCGCCTCGATGCTGCCGGCCAGCGCCTCCCGCGCCCTGTCGATCTCCGCCCGCAGGTTCAGCAGGTAGAAGGCGATGCCGTCGGTGCGCGCTTCGTCGCCGACCCCTTCCGCCGACAGCTGGTCGCGGGCGGCGGCAAGGCGCGCGGTGATCTCCGCCGCCGTGCAGCTCATTGCCGCCGGCGGTACCGTTTCCACGTTCGGGCCCAGCGCCGCGCCCAGCTGCGTGACGTCCCGCGCCAGCCCCCGCAGGATGCCGCCGACGACCGGGTCCAGGACCGGCTGAGCCGCCGCCGGGATCGTCTGCATGCTGAGCGACAGGCCGGAGACGGAAAGCGCCATCAGCCGCCCCTGCTGCAGCGCCAGGACCAGGCGCCGTCCCGTCATCGAGGTGCCGTCGCGGATCGCCCGCAGGTCGGTGAGGATGCCCATCGCCGCATCCAGCGAGGCATGCGCGGCGGCGCGCGCCTGCCAGCCGGCCTGGGCCTGCACGATATGTTCCGGCCGCGGCACGCTCAGCCCGTCCACCGCAGTCTCCAGCACCCGGGACAGGTCGGCGAACGCCTGGCGCACCGCCCGCCGGGCCGGCGAGAAGGGCTGGATCGGCCAGGCGATGAGGGTGCCGAAGGTCATCCAGGTGCCGCCGACGAGGGCGGCGATGCCCCGTTCGACGGACTCGAGCGGGGCGCCGCCGATGCCGCAGCCCAGGATCAGCATCAGCAGCGCGAAGGTGGTCGCCTTGCCCGCCGTGGCGGTGAGGGTGCCCACGAAGCCGAGCAGGGTGCCCAGCAGGAACAGGATGGCGAGGCTGCCGACCTCCATACCGTGCATCAGGGTGCCGATCGCCGCCGACAGGCCCAGCAGCAGCGCCGTCACCAGCAGGCCGACCGCCCGGCGCCGGTAGCTGCCCGGCAGGTCGCAGAAGCCGACCCAGATCGCGCCCAGTGCGGCGAACAGGCCGATGGTCGCGGAATGCAGCATGATGCCGAGGAAGAACGGTATCGCGGCCAGCAGAACGATCCGCAGGCCGTTGAAGAAGGTGCGCGGCTCGTAGGCCGCGACCAGGGTGTCGCGCAGCCAGGCGAGCGGCCGGGGCAGGGCGCGGCGCCAGATCGCCGGCCCGGTCATCCGCGCGCCTCCGGTGCTGACGGCTGCAGGGCCGGCGATCGCGTGCCGCGCATCCGGGCCAGCTGGGCAAGGTCCTCCGCCAGATCGCGGAGGGCTGCGGCCAGCGCCTGCAGGGGGGCATCGGGTGCCGCGTGCAGCGCGGCGGTGGCGGTGCGCGCCCGCTGCGGCAGTTCGGCCGGCCAGGCAGGCGGCGGCGGATCCCGGTCCCGCCGGTCCAGGGCGCTGCAGGCCGCGGCCATTTCGGTCATCAGTGCCGCGCTGCGCTCCATCGCCGCGGCGGGGACGGCCTCTGAGCGGCCGGAGGCCTGCAGGGCGGCCAGCGCCCCGGTCAGGCGATGCAGGCCGTCGACGACGCTGCGCAACTCCCGCCGGTTGGGATGCCAGTGTGCCGGCTCCAGGAAGATCTCGCGGACGATCGCCTCCGCATTCTGCAGGTTCATCCGGCTGTGGGAGGCCAGCTGCTCGGCATCCGCCGCAGCGTCCCGCATTGCGCCGGGCTGCCGCCCGGGCGTGCTGTCGCGGGCCAGGTCGGCCAGCATCTTACCCAGATCGCGCAGGCTGCGACCGACGCCGCTCCAGTAGCTGGCATAGCGCACCGGCGGCCAGATCAGCAGGCTGCCGGCGATCAGCGCCCCGCCCAGAAGGGTCGCCAGCAGCCGGGGCAGGGTGACGTCGGTATCGGGCATGGCGGCGTCGATCTTGAAGATCACGTACATCGTCAGAAGCGTGATGCCGAGTGGATAATGAGTCGTGATCACGGCATGCGACAGGCAGTTGAACAGCAGCGCCAGGGCCGCCAGGAGCCAGAAATCCTGCGTGCCGAGCAGCACCATCTCGGCGATCGCGGCGCCCAGGACGGTGCCGATCATCCGCGCCCCCACCGCGGCCCGCGTGCCGCCATAGGCGGGTTTCGTGACCATCACGATGGTCAGCATCACCCAGTAGCCGAAGGCGATCCCGAAATGCCAGACCAGCCCGGTGGCAAGGGTCACCAGGGCGGCCTGGCGCAGGGCATGCCGGCAGGCGGTCGAACGCAGGGTCAGGTTGGCACGCAGCTTCGGCCAGGCCCAGAGCGGCAGTTGCCGGACGCGGCCGCGCTCCGGCAGCCGGATGGCGGCTGACATCGCATCGTCCGCTGCGCCGCCGGGGGCGAAGGCCGCGCGAAGTTCGGCCGCGGCGCAGCGGAACGCGCGCCGGGCCTCCGCCGGCGCCGATGGCAGGTCCGCAGGCAGTGCCTCGTCCGGCAGCGGCGGGCCGGCGATATCCAGCCCGGTGCTGGGCGCGCGGCGCAGGGAGAGCCGTTCCAGCCGGCCCGCCATCGCGCGCAGCGCCGCCGCCTCTTCCGCCAGTTCGGCCGCGACCTGCGGCGGCAGGGCGCCGCGATATTCCGCCAGGGTAGCCAAAGCCCGTGTCATCCGCTGCCCGGCCATGGCGGCGGCCAGGATCTGCCGCAGGGCGGTGGGGCGCACCCCGCGCCGCCGTTGCGGCAGGGTTTCCGACAGGCTCTCCAGCGCCGCATCGAGTGCCCTGTAGGCGGCCGTCCTGGCGTTCCAGCGGGCGCGGACGCGCTCCTGGGACGCATCGCCGTCGGCCGCCGCCACGGCAGCGGCCAGGCCGGCGACCTCCCGCAGCGCCGCGGCCATCGCCCGGCGCACCGGCCGGTCGGGATGCAGCGGCCAGGGCAGCAGCAGGCCCGCGATCATGAACAGGCAGGCGAGGAACACCGCACCGGCCCGGGCTTCGGCATCGCCCGGCACGCCGAGCGACACCACGGTCAGGAACAGGGTGAGCGTGCTGATCGCCAGCCCCTCGCTGCCCAGCGCGCCCATCGCGGCGAAGGCCAGGACCATGACGAACACCGCCGGCAGCAGCCACAGGGTCGCGTCCGCCATCAGGGTGCCGAGATAGCAGCCCAGGGTGACGCAGAGGGTGCCGGCGGCCATGGTCCGCAGGCGGTAGGCGAAGGCGCCGCCGGCCGGATCCGCCATGCCCAGCCGCACCGCGGCCAGGCTGGTGAAGATCGCGAACAGCGGTTCGTCGACCAGCATGCAGAAGGCGAAGGGCAGGGCGCTGAGCAGGCCGACGATGAGGCCCTTGCGGAATGCGTCGGGACGGTATGCGTCCCCCCAGAGCTGCCGGCCGCGGTCCAGAACCGTGTTGATGATGCGGGGTGCCTGCATGATGCCGGTCGCGGCCTCAGCCTTGCGCCGCCCTGTCCTCCGGCGGGAGGAGGCGGACCGCGGCAAGGGCGGCCAGGCCCAGGACGGTGAACAGGATCAGCAGGTAGGCTGGCATCTGGCTGTCGCCGCTCCAGCGGATCAGTGCGGTTGCCGCCAGCGGGGTCAGCCCGCCGATGATGGCGAAGCCCAGATTGTAGGACACGGCGACGCCGGAATAGCGCACCGCGGTCGGGAAGATCGCGGTCAGCGGCGCCGGCGCAGCCCCCCAGGCAAACGACGCCAGGATCGACAGCAGCGCCAGCGCCGGCAGGACCGATGCCGCATCGCCGGCCATCCAGACATAGGCGGGCACCACCGCGACGATCAGGGCCAGCCCGCCGGCCAGGGTCGGCAGCTTCAGGCCCAGCCGGTCGCCGAGCCAGCCGGCCAGCGGCATCGGCAGCGAGAACATCAGGATGCCCAGGACGCTGGCACTGGCCATGGCCGGCCCCGGATAGCCCAGGATCCGGGTCAGGTAGGTATCGAGGTAGAGATAGAGGAGCGAGACGATGCTGGCACCGATTCCGGCGATCAGGAAGCCGGCCAGGACCTGGCGGCCGTGCCGGGCGAACAGCATGGCCAGGGGTACCTTGTGGGTGGCGGCCTCCATCTCCTCGAAGGCAGGCGATTCCGACAGCCGCACCCGCAGCAGGAAGCCGGCCAGCGCGATCGCGCCGCCCAGCAGGAAGCCGATGCGCCAGCCAAAGGCGGACACATCCTCCGCCGGCAGCGCGGCGACGATGCCCCATTGCACGGCATGGGCGACCAGCAGGCCGACATTGATCATCATGAACAGGACGCCGCAGGCCAAGCCGCGATGGCGGGGCATGGTCTCGGTGATCAGAACCAGCGCGCCCGGGATCTCTCCGCCCAGGCTCATGCCCTGGACGATACGCAGGCCGACGAAGATCACGCTGGCGGCGATGCCGATATTGTCATAGCCTGGCATGAGTCCCATCAGGATCGTGGCGCCGGCCATGCCGCCGATGCTGAGGCGCAGCATGTTGCGGCGACCCAGCCGGTCGCCGTAATGGCTGAACAGGATGCCGCCCAGCGGGCGGGCAAGATAGCCGATGGCGAAGACGGTGAAGGCGGCCAGCAGGTTCGCCGTGGCATCGCCACTGGGGAAGAAGGTCTGCCCGATCACGTCGGCGAAGACCGCATAGATGACGAAGTCGTAGAATTCCAGCCCGCCGCCCAGGCTGCCCAGGGTCAGTGCCCGTCGCCGCTCCGATGCCGATATCTCGCGTGCCATGTCGGTCGTCCGCCCCTTCGCTTCCCTGCCGCCAGAGTCTAGCCGGTCTGAGGTTGCGATGCCGCATCGACGGCGGCCATGTCCCGCGAAAGGTCGCGGACCACCGCCCCGTAGCGGCGCAGCCGCTCGTCCGGTGCCACAAGCAGCGCCGCATGCGCGGCCTCCGCCGGCATGCGGCCCGCCTGCAGCCGGTCCAGGGCCTCCGCCGCGGCGGCAAGGGCGGCGGCCTGCGCCGACAGGTCCCGGCCGGGTTCCGACAGGGCGGACAGCAGGGCCGTCAGCCGGTGCAGGTCCTGCACCACCGCGCGCATCCGCAGGCGTCCGGCATGGCGTGCGGCGGGCTCGGCGAAGATCTCGTCCAGTACCGCTTCGGCGTTCTGCAGGCCGAGCCGTCCCTGCCGGCGCAGCGGCAACAGCTCCGGATCGGTGACCAGCAGCGGCGCCTGCCCGGCCGCCACCCGCCGCGCCAGGGCGGCGGCAACC
>NZ_JBHRTR010000005.1:90494-295772 GCF_042646425.1 Marinibaculum pumilum
CGGCGGCCAGACCGCCAGGCTGGCGGCGGCAAGGGCACAGCCCAGCAGGGTCGCCAGCAGGCGCGGCACCACCAGGTCGCTGCCGGGCAGCGCCGCCTCGATCTTGAAGATCACATAGGCGGTCAGCATCGCGTAGCCGATCAGGTAGTTCACCGTCACGACCCCGTGGGACAGGCAGTTGAACAGCAGGGCAAGCGGCGCCAGGACCCAGAAGTCGTGGCTGTTCAGCAGGACCAGTTCCGCGGCGGAAACCCCGATGACGGTCGCCAGAACCCGGTTGATGGTGGCCTGGCGGGTGCCGCCATAGGCGGGCTTCGTCACGAACACGATCGCCAGCATCGCCCAGTAGCCGTGCGGGATCTGGAAGTGCCAGACCAGGCCGGTGGCGATTGCCACCAGCACGGCCTGCCGGACGGCATGGCGCAGCGCCGAGGAGTCTGCCGAAAGGTTGTCGCGCAGCAGCGGCAGGGCCCAGCGGAACAGGCGGCGGGTCCGGCCGGGGCGCGGCATCGGGATCGTCGCGACGGCATCCGGTGGCGGCACGCCGTCCGCGGACAGGGAATGCGCGATCGCCTGCAGCGACTGCCGGAGGGCATCCGCGGGGCTGGCCGGGGGTGCCTGGGCCGGGGGTGCCTGGGTCGGGGGTGTCTGGGCCGGGGGTGCCTGGGCTAGTGGAAGTGCGTCGGCCGGCGGCGCCGGGCCGAGGTCGAGGGCCGGGCCATGCCGGAGGCGGGGCGGCGGCAGCCGGCTCAGCTGTCCGGCAAGCCGTTCCAGTTCGTCGGCGGCCGAGCCGACCGAATTCAGCTCGGCGCCGGCAGGCTGGCCGGACTCCGCCATCGAGGTCAGAGCACGGGCGATGCGCCGGGCCTCCGACGCGGCGGCGGCGAGCTGCAGCAGGGCGGGGGCGGTGCTGCCGTCGTCGTGCCGCGGCAGGCTGTCGGCGGTGATGGCAAGCGCCTGGTCGATCGCGCGATAGGCGCGGACCCGTGTCGCCCAGAGCGCGGCCTCCCCAGAACCGGCCTCCCCAGAACCGGCCTCCCCTGAGCCAGCCTGCCCGGATGCAGCCTGCCCGGATCCGTCGTTCCGGATGCCTTCAGCGGTGCCGGCACGCCGCTGCGCGGTGCCGGCCAGCAGCCGTGCCATCGCGGCCACTGCCCGCAACGCGGCTGCCGTGGCCTGCCTGGCCGGCCTGTCCGGATCCAGCGGCCAGGCGCAGAGCAGCACGGCGGACACGAACAGGCAGGACCCGATCACCGCAGCGGATCGGGCGACGGGATCGCCCGGCAGGCCGAGGCAGACCACCGTCGGCAGAAGCACGGTCAGGCTGGTGGCCAGCCCCTCCGGCCCCAGGGCGCCCAGATAGGCGGCGGCCAGGACCAGGAGCGCGACCAGCGGCAGGGTCCAGAGGGAGCCGTCGGCCAGCAGGGTGCCGAAGAAGGTGCCGGCCGTCACGCAAAGGGCGCCGGCGGCGAGCACACGTGCCCGATGGCGGAAGGCCTGGCCGCGGCCCGGGTCCGACATCCCCATGCGGACCGCGGCGAGGCTGGCGAACACCGCCAGCGCCGGCTGGTCCAGCAGCAGGAACAGGATGAAGGGCAGGGCGCTGAGAAGGCCCGCAACGACCCCCTTGCGGAAGGCTTCCGGCTCATAGGCGCCGCGGACCTGCGCGGCGGTCCAGGCGAAGGCGTATCCGACGAGGGCGTTTCTGGCGACCGTATCGCTGCGTTGCATCCGCCATCCCTTGTGCGACGCGCCTGCTGGCGTGCCGGGACGGTACTATCGGTGCGGCGCGACGGCCGGGCAATCGCCGCGGCGGCGCTGCCGCGCGGCCCGCTGCGGCGCGCGGTTGGAGCTTCCGCCGATCTGGGGCAAAGTCTGCCCCTCTGGGATCGGCTGCCCCCTGTGGCGGCTCGACGGGCAGGACCGGGCGATGGGCAAATCCGCGCCTCATGAAAGGGAGAGAAGCGAATGACCAAGGATACGACCTGGGCGATCACCCGCCGGGGCGCGATCGCCGCGCTGGGTGCGGCGGCCCTGACCTTCGGCATGGCCACCGGCGGCCAGGCGCAGGAGGAGCAGAACTACCTGCTGGCCACCGCCTCCACCGGCGGCACCTACTATCCGGTGGGCGTGGCGCTCGCCACCCTGGCCAAGGTCAAGCTGCAGCCGAGCCAGAAGATCAACGTCTCGGCGATCAACTCCGCCGGCTCGGGCGAGAACGTGAAGCTGCTGCGCGACAACGAGGCCCAGCTGGCGATCCTGCAGGGCCTGTTCGGCGCCAATGCCTGGGCGGGCGAGGGGCCTTTCAAGGACGAGGGCCGGCAGGAGCATCTGCGCTCGATCACCATGCTCTGGCCGAATGTCGAGCATTTCGTGGTAAAGAAGAGCGATGCCGCTTCCGGCACGATCTCCGACATGGAGGGGCTGAAGGGCAAGAAGGTGTCCATGGGCGCGCAGAATTCCGGCACCATCGGCTCCAACCGGACCATCCTGAACAATCTCGGCTATGACATGGACAAGGATTTCGACCTTGCCTACATGGGCTACAACCCCAGTGCCGAGGCCCTGCAGAACGGCCAGATCGAGGCGATGAGCACGCCGGCCGGCCCGCCGGTGACCGCCGTCACCCGCGCGTTGGCGGCGATGGGCGACGACCTGGTGGTGCTCGACTTCACCGACGAGCAGATGAAGAAGGCGAACGGCCGCTTCGAGGATCTGTGGACCCGCTTCGAGATCCCGGCCGGCACCTATCCCGGCCAGGACAAGCCGATCATGACCATCGCGCAGCCGAACTTCCTGGCGGTGCGCCAGGACCTGCCGGAAGAGACGGTCTACCTGCTGACCAAGACCATTTACGAGAACCTGCCGTTCCTGCAGGGGATCCACAAGGCGACCAGCGAGATGAAGCTGGATGCCGCGATCGCCGGCCTGCCGGTGCCGCTGCATCCGGGCGCGCAGCGCTATTTCGAGGAACAGGGCCTGTCGGTTCCCGACCGGCTGAAGGCCAAGAACTGAGGTGACGACCGCGCCGGACGGACGCGAGCCGCCCGGCTCCGAAGGGCAGGATGGCGCGGGGAAGGCTGCGCCATCCGCACCGGTCGGCGACGCCGAGCGCGACTACGACGCCCCGGTCCGCGACACCGACAGCGGCTGGCTGGGACGTCTGTTCCTGCCGCTGGCGGTGCTCGCGGCCCTCGTCAATCTGTGGGCGAACATGTTCGCCACGCTCTCCGACCTCTGGCTCGGCGGGCTGCATTTCGCCAGCTTCGCGCTGCTCTGCGCCTTGCGCTATCCGATCTGGCGCAGCGAACGGCCGTTCTGGCGGCGCACGGCGCTGGTCCTGGACCTGGCGCTGGCCGTCATCCTGCCGGCCGCCACCATCATCCTGATCGAGCAGGAGAACGCGATCTACGATCGCGGCGTCCACCTGTCGCTGCCGGACTGGATCCTGGCGGCGATCACCATCTTCGGCGCGATCGAGCTGACCCGCCGGGTCTCCGGCCTGATCATTCCGGTGATCGTCATCGTCGCGCTGGCCTATGTGGGCTGGTGGGGCGAACTGATCGGCGGCGTCTTCAAGTTCGCCGGCCTGAGCTGGGAGACCCTGGTCTTCCGCTCGATCTTCTCCGACGAGGGGATGTTCGGCTCGATCGGCCGGATCTCCGCCACCTATGTCTTCATGTTCATCCTGTTCGGGGCCTTCCTGGTGCGCTCCGGCGCCGGCGAGTTCATCGTCGACCTGGCGCGCTGCGTGGCCGGGCGGTTCGTCGGCGGGCCGGGCTTCGTCGCGGTCCTGGCCTCCGGCCTGACCGGCACGATCTCCGGCTCGGCGGTGGCCAACACCGTCTCCACCGGGGTGATCACCATCCCGCTGATGAAGCGCTCCGGCTTTCCCTCCCGGTTCGCCGCCGGCGTCGAGGCCGCCGCCTCCACCGGCGGGCAGCTGATGCCGCCGATCATGGGTGCCGGCGCCTTCGTGATGGCGAGCTACACCCAGATCCCCTACCTGGAGATCGTCGCGGTCAGCGTTCTGCCGGCGATCCTGTACTTCCTGTCCGTCGCCTTCTTCGTGCGGATCCGCGCCAAGCGCGAGGGGCTGAGCGTGTTGGACGAGGATGTGCCGCGCCTGCTGGACGTGCTGAAGCGCGGCGGGCCGTCCTTCCTGCTGCCGATCGCGGTGCTGATCGGCATGCTGATGGCGAACTACACGCCGACCTTCGCCGCCGGGGCGGCGATCGCGGTGGTGATCGTCGCCTCCTGGCTGTCGCCGAACCGGATGGGGCCGGTGGCGGTGGTGGAGGCGCTGGCGCTGGGCGCGCGCAACATGATCCTCACCGCGGTGCTGCTGATCACCATCGGCCTGCTGGTCAACGTCATCGCGATGACCGGGATCGGCAACACCTTCTCCCTGATGATCGCCGGCTGGGCGGACGGCAACCTGCTGATCGCGCTGGTGCTGATCGCGCTGGCCAGCCTGGTGCTGGGGATGGGGCTGCCGGTGACCGCCGCCTATATCGTGCTCGCCACCCTGTCGGCGCCGGCGCTGCGGGGCTTGATCGAGAACATGTACCTGGTCGACATGATCGCCGCCGGCACCGTGCCGGAGGCGGCGCGCGCGGTGTTCATGCTGGCCGACCCGAACGCCCTGCAGACATTGGCCGCGCCGATGGATCCGGAAGCCGCCGCCGCGCTGGTGGCGAACACGCCGCAGGAAGTGCTGAACCTGGCCAGCGAACAGGCGCTCGACCCGTCGATCCTGACCCTGTCGCTCCTGTCGGCGCACATGATCATCTTCTGGCTCAGCCAGGACAGCAACGTGACGCCACCGGTCTGCCTGACCGCCTTCGCGGCGGCGGCGATCGCGCGCTCGCATCCGATGGCGACCGGCTTCGCGGCCTGGAAGATCGCCAAGGGGCTGTACCTGATGCCGGTGCTGTTCGCCTATACGCCGTTCCTGGCGCCTTTCTCCCTGCACAGTCTGGAGATCTTCTTCTTCGCGATGGTCGGGCTCTACGCCCTGGCGGCGGCGTTCGAGGGCCATGCCGAACGGCCGCTGAGCCTGCCGGGGCGGGCGATCTGCGCCCTGGCCGGCGTGGTCCTGGTCTGGCCCAGCGACCTGCGGGTGAACCTGGCGGGCCTGGTGATCTTCCTGGCGCTGATGATGGCCAAGCGCTTCATACCCGGGAAGCATGCATGAGCGGGGCGGCCGGCGCCGGCCGGACCCGCGGACACAGGCCGCGGCGGCTCTGTTAGGATCCGCCCGCCCGCCGGGCGCCTGTCAGGCGCGTGGTGCGGCGGGTGCGAGGACAGCGGAGGTCGAAGCGTGGCGCAGCCTGTGTTCCGGACGGAGATCCTGGTCGGCTGGGGGGATTGCGACCCCCTCGGCATCGTCTACTACCCCAACTACTTCTCCTGGTTCGACGACGGCACCCACGGCCTGCTGGGCGGGGCCGGCTTCAGCCAGCGCCAGATCATCGAGCGCTTCGGCGTCCTGGGCACGCCGCTGGTCGATGCCGGCGCCAAGTTCCGGCAGCCCTCCAGCTATGGCGACGTGCTGCAGCTGGAGACGCGGGTGGAGACCTGGTCCTCTAAGAGCTTCCGCATGGCGCATCTGCTCAGCCGCAACGGCGCCCCCGCCGTCGAGGGATGGGAGATCCGCGTCTTCCTGGCGGAGGATCCGGAGCAGCCTGGCCGCCGCCGGGCGGTGGCAGTGCCGGCGGCGTTCCGCGCTGCCCTGGAAGGCTGATTCCGGCCGCGGCAGGAGCGAAGCGGCGGCCAGACCTCGTCGCAGTCACGATGCGTTCCGACGAAATCTGGGAGTCGTCTCCCTTTGTTCCCGGTCCCGCCGGGGGCACGACAGCGGCTGCGCGCGGCACTGGCCGGGCGGAGAGGCGAGATTTTGGGGGCTTCCGGCTACGTTCCGACCAGATCCAGGAGTCGTCCCCGGTTCGTTCGGGGCCTGCGCCGGAGTTCGGGACCGGCGACGGGAACCGGCTCCTAGACTTCCAGTCCGTCGAGCAGGTCGGCATCCGCCTTGCGCCGCCGGCTGCCGGACTGCCGGCGCTTGCGCTGCGGCTTCTTGCCGATATGGGCGACCCGCATCGTGTAGGCCTTGCCGTTGCGCGTCACCGTGCGCTCGGTCGGTTTGGCCAGGACGGCAGAGCCCGTCGCGGCGGCATGGTCGCGGCGCACATTGCCCACCGTCTGCGGGCTGACCCCGGCGCGGCGGGCGATCTCCCGGTCGGAGAGGCCGGACGTCTCCGGGTCGTTGAGCAGCATCAGCACCGCAGCGCGCTTGTCGGCATTGTGGCGCCAGGCCGGCGCGGCCGAGCCGGCCGTCTCCACCAGGTCGCGCAGGCGGCGACGCTCGCTGTCCAGTTCCGCCAGCTGCATGCGGACCCGCAGCAGTTCCTCATGCGCAGACGACAGGGTCTGGCGGGCCTCTTCCGCCTCTGCCGCGAGGGCGCGCAGGCGGCCGTTCTGCTGCCGGCGCTCATCCTCCAGATCGGCGATCCGTGCGGCGGCACGGTTCCGCCAGTCCTCATGCTCCGACAGCTGGTTCCGCAGGTCCGCGATGGTCTGTTCGTACTCGCGCAGCTCGGCCTGCGGGGGGGCCGGCCGATGCCAGGCGCGCCGGTGGCGCTCCTCGATCGCGTCGAGGTCCAGCGGCTCGGGCCGGCCGACGATATCGTCGAACTCCAGCCCCGCGTCGCGCAGCATCGAGACCGCCCTGTTGGCCGCGGCCACCACCTCGCCCGGATGGCTCGACTGCAGCATCGACAGGACCTTGGCCAGCCTCGTGCGATCCAACCTCATCGTGCCGTTCACGATCACTCACCCTGCACTCTGTTTCCGGCAGCGGCGCCGAAGGCATGAGCCTTCGTTCGACCGCATTCTGCCATCTTGCCCGTTCCGCCGACAGGGCCGGCCCTCAGGACGGGGCCCGCGAGCCGGGCCGCGATGGACGAGCCCCGAAGCGCGTCGGATGATAAGGTGTTTCGGGGTAGCTCTGGCAAGATCTGGTGTGGCATTCTTCGGCTCATACCAGTGACATGGTCTTATTGAGGTGCCGCGTGGCCCTGCTGCGCGGCGGTTCCCTCGACTTTCCCGTGGAAGGAGCAGGCGCATGCCGGCGGAGTTCGTTCATCTGCGGGTCCACACCTCCTATTCGCTGGCGGAGGGAGCGATCCGTCCAAAGAAGCTGGCAGAGATGGCGGCGCGCCATGCCATGCCGGCCGTGGCGGTCACCGATTCAAACAACATGTTCGGGGCGCTGGACCTGTCGCAGACCCTTGCCGGGGCCGGCGTCCAGCCGATCATCGGCTGCCAGTTCAGCATCGCCGTCACCGAGGAAGGCGACGGCCTGCGCGGACCGGCCGGCCGGCTGCGCAATCCCGACCATCTTGTCCTGCTGGCGAAGGACGAGACCGGCTACCTGAACCTGATGGCGCTGAGTTCGGCCGCCTACCTGCAGACGCCGGCGGGCACCGCGGCACGGCTGACGCCCGACCAGCTGGAAGGCCGCAGCGACGGGTTGATCTGCCTGACCGGCGGTCCCAGCGGCGCGCTCGCCCGCCTGGCGGGGGAGGGCAAGGCGGCGGAGGCACGGGCGGAGCTGGCGCGGCTGCAGGCCTTGTTCGACGACCGCCTCTATATCGAGCTGCAGCGCCACGGCCTGTCCTTCGAGCGGAAGGTGGAGCCGGCACTGATCGAGCTGGCCTACGAGGCCGGGGTGCCGCTGGTCGCTACCAACGACTGTTACTTCCCCGAGCGGGAGATGTACGAGGCGCACGACATTCTGCTGTGCATCGCCGACGGCACCTATGTGAACGCGGAGGATCGCCGGCGGGTCACGGCGGAACATTATTTCAAGCCGCCGGAGGAAATGGCGGCCCTGTTCGAGGACCTGCCGGAGGCGGTGGCGAACAGCCTGGTGATCGCTCAGCGCTGCGCGGTGATGGCGGAAAAGCGCGACCCGATCCTGCCGAACTTCGGCAGCGCGGCCGAGAGCGAGCCGGAGCAGCTGCGCCGCATGGCGCATGAGGGCCTGGCGGGGCGCATCGGCGACCGGCCGGAGGCGGAGCAGGAGCCCTATCGCACCCGGCTCGACTACGAGCTCGACGTGATCGAGAAGATGGGCTTTCCCGGCTACTTCCTGATCGTCGCCGACTTCATTCAGTGGGCGAAGGCGCACGACATCCCGGTCGGCCCGGGCCGCGGCTCCGGTGCCGGCTCCGTGGTCGCCTGGGCGCTGACCATCACTGATGTGGACCCGCTGCGCTTCGGGCTGCTGTTCGAGCGCTTCCTGAACCCGGAGCGGATCTCGATGCCGGACTTCGACATCGACTTCTGCCAGGAACGCCGCGACGAGGTGATCGCCTATGTCCGCGACAAGTACGGTGCCGACCAGGTCGCGCAGATCATCACCTTCGGCACCCTGCAGGCGCGGGCTGCGCTGAAGGATGTCGGCCGGGTGATGCAGCTGCCCTATACACTGGTCGACCGGGTGGCGAAGACCGTGCCGAACGCACCGGGCAGCGCCATGACCCTGGCCCAGGCGGTGGAGCAGGAACCGCAGATCGCCCAGTTCCGCCGCGACGAGGACGGGGTGGACGAGATGGTCACCGCGGCGCTGAAGCTGGAGGGGCTGTACCGCAACGCCTCCACCCACGCCGCCGGCGTGGTGATCGGCGACCGGCCGCTGCAGGAACTGGTGCCGCTCTATCGCGATCCGCGGGCGGAGATGCCGGCCACCCAGTACTCGATGAAATATGCCGAGCAGGCGGGCCTGGTGAAGTTCGACTTCCTGGGCCTGAAGACCCTGTCGGTGCTGAACCTGGCGGTGCGGCTTGTGGCGGAGCGCGGCATCGACATCGACCTGGCGCAGATCCCGCTGGACGACCGCAAGGTCTACGAGATGCTGTCGCGCGGCGAGACGGTGGGCGTGTTCCAGTTTGAAAGTTCGGGCATGCGGGACAGCCTGCGGGTGCTGCGGCCCGACACGATCGAGGACCTGGTGGCGATGGTGGCGCTGTACCGCCCCGGCCCGATGGACAACATCCCGCGCTTCATCAAGTGCAAGCATGGCGAGGAGGTGCCCGACTACCTGCATCCGAAGCTGGAGGGGATCCTGCGGGAGACCTACGGCATCATCGTCTACCAGGAACAGGTGATGCAGATCGCCCAGGTGCTGGCCGGCTACAGCCTGGGCGAGGCGGACGTGCTGCGGCGCGCGATGGGCAAGAAGGACAAGGCCCAGATGGCGGCGCAGAAGGAGCGCTTTGTCGACGGCGCGAAGGAGCGCGGCGTCGATGCCGGCCGGGCCGCCTATATCTTCGACCTGGTCGACAAGTTCGCCGGCTACGGCTTCAACAAGAGCCATGCGGTGGCCTATGGCCTGGTCGCCTACCAGACTGCCTGGCTGAAGGCGAACCACCCGGTGGAGTTCCTCGCCGCGTCGATGAGCTTCGACCGCCACAACACCGACAAGCTGACGGTCTTCCGCCAGGAGCTGGCGCGGATGAAGGTGCCACTGCTGCCGCCCGACGTGAACCGGTCGCAGGTGAACTTCTCCGTGGAGAGAGAGGGGGAGGGCGCGGCGGTCCGCTACGCCCTGGCGGCGGTGAAGAATGTGGGCGAGGGCGCGATGGGGTCGATCGTCCGCGCGCGGGAGGCGGAGGGCCGGCCGTTCCGCGACCTGTCGGATTTCGCCGACCGGGTCGATCCTTCGATGGTTAACAAGCGGATGCTGGAGAACCTGGCCCGCGCCGGTGCCTTCGATGGGCTGGAGCCCGACCGGGCGCGCGCCTTCGGCGCGGTGGAGAACGTGATCCGCTTCGCCGCAGTGGCGTCGGAGGCACGGGCCTCGGCGCAGACCTCGCTGTTCGGCGGCGCGGAGCCGGCGGCGGCGATGCAGATCGCGCCGGATGTCGATTCCTGGACGCCGATGGAGACCCTGGCGCAGGAGTTCGACGCCATCGGCTTCTACCTCTCCGCCCACCCGCTGGATTCCTATGCCAAGACCCTGGAGCGGCTGGGGGTGCAGGCCTATGCCGACGTGATGCGGCGGCTGAGCCGGTCGACCAGCAGCCATCTCATCGCCGGCACCGTGATCTCCAAGCAGGTGCGCCGTTCGGCGAAGGGCAACCGCTTCGCCTTCATCCAATGCTCCGATCCGACCGGCATGTTCGAGGTGACCGTGTTCAGCGAGATCCTGTCGGCGCATTTCGACCTGCTGGAGCCGGGCCGGTCGGTGCTGTTCCGGGTCGAGGGGCGGATCGACGACCGCGACCAGCCGCGGCTGATGGTGCAGTCGGTCGACGACCTGGACATCGCCGCCGCCCGGGCGGAGGCCCGCGGCATGACCTGCCTGCAGGTCTTCGTCGGCGACCAGCGTGCCGTCGGCGGGCTGGACGGCGTCCTGGCGCAGACCGCGAAGGGGAAGGGGAGGATCGTCCTGACCCTGCATCTGGCCGAGCAGGGGCATGAGGCGGATATCGCCCTGCCGGGCGGCTATGCCCTGTCGCCGCGGGTGCGGGGTGCCCTGAAATCGGTTCGCGGCGTACTGGACGTGCGTGAAATGGCGCAGCTTCCGTAACCGCAGGCCCCGTCGCACAAGGCAGCCCGGCAAGGCAGCCCGGCAACCCGGTCCTGCTGAGCGGTCCAGCCTTCCGTCCGCTGCGGGGGGCGGGCGGGCCGCCCGTAGGCCGCCCGCCCTGGCCACCAGGGTGCGATCGCGTGGTCGGATACCGGCCGGCTGGCAGCGGGGCCGGCGGGCCGGGCGACCGGGCGTCGCGTGCGTATGATTGGAACATAAAGAGAACACGCGCTCGGCGCAAGGGATAAATTCTCTTTTTGTTCCGTTCTCGTGATCGGTTCGGCGCGGGTGTGACGGGGTGCCACCCGGCAGGGGCCAGAGCGCGGTTGCATTCGGCCGCGGGCTTCCGTACAACGCCCCCGCACTAAAACCTCACGCGAGGCCTGGGGCGGTTCGGGGAGACATCCTGGCCGGTCCCTCCGGTGTCGCCGTCGCTGCCGCAGGTCCATCCCGGACCGGGCAGGGCGCGCGATGAACCCTCGCGGCGGCCGAACCGGAAAAGGAGAGTTTCCATGGCCCTGCCGACATTCACCATGCGGCAACTGCTCGAGGCCGGTGTCCATTTCGGGCACCAGACGCATCGCTGGAACCCGCGGATGAAGCCCTTCATCTTCGGCGACCGGAACAACATCCATATCATCGACCTGCGCCAGACCGTGCCGCTGATGCACCGCGCTCTGGAAGTGCTGCGTGACATCACCGCCGGCGGCGGCCGGGTCCTGTTCGTGGCCACCAAGCGCCAGGCAGCGGAGCCGATCGCCAAGTGCGCGGAGGCCTGCGGCCAGTACTACATCAACCATCGCTGGCTCGGCGGCATGCTGACCAACTGGCAGACCATCTCCCACTCCATCCGGCGCCTGAAGGAGCTGGAGGGCAAGATGGCCGAGGATCCGCATGCGCTGGGTCTGACCAAGAAGGAGCATCTGCAGCTCAGCCGTGAGCATGACAAGCTGCAGCGCTCGCTGGGCGGCATCAAGGAGATGGGCGGCCTGCCGGACGTGCTGGTGATCATCGACGTGCAGCGCGAGGACATCGCCGTTGCCGAGGCGAAGAAGCTGGGCATCCCGGTGATCGCGGTGGTCGACACCAACACCGATCCCGAGGACATCACCTATCCGGTCCCCGGCAACGACGATGCGCTGCGGGCGATCCATCTGTATTGCGACCTGTTCTCCGCGGCCGTCCTCGACGGCATCCAGGCGGAAATGGGGGGCGCCGGCGACCTGGGCGAGCTGGAGGACCCGATGGCGGAGCCGCTGCCGGGAACGGAGCTGTCCGAGGGCGAGCCCGCTGCCGCCGAGACGCCGGAAGCGACAACGGCCCCGGCCGGGGAATAAGCGCAAAATCAACTGTTTGCGCGATTGATCTCATAAAGAGGTGAAACAATGGCGGAAGTGACAGCCGCTCTTGTCAAGGAGCTCCGGACCAAGACCGGCGCCGGCATGATGGACTGCAAGAAGGCGCTGACCGAGAGCGGCGGCGACCTGGATGCGGCGGTGGACTGGCTGCGCAAGAAGGGTCTTGCCGCTGCCGCGAAGAAGGCGGGCCGGGTCGCGGCCGAGGGGCTGATCGGCGCTGCGGTCGGCGAGAATGCCGCCGCGCTGGTCGAGATCAATGCCGAGACCGACTTCGTGGCCCGCAACGAGCAGTTCCAGAATCTGGTGCGCAAGGTGGCGGAGATCGCGCTGGCGGAGGGCGACGCGGAGCTGGGCGGCAAGCCCTTTCCCGGCACCGGCCGCACGGTGGAGGAAGAGGTCACCCATGCGGTGGCCACGATCGGCGAGAACATGGCCCTGCGCCGCGCCCTCCGCCTGACCGTGTCGGAAGGCGTGGTTGCTCCCTACATCCACAATGCGCTGACCGACAATCTGGGCAAGATCGGCGTGCTGGTGGCGCTGGAATCGGCCGGCGACAAGGCGGTGCTGAACGAGTTCGGCCGCCAGCTGGCGATGCATGTGGCGGCGACCAACCCGCAGTCGGTGGACGTGGCCGACCTGGATCCGGACGCGATCGCGCGCGAGCGCGACGTGCTGACCCAGCAGGCCGCCGGCTCCGGCAAGCCGCAGGAGATCATCGACAAGATGGTCGACGGCCGCCTGCGCAAGTTCTACCAGGAGGTCGTCCTGCTGGAGCAGACCTTCGTCATCGACGGCGAGACGCCGGTGAAGAAGGCGGTCGAGGCGGCGGGCAAG
This sequence comes from Marinibaculum pumilum, assembly GCF_042646425.1. Taxonomy (NCBI): domain Bacteria; kingdom Pseudomonadati; phylum Pseudomonadota; class Alphaproteobacteria; order Rhodospirillales; family Rhodospirillaceae; genus Marinibaculum; species Marinibaculum pumilum. The sequence goes on from NZ_JBHRTR010000005.1 coordinate 103,284, forward strand.
AAGGCCGGTGCCCCGATCAAGGTGACGGCGATCGCCCGCTATGCCCTGGGCGAGGGCATCGAGCGCAAGGAAGAGGACTTCGCCGCCGAGGTCGCCAAGGCGGCAGGCTGACATTGGCGGCAGGTTGATGGTGCTGCAGGGGCTGCCGCCCGCGCCAGGAGCGGCGGCGGCCCCCGCAGACCGCAGGACAATCGGAACGACAGGGCGCGAGGCGGACGGCCGATGAGCGATGCAGGCGGCACCGGCGGTGCCGATATGGCCCGGCCACAGGGCACGCGCTTCAAGCGTGTGCTGCTGAAATGCTCCGGCGAGGCCCTGATGGGCGATTCCGGCTACGGCATCGACTTTCCCACCGTCACACGCATCGCCGAGGAGATCGCCGCCGTCCACTCCCTGGGGGTGGAGGTCTGCCTGGTGATCGGCGGCGGCAACATCTTTCGCGGCCTGTCGGGTGCGGCGCGCGGCATGGACCGGGCGACCGCCGACAGCATGGGCATGATGGCGACGGTCATGAACGCGCTCGCGGTCCAGCATGCGATCGAGGAGCAGGGGGTGGAGACGCGGGTCATGTCGGCGATCCCGATGGCCTCGCTCTGCGAACCCTATATCCGCCGGCGGGCGCATCGCCACCTTGAGAAGCGGCGGGTGGTGATCTTCGCCGCCGGCACCGGCAATCCGTTCTTCACCACCGACACCGCCGCGGCCCTCCGGGCGGCAGAAATGAACTGCGACGCCCTGTTCAAGGGCACCCAGGTCGACGGCGTCTATACCAGCGACCCGAAGACCGACCCGGAAGCCACCCGTTTCGAGCAGCTCAGCTATCTCGACGTCCTGTCCATGGACCTCAAGGTGATGGACGCCTCCGCCATCTCGCTGGCGCGGGAAAGCGATATTCCCATACTGGTGTTCTCGATCGGCGAGGCCGGCCAGTTCTCCGAGATCATCCGGGGCGGCGGCCGCGCGACGGTCATCGGCAACTGATCCGGCCCGGCAGCCGGCTCCACCGGCCGGCGGTGTCCGCATCGGCCGGCCGGGGCCCGGTAGGGTGCAACACGCAATAGAAGGGGAGGCTCCGGCCCATGGAGGACGAACCCGATCTCGACGATCTGCAGCGGCGCATGAAACGCGCGACGGAAGTGCTGCGCACGGAATTCGGCGGCCTGCGGACCGGCCGGGCATCGACCAGCCTGCTGGACCCGGTGCATGTCAGCGTCTACGGCAGCGAGATGCCGCTCAACCAGGTGGGCACCGTTTCCGTGCCCGAGCCCCGGATGATGTCGGTCTCGGTCTGGGACAAGGGCAATGTGAAGGCGGTGGAGAAGGCGATCCGCGATTCCGGCCTGGGGCTCAACCCGCAGGCCGACGGCCAGCTGGTGCGGATCCCGATCCCGGAGTTGACCGAGGAGCGCCGCAAGGAACTGACCCGGGTGGCGGCGCAATATGCGGAGCAGGCGCGGGTTGCGGTGCGCAACATCCGGCGCGACGGGATGGACACGCTGAAGCGGCTGCACAAGGAAGGCAATCTCAGCGAGGACGACCAGCAGATCTACCAGGACGAGATCCAGTCGATGACCGACCAGTCGATCAAGGAGATCGACGAGTCGCTGGAGAACAAGCAGAAGGAGATCATGCAGGTCTGACGACCGACCCCGGCCGGCCCCGGCCAGTGGTCGGTCGATCCCGGACCGTGGACCTGCAGGAGGAGTAGCGCAGCTTTGTCACAGGCGGGACAGATCGAGACCGGCACTGCACCAGGGACAGCGATCGGGACCGGGGCCGGGACCGGCGACGTTCTGCGCGACCCGCTGCCCGCGCCGCAGCCGATCGGCCAGCAGTCGCCGCCGCCGCCGCGCCATGTCGCCGTGATCATGGACGGCAACGGGCGCTGGGCCCGGGCCCGGCGCCAGCCGCGATCCTTCGGCCACCGCCAGGGGGCGGAGGCGGTGCGGGAGGCGGTGAAGGGCGCACGGGAGATCGGCATCTCCTTCCTGACCGTCTATGCCTTCTCGTCGGAAAACTGGAAGCGGCCGCAGGACGAGGTCATCGACCTGATGGACCTGCTGCGGCATTTCATCCGGCAGGAGCTGGCGGAGCTTCACGAGAACGCCGTCCGGATCTCCGTGATCGGCGACCGCAGCCGGCTGGCGCGGGACATCGTCGACCTGCTGGACCGGGCGGAGGCATTGACGCGGAGCAATACCGGCCTGCGCCTGACGATCGCGCTGAGCTATGGCAGCCAGGCGGAGATCGTCGCGGCCGCCCGCGCCGCGGCGCTGGACATCGCCGCCGGCCGGCTGGCGGCCGCCGATCTCGACGAGGCGCGGTTCCGCACCTACCTGCAGACCGCCGACATTCCCGACCCGGACCTGGTGATCCGCACCAGTGGCGAGCAGCGGCTGTCGAACTTCCTGCTATGGCAGGCCGCCTACGCGGAGCTGGTCTTCGTGGACCTGCTCTGGCCCGACTTTACGCGCGAGAGCCTGGCCGACGCGGTCTACGACTTCCACCGGCGCGAACGGCGGTTCGGCGCAGTGTCGGTCGATTGACCCGCCCGGACCCAAGGCGCGGTCCGCTGTCGCCCGCGGCGCAGGCCGCCTGATGCGCGCGGAGGAGTTCTGGCGCCGGATCCTGCCGCCGGGCGGGCTGGCACAGCGGCTGACCGCGGCGGCGGTGATGCTGCCGGTGGCGCTGCTGCTGATCTGGGCCGGGGGATGGCTGTTCCTGGCTGCCGTGGCCCTGGCGGGCCTGCTGATGTTGTGGGAGCTCTATCGCCTGCCCTGGCCGGCGGCGCTGGCGCCCGCGGAACGGACGCAGCGTCCGGCACCGTCGGGGCGGCTGCCCGAGCGCGGCGCCTTGCGCCGGGAGTTCGGCGTGGTCACGGCCGGGCTGAGCGGCACCCTGCTGCTGGCGGGCTTCAACAGCTGGCCGGCAGCTTACGGCCTCCTGGTGGCCGTGGCCGCCGCGGCGGCCGTGGTGGCCCTGGCGACCCGGCGCAACCCGGCCTGGGCCGCGGTGCGGGTGGCCTATATCGGCCTGCCCTGCCTGTCGCTGGCCTGGCTGCGGACCGGTTACCCGCAGGCCGCCGGCCTGCCGGAGCTCGACGGCGAGGTGGCAACTTTCGCAATGCTTGCAATCGTCTGGGCCGCCGACAGCCTGGCCTTCATGTTCGGCCGCAGCATCGGCGGGCCACGGCTGGCGCCGCGGATCAGCCCGAAGAAGACCTGGGCCGGACTGTTCGGCGCCGTCGTCGGCGGCATCGCCGTGGGGGTGCTGGCGGCGCTGTACCTTGGCCTGCCGCCGCCGCTGCCTGCGGTGCTGGGCGGCGCGCTGGCCTGCGTCGCACAGTTCGGCGACCTGGTCGCCTCGGCGGTGAAGCGGCACTACATGGTAAAGGACTATTCGGGCCTGATACCCGGCCATGGCGGGCTGCTGGACCGGCTGGACGGGGTGATCTTCGTGGCCCCGCCGGGGGCATTGCTCCTGTGGCTGATCGGGTAGTATGTCCGGGCAGTTGTCCGGGCGGTATTCCTGGACAGGGCGATCCCGGGGCAGGTCACCCACGACGCGCGACTGCCGCGCGGCAACCGACATTGGACGACGCCTTAGAATGACTGAGTCGACGATGCCAGGACGCGGGACGCCCGCGCCCGTCCGCGCCGCCCGGCATCCGGGCGGCGCGGCGCGCGGCACGCGCCGGGTCACGGTGCTGGGATCGACCGGTTCCGTCGGCGACAGCACCCTGGACCTGATCGGGCGCAACCGGGATGCCTACCGGGTGGTGGCGCTGACCGCCTTCCGCAATGTCGAGAAGCTGATCGCACAGGCGCTGGACCTGCGCCCCGAACTGGCGGTGATCGGCGATCCCGACCTGCACGATCGGCTGGCGGAGGGCCTGCGCGGCAGCGGCGTGCGCAGCGAGGCCGGCGCCTCCGCGCTGATCGCGGCCGCGGCGGAGCCGGCCGACCTGGTGGTGGCCGGCATCGTCGGCGCGGCCGGCCTGGCCCCCACCATGGAGGCGGTGCGCAATGGCCGCGCGGTGGCGCTGGCGAACAAGGAATGCCTGGTCTGCGCCGGCCCGCTGATGACCGCGCTGGCGGCGGAGCGCGGTGCCGCGCTGCTGCCGGTGGATTCCGAGCACAACGCGATCTTCCAGGTGTTCGACCATGAGCGGCCGGAGAATGTCGAGCGGATCGTGCTGACCGCCAGCGGCGGCCCGTTCCGCCGCTGCTCGCTTGCGGAAATGCGGGACGTGACCGTGGAGCAGGCGGTCAACCACCCGGTCTGGAGCATGGGCGACAAGATCTCCATCGATTCCGCCACGATGATGAACAAGGGGCTGGAGCTGATCGAGGCCCATTGCCTGTTCCCGGTGGCGCAGGACCGGATCGAGGTGCTGATCCATCCGCAGTCGATCGTCCATTCGATGGTGGCCTATCGCGACGGCTCGGTGCTGGCCCAGCTCGGCACGCCGGACATGCGGACACCGATCGCCTTCGCCCTGGCCTGGCCGGAACGCATGGCCGCGCCGGTCGCACCGCTGGACCTGGCCCGCATCGGAAGCCTGACCTTCGAGCCGGCCGACGAGGCCCGCTTTCCGGCCCTGCGCCTGGCACGGGAGGCGATGGCCGCCGGCGGCACGGCACCGACCATCCTCAACGCCGCGAACGAGGTTGCCGTCGCCGCCTTCCTGGCGCGGCGGATCGGCTTCCTGGACATCGCGGCGATCGTGGAGGAAACCCTGCAGCGCGCGGAGACGGACGCTGCCGGCAGCCTGGAAGAGGTCTGGGCGGTCGACCGCAGGGCCCGTACACTGGCGACACAGGCCATGCTGGTCCGCGAGGACAGCAGGGCCGGCGCGGGCGCCGGGCAGCCGGTACCTTCATCCAAGCCATCCGCCGTCGCGTCGATGTCGTGATGGCTTCGCGTGCGTATCCGCGGCACTGCCGCACCTAGACCGGACCTGCAACATGCCGATCCTGAACACTCTGATCGACTTCATCCTGCCGTTCCTGGTTGTGCTCTCCGTGATCATCTTCGTTCACGAGATGGGGCATTACTGGGTGGCGCGGGCATGCGGGGTGCGCATCGACGCCTTCTCGATCGGCTTCGGCCGCGAACTGCTGGGCTGGACCAACCGCCACGGCACCCGCTGGCGGGTGGCGGCGATCCCGCTGGGCGGCTACGTGAAGTTCTTCGGCGATGCGGGCGCCGCCTCCAACCCGGGCGGTGAGCTGGACGGGCTCACACCCGAGGAACGCGCGGTCTGCTTTCATCACAAGCCGCTCTGGCAGCGCGCGGCGATCGTCGCCGCGGGGCCGGGGATCAACTTCCTGTTCGCGATCCTGGTCTATGCGGTGCTGTTCTCGACCGTCGGCCAGCCGAAGACCGATCCGGTCGTGACCCGGGTGATGGAGGACATGCCGGCCGCAGCCGCCGGCATCCAGGTCGGCGACCGCATCGTGTCGGCGGACGGCGTGACCATCGAGCGCTTCCAGGAACTGCGGAACCATGTCGCGCTGCGGGCGGAAACGCCGATCGACCTGGTGGTCGAACGCGACGGCCAGCCGCTGCACCTGACCGTGACACCGCGGCGCACGACGGTCGATACCGGGGCGGGCGGCGAGGCGGAGCTGGGCGTGATCGGCATCCAGGCCGAAGGAATCGAACTGGTGCGCCATGATCCGGTCTCCGCCGTCTGGCTCGGCGTGGGCGAGACCTGGAACGTGGCGGAGAATTCGCTGACCTATGTCTGGCGGATCATCACCGGGCGGGAAAGCGGCGACCAGCTGAGCGGCCCGATCGGGATCGCCAAGATCTCCGGCGACGTGGCGCAGATCGGGGTGCTGGCGGTGGTCTCGCTGATGGCCACCCTGTCGGTCGCCATCGGTCTGATCAACCTGTTCCCGGTGCCGATGCTGGACGGCGGGCATCTGTTGTTCTATGCGGTTGAGGCCGTGCGGGGGCGGCCCATGGGCGAGCGCGCCCAGGAATACGGTTTCCGTATCGGCCTCGCCTTGATTCTCTGCCTGTTCGTGTTCGCGACGTGGAACGATCTGAACCGCCTGGAAGTCTTCAGCTTCTTCGACAAGCTGTTCTCGTGAGCCGGACGGCCACGGCCTGCATGGCTGTCCGGCGCATCGCGGCGATGCTGCATGCCCGATTGCCCGCCGTTGTGCGGGGGCAGGGGGTGCTGGCCCTGCTGCTCGGCCTGATGCTGTTGCTGCCGCTGGCATCGGCTGATGCGCAGAACTTGCGGACCCAGACGCGCGGTCCAGCCGTGGCGCAGCCGGCGGCCCTGCCTGCGGCACCGGCCACCGCGGCGGCCCCCGGGCCGGCCACGGGAGCCCGGATCGAACGGATCCTGGTCGAGGGCAATCAGCGGATCGAGGCGGCCACCGTGCTGTCCTACCTGACCGTGGTGCCCGGCGACACGTTCGATGCCGGCAGGGTCGACCAGTCGCTCAAGCGCCTGTACGGCACCGGGCTGTTCGCGGACGTCGTGATCCGCCGCCAGGGCGAGGATCTGGTGATCAGCGTGGTCGAGAACCCGGTGATCAACCAGCTCGCCTTCGAGGGGAATCGCCGGGTGCCGGACGAGACCCTGCAGTCGGAGGTGCAGCTGAAGCCCCGGCAGGTCTATACCCGGGCGCGGGTGCAGCAGGACGTGCAGCGGATCCTGCAGATCTATCGCCGGGCCGGTCGCTTCAACGCCACCGTCGAGCCGAAGGTGATCCAGCTGCCCCAGAACCGGGTCGACCTGGTGTTCGAGATCGACGAGGGCGGCCTGACGGAAATCTCGTCGATCCGCTTCATCGGCAACCGCGTGTTCTCCGATTCACGGCTGCGGGAGGCGATCTCGACCAAGGAATCGGCCTGGTGGCGGTTCCTGACCTCCGACGACACCTACGACCCGGACCGTCTGACCTTCGACCGGGAGCTGCTGCGGCGCTTCTATCTGTCACGCGGCTATGCCGATTTCCGCGTCCTCTCCGCGACGGCCGAACTCGCCCCGAACCGGGAGAGCTTCTACATCACCTTCACCGTGTCGGAAGGCGACAAGTACAATTTCGGCGCGGTCGACGTGGCCTCCCAGATCAATGCGGTGGATCCGGAAACCCTGGTGCCGCTGCTCACCACGAAGAAGGGCGAGACCTACGACGCCGGCGCGATCGAGACCTCGATCGAGGCGATGACCTTCGAGCTCGGCAATCTGGGCTATGCCTTCGTCGATATCCGGCCGGAGCTGAACCGCAACGCCGAGGCGCTGACTGTTGGCGTGACCTATGTCATCGAGCCGGCGCCGCGGGTCTATGTCGAGCGCATCAACATCAGCGGCAATGTCCGCACCCTGGACCAGGTGGTCCGGCGCGAGTTCCGCCTCGCGGAGGGCGATGCCTTCAACTCCACCCGGCTGAACGAATCCCGCCGTCGGATCCGCGGCCTCAACTTCTTCAACAAGGTGGAGATCACCCAGCAGCGCGGCACCACGCCGGACAAGGTGGTGATCGACGTCGAGGTCGAGGAGAAGTCCACCGGCGAGCTGAGCCTGGGCGGCGGCTTCTCCACCCGCGACGGCATCATCGGCGATGTCGGCCTGCGCGAACGCAATCTGCTGGGTCGGGGGCAGGATCTGCGGGTGGGCCTGGCCCTGTCGTTCCGCCGGCAGCAGTTCGACATCGGCTTTACCGAACCCTATTTCCTGGGCCGCGAGGTTGCCGCCGGCTTCGACGTGTTCCGCCGGCGGACCGACGAACAGGACATCTCCGGTTTCACCCAGCTGTCCACCGGTCTGGTCCTGCGCGCCACCTATCCGGTCACCGAGCATCTGTCGCAGCAGGTCTCCTACCGCCTGCAGCACGACGTGATCGAGGATGTCGATGATACGGCGTCGATCGTCATCAAGGAGCAGGAGGGCGGCCGCGTCACATCCGCGGTCGGCCAGACCCTGTCTTACGACCGGCGGGACGACCGGATCGAGCCGACCTCGGGCTACCTGGCGCGTGCGTCCACGGAACTCGCCGGGTTCGGCGGCAGCGAGCGCTTCTTCACCCTGTCCGGCAGCGTCGACTACTACATCCCGGTGATGGACGAGGTGGTGCTGAAGACCGGCATCGGCGCCGGCAATGTCTTCGGCCTGGGCCAGGACATCACCATCAACAACCGTTTCTTCCTCGGCGGTTCCTCGCTCCGCGGCTTCGAATATGGCGGCGTCGGCCCGCGCGACCTGACCAGCAACGACTCGCTGGGCGGCAACACCTTCTACAAGGGTACGGTGGAGGCCACCTTCCCGGTCGGGCTGCCGAACGAGTTCGGCATCAAGGGCGCGGTGTTCACCGACGCCGGCTCGGTGTTCAATGTCGACAGCACGGGGGCCAATATCGTGGACCAGCACGCGCTGCGCGCCGCCGTCGGCTTCGGCCTGTCCTGGAAGTCGCCGTTCGGACCGATCCGGGTGGATTTCGGCTTCCCGGTGAAGGAAGAGGATTACGACAAGACGCAGCTCATCAACTTCAGCTTCGGCACCAGGTTCTGACATGTTGTTCCGTCGATTTCACAGACCGCATCCCGCCGCCATCCGGCAGGCGCTTCTGCACCTGACAGTGCTGCTCTGCCTGGGCGCGGTCCTCGTCGCCGGTGCGGCACCTGCGGCACTGGCACAGAAGCTGCCGCCCACCGTCATCGCGATCATCGACACGCCGAAGATCCTGCGGCAGTCCAAGGCCGGCCAGGCGGTCGCCCGGCAGGTGGAGCAGTACAGCCAGGACGCGCAGAAGGAGATCGCCGCGAAGGAGCAGTCGCTGCGCAAGAAGGAGGAGACCCTGTCCGGGCAGCGCAATGTGCTGTCGCAGGAGGCCTTCCAGCGGGAGGCGCAGAGCTTCCAGAAGGATGTCGGCGACATGCAGCGGCAGGTCCAGCAGCGCAAGATCGCCCTCGACCAGTCGATGGCGCAGGGCAACCAGCAGATCTTCCGGGTGATCGAGGAGATCCTGAAGGAACTGGCGCGCGAGATGGCGTTCGACCTGGTCCTGGAGCGGACCCAGGTGGCCGCGATCGTGAACCAGCAGATGGAGATCACCCAGGAGGTGCTGCGCCGGCTGGACCAGAAGCTGCCGACGGTGACGGTGCCGGCGCCGCAGACCGGCCAGTAATGGCGGACCCGCGCTTTTTCCGAAGGAGCGGCCCGTTCCGGCTGCAGGAACTGGCGGAGCATGCCGGGGCACGGCTGCTCGACCCTGCGGCGGGCGAGATGCTGATCCACGACGTGGCGCCGTTGGATCGCGCCGGCCCCGAAGACCTGACCTTCTTCGACAACCCCGCCTATCTGGGACAGTACCGCGAGACCGGGGCCGCCGCCTGCGTGACGGCGGAAAAACATGCGGGCAAGGCGCCTCCCGGAACGGCGCTGCTGATCAGCCCGGCGCCCTATGGTGCCTATGCGCGGATCGCGCAGCTCTTCTACCCGCCACCGCCGGTAATGCCGGGGCGCCATCCCAGCGCCGTGGTGCACGAGACCGCGCTTATCGGGGAGGGGGCCTGGATCGGTCCCTGCGCCGTCATCGAGGCCGGCGTCCGGATCGGTGCCGGCAGCAGTATCGGTGCCGGCACCGTTATCGGCGAGAATGCGGAGGTCGGCGCGGACTGCCGGATCGCGCCGAACTGCACGCTGAGCCACTGCATCATCGGCGACAGGGTGACCCTGCATCCCGGGGTGCGGATCGGCCAGGACGGTTTCGGCTTTCACCCAGACCCCCGCGGCCATGTGAAGGTACCGCAGTTGGGCCGGGTGCGAATCGGCGATGGCTGCGAAATCGGCGCCAATACCACCATCGACCGCGGCGCGGGGCCCGACACGGTGGTCGGCGCAGGCACCTGGATCGACAATCTGGTTCAGATCGGACACAACGCGGAGACCGGGCAGGGCTGCATCCTGGTTGCCCAGTGCGGCCTGTCCGGATCGACCAAGCTCGGCAACTTCGTCGCCATCGCGGCACAATCCGGGGTGGCGGGACATCTGACCGTCGGCGACGGCGCGCGGCTTGCGGCGCGGTCCGGTAGCATGCACAGCATTCCTGCCGGAGAGACCTGGGGCGGGACGCCCGCCATGCCGCTGAAGCGGTACTTCCGGATGTTGAAGACGCTCGAGAAGCTGGGAGAGCAGAAGGTCGAGAAGGGATGAATGACGCATCCGACAGCAAGGATGACGGCAGGGATCGCGTCGCCGACGCTGCCGCCTCCGAGGTCGGCGCCGCCGACATCCATCGCATCATGGAGATGCTGCCGCATCGCTTTCCGATGCTGCTGGTGGACAAGGTGGTCGACATAAGGCGCGATGTCAGCGCCGTCGGTATCAAGAACGTCACGGCGAACGAGCCGTATTTCCAGGGTCATTTCCCGCAGCGGCCGGTGATGCCGGGTGTGCTGATCATCGAGTCGATGGCACAGACCGCGGCGGTCCTGGTCGTGGAGACCCTGGGGCCGGATTCGGAAGGCAAGCTGGTCTACTTCATGACGATCGACCAGGCGCGCTTCCGCCGTCCCGTGATCCCGGGCGACCAGATGTTCCTGCATGTGGAGAAGGTGCGGAACCGCGGCCCGGTCTGGAAGTTCGCCGCGAAGGCGAAGGTGGGGGATACTCTGGTGGCGGAAGCCGAGTATGCCGCCATGATCCTCGACAAGTAGATCCGAAATCGGCCGGGCCGGCAGGCCCGGCAACGTCCCAGCGGCAGGAAAAGCAGCTCGAATGCCTCAGATCCACGCGACCGCAATCGTCTCGCCGAAAGCGGAGATCGCTGCCGATGTGGAAGTCGGCCCGTACTGCATCGTCGACGAGCATGTCGTGCTCGACGAAGGGGTGCGCCTGGAATCGCATGTGGTGGTCACCGGGCGCACCAGGATCGGTGCGAAGGGCCATGTCTTCCCCTTCGCCTCCATCGGCCACCGGCCGATGGACATGAAGTACAAGGGCGAGCCGTCGCGGCTGGAGATCGGCCGCAACGCGACGATCCGCGAATACGTGACCATGAACCCGGGCACCGAGGGCGGCGGCATGCTGACCGCCATCGGCGACAACTGCCTGTTCATGACCGGCAGCCATGTCGCCCATGACTGCATCATCGCCGACAATGTCATCCTGGTGAGCAATGCCACCCTGGGCGGCCATGTGGTGCTGGAAGAGTTCGTCATCGTCGGCGGGCTGGCCGCGGTGCATCAGTTCGTCCGCATCGGCAAGCACGCCATGATCGGCGGCATGTCGGGGGTGGAGCAGGATGTCATCCCCTACGGCTCGGTGATGGGCAACCGCGCCCACCTGTCGGGCCTGAACCTGGTCGGCCTGAAGCGGCGCGGGTTCGCCCGCGACGACATCCACACCCTTCGCACTGCCTATCGCCTGCTGTTCGCGCAGGAAGGCACCCTGCAGGAGCGGCTGGAGGATGTGGGAGAGATGTTCTCCAGCAATACCCTGGTGCAGGACGTCGTCACCTTCGTGCGGAATGCCTCCAGCAGGGGGGTCTGCCAGCCGCAGCCGGAAGGCGATGTCGCCTGACGACCCGGTCGGGCCGGCCAAACTGGCGATCATAGCCTGCATGGGGGAGATGCCGCGCGACATCATCCGTGCCTGTCGCGCTTCCGGTCGTCCGTTCTATGTCGCGGCGATCCGCGGCGCCTGCGAGCCGGCGACGGTGGAAGGCGTGCCGCACGACTGGTTCGACCTGGTGGAGGTCGGCCGCCTGCTGAACGCGATGCGTCGGCAGGGCTGCGAGGAGGTCACCCTGGCCGGACCGATGGCCCGGCCGGAATTCCGCAGCCTGGTGCCGCGGGACCTGAAGGGGGCCGCCCTGCTGCGGCGCCTCCTCGGCGCCCGCGGGCAGGGCGACGATGCGCTGCTGCGCACCGTGCTGGACTATTTCCAGGAGCAGGGTTTCCGGCCGGTCGGGACCGACGCCGTCGCCGGCGGGCTGCTGGCGGCGGAAGGCGCGCTTGGCCGCCACCGGCCGGATGCGGCGGCAGAGCGGGACATTGCCCTGGGCATCCGCGCCGTGGGGGCGATCGGCGCGCTGGACATCGGCCAGGCGGCCGTGGTCCGCGGCGGGCGGGTGCTGGCGCTCGAGGCGGCAGAGGGCACGGATGCGATGCTGGAGCGCTGCGCAGTCCTGGCCGTCGATGGTCCGGCGGGCGACCGGAACGACCGGCTGGAGGGGGTGCTGGTGAAGATGCCGAAGCCGGGGCAGGAGGCCCGCGCGGACCTGCCGGCGATCGGGCCGCGCACCGTGGCCGGGGCCGCACGGGCCCGGCTGGCCGGCATCGCGATCGCGGCCGGCGCCACCCTGGTCTTCGACCGCGACCGCACCCGCGCCGATGCCGATGCCGGCGGATTGTTCGTCCATGGCTTCCGACTCTGAGCGCCCGCTGCGCCATGTGATGCTGGTGGCCGGGGAGGCATCCGGCGACCAGCTCGGCGCGCGCCTGATGTCCGCCCTGGGCGGGCTGGCAGGGGATCTGGGTCATCCGGCGCCGCGGTTTTCGGGTGTCGGCGGTCCGCTGATGGAGGCGCAGGGCCTGCAGAGCCTGTTCCCGATGCGGGAGCTCAGCGTGATGGGGATCCTGGAGATCCTGCCCCGCGTGCCGCAGCTGCGCAGGCGCCTGATCCAGACGGTCGAGGCGGCGCGCAGCGCGCAGCCCGACATCGTGGTGACCATCGACGCGCCGGCGTTCAACCTGCGCATCGGCCAGCGGCTGAAGGATGCGCCGTTCCCGGTGGTGCAGTACGTCGCCCCGCAGGTCTGGGCGTGGCGGCAGGGGCGGGCGCGGATCGTGGCCGAACGGTTCGACCATCTGCTGGCATTGCTGCCCTTCGAGCCCGGCTTCTTCGAACCCTGGGGCCTGCCGACGACGTTCGTCGGCCATTCCGTGGTGGAGGGCGGTGCCGGCAAAGGCGACGGGGCGGGGTTCCGCGCCCGCCACGGCATCGCCGCCGATGCGACCCTGCTGGTGGTGCTGCCCGGCAGCCGCCGCAGCGAACTGGGGCGCCTGCTGCAGCCGTTCGCGGAGACGGTGGCGCTGCTCTCCCGGTCGATGCCGGGTCTGCGGGTCGCCATCCCGGCGGTGGCGCATCTGGCGGAGGAACTCGAGCGGGAGGTGGCCGGCTGGCCCGCGGCGCCGATCGTGGTGCAGGGCGAGCAGGGCAAGTGGGACGCTTTTGCGGCCGGCGATGTCGCCCTGGCGGCATCGGGCAGCGTGGCCCTGGAACTGGCGATGGCGCAGATCCCGATGGTGATCGCCTACCGCGTGAACCCGGCCAGCGCCGCGATCGCCCGGCGCCTGATCAGGATCCCCTATGCCTGCCTGGTGAACATCATCGCGGAACGCCCCGCGGTGCCGGAACTGCTGCAGGAGAACTGCCGGCCGGACCGCCTGGCAGAGGCGATCGGCCGTCTGCTGCGCGATCCGCAAGCGCGGGCGGTGCAGCACGATGCCGCGCAGATGGTGCGGGAGATGCTGGGCGGTTCCGCGCCCGTGCCGCCCAGCCGGCGCGCCGCCGAGGCGCTGCGGGCGGTGTTCCTGGGGGGGCGCCTGCCGGACCAGGGACGGATGACGCCGGTCCGGCCGGCTCAGGCCGGTGCCGGCTGGGCATGGGCCCGGCGCTGAACCGGAGCTGATCCCGGTCTGCGGCCAGGCGTTGCACCGGCCATACGCGGTTCAGGGCCGCGAGCGGTCAGGGTTGCTCAGTAGAGCAGGGCGAGCGCAGCGGTGACGATCGCTGTCGCGACGATCAGTGTGCCGACCGGGCGCCGCAGCCTGAGTATGCCCGGAAGGCCGTGATTGTCATTCGCCGGACGCTGGGCAGGCAGCCGACGCACGACCCTGGCGCGGCTGTCCGCTGGGCGGAACGCCTTGCGCCGGGCGGCCTGGACGGTCGGACTGCCGGCAATCCGGCTCTTCTGGTGCAACATCCCTCTGGATCCTCCCTCGAGGCAGCGACCGGCTTGTTGCCGCCGGCCTGCGCCGCGATGCGGGCGGTGATGCCCCTTGGCACCACCGCCCTATATCAGCCCGCTCAGCCGCGCTTGTCCACCGCCACGAACGGCCGCTTGTCGGGGCCGGTGTAGAGCTGCCGCGGGCGGCCGATCTTCTGCGACGGATCCTCCACCATCTCGTTCCACTGCGCGATCCAGCCCACGGTGCGGGCCAGGGCGAAGAGCGCGGTGAACATCGTGGTCGGGAAACCCATGGCCCGCAGGATGATGCCGGAATAGAAGTCGACGTTCGGGTACAGCTTCTTCTCGACGAAATAATCGTCCTCGAGGGCGATCTTCTCCAGCTCCATCGCCAGCTTCAGGAGCGGCTCGTCCTTCACGCCCAGTTCGTCCAGCACCTCGTGGCAGGTCTGGCGCATCACCTTCGCGCGCGGGTCGTAGTTCTTGTAGACCCGGTGGCCGAAGCCCATCAGGCGGAACGGATCGTCCTTGTCCTTCGCCTTCTTGACGTATTCGGACACGTGATCGACCGAACCGATCTGGTTCAGCATGTTCAGCACCGCCTCGTTGGCGCCGCCATGGGCGGGGCCCCAGAGGCAGGCGATGCCGGCCGCGATGCAGGCGAAGGGATTCGCGCCCGAGGAGCCGGCCAGCCGCACCGTGGAGGTGGAGGCGTTCTGCTCGTGGTCGGCGTGCAGGATGAAGATCCGGTCCATGGCCTTGGACAGGGTCGGGCTGACCTTGAACGTCTCGCAGGGCACGCCGAACGTCATGTAGAGGAAGTTTTCCGCGTAATCGAGGTCGTTGCGCGGATACATGAACGGCTGGCCGACGGAGTACTTGTAGGCCCAGGCGGCGATGGTCGGCATCTTCGCGATCAGCCGGTAGGAGGCGATCTTGCGCTGGTGCGGATCGTTGATGTCGGTGGAGTCGTGGTAGAAGGCCGACAGGGCGCCGACCACACCGCACATGATCGCCATCGGATGGGCATCGCGGCGGAAGCCGGAATAGAAGTTGCGCAGCTGCTCGTGCAGCATCGTGTGGTGCAGGACGTCGTACTTGAACTGCTTCAGTTCCTTGGCATCCGGCAGTTCGCCGAACAGCAGCAGGTAGGACGTCTCCATGAAGTCGCTCTGCTCGGCCAGGTCGGCGATGTCATAGCCGCGGTACAGCAGCACGCCCTCGTCACCGTCGATATAGGTGATCTTGCTCTCGCAGGAGGCGGTTGAGGTGAAGCCCGGGTCGTAGGTGAAATAGCCGGTCTCGCCATAGAGCTTGCGGATATCGATGACGCTGGGGCCCACGGTGCCCTTCATCAGCGGGTAGCTGCCCGTCTTCTCGGCGCCCGCTTCGACGATGCTTACCGCCGCCTTGTCGTTCTTCGTCGTGTCGTTCATCGGTCAACCACCCCTCGTGTCACGCGTTGAGTCGGATCTCGGCGCGCTCTGCGCCGGTTGAATAGGGCCGGGCGACAACGCCCCCGGCATCAATCCCGCCACCGGCCGGGTCGTTCCCGGCCTGCCCCTGCTTTCGGGTCCGGATCTCGATGTCCGGCTGCATGGGCTCGGCCGGAGCGCAGGCGCTCCGGCAACTGCCATCGGTCACGGTTCACCGGACCATCTGGCCGGCCCGGTGCCATGTCCCGATCCCTTTGCGCTCCCAGATCCCGTCCTGTTACCAGGCAATTTTCTGCAGGCATCCGCCCAGGCGGATGAAGGTACCGCCAGGGCCTGGAAAGGGCCTGCGGCACAGGCCATCCGGGCGCCCCCGCCAGGGCGTCCGGCCGGCGGCGCGGAGTATAGCCGAAGCCATCCGGCGCGCTAAGCGCCCGATCGTGCATGCCTGCGTTCACGCCGGCTGCCCGGCCAGGACGTCGTCGATCCGGCCCAGCGTTTCCGACTGGCCCAGGGCGACCAGGACATCGAAAATCGGTGGCGAGGCATTGCTGCCGGTCACCGCGGCGCGCAAGGGCTGCGCCAGCTTACCCAGCTTCTGACCGGCCTGTTCGGCGAAATCGCGGGCCAGGGCCTCCAGCGCTTCTGCGGTCCAGGGATCCAGTGCCGCGAGCGCCGGCCGGAAGCTGCGCAGCAGCGCCTGTGCATCCTCGCCCAGCAGCTTCGCGCCGGCGGCCTCGATCGGGATCGGCCGCGGCAGGAACAGGAAGGCGGAGGCCTCCGCCAGGCCGGTCACGGTCTTCGCCCGTTCCTTGAAGCCGGGCATGCTGCGCTGCCACAGCGTCAGCTCATCGGCGCTCAGGCTGCGGCTCAGCTGGCGTTCCAGGAATGGGCGGGCGGCGGCCACCAGCCGGTCGTCGTCGGACAGGCGGATATAATGGCCGTTCAGGCTCTCCAGCTTGGCGAAGTCGAAGCGGGCCGCCGAACGGCCCACCGCATCCAGGTCGAACCAGTCGACCGCCTGCTCGGTGGAGATGATCTCGTCATCGCCATGCGCCCAGCCCAGGCGCAGCAGGTAGTTGCGCAAGGCCTCCGGCAGATAGCCCATGTCCCGATAGGCGTCGACACCCAGCGCGCCGTGGCGCTTCGACAGTTTCGCGCCGTCCGGACCGTGGATCAGCGGGATATGCGCGAAGGCCGGCAGGTCGAAGCCGCAGGCCAGGTAGAGCTGGGTCTGCCGGGCCGCATTGGTCAGATGGTCATCGCCGCGGATCACATGAGTGATCCCCATGTCGTGGTCGTCGACGACCACGGCCAGCATGTAGGTCGGTGTGCCGTCGGCCCGCAGCAGGACCATGTCGTCCAGTTGCCCGTTGTCGATGGTGACCCGGCCCTGGACCAGGTCCTCGATCACCGTCTGGCCTTCCTGCGGCGCCTTCAGCCGGATCGCCGGGTCGATCCCGGCCGGCGCCTCCGCCGGGTCGCGGTCCCGCCAGCGGCCGTCATAGCGGGGGGCGCGGCCCTCGGCGCGGGCGCGCTCCCGCATTTCCGCCAGTTCTTCGGGCGTGGCCCAGCAACGATAGGCGCGGCCTTCCGCCAGCAGCCGCAGCGCGACCTCGCGGTGCCGGTCCAGGCGGCTGTGCTGGTACCAGGGGGCCTCGTCGCCGGACAGGCCGAGCCAGTCCAGCCCGTCCAGGATCGCCTGCACCGCATCCGGCGTGGAGCGCGCGCGATCGGTATCCTCGATGCGCAGCAGGTAGCGGCCGCCGTGATGCCGCGCGAAGAGCCAGTTGAACAGGGCGGTGCGGGCCCCGCCGATATGGAGGAAGCCGGTCGGGGAGGGCGCGAAGCGGGTAACGACGGTCATGGCCTCATGGATGCTGGACGCTGCACAGATGAACCGGCGCCCGGCCGCGGCGACAATTCCGCCGCTGCGGCCGGGGCGCCAGCCGCGGCGGCGGGTTGTAGCATATGCCCGCCATGGTGACGACGCAGGAAAGCAACGATTGGCTGCGACCGCGGTCGAGGGCCCTCCGGTCCTGGCCGCTGCGGCCGCTGCATGCGCTTCTGATGGCGGAGCAGGACCGCTGGGTGCTCTGGCTGCCGGTATTCTACGGCATCGGGATCGGTGGCTATTTCCTGCTGCCGGCGGAGCCGCCGGCCTGGCTCGGCCGGGTCCTCTTCGTGGCGGCCGCTGTCCTGCTCCTGGCGCTCCTCGTGCTGCGCCAGCGCCTGCCTGCGATCCTGCCGGTCCTGCTTCTTCCCTGCCTGCTGCTTGTGGCCGGCTTCGGCGTCGCGCAATGGCGCGCCCAGGCGGTCGCCGCGCCGGTCCTGGAGCGGGAGACCGGACCGGTCCGCTTCACCGGCCGTATCGTGGCGGTGGAGCCGCAGGAGCGGGCGGGGCATTGGCGGGTCACCCTGTCGGACCTGCGACTGCGGGACCGGGGCCGGTCTCTGCCGGACCTGGCGCTAGCCAGGCTGACCGTGCGCAGCGGCGGCGTGCAGCCGGTCGCCGGCGCCGTCGTGTCGGGGCTGGCGGTGCTGTTCCCGCCCGGCCCGCCGGATCTGCCGGGCGGCTTCGATTTCGGCCGCCTCGCCTGGTTCCAGGGGCTGGGCGCGGTCGGCATCGCCGTCGCGCCGCTTGCCGCGTTGCCAGAAGGGGGGCCAGAAGGGGGGCCAGAAGGGGGGCCGGCCGGGGGCCTGCCGGCGCCGGGGCTGCGGCAGCGCCTGGAACATGCCGTGGCGCGGCTGCGGCGCGATCTGGCGGAACGCATCGCGGCGGCGATGCCGGCGCCGGAGGGGGCGATCGCGGCGGCCCTGCTGACGGGGGAGCGGGGGGCGATCCCGGAGAAGGTGGTGCAGGACTACCGGGATTCCGGCATCGCGCACCTGCTGGCGATTTCCGGCCTGCACCTGGCACTGGTGGCGGGGCTGGTCTTCGTCGGCCTGCGGGGCCTGCTGGCGCTCTGGCCGCACCTGGCCCTGCAGGCGCCGATCAAGAAATGGGCGGCCGCCTGCGCGCTGCTGGCGGCCCTCGGCTACCTGATCCTGACCGGTGCCGCGGTTTCCACACAGCGTGCGACCCTGATGGCGGCCCTGGTGCTGCTCGCCGTCCTGCTGGACCGGGTCGCGCTGTCGATGCGGTCCGTCGCCTGGGCCGCGTTCGTGGTCCTGACCCTGGCACCGGAAAGCCTGCTGTCGCCCGGCTTCCAGATGTCCTTCGCCGCGGTGATCGCCCTGATCGCCGCCTATGAGGGGCTGCGCGGTGCGGGCCTGGGCCGCAGCCTGGCGGAACGGGGCGGCTGGCCGGGCCAGGCCGGGCGGCTGCTGCTCTATGGCGGCGCCGTCTTCACCACGACGGTGATCGCGGGCCTGGCCACCGCCCCTATCGCCGCCTTCCACTTCCAGCGGGTGGTGGATTACGGCCTGGTGGCCAACCTGGTGGCCGTGCCCCTGACCTCGTTCTGGATCATGCCCCTGGGCCTGCTGGGCTATCTCCTGATGCCGCTGGGGCTGGAACATCTGGCATTGCAGCCGATGGGCTGGGGGATCGCGCTGGTCGACCGGGTCGCCGCCGCCGTCGCCGGCTGGCCTGGGGCCGTGACGCATGTCCCGGCGATGCCTGTCGCGGCCGTGGTGGCGATGGCGCTGGGCGGCCTCTGGCTGGCTCTCTGGCGGCGCCCCTGGCGCCTGGCCGGGCTGCTCGCGATCGCTGCCGGGATCTGGCTGACCCTGGCGGTGGCGCCGCCGGACCTGCTGGTGGACGGCGAGGGGCGGAGCGTCGCCGTGCGGATCGACGACCGGCTGCTGTTCCGCGAGAAGACCGCCCTGCGCCGTCGGGAGGCGGCGACCTGGGCCCGGCAGACCGGCCTGCAGGCCGACGCGCCCTGGCCGCGCAGCGGGCTGGTCCGGGGCGATCCGGCCGGCACGGATGCCGGCACCGCGCTGCTCTGCGACCCGCAGGGATGCCTGTACCGGCGCGGCGAGGTCGCCATCGCGATTCCGTCGGATCCCGACGCGCTGGTCCGCGACTGCCGGCAGGCGGATGCGGTGGTAGCGGATTTCGCCCTGCGACAGCGCTGTCCGGGGCCGGAGCTGCTGGTCGACATCCGCAGCCTGGCCTGGCAGGGCGCCACCGCGTTGCGGATCACCCCGGAGGGCGGGATCGAGCGGCAGACCGTGGCGGCGCGCCGCGGCCGCCGTCCGTGGAGCGGCGCCGGGTCGCCGGACTAGGGTGCGCCGCCGTTGCCGCCCCGACGCCTGCGTCCTGTCGCATCGGGTGGGACCAGTGCCAGCACGATGTCGCCGATGCCGGCCTTCTCCGCCGCCTGTTCGTCGCGCGCGATCTGGATCCGGCCGTCCTGGCGGACGACGAGCACGGTCACCGCCTCGTCCGCCCGGTCGGCCAGATAGGCCGCCGCGTCGTATTTCTCGGTCAGCCGGGTCTTCTGGAAGCTCCAGCCCTGCCAGAGCCGGTCGCGCAGGACATGCAGGCCGGGGCTGAAAGCGGGCGGAACGGCGCCGCCCAGGTCGTGGGCAAGTCGCGCCGGATTGCTGCCGGGCTCTTCCGGCCCGACCTGGAACACCGCGGTCTGGCCGATCTCCGGCCCCAGGTCGCTGCAGACCAGGGCGTTGTAGGAATCGTTCTCCGTTGCCGCGAGGACGGTGCCGATATTGGCGAAGTCCAGGTGATGTTCGGTCACCTCCGAGAGCATCTCGCCGTGATAGATCCGCAGGCCGGCATGCCGGGCGGGGCGCAGCCGCTGCCAGGAAGTGTCGGCCAGGATCGCCGGCACCTGCATGGCGGCCAGCGCTTCCGCCAGCGCCGTGGTGACGCTGTTCGCGCCGACCAGCAGGAGGCCCGGCGGCTCGGCGGAGGCGAGGCCCAGCAGCCGCGCCAGCGGCCGCAGGCTGAAGCCGTGCAGCAGCACCGTCAGCAGGACGATGGCGAAGCTGAGGGGGACCAGCAGGGCGCCGTCGGCATGGCCGGCCTCCGCCAGTTTGGCGCCGAACAGGCCGGAGATCGCCACCGCGACGATGCCGCGCGGCGCGATCCAGGACAGCAGCGCGCGGTGCCGCCAGGGCACGCCGGTGCCGGCCAGGCTCAGCAGCACGGTGGCCGGCCGCACCAGCAGCAGCACGGCGGCGAGGTAGAGCAGGTGGTGCCAGTCCAGGACCAGCAGGGTGCCCGTGTCCAGGGTGGCGGTCAGCAGGATGAAGACGCCGGAGACCAGTACCGTGGCCAGCACTTCCTTCAGGCGGCGCATCTCCTCGAAGGCGGCGATCCGGGCATTGCCGATGGTCAGCCCCAGCACGGTCACCGCCACCAGGCCCGTCTCCTCGACATAGGCGTTGGCGAGGGCGAAGGAGGCCAGCACCGTGCCCAGGACCAGCGGCGCCTTCAGGAACTCCGGGACCAGCCCGCGCCGGAACGCCCAGGCGATGCCCAGGCCGGCCAGCACACCCAGTGCCGCGGCCAGCACGGCGCCCAGCAGGACATGCGCCAGAGCGCCCCAGACGCCGTTGCCGCCGGCGTCCAGCGCCAGGGTCACTTCGTAGGCCAGGACCGCGAACAGCGCGCCCAGCGGGTCGTTGACGATGCCTTCCCATTTCAGGGTGGTGGCCGGCTTGCGGTCCAGCCGCGCCTGCCGCAGCAGCGGGGCGATGACTGTCGGGCCGGTGACGACCAGGATGCCGCCGAAGACCGCCGATGTCGGCCAGGACAGGCCGCCGATCCAGTGCGCCGCACCGGCGCCGAGCAGCCAGCCCAGAGGCGCGCCGACCAGGGTCAGCCGCCGCACCCCGGCGGCGGTGCCGCGCAGCTCCCGCAGCTGCAGGTTGATGCCGCCTTCGAACAGGATGATGGCGACCGCCAGGGCGATGACGGGCGACAGCAGCGGGCCGAAATCCTCGACCGGGTGCAGCAGGCTCCCGACCGGACCAACCGCGATGCCGGCGAGGGCAAGCAGGACGATGGCGGGAAACTGGTAGCGCCAGGCCAGCCACTGGGCGGCGATGCCCAGCGCCAGGACAAGCGCCGCCTTGGCGACCAGATCCTCCATTTGTGCTGCTTCAGTCCCCTGCTGCCCGAAACCGGGCCGTCGGGTGCCCCCCGATGCCGGCTCTCGGCCCTGATGGCGGTGACCCTAGCGCAAAGGCAGCCCGGTCCGGAAGCGGATGGCGCTCAGACCGCCGGCTGGGGTGCCGCCGCGCGGCCGCCGCCGGGCAGGAACAGCGCGGCGGCCAGTACCGCCAGGCCGAACAGGGCAAGGACCTGGAAGGTGGCGGCAAAGCCGCCGGCGCCGCCATGCAGCCAGGCGACCAGCGGCAGGGCGCTGGCGCTGGCGGTGAAGGACAGCAGGTAGCGCAGCGCATAGATCCGCCCGCGCCAGCCGGCGCTGGCATAGCGGGCCACCAGCGCGTCGTTGACCGTCACCTGGCCGAACAGGCCGAACATCAGGCCCGCGGCCGGCAGCAGCAGCAGCCAGCCCTGGGCGAAGGCGACGGCCAGCAGGCAGGGCGCCTGCACCAGCGCGAGCGGCAGGAAGACCGCCCGCAGCGACAGGCGGTCGATCCAGCGGCCGACGATCAGCTGCGAGACGGCGCCGAACAGGAACACGGCCGCCACGATCAGGCCCAGGGTGGCCGGGGAGGCGACGAGGTCGGACAGGCGCTCCTGGAACAGCTTCGGCATCGACACCGTGGTCGCGCTGAACGCCACGCCGCCTGCCAGGGTGGTCAGGGCCAGGATCGCGAAGGCGCGCTTCACTGCCGCCCGGGATGGCGCCGCTGCCGCAGCGGCAGTCGGCCCGAGGACGGGCCGCCCGGCGGCCGGCTGCCGGGGCACCAGAAGCAGGAAGGCGAGTCCGGCCGCGATCGCAGCCAGGCCGGGCAGGATGAAGGCCGCTCGCCATCCGGCCAGTTCCACCATCGTCCCGGTCAGCAGCGCGGCGCCGGCAACGCCGACATTGCCCCAGACGCCGTTCAGACCGATCGCGCGGCCGAGGCGGGGCGCGGTGTCGACCAGCAGCGCGGTGCCGACCGGATGGTAGATCGCGGCGAACAGGCCGAGCAGGGTCAGCGCGCCGGCCAGCTGCCAGGGCGACTGGACCAGGCCGGTGAGGATCGCCGCCAGGCCGCTGCCCAGGAAGAAGACCGCCAGCATGTCGCGCCGGTTCCAGCGATCGGCGAGCCAGCCGGCCGGAAGCGAGCCGGCGCCGAAGGCGATGAAGCCGCCGGTCGCCAGCGGCAGGAGTTCCGCGAAGTCCAGGCCGAAGGTGGGGCCCATGCCCAGCACGGCGGTCGGGAAGACCAGCATCAAAAGATGGTCAAGCAGATGGGCCAGATTGATGAAGGCAAGGGTACGGCTCTGCGGCGCCATGACGGTTTCCTCCCGCGACCGGCGCAGCCTAGACTGGCCGGTGAGAGGCTGTATGCCGATTTCTGTCTCAAAGCAGACATTCAACAGAACGGATATTCGGGATGGGCCGGGACATAGCGACCGCCATGCGGTCCGCCGGGCCGATCGACGCCGCTGCCGCGCGCGTGCTGGCCATGGCCGCGGAAGCGGAAGGCGGGCCGCCGGTTGCGGCCATGGCGCGCGATTTCGCACCTGGCCACCGCATTCCGCCGCACCGCCACCGGCGCGCGCAACTGATCTATGCCGCGACCGGCGTACTCCGGGTTTCGACAGCGTCGGGAACCTGGATCACGCCGCCGCAGCGTGCCGTCTGGATGCCTGCCGGGATCGAGCACCGGATCGATATGGTCGGCGCGGTGGCGATGCGCACCCTCTACCTGCGCGCGCCGGCGGCCGCCGCGATGCCCCGGGAATGCGCGGTGGTGGCGGTGCGGCCGTTGCTGCGTGAACTGATCCTGGCGATGGTCGAGGTCGACATGTCGGGCGACACGCCGCCGGCCCGCAGGCGTCGGCGGCTTCTGACCGCACTGATCCGGAATGAACTGCGCACGGTGCCGGTTGTGCCGCTGCGCATCCCGATGCCCGCCGATCCGCGGCTGTCGCGGCTTTGCGCCGCCATCCTGGCGGAACCGGCAGCGGAGCGGAGCCTGGAGGAATGGGGGGCGGAGGTCGGGGCCAGTGCCCGGACCCTGGCCCGGCTGGCCCGTCAGGAACTGGGCATGTCGTTGGGCGCCTGGCGCCAACAGGTGCGCCTGGCGGAGGCGGTCGCGCAGATGGCGACCGGGGAGCCGGTGGCGCGCGCGGCCGCGCGCGCCGGCTATGCCAGCGCCAGTGCCTTTTCGGCGATGTTCCGCCGAGCGCTGGGCACGACGCCGAAGGCGTATCTGCGCGAAGGCGGCGGCAGCGCGGAGCCCGCCGCGGCCGCTCAGTAGGAGCGCAGCAGGCCGACCAGGCGGCCCTGCACCTTGACCCGGTCCGCGCCGAAGATTCGGGTCTCGTATTTCGGGTTGGCGGCCTCCAGGGCGATGGTCTTGCCCTTCCGGCGGAGACGCTTCAGGGTCGCCTCGTTGTCGTCGACCAGGGCCACCACGATGGTGCCGCTCTCCGCATCCTCGCAGCGCCGGATGACCACGGTATCGCCATCCAGGATGCCGACATCGACCATCGAATCACCGGCGATCTCCAGCGCATAGAAGTCGCCGCCGCCGCTCAGCATGCCGGAAGGCACCTCGACCTGGGCCGACAGGTCGCGCAGCGCCTCGATCGGGGTGCCCGCCGCGATGCGGCCATAGAGCGGCAGCTCCACAATCTCCGGCGCCCGGTCGGCGCCGCGGCCGCGCAGCCCCCCATAGCTTCCGGCAGTGGTTCCGGCCGGGGCTCCGGCGGCGGCTCCGGCCTGGGGCAGGCCGCGCACCTCTCCGGTGGCGCCGCCATGCACCAGCCGCGGGGTGAAGCCGTTGCCGCCCTCGACCTCGCCATCTGTGCCCGCGCCATGGACGGGTGCCGCGCGGCGTCCGGCCGGCACGATGTCGGTCGGCAGCTTCAGGATCTCGAGCGCGCGGGCCCGGTGCGGCAGCCGGCGGATGAAGCCGCGCTCCTCCAATCCGGTGATCAGCCGGTGGATGCCGGATTTCGAGCGCAGGCCCAGCGCTTCCTTCATCTCGTCGAACGAGGGGGAAATGCCGGAGACCTTCAGGCGCTCGTGGATGAAGAGGAGCAGTTCGTGCTGTTTTCTCGTGAGCATGTCGGTCCCTTGCGTGCGTTCCTGCTGTCCCGCCGGTTGCCGTCGTCCCGCTCCGTTCCCGGTTCGGCCCATGCCCGGATCCTGGTCGGCAAAGGGGAAATACGGGAACGGAGTGAAAACCCGTGAGAACGTTCTATTTTTGTTTTTGACTCGGGTCAAGCCTTGGCGGCCATTCAATCCGAAATCCTGGCAATATCCGGTGAAATACCCTGCCGGAGCCAAGACTAGGGGTCAGAAACCGTAATCGAATCGGACAATCTCGACTTGCGATCCGGTTGCGGCCGCCGGCGCGTGAGGCGGGCGGCGCACCAGGCACTCGGATTCGGCCAGGAGGCGCAGCATCGACGAGTCCTGCTTGCCGAAGGGGGTGGCGACCCGCTCCCCGTCGGCGGCCGTCTCCAGCCGGGCGCGCAGGAAGTCCTCGCGCCGGTCGTTTGCCGGCAGGTCGGCACCCAGGCGCGCGGTCTCCAGCGGTCCCTCGCGGTCCGGCAGGCCCAGCAGGCGCTCCAGGGCCGGCCGCAGGAACAGCATCGCGCAGACCATGGCGGATACGGGGTTCCCCGGCAGGCCCAGCAGGGGCACCGGGCTGCCTGGCGCGGGGCCCACCCGCGCGGTGCCGAACATCAGCGGCTTGCCGGGCCGCATGGCGATCCGCCAGAAGTCCAGGTCGCGCCCGTCGGCGGCCAGCACCCGCTGCACCAGGTCGTGTTCGCCGACGCTGGCACCGCCCAGGGTCACCAGCAGGTCGCAGCCGGCGGCACCCGCCGCGCAGCCTGCCAGCGCATGCACATCGTCGGGAGCGATGCCCAGGTCCACCGGCGTGGCGCCGAAGCGGGCCGCCCAGGCCATGATGCCGTAGCTGTTGGAGGCCACGATCTGGTTCGGGCCCGGGGTTTCGCCGGGGCGGACCAGTTCGTCGCCGGTCGCCAGCACGGCGATGCGCGGCCGGCGGCGCACCGGCAGCCATGCCTGGTTCATCGCCGCCGCCAGCGCGATGTCGCGCGCGCTCAGCCGGCGGCCGGCCGGCAGCAAGGCCTCTCCCTCCGCGAAGTCCAGGCCCGCGGGCCGGACCCAGCGCCCCTGCGGGCCACCATCGCGGACCTCGACAATGCTGTCGCCGGCCTCGCAATCCTCCTGCAGCACCACGGTGTCGGCACCATCGGGCAGCGGCGCGCCGGTAAAGATCCTCACCGCCTCGCCCGCGGCGAGGGTCCCGGCATGAGCGGCGCCGGCGGCGACCTCGCCGACCTGGGTCAGGCGGGCGGGCAGGCGGGCAATGTCCGCCGCCCGTACCGCCCAGCCATCCATCGCGCTGACGGCGAAGGGCGGCTGCGTGCGGCGGGCGGCGACGGCCTCCGCAAGCACCCGGTCATGCGCGGACGCGAGCGGCAGGAACTCCGCCGTCACCGGCGCCAGCGCCGCGACGATCCGCTGCCGGGCCTCGGCGACCGGCAGCAGGTCGATGGCGCCCCTGGCCATCGTCATTCCGCCTCGAAGGTGCCGGACTTGCCGCCGGACTTGTGACGCAGCCGGACCTCCGTTATGCGCATGCCCCGGTCCACCGCCTTGCACATGTCATAGACGGTGAGGGCGGCGACGGATGCGGCGGTCAGGGCTTCCATCTCGACCCCTGTCGGGCCGGTGGTGCGGCATTCCGCGGTGATCAGGACGCCGCCCAGTTCGGGGTCGCAGGCCAGATCCAGTGTCACCTTGGACAGCGGCAGCGGGTGGCAGAGCGGAATCAGGTCGGCGGTGCGCTTGGCGGCCATGATCCCGGCCAGCCGGGCCACGCCGAGGACATCGCCCTTGGCGGCGCCGCCGCTCTCGATCAGCGCCAGGGTTTCCGGCTGCATCAGCACCCGTGCCTCCGCGACGGCCCGCCGCGCGGTGGCCGGCTTCTCGGACACATCGACCATCTGCGCCCGTCCCTGGGCGTCCAGGTGGGTAAGTTTCTGCTCGCTCACGGGCCAGTCCCTCAGGCGGCGGAGCCGGAGGCGGCTGCGCCCGGCTGCAGGGGGCCGATCAGGTCGCGCACGGCCGCAGTCACGTCGGGCTGGCGCATGAAGCTCTCGCCGATCAGGAAGGCATAGACGCCTGCGCGCATCAGCCGCTCCAGGTCCGCCGGCACGCCCAGGCCGCTTTCCCCGACGGCCAGGACCTCGGGCGGCAGGGCTGGGGCCAGGCTCTCCGCTGTGGCCAGGTCGACCTGCAGGGTCTTCAGGTTGCGGTTGTTGATGCCGATCATGCCGGCGCCCATCGCCAGCGCGCGGTCCAGCTCCAGCCGGTCATGCACCTCCACCAGGACATCCATGCCCAGCGCGCCGGCGGCGGCCATCAGCTCTGCCGCCAGGGCATCCTCCAGTGCCGCCAGGATCAGCAGGATGCAGTCCGCGCCCAGCGCCCGGCTCTCGGCGATCTGGTAGGGGTCGACCATGAAGTCCTTGCGCAGCACCGGCAGGTCGACCGCGTCGCGGGCTGCCGGCAGGAAGGCATCCTCGCCCTGGAAATAGGGCGTGTCGGTCAGCACCGACAGGCAGGCGGCCCCGCCGGCGGCATAGGCCCGGGCCAGAGCGGGCGGGTCGAAATCGGCCCGGATCAGCCCCTTGGACGGCGAGGCCTTCTTCAGTTCCGCGATCAGGGCGGGCCGCCGCTGCGCCGCCTGGCGCGCCAACGCCGCACGGAAGCCGCGCGGCGGGTCCGCGGCATCCGCCCGTGCGCGCAGCGCGGCCTCCGGCACCGCCGCCTTGCGGTCGGCGACATGGGCGCGCTTGTCGGCGACGATGCGTGCAAGAGTGTCCGACATCTCAGCGTCCCTCTCCGCCGCCGGCGCCTTCTGCGGGATTGCCATGGGTGGTCGCGATCAGCGCCTCCAGGGTGCGCATCGCCCGGCCGTCGTCCAGCGCCGCCGCCACCATCTGCGCCCCGGTCTTCAGATCGGCCGCCTTGTCGGCGATCATCAGCACCGCCGCCGCATTCAGGCAGACGATGTCGCGGAAGGCGCCCGTCTCGCCCATCAGCACGCCGCGCAGGGCAGCGGCGTTGCGGGCCGGATCGCCGCCGCGCAGATCCTCCGGCGCGGCGCGGGGCAGGCCGGCATCCTCCGGTGTCACCTCGAAGCGGTTGACGGCGCCGTCCTTCAGCTCGGCGACGATGGACGGGCCGGTGGTGGTCAACTCGTCCATGCCGTCGCTGCCATGGACCACCCAGACCCGCTCCGACCCCAGGTTGCGCAGCACCTGCGCCAGCGGTTCCACCCAGTCGGCGGAGAACACGCCCAGCAGCTGACGCTTCGCGCCGGCGGGGTTGGACAGCGGGCCCAGCAGGTTGAAGATCGTCCGCGTACCCAGCTCGACCCGGGTGGGGCCGACATGCCGCATCGCGCCGTGATGCCGCGGCGCCATCAGGAAGCCGATGCCGGATTCCCACAGCGAGCGGCGCACCAGGCTCATGTCGCATTCGATATTGACGCCGAGTGCCGCCAGCACGTCCGCCGCCCCGGTCTTCGAGGACAGTGCGCGGTTGCCGTGCTTGGCCACCGGCACGCCCAGGCTGGCCAGGACGATTGCGGCGCCGGTGGAGACGTTCCAGGTGCCCTTGGCGTCGCCGCCGGTGCCGCAGGTGTCCACGGCACCCGGCGGGGCGTCGATCGTCGTCGCCTTCGCGCGCAATGTCCGCGCGCCGCCGGTGATCTCGTCGACGGTTTCGCCGCGCACCCGCAAAGCCATCAGGAAGCCGCCCATCTGCGCCGGCGTGGCATTGCCCGACATCATGATGTCGAACGCGGCTTCCGCCTCCGAGATGGAGAGGGTGCGGCCGGTGGCGACCTCGGCGACGAGCTTCTTGAAATCCTCGAGGTCGGCGGTCATGCGAAGACTTTCATGGGTCGGGACGGAACCTTGATGGCGGAAGGAAACGGCCGCCGGCCCGGAATTCGAGGGGGAGCGGCCGGAACAGTAATCAGATCCGGCCGCGTCGCGTCAACATGGCCGCTTTGCCGCCGATTCGCATGCCCATGCACGGGGCCCCCGCGCGGCGACCCGGCTGCGCGCCGCCCGGCCGGCCGCGCACAGTCTCGGTCCGCCGACGGGGAACGTGGGCAGACCGGCATGCGCTGCGCGCCGGTGCTAGAGTGCCGGGATGGCAAAGGGCAGCGGCAACAGGCGCGGCGCAGGCGCGAACGGCAGGACCCCGGGTGGCAGGACCCCGGGTGGCAGGAGCGCGGGCAGGAAGACATCCGACGGTCGCTCTCGCACCGGCGCGAAGGCACGCACCGGTGCCGCCCGCATCCGCTACGGGCTGGCGGCCCTTGCCGCGCTGGTCGTGGTGGTGGCCCTGGCGGGGCTCGGCACCGCCTGGCTGGACCGGGCGCCGGAGCCGGGCGCGGACGGGTTGACCATGGCCGTCAACAGGCCGGCGCCGACGGCGATCACCGGCATCCCGCGGCTGAATGGCCGCGACAGCGAGCCACCGGCCGCACAGGCGGCGCAGGATCCGGACAGGATGGCGGCGGCCGGGGAGGCACAGCCTGCGGATGCCGGCCCGGATGCGATCGGCGACCTGATCCAGCAGCTCGAGCGTGGCGAGGTGCCGCGCGGCAATGCGGAAGGCGCCGACGATGAGGTCCTGGCCGCCCTGCCGCCGGAACCGGAGGAGACCTGGCCGGACCGGGCCGGGCCGTCGGGCGAGGCCGGTTTCGCGCGGATCGCCATCGTGATCGACGATCTGGGCGGCAGCGCGGAGGCGGTCCGTCGGCTGATGGCGCTGCCGGGTCCGGTCACCTATGCCTTCCTGACCGCCAATGCGGGTACGCCGGACCAGGCGCGCATGGTGGCCGCGGCGGGCCTGGACGTGATGCTGCACATGCCGATGGAGCCGCAGGGGGAGCAGAACCCAGGCCCCAACGCCCTGCTGGTGGGCAACACGGCGGAAGAGAATCTGCGCCGCCTGAAATGGCATCTGGCGCGCCTGCCGGGGGCAATCGGCCTGAACAACCACATGGGCAGCCGCTTTACCGCCGATGCCGCGCAGATGCGGCCCGTCCTCGAAGCGGCGAATGATGCGCAGCTGTTCTACCTGGATTCCCGCACCTCCGGCCGCAGCGTCGGCTACCAGGTTGCCCGCGAACTGCCGATGCCGGCATTGCAGCGCGACATCTTCCTGGACCACGACCCGGTGGAAGACACGATCCTCCGGCAGCTCCGCCACACCGAAGCGGTGGCCGCCCGCGAGGGCTCTGCCATCGCCATCGGCCATCCCTATCCGGAGACCCTGGCGGTGCTGGAACGCTGGATGCCGCAGGCGCAGGCACGGGGCTATGTCCTGGTGGGGATCTCGGACCTGGTGCCGGCACGGCAACCGGCCACGGTGCGCAAGACCGGTGCCGCGGCGGCCGGCCTGACGGGGCCGGCGGCACGCAGCGGCGGCGGCCCCCTCGCGAACTGAACGCCCGGCCAACCGAGCACCAGGCCAACCGAGCACCAGGCCAACCATGCGCCACGCCTACCGAACGTCTGGCGGATCGCCGGCGCGGCGGAGAGCCCCCGGACGAACGGAACGCCAGCCTGTCGACTGGCCGGCGAACCGTGTCCGGGGAAGGCCGGCCGCTCAGATGGCCCGGTCCAGCTCCTGCTGGTTGATGGTGACGCCGACCCGGCCGGCGAGGCCCTCCAGGAAGGCTCCGGTGAGATCCTGCCGGAAGCCATCGGACCAGCGCTCCGACAGCCTTGCCTGCAGCTGCTCAGCGGCCTCGTTCCGCTCCACCGGCAGCACCTCTTCGATCCGCGCCACGACGGCGCTGCCATTCGCGATGCTGCCGGTCACGACCTCGCCTGCCGGCGCGGCGAACAGCTTCTCCATCATCGGCTGCCCCCAGGGCAGCCGGGCACCGTCGCCGAAGCGGGTGAAGGGGGCGGGCTCGCTGACCGCAAGTCCGGAGCCGGCGGCGACATCCTGCATGTCGGTGCCGCCGCTTATGTCGCGGGCCAGCGCCTCGGCCTCCTGCATCGCCAGTTCGGCGCGGCGGCTGTCGGTCCAGTCGGCGCGTACCCTGTCCTCGACTTCCTCGAAGCTGCGCAGGCGCGGGGGCGACACGGCGTCGAGCTGTACCACGGTGAAGCCCTCGGCATTGTCGTTCTCGAAAGTCTCCGGCTCGCCGCCGGCCTCCATCCGCCAGAGCTCCCGCCGCAGGGTGGCGAGGCCGGGCACCGGATCCACCGGATTGCCGTCGATGTCGCGGCCGCTGGCATCGATGCCGTCATGACTCTGCACCGGCAGCCCGATGGTTTCGCCGATCTCCTTCAGGCGGGCGCCGCCGGCGATCAGGTCCTCGACCTCGTTGGCAAGGGTGTAGAGCCGGTCGATCGCCGCCTCCTGTGCCAGGGTGTCGGCCAGCTGCTCCCGGGCAGCCTCGAAGCTCGGGGCGCTGCCGTCCTTCACCTCGGTCACTTCCACGACATGCCAGGCCAGGGGTGATTCCATGGCGGGCAGGATGCCCGGCTCGCTGCGCTCGAACGCGGCCGTCGCAACCTCGTCGCCCAGCAGGTCGGCAAGGTCGGCACGGGTCAGCGGGTCCAGCGCCACCGGCGGGGCCGCGCCGGCCTGCTGCGCGGCCGCCTCCAGGCTCGCGCCCTGGGCGACCGCCTCGGAAACGGCGCGGGCCGTCTCCTCGTCGAAGGCCGCGACCTGCCGCACGGTGCGGGTCGGCGGGACGTTGAGGCTGTCCTGGCGATCCTCGTAGGCGGCGCGCAGGGTCTCTTCGGAGATCTCGATCCGGTCGCGGAGGCCTGCCGGGCTCAGGCTGATCCAGCTGACGCTGCGCAGCTCCGGCGCGGTGTAGTCGTCGGGATGCGCATTGTAATAGGCCTGCAGTTCCGATGGCGCCGGCTCTTCGGGCGCAGGCACGCTCTGCTTGTCGACGATCAGGTACGCGACCCGCCGCCGGGTGCCGACATAGTCGACCACGGCCGAAGTGAGGCTTTCCGGCGCGGGGAGTTCGCCGGCGGTGACGGTGCGGGCAATCGCCTGGCCGCGGACCTCGCCGCGCAGAAGGTCGACGAACATGTCCTCAGACAGGCCGCTGCGCACCAGGAAGTCCTGGAACTTCAGCCGGTCGAACTCGCCCTCCTGCGAGGTGAAGGCCGGGTCCTGCAGGATCAGCGCGCGCACCACGTCGTCCGGCGCGCGCAGGTTCATCTGCTGGGCGACACGTTCCAGCAGGATGGTGTTGATCTGCTGCTTCAGGACCTCTTCCGGCAAACCGATCGCCTTGGCCTGGTCCGCATCCAGGCGGCCGCCGAACTGGCGCTGCGCGGCGGCCAGGCGCTGACGGTATTCGTCCTGGAAACTGGCGGTCGGGATCTCCTGGCCGCCGACCTCGGCAACCACCTGCTCGCCGCCGCCGCCGAGATAGTCGCCGATGCCCCAGGTGGCGAAGCTCGCCACCAGAAGCAGCATGAGCGCTTTCACCATCCAGGTTCCGGCGGATTTCCGCAGCTGCTGCAGCATGTATTCTCTCCCCACATCGACGGAACCGGATTGCGGCGCCATCCTGCGCCCGGTTTGTTCCGCCGGTCAAAACGGACCCTGCGTTATATAAAGCCGGGACCGGAATTTGGAGGGGAAGTTGGCACAGAAAGGCAAGGCGGGCTCCGGCAGGCCGCCCGCGAACGACGGCATTCGCCCGCTTATTGCGGGAAACTGGAAGATGAACGGCCGCCTGCCGGCGGCCATGAAGGAGTTCGACCGGCTGCTGCGGGAGGCCGGGCGCGCGGCGGCCAAGGCAAAGGATGCGGCGCTGCCGGAAATCCTGGTCTGCCCGCCGGCGGTTCTGCTGGCGCCGTTCCGCGACGCGATCGCCGCGGCGGATCTGGGCGGCGTGGTGGCACTGGGCGGCCAGGACTGCCATGCCGCGGAAGCCGGCGCCCATACCGGCGACATCGCCGCGGAAATGCTGCGCGATGCCGGCGCGACCCATGTCATCGTCGGCCATTCCGAGCGTCGCGCCGACCATGGCGAGAAGAATGCGACGGTCGCGGCAAAACTGGCTGCGGCGCATCGCGCCGGCCTGGTCCCGATTCTCTGTGTCGGGGAGACCCTGAGCCAGCGCGACGCGGGCCATGCCCCCACGGCGGTGGCGCGGCAGGTGCGGGCGGCGCTGGGCGCGGGCTGCACCGCGGCGAACACGGTCATCGCCTATGAGCCGGTCTGGGCGATCGGCACCGGTCGGACGCCGACGCCGGAGGATGTCGCGGCGATGCACCTGGCGATCCGCCGCACCGTCGAAAAGGCGGTCGGCGCGCCGCGGATGCGCATCCTCTACGGCGGATCGGTGAAGCCCGACAACGCGGCGACCCTGCTGGCCGTGGCGGGTGTGAACGGCGCCCTGGTCGGCGGTGCGAGCCTGCTGGCAAAGGACTTCTGGGGGATCGCAAAGGCCAGCCCGAAGCCGCGCTGAGCGGCGCCGCCGGCCAAGGGTCGCTTGCACGCCGGCCGGGTGGGGAGTAGAACCCGCCCGGCCTCGGTGCGGCGCGGATGGCGCGGCCGGGGCCGATCGCGTGCACCGTCGACCGGTGCGCACCCGATCGACGCATTCCTCAACGGATCGATCCGCAGCCGCCGCTCATGATTACCATCGTCCTGATCCTGCACCTGATTTTCGCCGTGGCCCTGATCGGTGTCGTGCTGCTGCAGCGCTCCGAAGGCGGTGCGCTGGGCATCGGCGGCGGCGGTGGCGGTGGCGGTGGCCTGGTCTCCAGCCGCGGCGCCGCGAGTTTCCTGACCCGCACCACCGGCGCGCTGGCGGCCTGCTTCATCGCAACCAGCCTGGCGCTGGCGATTCTGGCGCAGCAGAGCGCCGGTCCGCCGCGGTCGATCCTGGATGGCGCCGGCGGCGCACGGCCGGCATCGGAGCGCCTGACGCCGCTCGGCAACGACGCGGCGCCCGGCCCGGCTGGCGATACGGGTGCCGGCCAGGACGGTGGCGTGTCCGCGCCGGTATCCGGCGGTGCGGGGACCGGCGGCGGCAGCGAGTCGCTGACCCCGCTGTCGACACCGGACAATTGATCCCGCCGGCCCATGGCGGGCCGGCTCACCGAAAACGAAGGCTTTCCGCGGACATGCAAGCTGCCCGTCGTGCCGGCGCAATGCGCCCTTCTGCCATGCCCGCGGCTTGGGTATAACGAAGGCCCATGGCGCGGTTCATCTTCATTACCGGCGGCGTGGTTTCCTCCCTCGGCAAGGGGCTCGCCTCGGCGGCACTCGGTGCGCTTCTGCAGGCGCGCGGCTATCGCGTGCGCCTGCGCAAGCTCGACCCCTACATCAATGTCGATCCCGGGACGATGAGCCCCTACCAGCATGGCGAGGTCTACGTCACCGATGACGGGGCGGAGACCGATCTGGACCTGGGGCATTACGAGCGCTTCACCGGCGTCGCCTCGAACAAGGGCGACAATGTCACCACCGGCCGGATCTACCAGGACGTGATCGCGCGCGAACGGCGCGGCGACTATCTGGGCGCCACGGTGCAGGTGATCCCGCACATCACCGATGCGATCAAGGAATTCGCGCTCGGCGGGGTCGAGGACGAGGATTTCGTCCTGGTCGAGGTCGGCGGCACCGTCGGCGATATCGAGGGACTGCCCTTCTTCGAGGCGATCCGCCAGGCCGGCATCGAGCTGGGGCCGGCCAAGGCGATCTTCGTGCACCTGACCCTGGTGCCCTACATCGCGGCGGCGGGGGAGCTGAAGACCAAGCCCACCCAGCATTCGGTGAAGGAACTGCGCTCCATCGGCATCCAGCCGACGATCCTGCTGTGCCGCGCCGACCGGCCGCTGCCGCCGGGGGAGAAGCGCAAGATCGCGCTGTTCTGCAACGTGCGGGAGGAGGCGGTGATCGAGGCGCTGGACGTGCGCTCGATCTACGAGGTGCCGATCTCCTATCACGAACAGGGCCTGGACGATCAGGTGCTGCGGGCCTTCGGGATCGACGATGCGCCGCCGCCGGAACTGGCCCCCTGGCAGCATATCCGGCAGCGGGCGCTGCACCCGGAAGGGCATGTGAACATCGCCGTGGTGGGCAAGTACACGGGCCTGCTGGATGCCTACAAGTCGCTGATCGAGGCGCTGGCGCATGGCGGCATCGCCAACAATGTGAAGGTGGAGCTGAACTGGGTCGATGCCGACGATTTCGACCCGTTCGGCAAGGACCGGCACCGGCTGACCGACATGCACGGCATCCTGGTGCCCGGCGGCTTCGGCGAGCGCGGCGCGGAGGGCAAGATCGCCGCCGCGCGCTTTGCCCGCGAGCAGAAGGTGCCCTATTTCGGCATCTGCTTCGGCATGCAGATGGCGGTGATCGAGACGGCGCGCCACCTGGCCCGGATCGAGGATGCGGGCTCTACGGAGTTCGGCGAGTGCAGGAACCCGATCGTCGGCCTGATGACGGAATGGATGCAGGGCAACGAACTGCAGCGCCGCAATGTCGGCGACGATCTGGGCGGCACGATGCGCCTGGGCGCCTATCCGGCGATCCTGGGCAAGGGCAGCCGGGTGGCGGAGATCTACGGCAGCCAGCAGATCTCCGAACGGCACCGCCACCGCTATGAGGTCAACACCCGCTACCGCTTCGCGCTGGAAGGCGCCGGCATGAACTTCTCCGGCGTGTCGCCGGACGGCCTGCTGCCGGAGATCGTCGAGCGGCCGGACCATCCGTGGTTCATCGGGGTGCAGTTCCACCCGGAGCTGAAGTCGAAGCCGTTCGACCCGCATCCGCTGTTCAGCTCGTTCATCCGCGCCGCGATCGAGCAGTCGCGCCTGGTCTGACCGGCCATGGGCCCTGCCGCCGGGCCGCAAGGATGTTTCCAGGAAGGAATCCTTCGATGACAGACAAGCATGTCCGCATCGGCGCGGCCGGCGGTCCCGGCTTCGAGGTCAGCAATGACCGGCCGTTCGCGCTGATCGCCGGGCCCTGCGCGCTGGAAAGCCGCGACCATGCCTTCGACATGGCAGGCGCGCTGAAGGAGTTGACCGGCCGGCTGGGCCTGAACCTCGTCTACAAAACCTCCTTCGACAAGGCGAACCGGACCTCCGCCGGTTCCGAGCGGGGGATCGGCCTGGAGGCGGCGCTGCCGATCTTCCAGGACCTGCGCAGGGAACTGGACCTGCCGGTGCTGACCGACGTGCACCTGCCCGAGCAATGCGCGGAGGTGGCGGAGGCGGTCGACGTGCTGCAGATCCCCGCCTTCCTGTGCCGGCAGACCGACCTGCTGGTCGCCGCGGCGCGGACCGGGCGGGCGGTGAACGTGAAGAAGGGGCAGTTCCTGGCCCCCTGGGACATGCGCAACGTGGCCGCGAAGCTGGCCGATGCGGGCAATGAGCGGATCCTGCTCTGCGAGCGCGGCGCCTCGTTCGGCTACAACACCCTGGTGACCGACTTCCGCGGCCTGCCGATCATGCGCCAGACCGGCTATCCGGTGGTGTTCGACGCCACCCATTCGGTGCAGCAGCCGGGCGGGCAGGGCGACCGCTCGGGCGGCCAAAGGGAGTTCGTGCCGGTGCTGGCCAGCGCCGCCGTGGCGGTGG
Source organism: Marinibaculum pumilum (assembly GCF_042646425.1). Lineage (NCBI taxonomy): Bacteria > Pseudomonadati > Pseudomonadota > Alphaproteobacteria > Rhodospirillales > Rhodospirillaceae > Marinibaculum > Marinibaculum pumilum. The sequence continues at coordinate 139,394 of NZ_JBHRTR010000005.1, forward strand.
GTGTGGCGGCGGTCTTCATGGAGACACACCAGGACCCGGACAATGCCCCGTCCGACGGCCCCAACATGGTGCCGCTGGACCAGATGGAAGGCCTGCTGCGGCGGCTGATCGCCTTCGACCGGGTCGCCAAGTCCAGCGCCACGTGACCCGCCGCTGCCGGTGCGATCCGGGGATGCAATTCCGGCCCGGACCGGCTAAACCCTGACCCGCCGGGCCGGCCAAGGACCGGCACCATCCCGACCGAACCGCATGCCAGCGGTCCAGGCGCCGGCACTGCCCGGCTGCGGACCCGTGCGACCGATGCAGGAGTGAGCCATGACCGCCATCATCGACATCTGCGCCCGCGAGATCCTGGACAGCCGGGGCAATCCGACGGTGGAGGTCGATGTCGTCCTGGAGAGCGGCATCACCGGCCGGGCGGCCGTCCCCTCCGGCGCCTCCACCGGCGCGCATGAGGCGGTGGAGCTGCGCGACGGCGATGCCGGCCGTTTCGGCGGCAAGGGCGTGCTGCGCGCGGTCTCGGCGGTGAACGGGGAGATCTTCGACGCGATCTCCGGCTTCGACGCTGCCGACCAGCTGCACCTGGACCGCACCCTGATCGCCCTGGACGGGACCGACAACAAGGGCCGGCTGGGCGCCAATGCCCTGCTGGGGGTGTCGCTGGCGGCGGCCAGGGCGGCGGCGGCGGACCTGGAGCAGCCGCTCTGGCGCTATGTCGGCGGGGTCTCCGCCCGGGTGCTGCCGGTGCCGATGATGAACGTCCTGAACGGCGGCGCCCATGCCGACAACCCGATCGACATCCAGGAATTCATGATCATGCCGGTCGGCGCCGAGAGTTTCGGCGAGGCGCTGCGTGCCGGCGCGGAGGTGTTCCACGCGCTGGGCAAGCGCCTGAAGAAGGCCGGCCACGCCACCAATGTCGGCGACGAGGGCGGCTATGCGCCGAACCTGAAGGATACCCGCAGCGCGCTCGACCTGATCATGCAGGCGATCGCCGATACCGGCCGCAAGCCGGGCGAGGATGTGGTGCTGGCGCTCGACGCCGCGGCGACCGAGTTCTTCGCCGAGGGCAGCTACACCCTGGCGGGCGAGGGGCGCAGCCTCGATGCCGCCGGCATGGTCGCCTATTACGAGGAACTGGTCCGCGACTATCCGATCCGCTCCATCGAGGATGGCCTGGCGGAGGATGACTGGGACGGCTGGACCGCCCTGACGGCGGCGCTGGGCGGCCGGGTGCAGCTGGTCGGCGACGATCTGTTCGTCACCAACACGAAGCGCCTGGCCGACGGCATCGACCGCAATGCCGGCAACGCGATCCTGGTGAAGGTGAACCAGATCGGCACCCTGACCGAGGCGCTGGAGGCGGTCGACATGGCGCACCGGGCCGGCTTCCGGGCGGTGATGTCCCACCGGTCCGGCGAGACGGAGGATTCCACCATCGCCGACCTGGCGGTCGCGACCGGCTGCGGCCAGATCAAGACCGGTTCGCTTGCCCGTTCCGATCGGCTGGCGAAATACAACCAGCTGCTGCGAATCGAAGAGGCTCTGGGCCCCTCCGCACGCTATCCCGGCATCCGCGCCTTCGCGCAGGCTTGAGGCGGAATCTGAGAACTTTCTCTCTAAGCTTTTGATTTTACGGAAGGGCATGCGGGCGGGCCGCATGCCCCTTCTGATTCCCGACGATTCGCATTGACCGGCCGACTCGCCCGTGATTCGATTCGGTCATGCGCTTTCTCGACGATATCCGCCGCCGTGCCACACAGGCTGTCATGCCGGTGGTCTGCCTGGGTGCCATTGCCTATTTCGGCTACCACGCCGTCGTGGGTGACCGCGGCGTCCACAGCTATCGCCAGCTGGAGACGGAGATCGAGATTGCCGAGGCGGCCCTTGCCAAGACGGTGGCCGAACGCGAACGCCTCGAGCGGCGGGTGAACCTGTTCCATGCCGATGGCCTGGATCCGGATCTGCTGGAGGAAGAGGCGCGCCTGATGCTCGGTCTCGTGCGCGAGAACGAGGTCGTGATCCTCCTGCCGCAACAGAACTGATCCCCTGCTTCCGGCCTGCCCGCCGCCACGCGCCATGCTCCGCCCGTCGCGGCCTCGAGTGAGGGTCGCTGCGGCCGTCATGCCGCCGATGCCGTCATCATGCAGTGAAGACGAGGCGTGCATTTCGCGTTAGGGTCCGGTCGCGACGGCAGTGCAGGCGCAGTCCGGCCTGTTGCCCGTCCGGCATCCCGATGGCGGCCGCATGGTCGTGCATACGCAGCCGCGTATACTCCGGGATGCAGTTGCGAATGTGCTGACCGGGAGGGGATCCATGGCGAAAAAGGCCACCAGCGGTAGCGGTTCCAGCCGAAAGGGGACAGCCGGCGGCACCGCGAGACGCAGCGGCGGCGGCCGCAAACGCAGCGCCGCGACGCCGGCGCCGGAAGCCACGGCCGGCGTGACGCCGGAAGGCGAGATCCGCAAGGCCAGCGCCGAGGAACTGAAGACCTACTACCGCGAGATGCTGCTGATCCGCCGCTTCGAGGAGCGCGCCGGCCAGATGTACGGCATGGGCCTGATCGGCGGCTTCTGCCACCTCTATATCGGCCAGGAGGCGGTGGTTGTCGGCATGATGGCGGCGATCCGCGCCGGCGAGGACGCGGTCATCACCTCCTATCGCGACCATGGCCACATGCTGGCCACCGGCATGGATCCGAAGGGGGTGATGGCGGAGCTGACGGGGCGCGCCGGCGGCTATTCCAAGGGCAAGGGCGGCTCCATGCACATGTTCAGCAAGGAGCGGAAGTTCTTCGGCGGCCACGGCATCGTAGGCGCCCAGGTGCCGATCGGCACCGGGCTGGCCTTCGCGCAGAAGTACAACGATACCGACAACGTCACCCTGACCTTCTTCGGCGACGGCTCCGCCAACCAGGGCCAGGTCTTCGAGAGCTTCAACATGGCGGAGCTCTGGCAGCTTCCCGTGGTCTACTGCGTGGAGAACAACCAGTACGCCATGGGCACCTCGGTGAAGCGGGCCTCGGCGGAGACGCATTTCTACAAGCGCGGCGCCAGCTTCAACATCCCCGGCATGGAAGTCGACGGCATGGACGTGCTGGCGGTCCGCGACGCCGGCCGCGAGGCTGTCGAGCATTGCCGGTCGGGCAAGGGGCCGATCATCCTGGAGCTGAAGACCTACCGGTATCGCGGCCATTCGATGTCGGACCCGGCGAAGTACCGCAGCAAGGAAGAGGTGCAGAAGATGCGCACCGAGCATGATCCGATCGATCAGGTGCGCAACCGCATGCTGCACGACAAGCTGGCCAACGAGGACGACCTGAAGGAGATCGACCGCGAGGTGAAGGACCTGGTCGCGGAGGCGGCCAAGTTCGCGCAGGAGAGCCCGGAGCCCGACCCCGAGGAGCTCTGGACCGATGTGCTGCGGCCGGTAGAGGAGCACGCCTGAGATGCCGATCCCGATCCTGATGCCGGCGCTCTCGCCGACGATGACCGAGGGCAAGCTGTCCGCCTGGCTGGTGAAGGAAGGCGACAAGATCGCCGCCGGCGACATCATGGCCGAGATCGAGACCGACAAGGCGACGATGGAGTTCGAGGCGGTCGACGAAGGCGTGCTCGGCAAGATCCTGGTGTCGGAAGGCACCGAAGGCGTGGCGGTGAATACGCCCATCGCGGTCCTGCTGGAGGACGGCGAGAGCATGGCGGATGTCGATCTCGACAGGCTCGGCGATGCCGCGCCGGCCGCGCCTGCCGCGGCGGAGGAGGAAGCGCCGCGCGAACAGCCGGCCGAACCGCCGCAGAATCCGGCGCCGGACGATGCCGCCGATGTCGCTGCCTCCTCCCAGCCGGCGCCGCCGAAGGCCAAGGCCGCACCGGTCGCGCCCGACTGGCCGGACGACGCGAAGCTGGTGAAGATCCATGTCCGCGACGCGCTGCGCGACGCCATGGCGGAGGAGATGCGCCGCGACGAGACGGTGTTCCTGATGGGCGAGGAGGTCGCCGAATATCAGGGCGCCTACAAAGTCAGCCAGGGCCTGCTGGACGAGTTCGGGCCGAAGCGGGTGATCGACACGCCGATCACCGAGCATGGCTTTGCCGGCCTCGGCGTCGGCGCGGCCTTCGGCGGGCTGAAACCGATCGTGGAGTTCATGACCTTCAACTTCGCCATGCAGGCGATGGACCAGATCATCAACTCGGCGGCGAAGACCCTCTACATGTCCGGCGGCCAGATGGGCTGCCCGATCGTCTTCCGCGGCCCGAACGGGCCCGCCGCCCGGGTCGCCGCCCAGCACAGCCAGTGCTACGAGAGCTGGTATGCTCATGTGCCCGGGCTGACCGTGATCTCCCCCTACACGGCAGCCGACTACAAGGGCCTGCTGAAATCCGCGATCCGCAACCCGAACCCGGTCATCTTCCTGGAGAACGAGATTCTCTACGGCCGCGAGTTCGAGATCCCGGAGATGGACGACTTCCTGGTGCCGATCGGCAAGGCGCGGATCGCCCGGCCGGGCAAGGACGTCACCATCGTTTCCTACTCGCTGTGCGTCGGCATGGCGGAGCAGGCGGCGGAGATCCTGGCCGAGGACGGCATCGACGCGGAGGTGATCGACCTGCGCACGATCCGGCCGATGGACCGGGAGGCGATCGTCGCCTCGGTGCAGAAGACCAACCGCTGCGTCACGGTGGAACAGGGCTGGTCGGTCTGCGGCGTGGGTGCGGAGATCTCGGCGATCCTGATGGAACAGGCATTCGACTATCTGGACGCGCCGGTGACCCGGATCAGCGGCAAGGACGTGCCGCTGCCCTATGCGGAGAACCTGGAGAAGCTGGCTTTGCCCAGCGTCGACGAAATCGTGCAGGCGGCGCGCGCCGTCTGCTACCGCTGAGGGAGGCGGAGATGGCGATCCCGATCCTGATGCCGGCGCTGTCGCCGACGATGACGGAAGGCAAGCTCTCCGCCTGGCTGATCAAGGAGGGCGATACGGTCAGCGCCGGCGACGTGATGGCCGAGATCGAGACCGACAAGGCCACCATGGAGTTCGAGGCGGTCGACGAAGGCGTGCTCGGCAAGATCCTGGTGGCCGAGGGCACCGAAGGCGTCGCGGTGAACACCCCGATCGCCGTCCTCCTGGAGGAGGGCGAGAAGATCGAGGATGTCGACCTGGACGCCATGAAGGCGGGAGAGGGCGCGCCGGTCGGCCCGCCGCCGGCGGAAGAGGGCGATAGCGGCGCCCAGGCCGAGAAGGCCCCGGAGCCGGCGAAGGCCGCGGCGGCGACACCGGCCGCCGCCCCGTCTGGCGGCGACGGCAAGGCGCCGGCCGCGCCGAAGGGCGATGGCCGGATCTTCGCCTCGCCGCTGGCCCGTCGCCTGGCGAAGCAGGCCGGGCTGGATCTTTCGGGCATCAAGGGCTCCGGCCCGCATGGCCGGATCGTGAAGCGCGACGTCGAGGGCGCCGAGGCGCAGCCGGCCGCGAAACAGGCTGCCGCCGCGAAGCCGGCGGCCGCGGCGCCGGCCGCCGCCGCGCCGGCGGAGATCGTCATCCCCGAAGGCGTCGGCTACGACGAGGTCCCGCTGTCGTCGATGCGGAAGACCATCGCGCGCCGCCTGACCGAGGCGAAGCAGACGATCCCGCATATCTACCTGACGGTGGACGTGGAACTGGACGCCCTGCTGGCCCTGCGCAAGGAGCTGAACGCGAAGGCGCCGGAGGGGGTGAAGCTGTCGGTCAACGACTTCGTCATCCGGGCGATGGCGCTGGCGCTGAAACGGGTGCCGGATGCCAATGCCTCCTTCGCCGGCGACCGCATCATCCGCTACCACAATGCCGATATCGGCGTGGCGGTGGCGCTGCCGGACAACGGGCTGATCACGCCGATCGTCTTCAAGGCCGATACCAAGGGCCTGGCCGCGATCTCCGAAGAGGTGAAGGAGAAGGCGGGCCGCGCCCGCGAGCGCAAGCTGAAGCCGGAGGAGTATCAGGGCGGCGGCTTCGCGATCTCCAACCTGGGCATGTACGGCATCAAGGACTTCGCCGCGGTGGTGAACCCGCCGCATGGCGGTATCCTCGCCGTCGGCATGGGCGAGCAGCGGCCCGTCGTGAAGGATGGCGCCCTGGCGGTGGCGACCGTCATGACCTGCACCCTGTCTACCGACCATCGGGTGGTGGACGGGGCCCTCGGCGCCCAGCTCCTGGCGGCGTTCAAGGGCTTCGTCGAAGACCCGATGACGATGATGCTCTGAGCGGAGGGGCGCGCGATGGCGGAGACAAGCTTCGACCTGATCGTCGTGGGTGGCGGCCCCGGCGGATATGTGGCGGCGATCCGGGCGGCGCAGCTGGGCCTGAAGACCGCGGTCGTGGAGCGCGAGCATCTGGGCGGCATCTGCCTGAACTGGGGCTGCATCCCGACCAAGGCGCTGCTGCGCTCGGCCGAGGTCTGGCACCTGATCCAGCATGCCGATGCCTTCGGCTTCAAGGTGCAGGGCGCCAGCATGGACCTGGGGAAGATCGTCGACCGCTCCCGCAAGGTGGCCGGCCAGCTGTCCGGCGGCGTGAAGCACCTCCTGAAGAAGAACAAGGTCACGGTGTTCGACGGGCAGGGGGCGCTGGCCGGCAAGGGCAAGCTTGCGGTCACCAAGGACGGCAAGGACGTCGCCAGCCTGTCGGCCAAGCATATCGTGTTGGCCACCGGTGCCCGCGCCCGCACCCTGCCGGGCCTGGAGCCGGACGGGAAGCTGATCTGGACCTACAAGGAGGCGATGGTGCCGAAGGAGATGCCGAAGAGCCTCCTGGTCATCGGCTCCGGTGCGATCGGCATCGAGTTCGCCAGCTTCTACCGCACCCTGGGTGTCGAAGTGACGGTTGTGGAGGTAATGGACCGGGTGCTGCCGGTGGAGGACGAGGAGATCTCCGCCTTCGCCCGCAAGCAGTTCGAGAAGCAGGGCATGAAGATCCACACCGCCACCACGGTCGAGAAGCTGGAGGCGAAGGGGAATGCCGTCACCGCCGTGCTGAAGGGCAAGGACGGCAAGAGCGCGGAACTGAAGGTCGATCGGGCGATTCTGGCGGTCGGCATCACCGGCAATGTGGAAAATCTCGGCCTGGACGGCACCGGCGTGAAGGTCGATCGCGGCCATGTGGTGATCGACGAGTATTGCCGCACCGGCGAGCCCGGGGTCTATGCCATCGGCGACCTGGTCGGGCCGCCCTGGCTGGCCCACAAGGCGAGCCACGAAGGCGTGATCTGCGTCGAGAAGATCGCCGGCCGCAACGAGGTGCATCCGCTGAACCTCGGCAATATCCCGGGCTGCACCTATTGCATGCCGCAGGTCGCCTCCGTCGGCCTGACCGAGGCGAAGGCGAAAGAGGCCGGCCACGAGGTGAAGGTCGGCCGCTTCCCCTTCATCGGCAACGGCAAGGCGATCGCCCTGGGCGAGCCGGAAGGCATGGTGAAGACGGTGTTCGACGCCAAGACCGGCGAGCTTCTGGGCGCGCATATGGTGGGGGCGGAGGTGACCGAACTGATCCAGGGCTATGTCACGGCAAAGACTCTGGAAACCACCGAGGCGGAGCTGATGGAGACCATCTATCCGCATCCCACCCTGTCGGAAATGATGCACGAGTCGGTGCTTGACGCCTACGGGCGGGTCATACACTTCTAGGGCAGAGGCGGCGCCGGCCCGTTGCGGGCGCCGCATGTGCATCCTTCCGGGAGAAGATCTTGCAGGATCGGGAGCATCTGAGGGACCCGGATCGCCTGAAGGACCCAGACCGTCTGAAGGATCCGGCGCGGCGCCACCCGGAGAAGGCGCACCGCCCGGACAACCCGATCCAGCGCAAGCCGGACTGGATCCGGGTCAAGGCGCCGGTTTCGCCCGCCTATAACGAGACCCGCAAGCTGATGCGGGAGCTCGACCTGACCACCGTCTGCGAAGAGGCGGGCTGCCCCAATATCGGCGAGTGCTGGGCGAAGAAGCACGCCACCGTGATGATCATGGGGGCAATCTGCACCCGGGCCTGCGCCTTCTGCAACGTGGCGACGGGCCGGCCCTTCGCGCTGGACCCGCTGGAGCCGGAGCATGTCGCCACCATGGTGGCGCATACCGGCCTGCAGCATGTGGTCATCACCTCCGTCGACCGCGACGACCTGGAGGATGGCGGCGCGGCCCATTTCGTCCGCACCATCGAGGCGGTGCGTCGCGAATCCCCGGACACGACGATCGAGATCCTGACGCCGGACTTCATGCGCAAGCCCGGTGCGCTGGAAAAGGTGGTGGCGGCACGGCCCGACGTGTTCAACCACAACCTGGAGACCGTGCCGCGGCTCTATCCGGCGATCCGTCCCGGGGCCCGCTATTTTCATTCCCTGCGCCTGCTGGCGCGGGTGAAGGAGCTCGATCCGGGCATGTTCACGAAGTCCGGCATCATGGTCGGCCTGGGCGAGGACAAGGGCGAGGTCGGCCAGGTGATGGACGACATGCGCAGCGCCGAGATCGATTTCATCACCATCGGCCAGTACCTGCAGCCGACGGCCAAGCATGCCGCCATCGATCGCTTCGTAACGCCGGAGGAGTTCGGCGCCTACGAGAAGTCCGCCTATGCCAAGGGCTTCCTGATGGTCTCCGCCTCGCCGCTGACCCGCTCCAGCCATCATGCGGGCGAGGATTTTGCCCGCCTTCGTGCCGCCCGCCAGGCACGTCTGGCCGCCGCCGCCGAGTAGACGCAAGAGCACGAGTTCGACCGCCGCCCATGCCTGTCCACAAGGAACGCCGCAGCCTGCCCTACAGGGCCGAGGACATGTTCGCCCTGGTGGCCGAGGTGGAGAAGTATCCGGAATTCCTGCCCTGGTGCGTCGGCGCGCGGGTCCGGCAGCGCCGCGAGGAGGAGGTCGTCGCGGACCTGCTGATCGGCTTCCGCATGTTCCGCGAACGCTTCACCTCACGGGTGCATCTCGACCGGCCGAACCTGCGCATCGACGTCGCCTATTCGGAAGGGCCGTTCCGCTTCCTGCGCAACCACTGGGATTTCATCGAGACCGGCCCGCGGGCCTGCGAGGTCGACTTCTTCGTGGAGTTCGAGTTCCGCAACCGGATCCTGCAGAAGGCGATCGAGAGCCTGTTCAGCGAGGCCGTGCGCCGCATGGTTCAGGCCTTCGAGGACCGGGCGGCGGACCTCTACGGTCCGGCCGGCGGCGAAGCCGGGCAGGCGGTTCCGGCGACCCAGGCGGGCACGAACAGCTGACCCGTTCGCCCACCATCTTCTGGCGGGGCCCCATCCCGGGGCAGGGCGTGGATCTGCCGCTCAGGCGGCGCTGCCCTCCACCCGGTTGCGGCCCAGCCTTTTGGCGACATAGAGCGCGTGGTCGGCACTGTCGATCGCGGTGTCCAGGTCGGTGCTCTGCGGCTTGAACTCCACGCAGCCGACGCTGACGGTCACGGTGATGCTCGCATCGCCATGCCGGGTCGCATTGTCGGCGACCTGGGCCCGCAGCCTTTCGCCGAACGCCCGTGCGTCGGCGTAGCGGCAGTTCGGCAGCAGGATGACGAATTCCTCGCCGCCGAACCGCGCGACGATGTCGGCCTCCCGCGACAGGGAGCGGATCAGCTGCGCGATGTTGCGGATCACCTCGTCGCCTGCGGCATGGCCGTAGGTGTCGTTGACCCGCTTGAAATGGTCGATGTCGATCATCAGCACCGACAGGTTCGTCCCGTCGCGGCGGGCGCGCGCGATCTCGTGCTCGGCCAGTTCCAGGAAGGCGCGCCGGTTGCGCAAGCCTGTAAGCGGGTCGAGGCTGGCCAGCCGCTCCAGCTCGCGGTTCTGCGTGGCCAGTTCCGCCGCCTGTTCCTGCGTGTCCTGCAGGCGCTCGGTCACGGCACCGATCCGGTGCAGCAGCGCACGCAGCGCCAGCGACAGGCTCACCACCTCGCGCGAGCCGGAGAGGCGGGGCAGGGTGCGCGGCGTGTCGCTGCCGATGCCGCGGGCCACCGCCGTCAGGGTGCTGAGCGGGCGTCCCAGCCGCTGCGCCGTCACGAAGGCGGCGATGACGCCGACCACGGCCAGCAGGGTGCCGATCAGCACCATGATCCGGTTGACCTCGTGCAGCGGGGCGTCGGCAACGGCGAGCGGGGTCGCGGCCATCACGATCCAGCCCAGCCCGTCCAGTTCGGCGAAACCGTGGGTCGGTGCATAGCCAACCAGCATCTTCTGCCCGTCCAGTTCCTCGATCATCCAGCCATGCTTGCCGCTGAGGGCCGACTGGACTGACCGCAGCCGGCCCAGCTCCTCGCCGAAGCCGCCGCCCAGGATCTGGCGGCCGGCTCGGTCGACGATCCGCAGGTCCGTCTGCAATTCCCTGCGGCGCGTGGTGAGCGCGGTATCGCGAAGGTCCCTGGCCCAGTCCCAGCTCAGATGCGCACCGACGATGCCGACCAGCGCGCCGTCCGGCCCCCGGACCGGGGCCGCCACATCGACCAGCCGCATCGGTTCGCCGTTCGGGCCCTGACCGGCCTTTTCCGGACCGCCATCGCCGCGGCCCAGGATGTCGGCGAGCAGCACCGCCTCATGGACATCGCCCAGATGCGGGCCGGCGCTGGCCGCGTCGAACCAGGGCCGCTCGGCAACCGAGGCGCCGCGCAGCACGCCGTCGCTGGCGGCCAGGACGGTGCCGTCCGGCCCCGCCATGCCGATCCAGGCATAAAGCGGATAGAGGTCCTGCAGGCTGTCGATCCAGGCCTGCGCCTGGCCGGACTGGCCCACCTCAAGCCGCACGAAGGGATCGGCGGAGGCCATGGCCACGACATCCTGGTAGCGCTCGAACAGGCCGTCGTCGAGACGGTCCGCCAGGTCGATCGCCACGCTTTCCATATGACCGCCGGCATTGCCGCGGATCGACGAGGTCAGGACGCTGGAGACGGTGATCAGGCAGGCGGCGAGGATCGCGACGAGGATCAGCGACACCACGACGCTGACCTGCAGCACCATCGGCACCCGGTCCAGATAGACCGAGAGCGGCCTCATGAACCAGAGACCCCGCATTCAGGGCCTCTTGCCGCGATGGTGGCAGGGCCGGGGGGACGGCCGCAACTGTCGTTGCCCGCCCTGCGCCGGCACCATTCGTCCCGCCATTCTCGTCTTCCGCTGCATGAAACTGATCTACTGCCATCGCCAGCAAATGGCCATCGATCGGAAGGCGCATCGGCTGTTCCCACCTTGGACAGACGGGAGATACGGCATTTCGCGCAAGGCATGGTGGCATTCGTGCAGACACATGCACTTGCGCGCCGCGGCAACAGGCAGGCTCAGCCGGATGCAGGGTCTGCGGCTTTCGCCAACCGCGAACGAAACGACACGACCTTCACGGTCCAGGCGGGGCGTCTGCGCGCCGCTGTCAGCCCCGCCTCAGACCGTCACCGGCTCCCGGGCGAGGCGCAGGGCCAGGGCCAGAGCGTCGGCGACCGTCGCGGCGCGGACCGCGTCGCGGCCGATCTCGCCATAGTCGCGCTGCAGGTGCAGGACCCGGCCCTCGGCCGCGGCGGCGATATGCACCCGCCCGACCGGCTTCTCCGCACTGCCGCCGCCAGGGCCGGCGATGCCGGTGCAGGCCAGGCTGAGTTCCGCCGGGGAGTTGGCGCAGGCGCCTTCCGCCATGGCGCGGGCGACGCTCTCGCTGACCGCACCGTCCCGCTCGATCAGCGAGGGCGGCACGCCGAGCATCCGGCTCTTGCTGCCATTGTCGTAGGTGACGAAGCCGCAGAGCACCACGTCGGAGGAGCCGGCGATTGCGGTAAGGCAGCCGGCGATCAGGCCGCCGGTGCAGCTTTCCGCGGTGGCGATGTGCCAGCCGCGCCCGCGGGCGGCGTCCAGCAGTTGCGCGGCGGCATCCCGCAGGGTCTGTTCGAACATCTGGCACTCCGCTGCCGTTTGGGGCTGCTGCCGGGGCGTGATGCACCCGGACGCACCCGCAAGCGAGCCTAGCCGTCCGTGTCGGGCAGGGCGATCGTGACCGCCGCCTGGGCAGCGATCCCTTCGCCCCGGCCCAGAAAGCCGAGCCGCTCCGTCGTCGTCGCCTTCACCGAGATCCGCCCCTCCGCCACGGCCAGCAACTGTGCAAGCCGCGCCCGCATCGCCTGGCGATGCGGGCCGATCCGCGGAGCTTCGCATATCAGGGTGACATCGGCATTGCAGAGCCGGCCGCCGCGGGCCGCGATGCGGTCCCGGGCATGTTCCAGGAACAGCGCGGAATCGGCGTTGCGGTAGCGGCCGTCGCTGGGCGGGAAATGCGCACCGATATCGCCCTCCGCAAGGGCGCCATAGATCGCGTCGCACAGCGCATGGATGCCGACATCGGCATCGGAATGGCCGGCAAGCCCGGTGGCGCCGGGAATCGTCACGCCGCAGAGCTGCAGCGGCCGCCGGGTGCCCGGGGTGGCGAAGCGGTGGACATCGAAGCCCTGGCCGACCCGGGGCGCCATCACGGCTGCCGTGGCGCACGACGGGGGAGGGGGCGCGTGCCGGCCCTCGGCGAGCGCCGCGGCCCGGGCCAGGTCGTTGCCGTCGGTGACCTTGAAATTGTCCTCCGCGCCCTGCACCAGGACGACGTCCAGGCCCGCCCATTCGGCGATCGCCGCGTCGTCGGTCGCCGCAAAGCCCGCGGCCTGCGCCTGCCGGTGCGCGGCGAGGATCTCGTCAAACCGGAAGCCCTGCGGCGTCTGTGCCCGCCACAGCCCGTCCCGGGATGGTCCCTGTGCGGCCAGCGGCAGCCCCGCCGGTCCCGTCCGGCCCAGCTTCAGCGTGTCGGGCACCGGCAGCGCGGCCAGGGCGCCCGGTGCCTGCTGCAGGGCCGCGACGACCCGGTCGATCATGTCGGCCGGCGGGAAGGGTCGCGCCGCATCGTGGATCAGCACCCGTTCCGGCGGCGCGGCGGCCATCGCGGCAAGACCGCGATGCACCGATTCCTGGCGTGTGGCACCGCCGGCGACCGGCGGCGGCAGGTCGAGGTCGCCGACCGCGGTACGATACAACGCCTCGTCGCCGGCGCTGATGACGACCTGCACCCGACGGATCGCGGGATGGTGCAGGAAGGCCCGGCAGGCATGCCAGAGGAGCGCACGGCCCGCGGCCGGGCGGTACTGCTTGGGCAGGCCGCCGCCGACCCGCAGGCCGCGCCCGGCAGCCACGATGAGGGCGTCGACGGTCACGGCCGCACGTTAGGCGCGGCGCTGCGTGTCGTCCATCGGCATGCGGCGGCGCGGTCTGCGGCCGCGGCGATACCGCACGCCGGCATGCCCGGATCAGGGCCCGGCGGCAGTCGCGCCGGTGCCGGTCGGCAGCGGCGGCGCATGGCTGCCCTGAATGCAACGCTTGCCCATACGCTGCACTGCACCTAATTTGCTGCGGCTGTGGGCAAAAACCTGTGAGTTTGCACAAATAATGACCATCGAAATTGGACCGTTCGCCCTGGCGGCGCCGGTCCTCCTGGCACCGATGTCCGGCATATCAGACCCGCCGTTCCGCCGCCTTGTCGGCCGCTTCGGCGCCGGGCTCGTCTATTCGGAGATGGTGGCCAGCCAGGGCATGGTCCGCCGCAGCCGCGAATCGCTGGAGAAAGCGTGCCAGGTGCCGTCGGATCGCCGGCAGGGGATGCCCTGGGCCGTGCAGCTCGCCGGCAACGAGCCGGCGGTGATGGCCGATGCCGCGCGGGCGGTTGCCGATTGCGGCGCGGACATCATCGACATCAACATGGGCTGTCCGGTGAAGAAGGTCACCAGGGGCCTTGCCGGGTCCGCGCTGATGCGGGACCTGCCGCTCGCCGGGGCGATCCTGCAGGCGGTCGCCGGTGCGGTGACGGTGCCGGTGACCCTGAAGATGCGCCTGGGCTGGGATGATGGCATGCGCAACGCGCCCGACCTGGCGCGCATCGCGGAGGATTGCGGCATCGCGCTGCTGACCGTCCACGGCCGCACCCGCTGCCAGCTGTTCGGCGGCCGCGCCGACTGGGCGGCGGTGGCGGCGGTGAAGGCGGCGGTCTCCCTGCCGGTTGTGGTGAATGGCGATATCGCCAGCCCGGCGCAGGCGCAGGCGGCTCTGGCGGCTTCGGGCGCCGACGGGGTGATGGTCGGCCGCGCAGCCTGCGGGCGGCCCTGGCTGTTGCGGGACATTGCCGACCGGCTGGCCGGCCGGGTGGCGCGCGCCGCGCCCGACGGCGCGATGCGGGAGGCGCTCATCCTGGAGCATTACGACGACATGCTGGCGTACTACGGAACGAGCCGCGGGGTACGGATCGCGCGCAAGCATCTCGGCTGGTGGCTGCAGGACCTGCCGGAGGGCGCCGCGCTGCACCGGGAGCTGAACCGTATGGACGATCCGCGGCAGGTGGTGGCGGCGCTGAGGCGGCATCTGGCGCCCTTGCACGAAGCGGTGGCCGCCTGATGGCAAGGGCGAAGGTCAAGGCATTCCCGGTGCACGACCGGGCGGAACCGAACGCCGTTCTGGCGGCCCTGCCGAATCCGATCCTGGTGGTTTCGGGGAGCGGGGAGATCCGGCTGGCCAATCCGGCGGCGGAGGAGTTCTTCGAATCCGGCGCCGCCGCGCTGGCCCGGCAGAACCTGAGCGACCTGGTGCCCTTCGGCAGCCCGATCCTGACGATGGTGGCCAAGGTGATCTCCGACGGCTACTCGATGTCCGAATATGGCGTGGTGATCGGTTCGCCGAAGCTGGGCGAGCGCCAGGTGAACCTGCAGCTCTCGCCGATCCCGGAAAGCCCCGGCCAGGTGGTGCTGCAGATCGAGCAGCTGAGCGTGGCGCAGAAGCTGGACCGGCAACTGACGCACCGCGGCGCGGCGCGGTCGGTCGTCGGCATCGCCGCGATGCTGGCGCATGAGGTGAAGAACCCGCTTTCGGGCATCCGCGGCGCGGCGCAGCTGCTGGAGCTGAGCGTCCCGGCGGAGGAACGCCACCTGACCAAGCTGATCTGCGACGAGGCGGACCGCATCGTCGGCCTGGTCGACCGGATGGAGGTGTTCTCCGACGAGCGCCCGGTCGAGAAGGGGCCGGTGAACATCCATGACGTGCTGGAGCATGTGCGCAAGGTCGCCCAGGCCGGATTCGCGCGGCGGGTGCGCTTCGTCGAGCGCTATGATCCGTCGCTGCCGCCGGTCCTGGGGGCGCGGGACCAGCTGATCCAGGTGTTCCTGAACCTGGTGAAGAACGCCGCCGAGGCGGTGCCCGAGGACAAGGGGGAGATCACCCTGTCGACCGCCTATCGTCATGGCCTGCGCCTGTCGGTTCCGGGCAGCCGGGAGCGCCTGCGCTTGCCCTTGCAGGTCTGTGTCACCGATAACGGCCCCGGCGTGCCGGAGGACCTGCTGCCATACCTGTTCGATCCGTTCGTGACCACCAAGCGTCAGGGCAGCGGGCTCGGCCTTGCCATGGTCGCCAAGGTGATCGGCGATCATGGCGGCGTCATCGAATGCGACAGCCGGCCGCGGCGGACGCGGTTCGAGGTGAACCTGCCGCTCTACGAGGGCGGCGGGGGCGGCGGCGAAGCGCCACGCCGGGGCCGCGGCGCCGGCCCCGCGGCGGCTGCAGGCGGCAGACTGCCGTCCGAGCGGCGGTCGCGGCGGCGCCGCTGATGCGCGGCCCGGCGGAACGAACGAACAACAAGCAGGCGGCGCCGGCGCGGCGACACGCCAGTGCGCTGGGGGAGGCAGAGAGACTGGGATGAAGGGAACGATCCTCGTCGCCGACGACGACCGCTCGATCCGGACGGTGCTGGACCAGGCGCTCGGCCGGGCCGGCTATGACGTCCGCTCGACCGGCCATGCCGCCACCCTGTGGCACTGGGTGGAAGAGGCGCAGGGCGACCTGGTGATCACCGACGTGGTGATGCCGGACGAGAACGGGCTCGACCTGCTGCCGCGGATCAAGCGGCTGCGTCCCGACCTGCCGATCATCGTGATGAGCGCGCAGAACACCCTGATGACCGCGGTGAAGGCCACCGAGCGCGGCGCCTACGAGTATCTGCCGAAGCCCTTCGATTTGAAGGAGCTGCTGCAGGTCGTGCACCGGGCGATGTCCGCGCCCCATCGCCGCTCCGCGGTGGAGGAAAGCAGCCCGGCGCAGCCGGACGAGGAAGAGCATCTGCCGCTGATCGGCCGCTCGGCCGCCATGCAGGAGATCTACCGGGTCCTGGCGCGGCTGATGGGCACCGACCTGACGGTGATGATCTCCGGCGAATCCGGCACCGGCAAGGAGTTGGTTGCCCGGGCGCTGCACGAATACGGGCAGCGCCGCAGCGGGCCCTTCGTGGCGATCAACATGGCGGCGATCCCGCGCGAGCTGATCGAGAGCGAGCTGTTCGGGCACGAGAAGGGCGCCTTCACCGGCGCCAGCGCCCGCGCCACCGGCCGTTTCGAGCAGGCGGAGGCCGGCACCCTGTTCCTGGACGAGATCGGCGACATGCCGATGGAGGCGCAGACCCGGCTGCTGCGCGTCCTGCAGGAAGGCGAGTACACCACCGTCGGCGGCCGGGTGCCGATCCGCACCGATGTCCGGATCATCGCCGCCACCAACCGCGATCTGCGCCAGCTGATCCACCAGGGCCTGTTCCGGGAGGACCTGTACTACCGCCTGAATGTGGTGCCGCTGCGCCTGCCGCCGCTGCGGGAGCGCACCGAGGACATTCCCGACCTGGTGCGCCATTTCCTGGGCGCTGCGGAGGCGGAGGGGCTGCCGGCCAAGTCGATCACGCCGGAAGCGCTGGAACTGATGAAGGCGCATCGCTGGCCGGGCAATGTGCGCGAGCTGGAGAACCTGGTCCGGCGGCTGGCCGCCCTGTACGCGGACGACGTGATCGATCGCGAGGTGATCGAACGGGAGCTGGGCGAGCCGCCGCCGCTGGTGCCCGGCGACGAGGCTTCGGAGCCGGCCAACCTCAGCGCCACGGTGGAGCGGCACCTGTCGCGCTATTTCGGTGCCCATGGCGATGCCCTGCCGCCGAACGGCCTCTACGACCGGATCCTGCGGGAGGTGGAGCGGCCGCTGATCTCCGTGAGCCTGGCGGCCACCCGGGGCAACCAGATCAAGGCGGCACAGCTGCTCGGCCTGAACAGGAACACCCTGCGCAAGAAGATCCGAGATCTGGAGATCGAGGTGGTGCGCGGCGTCAAATAGGCCCCGCCATCGCCGCCGGTGGGAAAAAGCGGCTGTACCGCCTGCGATTTGATGATGTAATTTCGCCACAGCCTGTGTAACATGTGATCCACGGGCAACAGTCGTGGTACGGCAGAGCGGTGCCGAGTTGACGCATATCCCAATCGTTTCCCATGGGATTCCCTATGGAATTCCATGCATCGGACCGGTCGCGCGGGGCGCGGTCGCGGCTGCTGCAGAACTGCGTCGAAACGGCAACAAGCCGTGACCGCGGATTCCGCCCCGGCGCGCGGCAGCGTCTTTGCTCCCGTTCTGGCCCTGATGCGCTGGGCCCGCCGCACCGGCATCGCCGGCAAGCTGGCGATCCTGCTGTCGGTCGCGGCAGTCGCCTCTGGCACAGCGACAGTGATCGAGCTGACCCAGGGCACCGGGCCGACCGCCCAGCCCAGCCTGTTCTGGATCCTGCTGCTGGTCGATTTCTTCCTGCTGCTGGCGCTGACCGCGGTGATCACCTGGCGCCTGGTGGCGATCTGGGTGGCGCGGCGGCGCGGCTCCGCCGGCTGGAAGCTGCATGCCCGGCTGGTGGCGGTGTTCGCCGCCGCGGCCCTGATGCCGGCGATCCTGATGGCGGTCTTCTCCATCCTGTTCGTGCGGGTGGGGATCGAGACCTGGTTCGGCCAGCAGGTCAGCCAGGCGGTCAACGAATCGGTCGCGGTGGCGGAGGCCTATATCCAGGAGCACCTGAAGGTGATCCAGGCCGATACCCTGGCGATGGCGGCCGACCTGAACCGGGATGCGCCGGCGCTGTCGCGCAACAAGGCGCTGTTCGACTCTGTGCTGACCACCCAGGTCCGCCTGCGGGCGCTGGCCGAGGCGGTGGTCTTCTCCGGTTCCGGCCGGCCGATCGCACAATCCAACCTGTCCTTCGTGATGGCGTTCGAGAATGCCCCCGAATGGGCCCTGGAGAAGGCGCGCGAAGGCGAGGTGGTGGTGCTGACCTCGCCGACGGAGGACCGGGTGCGGGCCCTGGTGCGGCTGGAGAACTTCATCGACGCCTATCTCTATGTCGGCCGCTTCGTCGATCCGCGGGTGCTGGCCCATGTCGCCAAGGCGCAGGCGGCGGCCCGGCAGTACGAATTGCTGGAGCAGCAGAACTCGCGCATCGAGTTCGCCTTCATCGGCGCCGTGCTGGTGGTCGCGCTGCTGGTCTTCCTGGCGGCCGTCTGGGTCGGACTGTTCATCGCCAGCCGGATGGCGCGGCCGATCGGCGAGCTGGTCGGGGCGGCGGAACGGGTGCGCCAGGGCGACCTGACCGCGCGGGTGATGCCCGGCGCGGAGGACGACGAGATGGGCGCGCTGGGCCGTGCCTTCAACCGCATGACCCAGCAGCTTGCCGGCCAGAGGGCCGAGCTGGTGGAGGCCTACAATCAGATCGACGAGCGGCGGCGCTTCACCGAGACGGTGCTGGCCGATGTATCCGCCGGGATCATCGGCACCGATGCGCAGGGCCATATCACCCTGCCGAACGAGCGCGCCAGCGACCTGCTGGGCCGCCAGCCGGAGGAGCTGATGGGGCAGTCGCTGGCCGCCGTAGTGCCCGAGTTCGCGGCGCTGTTCCACGACGCCACCGCAGGCAGCGCCCGCGACCTGTACCGGCAGATCGTGGTCGCCGGGACAGGGCGCAGCCTGACCCTGCATGTCCGGGTCACCCGGCAGGAGCGCAGCGGCTCGGTGACCGGCTATGTCATCACCTTCGACGATGTGACCGAGCTGATGGCGGCGCAGCGCACGGCGGCCTGGGCCGATGTCGCGCGCCGCATCGCGCACGAGATCAAGAACCCGCTGACCCCGATCCAGCTCTCCGCGGAGCGGCTGCGGCGCAAGTACCGGCGCTACGTGTCGGAGGATCCGGACGTTTTCGAACGCTGCATCGACACCATCGTGCGGCAGGTCGGCGATATCGGTCGCATGGTCGACGAGTTCTCCAGCTTTGCGCGGATGCCGGCGCCGACCTTCCGCGACGAGGACCTGTCAGAGATCGTCCGCCAGTCGGTGTTCCTGCAGCAGGTGGCGCATGGCGATATCGGCTACCGGGTCGACGGGGCGGATGCCTTGCACGGCTTCCTGCTGCGCTGCGACGGCCGGCAGCTGTCGCAGGTGATGACCAACCTGCTGCAGAACGCCGCCGATGCGATCCACGGCCGGGCGGACCCGGCGGAAGGCGCGCTGCCGCGCGGCGAGATCAAGGTGACGCTGCTGCGCACGGCAGAGGCGGTCCATGTCGCAGTGCGTGACAACGGAATCGGCCTGCCGCAGCAGGATCGCGACCGGCTGACCGAGCCCTACGTGACCCACAAGCAGAAGGGCACGGGACTGGGCCTGGCGATCGTGAAGAAGGTGATGGAGGAGCATGGCGGCGCGCTGCACCTGGAGGAGCCGGCCGACGGCGGCCCCGGTGCGGTGGTGACCCTCAGCTTCCCGCTGGACCGGCTGAAGGAATCGGAGGACAGCATGGACAAGTCAGGAGAACTGCAGGCGGCAAATGGCTAAGGACATCCTTATCGTCGATGACGAGGCCGACATCCGCGACCTGGTCGCCGGGATCCTGGAGGACGAGGGTTTCGAGCCCCGCCTGGCCGGTACCGCGCGCGAGGCGCTGGATGCGGTGGAACAGCGCCGTCCCACGATGGCCATCCTGGACATCTGGCTGCAGGGCAGCGACATGGACGGGCTGGAGGTGCTGGAGCGGCTGAAGGCGATCCATCCGGAAATGCCGGTCATCGTCATATCCGGGCACGGCAATATCGAGACGGCTGTGGCGGCCATCAAGTACGGCGCCTACGACTATCTGGAGAAGCCGTTCAACGCCGACCGGCTGATCATCCAGGTGACCCGGGCGATCGAGGCGGCCGTCCTGAAGCGCGAGAATGCGGAGCTGCGGCAGCGCGCGGGCGGCGAGTTGGACCTTGTGGGGCGTTCCACGGCGATGAACGCGGTCCGCCAGGCGATCGAGCGGGTGGCGCCCACCAACAGCCGGGTCCTGGTTTCCGGTCCGCCCGGATCGGGCAAGGAGCTGGTGGCACGGATGCTCCACCTGCGCTCGCGCCGGGCGGACGGGCCGTTCGTCGTGCTGAACGCGGCCTCCATGGCGCCGGAGCGCATGGAGGCGGAGCTGTTTGGCATCGAGGAGGGCGCGCCCGGTGCCGAGACCGGGCGCCGGGTCGGCACCTTCGAGCAGGCGCATGGCGGCACCCTGTTCATCGACGAGGTCGCCGACATGCCGAAGGAGACGCAGGCGAAGATCCTGCGGGTCCTGGTGGACCAGACCTTCGAGCGGGTCGGCGGTCGCGCCCGGGTCCAGGTCGACGTGCGGGTCGTGAGCGCGACCTCGCGCGACCTGGCCGGCGAAATCGAGGAGGGCCGCTTCCGCGAGGACCTGTTCCATCGCCTGAACGTGGTGCCGCTGCGGGTGCCGTCCTTGTCGGAGCGGCGGGAAGACATCCCCGCGCTGGTCGACTATTTCATGGCGCGGGAGGCGGAGGCGCAGGGCCTGCTGCGGCGGCGGGTGGCGGAGGACGCGATGGCCGCCCTGCAGACCGCGGAATGGCCTGGCAATGTGCGCGAACTGCGCAACCTGGTCGCCCGGCTGATCATCCTGGCGCCCGGCGACCCGAATACGCCGATCCGCAGCGACATGCTGCCGTCCGACATCTCCGCCTCGGCACCGGCGATCAGCCGCGCCGGCGGCAACGAGGAGATCATGGCCCTGTCGCTGCGCGACGCGCGGCGGATCTTCGAGCGCGAATACCTGACCGCGCAGATCACCCGCTTCGGCGGCAATATCTCCAAGACCGCCGCCTTCGTCGGCATGGAGCGGTCCGCCCTGCACCGCAAGCTCAACGCGCTGGGGGTCAACACCCTGGACAAGTCGACGCAGCGCGCCTGAACGGCGCGGCCGCCGCCTGGACGCAGGCTTATCTTGCCGCCTCGCCGGGTTCATAGTGCGGGCGCCGCGCCGCGGGTGGCATCGCGGGCGACAGGCATCACGGTGGGGGCCGCTACGGCCCGCGGAGAGGTCGAGCGATGAAGATCATCATCTGTGGCGCGGGCATGGTCGGCTCCAACATCGCCAAGCAGCTTGCGCGCGAGGGCAATGACGTCACCGTCATCGACCGCACGCCGGAGCTGATCCAGCGGATCTCCGACAGCATCGACGTGAAGGGCCTGGTCGGCATGGCCTCCTATCCGGACACCCTGGAGCGGGCCGGGGCGCAGGACTGCGACATGCTGATCGCCGTAACCTTCGCCGACGAGGTGAACATGGTCGCCTGCCAGGTCGCCCATTCGCTGTTCCACGTGCCGACGAAGATCGCCCGGGTGCGCGCACAGGCCTATCTGAACCCGGAATGGTCGGACCTGTTCTCCACCGACCATCTGCCGATCGACGTCATCATCTCCCCGGAAGTCGAGGTGGCGCGCGCGATCATGCGGCGCCTTGAGGTGCCCGGCGCACTGGACATGATCCCCTTCGCCGACGGCCGGGTGCGCACGATCGGCGTGCGGCTGGGAGAGGACTGCCCGGTGGTGCACACCCCCCTGCGGCAGCTGACGGACCTGTTCCCGGACCTGAAGGCGGTGGTCTGCGGCATCGTGCGCAACGACAAGCTGGTGGTGCCGCATGGCGACGACCAGCTGTTCCCGGGCGACGAGATCTATTTCATCGCCGATACCCAGCAGGTGCAGCGCGCCATGGGCCTGTTCGGCCATGAGGAGAAGGAGGCGCGCCGCCTGATCATTGTCGGCGCCGGCAATATCGGCCTGTTCCTGGCGCGGCAGATGGAGCAGACCCATCCCGGCGTGCGGATCAAGCTGATCGAGCGCGACCTGGCGCATGCCGAGGCCGCTGCCGACCGGCTGCACCATTCCGTGGTGCTGCACGGCGACGCGCTGGACCGCGAGCTGCTGGACGAGGCGAACATCTCCGGCACCGAGGCGATCGTGGCGCTGACCAACGACGACCAGGTGAACATACTGGCCTCCCTGCTGGCCAAGCGCGCCGGCTGCCAGCGCGCGGTGGCGCTGGTGAACAACGAGGATTATCGCGGCCTGATCACCTCTTTGGGGATCGACGTGGTGGTCAATCCGCGCGGCACCACGGTGTCGACGATCCTGCAATATGTCCGGCGCGGCCGGATCCGGCAGGTCTATTCCCTGCGCGACGGCACCGCAGAGATCATCGAGGCGGAGGCGCTGAAGACCTCCGGCCTGGTCGGCAAGAACCTGCGGGAGATGGACATTCCCGACGGCATCATCGTCGGCGCCATCGTCCGCGGGGGCGAGGTCGTCCTGCCGCGCGGCGATACCGTGATCGAGGCGGGCGACCGGGTGATCATGTTCGCGATGTCGGAGATGGTGCGCCACGTGGAGAAGATGTTCGCGGTGCGCCTGGAATATTTCTGATAAGAAACGCAAAAAGCGCCGCCGGGAGGGAATCATCGTCCGCACAGCAGGAGAAGACGCATGTCCCGCATCGCCTATGTGAACGGCCGCTACCTGCCGCATTGCGACGGCATGGTGCATATCGAGGATCGCGGCTACCAGTTCGCCGACGGGGTGTATGAGGTGACCGCCGTGCGCAACGGCCGCATGGTCGATTCCGACATGCACCTGGAGCGCCTGGAACGCTCCCTGTCCGAACTGCGGATCCCGATGCCGATGAGCCCGCGGGCGGTCCTGGCGGTGATGGAAGAGACGGCGCGCCGCAACCGGGTGCGCGACGGCATCGTCTATACCCAGGTGACCCGCGGCGTGGCCCGGCGCGACCATGCCTTTCCGAAGGCCGCGAAGCCGGCGGTCGTGATGACGGCGAAGAGCATGGATTTCGACGGCATCGCCCGGAAGGCCGGCGAGGGGGTGAAGGTCGTGTCGGTGCGCGATATCCGCTGGGACCGGTGCGACATCAAGTCCGTCTCCCTGCTGCCGAACTGCCTGGCCAAGCAGGAAGCCAAGGATCGCGGCGCCTTCGAGGCCTGGATGGTGGACGACGAGGGCTATGTGACGGAGGGCAGCTCCACCAATGCCTGGATCGTCGACGCCGACGGCAGGATCGTCACCCGGGAGGTCAGCCCGAACATCCTGAACGGCATCACGCGGCGCGCGCTGCTGCAGCTTGCCGCGGATGCAGGGACGGAGATCGTGGAGCGGCGCTTCACCCTGGAGGAGGCGATGGCCGCACGCGAGGCGTTCCTGACCTCGACCACCTCTTTCGTCATGCCGGTGGTGGAGATCGACGGCCGGCCGGTGGGCAACGGGGCACCGGGCATGCTGACAGAGCGCCTGCGGCAGAGCTATGTGGAGCATGCCACCGCGGTCTGAGCGGGTGTGCGTATCTGCATACCCCCGAAATCCGCGAAAACTGTGTCTTGCCGCAGCGCAACATGATGGCTATCTCTGATTGTGAGGGCCGTGCGGGGGTGCATGGACCTCCGTGACACACAACTTGCGAAGCCGAAAAATCGGCCGCCAATAAGAAAGGTCAGCCATGCCTGCTGATAAGGCGCAGAATGTCCAGGACGTGTTCCTGAACCACGTCCGGAAGAACAAGACGCCGGTTACCGTCTTCCTCATCAACGGGGTCAAGTTGCAGGGGGTGATCAGCTGGTTCGACAACTTCTCCGTCCTGCTTCGTCGTGACGGACATGTCCAGCTCGTCTACAAGCACGCCATCTCCACCGTGATGCCGTCCGGGCCGATCCAGCTGTTCGACCCGGCCAGCCACGACGCTGCGGCGAGCTGAGGCAGGCGATCGGATTGTTCCCTCCCGCGACAGACGGCGAAGCCGCGCGCGGTCGCGCGGCCGGGCAGGGCCCGGCCGCGGAACAGTCGGACCCGCGCCGGCCGGCAGGCGCAGGCGGGGGCCAGCGAGCCTATGTCGTTCATCCGGTGCTCCCCGCCGGCCGGGATTCCGGCGGCGCGGAGCGCGGGGCGGGCGACCGGGCCTTTCGGGCGGATGTCCCTGCTGAATCGGTGTCCCGCGAGCCCGAGCAGGGGCTGGAGGAGGCCATCGGGCTGGCGCGGGCGATCGGCCTGCATGTCGTGATGGGCGAGGTCCTGCCGCTGCGCAAGCCGCGGCCGCAGACCCTTCTGGGCGGCGGCCAGGTCGCCCACCTGGCGCAACAGGTCGAGACGCTGGAGATCGCCCTGGTGATCGTTGACGGCCCGCTGACGCCGGGCCAGCAGCGCAATCTCGAAACCGCCCTGGGCTGCAAGGTCATCGACCGCACCGGACTGATCCTGGAGATCTTCGGCGCGCGCGCCCGCACGCGTGAAGGCCGGCTCCAGGTGGAGCTTGCGCATCTGACCTATCAGCGCTCGCGCCTGGTCCGGTCCTGGACCCACCTGGAACGCCAGCGCGGCGGTGCCGGCTTCCTGGGCGGGCCGGGCGAGCGGCAGCTCGAGATCGACCGCCGGCTGATCGACGAGCGGATCGCGCGGATCAAGCTGGAGCTGACCGATGTCGTGCGCACACGCACCCTGCATCGCGAGAGCCGGGAGCGCGTGCCCTATCCGATCGTGGCGCTGGTAGGCTACACGAACGCCGGCAAGTCGACCCTGTTCAACCGCCTCACCCGCGCCGAGGTGAAGGCCGCCGACATGCTGTTCGCGACCCTCGATCCGACGATGCGCGCGATCGAGCTGCCGGGTGGCCGCACCGCGATCATCTCCGATACGGTCGGCTTCATCTCCAACCTTCCGACCCAGCTGGTCGCCGCCTTCCGCGCCACCCTGGAGGAGGTGCTGGCCGCCGACGTGCTGCTGCACGTGCGGGATGCCAGCGCCCCCGATACGGCGGCCCAGGCCGCCGATGTCGCCTCCGTCCTGGAGGAACTGGGCGTGACCCGCGGTGAGGTCCCGATCGTGGAGGCGATGAACAAGGTCGACCGCCTGACCCCCGAGCAGCGGGCGCGCCTCGCCGACGGGCCGGCCGGTGCCGGTATCGGCGGCGAAGGGATCGCGGCGCGCGTCGTGGTTTCGGCGCTGACCGGGGAGGGGATCGAGGCGCTGCTGCAGCTGCTCTCGGAGCAGATCGGCCGCGACCTGCAGAGCTACGAGATCGAGCTGCCGCCGGAGGATGGCGCGGCCCTGTCCTGGCTCTACCGGCATGGCGAGGTGGTCGCCCGCAGCGATACCGAATCCGGCCGGGTGGCGGTGACCGTGCGCCTGCGTCCGGCGGATCATGGCCGGTTCCTCAAGCTGCATGGCGGCCAAGGTGGCCCGGAGAGCGGCCAGGGGGGCGGCCCGGGGCAGGGGCGGTAGCCACCGCACCGGTTGACAGCCTGCAACCCGGTTCTTATCACCGCCACGACCAACGGAGCCCAACCGCAAGGAGAGTGGCACCATGAAGCTGCGGCCATTGCATGACCGGGTCCTCGTCCGCCGGGTGGCGAGCGAGGCGAAGACCGCTGGCGGGATCATCATTCCCGAGAGCGCGCAGGAGAAGCCGCAGGAGGGCGAGGTGATCGCCGTGGGCGCCGGGGCCCGTGCCGAGGACGGGCGCCTGCTGCCGCTGGACGTGAAGAAGGGCGACCGGGTGCTGTTCGGCAAATGGTCCGGCACCGAGATCAAGGTCGGTGGCGAGGAACTGCTGATCATGAAGGAAGCCGATATCATGGGCGTGGTCGGCTGAGCGCCGGGCCGGGACGATGACCGCTCCGGATCCCGTGCGGATCGCGACCAGGGTCCGCAGCATCGGCGAGGAGATCGCGCTGCATCATTTCCGGCAGCTCGACCCGGCGCAGGTCAAGCAGAAGACGGGGCCCAACGACCTCGTCACCGTGGCCGACGTCGCGGTCGAGGAGGCGCTGACGGAATGGCTGTCCGCCACCTATCCCGGCACCGTGGTGCTGGGTGAGGAAGCGGTTGCGGCCGACCCATCGCTGATGTCCCTGCTGGACGGCGATCAGCCGGTATGGGTGATCGACCCCATCGACGGCACCATCAACTTCGCCACCGGCGTGCCGATGTTCGCCACCATCCTGGCCTATGTCGTGCGGGGCGAGACCCAGATGGGCTGGATCCATGATCCGGTGCAGGACCTGACCGCCGTGGCGGAGCGCGGCGGCGGTGCGCGCCTGCTGGCGAAGGGGCGGGAATTCCGCCCGGCCTGCACCGGCAATCCGCCGGCGCTGAGCCACATGACCGGCTGCGTCAATGTCCGCAGCCATGCCGATCGTGCCGCGGTGGCATCACTTGCCGCGGTGAGCGACCGCTATGCCACGCAGCTGATCCTGCGCTGCTCCGGCGTGGAATATCTCGCCGCGGCGCAGGCCCAGATCGACTTCGCCGCCTATGGCAGCATGTATCCCTGGGACCATGCCGCCGGCTGCCTGATTGTGGAGGAGGCGGGCGGCCATGCCGCGCGGCTCGACGGCACGCGCTATCGTCCGGGCCTGCCGCCGAAGCAGCACTGGCCGCTTCTGGTGGCGCAGAGCGAGGCCGGCTGGCACATGGTCCGCAACGAACTGTTCGGCAGCTGGCTGCAGCCCCGGGCCGGCGCCGCCGGGTGAGGCGGGGCCGGGCGAAGGTGGCGGCCTATTCCTCCGCCTTTGCCCGCTCTTCCACTTTTGCCCGCTCTTCCGCTTTTGCCCGCTCTTCCGCTTTTGCCCGCTCTTCCGCTTTTGCGCGGTCCCAGAGCCGGTCCATCTCGTCGAGGTTCGACTGTTCCGGGTCGCGGCCCTCGGCGCGCAGCCATGCCTCGACCCGCCGGAACCGCCTCTCGAACTTGGCATTGGTCCGGCGCAGCGCGCTGTCGGGGTCCAGGTCCCAGTGCCGGGCGAGATTGACCAGCACGAACAGCACATCGCCCAGCTCGTCTTCCAGCGCCTGCCTGTCGCTGCCGGCGGCGGCGGCGCGCAGTTCGCCGATTTCCTCGTCCAGCTTCTCCCAGACCGGGCCCGTCGACGGCCAGTCGAATCCCACCCGTGCGGCGCGCTTCTGCAGCTTCAGCGCCCGCAGCAGGGCCGGCAGGCTGGCGGGAATGCCGTCCAGGGTGCCGGCCGGCGCCGCGGTGGGATCGGCTTCCGCCTTGGCCGCGCGCTCCGCGGCCTTCTGTGCTTCCCAGTTGACGGTCTGGCTGGCGGCATCGGCGAAGCGGGCAGTGCCGAAGACATGGGGATGACGCCGCAGCATCTTGTCGGAGATCGCCTCGACCACGTCGGCGAATGCGAAGCGGCCGGCTTCCTCCGCCATGCGGCTGTGGAACACGACCTGCAGCAGCAGGTCGCCCAGTTCGTCCCGCAGATCCGCCATGTCGTCGCGCTCGATCGCGTCGGCGACCTCATAGGCCTCCTCGATCGTGTAGGGGGCGATGCTGCGGAAATCCTGCTCCAGGTCCCAGGGACAGCCGCCCTGCGGGTCGCGCAGCTGCGCCATGATGGCAAGCAGGCGCTGGATGCGGCTGCCGGACGCAGTCTCCGGGGGCTCGTCGTGGGCGGCGGAGGGGGGGCTTGCGGTGGAGGACATGGCGCCGGAGTATCGGTGGCGTTCCGGGTGGAGGCAAGCTTGGCCTGCGCCGCCGCGTCTCTGTCCCGCAGCCAAGGGCGGGGGAGGGCCCGGTGAACGCGGGGGCCGTGACCGCGCCGTCGCGCTGGCGCAGGGCATTGCGGCTGGTGCTGGTGTCGATCACCGCCATTGTTGCGGTGCTGCTGGGGCTGATTGTGCTGTTCCGGGTCCTGCCGGTGCCGGTCACCCCGTTGATGCTGATGCGCATGCCGCCGCTTCACCATCAATGGGTGCCGCTCACCGCCATCGCACCGGCCTTGCCGCGCGCCGTCGTGGCCTCGGAGGACAATCATTTCTGCAGCCATTGGGGCGTCGACGAGGAAGCATTCCGCGCGGCGGTCTCCGACTTCCTGGCCGGCCGGCCGGGGCGGGGCGGGTCCACCATCACGCAGCAGACGGCGAAGAACCTGTTTCTCTGGCCGGGTCGCAGCGCCCTGCGGAAGGCGCTGGAACTGCCGATAAGCTTTGCCATCGAACTGCTCTGGCCGAAGCGCAGGATCATCGAGGTCTATCTGAACATCGTCGAGTGGGCGCCGGGGGTCTATGGCGCGGAAGCCGCGGCCCGTCACCATTTCGACCGTGCGGCCGCGGATCTGAGCCGGCGCCAGGCGGCCCTGCTCGCGGCGGTATTGCCGAACCCCAGGGAATGGTCCGCCGGCCGCCCTTCCGGGCGGATCAGCGGACGTGCTGCCACGATCGAGCGCCGCGTCGGCCAGCTGGGACCATTGCTGGACTGCGTCACCATATCTGCCGGATAGGGAGGAAACCGCAGCACATCCAAGCGTGTTGATGAATGGTTGTTGTTGGATGCGGTGCCGCCGGCGGGTTGCCGCGGCGGGGAGAGGATGACGGCGGACGTGGCGCAGCAGGCAGAGACGATTGCATCCAATAGTGCGGCGGAGGGTAAGGGAACCCGGCGCCGCAGGATATTCGCCGTCCTGAACGCCCAGGCCGGCACCTTGCTGCACCATGGCGGTGATGCGCTTGCCGACAGGCTTCGCGACGACCTGCGGGCGGCGCACGACCTGATCGATTTCCGGCTCGCCGAACCGAAGGAGATGCAGGCGGCCATGGAGGCGGCCTTCGGATCCGATGCCGAGGTGGTGCTGGTCGGCGGCGGCGACGGCACCCTGCAGCATGCGGCCGGCATGGCGATCGAATCCGACAAGATCCTCGGCATCCTGCCTCTGGGCACGCTCAACATCCTGGCCCGCGACCTGCAGATCCCGCTGGACCTGCAGGGGGCCGCCGCGGTCCTGGCCGGCGGGGCGGTGCGGCGCATCGATGTCGCCGATGTCGGCGGCGAACTTTGCCTGCTGAAAGCGATGGCCGGCCGCCTCAGTGCGACCATCCGCCTGCGCGAGATCCAGCGCAAGCATCTGCGCGCGCTGGCCTGGCTGAAGATGGGCTGGTATGCGCTGCGCAGCCTGGTCCGGCGGCCCGGGACCCGTTTCCGCCTGACGATCGACGAGGCGGAGATGGAGGTTCGCGCCGCCGTCCTGATGGTGTCGCTCAACCGTTTCCGCGGCCGGCTGGAGCATCCCTTCGCCCGCGACAGGCTGGATGGCGGCCGGCTGGTCGTCTATGGCCTGTCCGCGAAGGCGACCCGCCGTCATGGCCGCGAGAAGTTCGTCGCTGCGCGGGACGAGGGCCTGCTGGACCGCTTCATCCTTGCGGAGGGGGAGCGGATCACCCTTGAGACGAAACGCAGCCATATCCACCTTTCCGTGGACGGCGAACTGCGGCTCTTCCCCTCGCCTGTGGAGATCCGGATCCTGCCGATGGCCCTGCAGGTGCTGATGCCGGAGGACGGCCCGGCCGGCTGAGCTGCCGGCCTGCCGGCGGAACGACAGGTCCGCGGCCGGTGTTTGTCAGGCAGTCCCCCGCGAGCGCATGGGAGCGCGCAAGGTGGAATGGCCTGCAATCTCGCACAGAAGCTCATCCGGACCCATCTGGCCGAAGGCGAAATGCGTCCGGGTACGCCGATTGGCCTGCGGATCGACCAGACCCTGACCCAGGATGCCACCGGCACCCTGGTGATGCTGGCCCTTGAGGCGCTGGATCTCGACCGGGTCCGCACCGGTCTGTCGGTGCAATATGTCGACCACAACCTGATCCAGGCCGATCATCGCAATCCCGACGACCACCTGTTCCTGGAAAGCGCCTGCCGACGGTTCGGCATCCTGTATTCCGGCCCCGGGAACGGGGTCAGCCATCCCGTCCATATGCAGCGCTTCGGCCGCCCTGGTCAGTCGCTCCTGGGCTCGGACAGCCATAGCTGTGCCGCCGGCGCGCTCGGCATGCTGGCGATCGGCGCCGGCGGCCTGGACGTGGCGATGGCGATGGCCGGCGAACCCTATCGCATCGCGATGCCCGAGGTCTGGGGCATTGAGCTGACCGGACGGCTGCCCGACTGGGTCAGTGCGAAGGACGTGATCCTGGAAATGCTGCGTCGCCACGGCGTGGATGGCGGGACCGGGCGGATCATCGAGTATCACGGTCCCGGGCTGGACGGCCTCAGCGCCATGGATCGCCACGTCATCGCCAATATGGGGGCGGAACTCGGCGCCACGACGACGGTCTTCCCCGCCGACGATGCGGTGCGCCGCTTTCTGGCCGCCGAAGGGCGGGAAGCGGCGTTCGACCCGGTCGCGGCCGACCCGGATGCCGGCTACGACGTCACCGACCGGATCGACCTCTCCGAACTGGAGCCGTTGATCGCGCGGCCGAGCAGCCCGGGCAACGTGGTCCCGGTGCGCGAAGTCGCCGGGGCGCCGATCTACCAGGCCTATATCGGTTCCTCCGCCAATCCCGGCTATCGCGACTTTGCGGTGGCGGCCGCCATTCTGAAGGGGCGGCAGGTCGATCCGACGGTCTCCCTGGACGTGAACCCGACCTCGCGCCGCCTGCTGGTCAGCCTGGCGCAGGCCGACCACCTCTCCACCCTGATCCGCGCCGGTGCGCGCCTGCACCAGGCGGGCTGCAACGGCTGCATCGGCATGGGGCAGGCGCCGGCCAGCGGGCGCAACAGCCTGCGCACCGTGCCGCGGAACTTTCCCGGCCGTTCGGGCACCCGCGAGGACAGCGTCTTCCTGTGCAGTCCGGAGACCGCGGCGGCCTCGGCACTGGAGGGCAGGATCACGGACCCCCGCGACCTCGGAAGCGCCTGTCCCGATATTGAGGCGGAGCCTCCGGTCACGCGGGTTGCCATGACCGAATGCCCGCCCGGATCGGAGGCGGGACCCGGCGTAGAGTTGCGGAAGGGGCCGAACATCGTCTCCCTGCCGCGCTTCGATCCCTTGCCCGACCGGCTGGAGCTGCCGATCCTGCTGGCTGCCGGCGACGACCTCTCAACGGACGAGATCCTGCCCGCCGGGTCCGAGATACTGCCCTTCCGCAGCAATATCCCGAAGATCGCCGAATTCACCTTTTCCGCCGTCGATTCCAGCTATCCGCAACGCAGCGAGGAGGCGCGCGATGGCGGTGGCCACGCGGTTCTGGGCGGGCGCAACTACGGGCAGGGGTCCAGCCGCGAACATGCGGCCCTGGCACCGCGCTACCTGGGCCTGCGGGCGGTGCTGGCCCGCTCCTTCGCGCGCCTGCATCGCGCCAACCTGATCAACTACGGGGTGCTGCCGCTGCAGCTCGACGGTGCCGCGCAGAGCCTGGAGCGCGGCGACCTGCTGTGCCTGGAGGGCCTGCGGGAGGCCGTCGGCGATCGGGACAGCATCGAGGCGGCGGTGAAAGGCAGGCAGCAGCGCATCAGCCTGCAGCTGCGCGCCACCGGGACGGAGCGCGAGATCCTGTTGGCGGGCGGGCGCATCAACCTGGCCCGTGCGGCCTGAGGAAGCGAGGAGAGCATGCCGCGCACCAGCCTGGAATTGCCCGGGCAGGTCGAGCATCTGTCGATTCTGGACGAGGACGGAGTCGTCGACGAGGCATTGGAGCCCGAGATCGACGAAGACCTGCTGATCGCCATGCACAGAGGCATGCTGCGGGCGCGCCGCTTCGACGAGCGGCTTCTGACCCTGCAGCGGCAGGGGCGGATCGGCACCTTCGCGCCCGTTCACGGCCAGGAGGCGGCGCAGATCGGCGTGGGGGCCGTGCTCGGCGACGACGACTGGCTGGTGCCCTCGTTCCGGGAGACCGCGATCCAGCTCTGGCGCGGGCTGCCGATGACGGGGATCCTGCTGTTCAACGCCGGCTACAATGAGGGCGGCGCGATACCGGAGGGCCAGAACACCCTGCCGATCGCCATCCCGGTCGGGACGCAGCTGCCGCATGCCGTCGGCATCGCCCATGGCATGGCCCTGCGGGGGGCGGGGACCCTGGCCTGTACCTATTTCGGTGACGGTGCCACCTCCACCGGCGACTTCCACGAGGCGATGAACTTCGCCGCAGTCTATGGCTGCCCTGTCCTGTTCGTCTGCCAGAACAACCATTGGGCGATTTCCACCCCGCGCGACCGGCAGACGGCCACGACCACCCTGGCGCAGAAGGCCCTCGCCTATGGCATGCCCGGCCTGCAGGTCGATGGCAACGACGTGCTGGCGGTCCATTGCGCAGCGACCGAGGCCGCAGCGCGGGCACGGGACGGGGAGGGACCGACCCTGATCGAATGCGTGACCTACCGGATGTCGGTCCACACCACCGCGGACGATCCGTCGAAATACCGCGACGAGGAAGAGGTCGAGCGCTGGCAGGAGCGGGACCCGCTGATCCGCTTCGCCACCTACCTCCGCGGCAAGGCACTGCTGAGCGACGACGATGTCGAGAGCATGGAGGCGGAGATCGCGGAGGAGATCGACACGGCCTGGGACGAGGTGAGCGCCCGGATCGAGGATCCGCCCGAGCCTGCGTCGATGTTCGACCATCTTCTCGCCGAGCCGCCGGAGGCGCTGTTGGTGCAGCGCCGCCAGGCAGGTGCCGGGCACGGCACGGACAGGGATGACAATGATGGCTGAACGCAACCTGATCGAAGCCCTGAACCTGGCCCTGCGGCAGGAAATGGAACGCGACGGGGATGTCCTGCTGATGGGCGAGGATGTCGGCGTCGATGGCGGCGTGTTCCGGCTGACCGACGGGCTGCTCGACCGGTTCGGCGCGGGACGGGTGATGGACACCCCGTTGGCGGAGGGCGCCATCGCCGGGATGGCGATCGGCCTGGCCGTCTACGGGATGCGGCCGGTGGCAGAGATGCAGTTCTCCGGCTTTTCCTACCTCGCGCTGGCCCAGATGGAGAACCATGCCGCGCGGCTGCGCTGGCGGTCGCGCGGCCGCTTCACCGTGCCGATGGTGCTGCGCATGCCCTATGGCGGCGGCGTGCATGCGCTGGAACACCATTCCGAGAGCAAGGAGGTGTTCTACGCGCATATCCCGGGTCTGAAGATGGTGATCCCCTCCGGCCCGCGAAACGGTCGTGCCCTGCTGCTCTCAGCGATTCGGGATCCGGATCCGGTGGTGTTCTTCGAGCCGAAGCGGATCTATCGCGCGTTCCGGGAGGAGGTGCCCGATGCGGAGGAGGTGCTGCCCCTGGGCGAGGCACGCACCGCGCGGAACGGCGATGACATCACCATCGTCACCTATGGGGCGATGCTGCAGCCCGTGCTGCAGGCCGCCGGCCGTCTGGAGCAGGAGGACGGTGTCCAGGCCCATGTGATCGATCTGCAGACGATCGCACCGCTGGATATCGCGCCGGTGGCGGAATCGGTGCGCCGCTGCGGCCGGGCCGTCGTGGTGCATGAAGCGCATCGCAGCTTCGGCCCGGGTGCGGAGATCGTCGCCCGCCTGGTCGAGGAGGCGTTCTGGCGGCTTGAGGCGCCGGTCCGGCGGGTTACCGGATACGACGTGCACATTCCCTATTTCGCGCGGGAAGAGGCCTACCTGCCGGATGCGGAGCGGGTCCTGGCGGCCGCCCGCGAGACCCTGAACGTGGAGGCCTGATCCCGATGGCCGAGAACTTTGTGCTGCGCGATCCGGGCGAGGGGATCCACGAAGCGGAGATCGTCGAGCTGCACGTCCAGGCCGGCGACCGGGTGTCGGACGGCGACACCCTGATGGTGGTCGAGACCGACAAGGCCGCCACAGAGATCCCGGCACCCTTCAGCGGCACCATCGTCGACCTCCGCGTCGAAGAAGGCGATACCGTGCAGGTGGGCGAGACGCTGCTGAGCTACGAGACCGGCGAGGCGGAAGGGGGTGCCCGGCAGGAGGACGGCGGCGAGGCAGAGCAGGGCGACGACCGGCCGGTGCAACAGGGGGTGGACACCGGGGCGAAGGATTCCGACCCTGGCGCCGCGGGCGGCGAGAAGGCCTCCGCCAGGTCGGGGAGGCAAAATCCCGAACCGGCGAAGGACAGGGCGAAGGCGAAGTCCGGCAAGACCCGCTCCGGCAAGACCGGCCAGGGCGACGAAGAGGCGGCGGACGCTGACGAGCACGGCGATGAGGAAGCCGGCGAAGGCGGCGATCGCCGTCGGGTGGCGCGACAGGCGGCAACCCGGCGGGAAAAGAGCCGCCAGGCTGAAGAGGAGGCACATGGCGGAGCGCCGGCCGGGGATGGCGCGGGGGATGATGACGGCAAGAGCAGCGGCCGCCCGGTTGCGGCTGCCCCCGCCACCCGACGCCTGGCACGCGAACTGTCTGTGTCCCTGCAGGCCGTAGAAGGCAGCGGGCCCGACGGCCGGGTAACAGCGGAGGATGTCCGCCGGCATGCCGGCCAACGGCGCAGGGCGGAAGAAGAAGGCGGGGAAGGTCGGCAGGACCGGCGCCTGAAGCTGCGCTCGGTACGGCGCGCCACCGCGCGTCGGATGGCGCAGTCCTGGCGCGAGATTCCCCATGTGCTGCATGAGGATGTCGCCGATATCACGGAACTGGAGCGCTATCGCCGGGCCCGCCAGCAACGTGTGTCCGACCTGGGCGGCAGCCTGACCCTGACCGCCTTCGCGCTGAAGGCGGCGGCGGCGGCGTTGCGCCGCTACCCGCGCTTCAATGCCAGCCTCGACGTCGACGCGGAGGAGATCGTGCTGCACGCACGGGCGGACATCGCCGTTGCAGTGGCGACCGATCGCGGCCTGCTGACCCCGGTGATCCGGGATGTCGGCGCCAAGAGCCTGCTCGACCTCAGCCTGGAACTGCCGGACCTGGCACGGCGGGCGCGGGACGGGGAGCTGAAGCGCGCGGAGATGCAGGGCGGCACCTTCACCCTGACCAATCCGGGCCCGATCGGCGGCACCGGATTTGCGCCGATCATCAATCCGCCGCAGGCCGCCATCCTGGGCCTGGCCCGGGCGCAGCTGAAGCCGGTGGTGGACGGCGACCTCGCGCAGTGGGAACTTGTCCCGCGGTTGCTGCTGCCGCTCTGCCTGGCGTTCGACCATCGCCTGAACGACGGTGCCGATGCCGCGCATTTCCTGGCCCATGTCGGCAGGCTGCTCTCGGACCCCGGCGAGGTTCTCCTGGAGGGCTGATTGCGTTGGCAGCCTTCCGCGGGCGCGGGCAGAGAGCGATGGGACAAGG
Source organism: Marinibaculum pumilum (assembly GCF_042646425.1). Lineage (NCBI taxonomy): Bacteria > Pseudomonadati > Pseudomonadota > Alphaproteobacteria > Rhodospirillales > Rhodospirillaceae > Marinibaculum > Marinibaculum pumilum. The sequence continues at coordinate 174,615 of NZ_JBHRTR010000005.1, forward strand.
GGGATTGCCGCGATGATCGAAGCCGTGATTGCCGACTGGCACCGGTTCACCCATGGAGAGCTGGAGGGCGGCCTGGACCGGTTGCTGGCGGAGGACTGCGTCTTCCATTCGCCGGTGGTGCACACGCCGCAGGTCGGCCGGGAGAAGACCCGGACCTATCTGCTGGCCGCCTGCCTGGCCTTCGGCGGCGAGGTGACCGACTGGCGCACCGGCATCGGGCGCCTCGGACCCGGCTTCCGCTATGTGCGGGAGATCGCCGCCGGCAATGCGGCGGTGCTGGAGTTCGAATGTGAGATCGACGGCGTCCATGTCAACGGCATCGACCTGATCACCTGCGACGCCGAGGGCCGTATCGTCGATTTCAAGGTGATGGTCCGGCCGCTGCAGGGGATCAACGCGATCCATGCCCGGATGGGCGGGATCCTGCAGCAAATGAAAACGGCCGGGGCGGTCTAGGGGAGCCCATGGATTGCTGTGCGGGACAGGCCGCCCCCGTATATCTAATAATCGCATAATGTATATTATGGAAAGCACAGGACGATCCAGAAAGTCCTGCATTCTCAGACCCTTGGCGCTTCCGCTACGCTGCCATCCCAACGAAACATGATGGAAGCGCCCTCAATGAGCACGGACATGAGCACCGACGAGGTCCTGATCGTCGAACGACGCGGCCCCGTCGACTGGGTCACCCTGAACCGGCCCGACCGGCTGAACGCCCTGAATTTCGCCCTGGTCGATGCGGTGCGCAGCTATTTCGAGGATCTGCGCCGCAACCGCGACACGCGGATCGTCGTGCTGCGCGGCGCCGGCCGTGCCTTCTGCGCCGGCTTCGACATGGCGCCGGATTCCGACGTCGCCCAGAGCATTGCCCAGAACCGCAGCCCGAACGCCATCTGGGAGATCCAGAACCGTTTCTCCGACATCTGCCGGGCCATGCGCCGCTGCCCGCAGCCGATCATCGCCCTGATGCATGGCGCGGCCTGCGGTGGCGGCTTCTCCCTCTCCCTGGCCAGCGACATCCGCATCGCTGCCGAGACCGCGAAGATGAACGCTGCCTATATCAAGATCGGCCTGACAGGATGCGATATGGGCTCGTCCTATTTCCTGCCGCGCCTGGTCGGCGCCTCTATGGCGGCGGAGATCATCCTGACCGGCCGCTTCGTCTCGGCCGAGGAAGCGCTGGCGATGCGCCTGGTGTCGCGCGTGGTGCCGGAAGCCGGGCTGGATGCGGCGGCACAGCCCCTGATCGACCATATGCTGGCGACCGCGCCGCTTGGCCTGCGGATGTCCAAGGAGGCCCTGAACCTGTCGATCGACGCGCCCAGCCTGGACGCGGTGATGGCCGTAGAGGACCGCCACCAGGCCCTGCTGTCGCATTCCGAGGATGCCAGGGAAGCGATCGACGCCTTCCTGGAAAAGCGCGCACCGGTCTACCAGGACAGATGAGAAAAATCACCTAAAGTGATGTAATCGCTTCCTCTTTTCCGGCTTCACCAGCCTCCGTTCGGGGGGCGGCCCGGTCCGGCGGGAAGGTCAGGATCACCCTGGTCCCGGCGCCCAGTGCCGTCTCGATCACCAGGTCGGCGCCATGGCTTGCGGCGATCCGGTCGACGATCGCCAGGCCGAGGCCGGAGCCGCCGGCCTCGGCGACAAAGGGGTCGTCGCTGTTCCGGGTGAAGGGCTCGCGCAGCTGGTCGAGCTTCGCGGGGTCCATGCCGATGCCGGTATCGGTGACCTGCAGCTGCGGCGCGCCCTCCGGCGTGCGCCGCAGCGCGACCTCCACCTGGCCGCCGGCCGGCGTATAGGAGATCGCGTTGCGCAGCAGGTTGGAGACCAGGATCCGCAGTTTCACCCGGTCGACCCAGGCGGCGGGACCGGCCTGCGCGTCCACCGTCAGGGCCAGCCCCTTCCGCTCCGCCTCCGCCGCCACCTCCGCGATGCATTCGTCGACCAGGGCGCCGAGGTCCGTCGTTTCCAGGGTGAGCTGGACCTGATCGAGTTCATAGGCCGAGAGGTCGAGCAGCTGCTGGACCAGTTCCAGCATCCGGCGGTTGCTGCGCAGGATCAGGCCGGCATATTCCCGATAGCGGGGCTGCCCGACCGGGCCGAACTGCTCCTCGGCGATCAGTTCGGCAAAGCCGCCGATGCTGTTCAGCGGCGTGCGCAGCTCGTGGCTCATGCTGGCAAGGAACAGTGTCTTGGCGTGGTTGGCGCGCCGGGCCTCCTGCAGCAGGCCCAGATTGTGCGCCCGCTGACGGTCCAGCTCGGCCAGCGCTGCCTCGATGGCGGCCTCCGTCTCCTCCAGTTCGCTGAAGGTGCCGAACCGCCCGCTGCGTTCCGGCGGCGGCGGGCCGCGTTTCAGGTACTGGTTGGCCAGAGCCCGCAGGGTGGCGAAGCGCCGGTCGACCAGCCGCCAGAGCAGCATGCCGGCCAGGCACCAGAACAGGGTGAGGCCCAGGGCCAGCAGCACGATGGAACGGGTCAGCTCCCCGAACCAGCCGAACAGGTCGGATGCCGGTACCGCGGCGCCGACGATCCAGTCGCCCTGCTCCGACCGGATGCGCTGTGCCAGCACCAGGCGGCTTTCTCCGTCGGGACCTTCGACCTCCAGGACATCGCCGATCCCGGCATCCTCGGCCGCCAGCCGCTCCACCACCGTTTCGAGCGCCGGGTCGTCGAGTTCCGCCAGGTCGCGGAGCCTCCTGCCGCCATCCCCGTCCAGGGTCATCGCCGGATGGCTGATCGCCCGTCCCTTCGGATCGAGCAGGAAGGCATAGCCGGTCTTGCCGACGGTCAGCCCGCCGACGAAAGCCTGCAGCGAGGCGAGCGAGACATCGGCCCCCACCACGCCCAGAGGCGATCCGTCCGCCCTGTCGACACGGATCCCGCTGCTGATCCCGGGCTGCTGCGAGGTATAGAACGGATAGGGTTCGGTCCAGAACACGCCCTGCCCCGCCATTGCCGGCGCGAACCAGGGCCGTTCGCGCGGGTCGTAGGGGTCGGACAGGCCCAGGTCGCGCTGCCGGATGATGTCGAAGCCGGCATCGCGCAGGCGGGTCTGCGAACTGCGGCCGCCGGGCGCCTCGCGCATCAGGCGGGAGAAGTAGACCGCCTCGCCCTCCAGTTCCGGTGCCTCGCGGGTGACGAAGACGAAGGCGCCCCGGACGGTGCCGAAATAGATCCCTGTGATCTCCGGATTGATCTCCAGGATCTCCAGGAAATAGCGTTCCAGGACGTCGAAGTCTTCGGTCCGGAGGATCGTCGCCTCGGCCAGGTTGCGGCTGAGCAGCGCCACCCGGGACAGCCGGCCGATGAAGGCCTGGCTGTGGTCCGCCACGTTATCCACCGTCCCCTGCATCGAGGAATCGGCGAAGCTCCGCTGGTCGGCCTGTGCAAGTTCCCAGGCCACGGCCAGGAAGATCGCCGTCGAGGCGATGTGGATGACCAGCAGGCTGCCGACGATGAGCAGCCGGAGGGACTTGATCCTCATCTGCCGGCGCTGCGGGGGGGCATGCAGCCTGGCCGCAGCGGACAGGCAGGCTTTGTGTCACGCATCTCGGGTGGTTCCGGACGGTCGGGCGGCCGGCGCTCGGCCAGGAAGTGCAACGATGCACCAGCTTCGCGCTGGCGGGAATATCCAGACACCGGCCCGATGCGCATGGCGGGGGCGCAAATCTGCAAGGCCCTCTGAACGACCCGCTGCAACTCCATGGAATTACGGGGGAATCATCAAACAGCAATGCCGGTTTCCGGCATTGCGGCACCCCCTTGCCTGAAAGCCGTTCGGAAATTATGAATGGCCTTCAAATCTCGGGGCAAGGGACCCGGCGAAGCAGGGAGTAGAGGCAGGTTTGGGCGCCGGAGCCAGTCAGCTCGTGACCCGCAGCGAAAGGGTCAAGCAGAAGGAGCGCCTGCTTCTGGAAGCGGCGCGCGCCGTCTTCGTGGAGAAGGGCTATGACGGCGCCAGGGTGACGGAGATCGCCCGCCGAGCGGGGATCTCCGACGGTGCGCTCTATTCCTACTACAAGGCGAAGAGCGACCTGATGCAGGCGGTCCTGGCGGAGTTCTGGGCCGGGCTGACGGACGGCGCCCTCACCGCCGTGGCGTCCGAGGCGGACAGCTTTGCGCAGCTTCGCGCCCTCGCCCGCTACCATCTGGCGGCGCTGATCGCCAATTTCGATTTCATCAACCTGACCTTCGCGCTGCGGCGCACCGGCGAGGAACTGGCGGCATCGCGCGAGAAGATGCGCCGCTATGCCGCCGTCTTCGACGAGGTGTTCCGGCGCGGCATGGACCGGGGCGTCATCGACCCGAAGGCGAACCTGCGTGCCGTGCGGGACAGCTTCTTCGGCAGCCTGGAATATTCCGCCCGCTCCATCGTGCAGCGCAGCCGTCGCCATCCCGGCGATGCCGAGGCGGCGGTGGACAATGTGATCGGCCAGATCCGGGCCTGCTACGGTCTGCCCGCCAGCGGCGCGGCGGAGCCGCGGACCGCGCCGGCGGATGCAGTGATGACCCGGCTGGAAGCCCTGGCCGTTTCCCTGGAACGGTCGGCGAACCAGCTTGCGGGCCTTGCCTCACAGGCGGCCGGGCCGGGCGGTTGCGGCGATGCCATCCAATCTACCATCCAGAAAGACAGCAGTGGAGAAACGACATGAAGCTTGATTCGACCGTATCCGCCGTGATCACCGGCGGCGCATCGGGCCTGGGTGCGGCGACCGCCCGGAAGCTGGCGGAATTTGGCGTGAAGGTGGCGCTGTTCGACCTGAACGACGAGAAGGGCGAGGCGCTGGCGAAGGAACTGGGCGGCGTCTTCGCCCATGTCGACGTCACCAAGGAGGACGATGTCGATGCCGGCTTCGCCAAGGCGCGCGCCGCAATCGGCCAGGAGCGGATCCTGATCAACTGCGCCGGCACCGGCGAGGCGATCAAGACCGCCTCGCGCGACAAGAAGAGCGGCGAGATCAGGCATTTCCCGCTCGACCGTTTCGACCGGATCATCCAGATCAACCTGGTCGGCACCTTCCGCTGCATCGCCAAGTCGGCGGCGGGGATGATGACCCTGGACCCGGTGGACGGCGAGCGCGGCGCGATGGTGAACACCGCCTCGGTGGCGGCAGAGGACGGCCAGGTCGGCCAGGCCTCCTATTCCGCATCGAAGGGCGGCATCATCGGCATGACCCTGCCGATCGCCCGCGACCTGGCCGCCGAGCTGATCCGGGTGAACACCATCCTGCCCGGCATCTTCGACACGCCGCTGCTGCAGGGCGCGCCGGACAATGTGAAGCGGGCGCTGGCCGCACAGGTGCCGAACCCGGCACGGCTGGGCGCTCCGGAGGAATATGCCTCGCTGGCGGTCGAGATGTGCCGCAACGGCTATTTCAATGGCGAGGATGTCCGCCTGGACGGCGCCATCCGCATGGCGCCGCGCTGACTTCCCGCCGAACCCCGAACTCTGAGACAAGACACGCGATCAAGGAGACGTCCAATGCCTGAGGCATATATCATCGACGCCTGCCGCACCCCCCGCGGCATCGGCAAGGTGGGCAAGGGTGCCCTCGCCCATCTGCACCCGCAGCATCTCGGCGCCACCGTCCTGAAGGCGCTGGCGGAGCGCAACGACCTCAACACGGCCGAGGTCGACGACGTGATCTGGGGCACCTCCACCCAGCGCGGCGCGCAGGGCTGCGACCTGGGCCGCATGGCGGCGCTGGACGCCGGCTATGACATCAAGGCGTCCGGCGTGACCCTGGACCGCTTCTGCGGCTCGGGCATCACCTCGGTGAACCTGGCCGCGGCCCAGGTGATGTCGGGCATGGAGGACCTGGTGATCGCCGGCGGCACGGAGATGATGAGCTACACCGCCGCCACCGCCGATCCGAACACGCCGCCGATGCTGGATGCCGGCAACCTGCACCTGCGCAAGCTGCACCCGCAGACCCAGCAAGGTGTCTGCGCCGATGCCATCGCCACGATGGAGGGCATCGACCGGCGTGCGGTGGACGAGCTGGCGCTGGTCTCCCAGCAGCGGGCGGCGCAGGCGATCAAGGAGAACCGCTTCGCCAAGTCCCTGGTCACCGTCTACAACGAGGATGGCAGCGTCGCCCTGGACCATGAGGAGTTCCCGCGGCCCGAGACGACGATGGAAGGCCTGTCGCAGCTGAAGACCGTGTTCGACAAGTGGGCCTCGATCCCGGTCGACGACAGCGGCGCCACCTATGGCGACATGATCTACCGCAAGTACAGCGACCTGGGGCCGATGAACCATGTCCACCATGCCGGCAATTCCTCCGGCGTGGTCGACGGCGCCGCCGCCCTGCTGCTGGCCTCGAAGGACTATGCGGCGAAGAACGGCCTGAAGCCGCGGGCGCGCATCGTGGCGACCGCGAATATGGGCGACTGCCCGACCCTGATGCTGAACGCGCCCGTGCCGGCGGCGGAGAAAGCGCTGGCGAAGGCCGGCCTGACCAAGGACGATATCGACCTGTGGGAGATCAACGAGGCCTTCGCCGTGGTGGCGGAGCGCTTCATCCGCAAGCTCGGCCTCGACCGCGAAAAGGTCAACGTGAATGGCGGCGCGATGGCGCTGGGCCATCCGATCGGCGCCACCGGCTCGATCCTGATCGGCACCGTGCTGGACGAGCTGGAGCGGCGCGACCTGAAGCGCGGCCTGGTCACCATGTGCGCCGGCGGCGGCATGGCGCCGGCGATCATCATCGAGCGGGTCTGACCTGCAGATGCGACCGGGGGCGCGGCTTTGACCGCGCCCCCGTCATTCTTTCCAGGCTCTCCTGCCCGGGTTCAGGCGGCGGGCTTCATCTCCGCCGGCACGACCTCGCCATCCTCGACGATCAGCCTGTCGTCGAGCCAGAGGGTGCAGTTGCGCATCGGCAGGTCCAGGTGGCAGGGCGTGTCGTTGTCGCCGCCGAACTCCGTGTCCGGCCCCATCGAGAACAGCACATTGCCGTAATGGGCGCGGCCGTCCATGCCGATGCCCGGCAGGTCGGGGTCCCAGACGCAGGCATCGTTCAGCCCCCAGCCGATATGCGACAGGGCATAGGCCCTGGGATCGTCATAGCCCTCGATGAAGGCGCGCAGCTCGGCCGCCTCCCGGCCGCCGTTGATCTCCCGCACCCAGCCGTCGCGGATCACGAACTCCACCGGCTCCGTCAGCGCCCTTTTCTGTGGGAACAGCAGGTCGCCGCGGTCCATCACCACCCTGCCCTCCACGCCGCCATCCGCTGCCAGGGTGGCCAGGAAGCCGCCGGGCCAATGGTCCCAGCGGCCGGGCGTCACGGTATAGCCGTACTCCGTCAGGATCGATTTGCCTGCCAGGCGGTAGGTGACGTCGGTGCCGGCCCGGTTGACGAAACGCAGGCTGGAGGCGTCGGCCAGCAGCCGCTCGCCGGCTTCCACCCGGGCGCGCAGCGCTTTCGTCGGGAACAGGCGTTGCAGGACCTCTACCGGTTCCACCACCATCAGGATCCGGCTGCCGGCCTTCTGCATCTCGATCTGCTCGCGGCTGAACAGCAGCAGCATATGATCGATCACCATGTCGGCATCCTTGCAGGCCTGCATGGCGGCGGGATGCTGCGACAGCGGGTTCTGGCCGATATTGGCGATCCGCTGGCTGGCATCCATCGCCGTGTCCGACGGCACGTTGACGTCGACCGCCTCCGCCCCCAGGGCGCGGACCGCCGCCAGCGAGGCTTCGGCATAGTCGCGCAGCTGCCCGCCCTCCGACAGGACCGCGACGGTCTGGCCGGGGCCGATCTCGCACAGGCGGTAGTTGTCTGTGAACAGCTTCACCAGGCCGGCATGATCCGTCACGGGTTCCATTCTGCTCCTCCCCTACCGGTTTCGGCGGCCGTACCTGCGGGGTGCCGCCAGCAGTGCGGAATTCGAGCATGGCCCGCGCGGCGGCGGCAAGGCGCCGGTCTTGGACGGGTGCGCACGAAAGCCGGTCCCTGTCCGGGGCGGAACGCCCGGCCCCCGCCAGCCGTTGTCGCGACAGGACGCCCGGTGCAGTCTGCCGGGCCGCGTCATCCAGTCTGGAGGTTTCCACCATGTTCGATCGGACCCGTCGTGCCGCAGCGACCCCTTCCACGGGGATTGCCGCCATGGCCATCAGCGTCATGACCTTGAGCGCCGTGGCAGGGATGCCGTCCGTCGCCGGCGCCCAGGACATGCAGAAGCCCGCCACCGCCAACATGGTCAACCGTGAGGGCGACCTGGTTGCAAAGGTGAGCCTCACGCCCATGGCACAGGGCACCCGGGTGGTGCTGTCCGCCAATGCCCTGCCGCCCGGCGTCCATGCCTTCCACATCCACCAGACCGGGAGCTGCGACCCCGGCACCGGGTTCAAGTCGGCCGGCGGCCACTTCAATCCCACCGGTACCGAACATGGCTGGGACAATCCCAAGGGCCATCACGCCGGCGACCTGCCGAACGTGCATGTCGGCGAGAACGGCGTCGTCGCCGTCGAGTTCTTTGCCACCGGCCTGACCCTCGACGGCGGCGAAGGGGGCCTTTTCGATGACGACGGTGCGGCCGTGGTGATGCATCAGGGTGCCGACGACTATGCCACCGATCCTGCGGGCGCCGCCGGCGAGCGGATCGCCTGCGGTGTGATCAATCAGGGCGGCTGATCGGCCCGAACCATCGGGCCCGGGGGGAAGCCCTTTGCGGCAGGGCCGCCTTTGCGCTAGCTTCCCCCCCCCCCCCCGCCCGCTTCTGCCGGGCATGCGGAACACGGAACGGGCGTGCCATGAGCTACTTGCTGCCGATACTGGTGAACATCGCGATCCTGGGCGTTGTCTGGTTCGCCGGCACCGACTGGATCCGCCGCACGGGCTTCAAGCCGTCGCATCACGGCCATCATCACTGACCCTGTCGCCGAACCGTGGCCGCGCCCGCCAATCGACGTTGCGGGCGGTCGCAATCAGGTAGCGGCGGCGCCCTCGGGAAGGTGCAGCCGCCGTGTGACGGCCGCTGCGATTTCCGCCGTGTCGTTCAGCGGCGTCACGCGCTGCGGCAGTTCGCCGGGAGCGGTGGTCCATGAGCGCCCGCCTTCCCACCAGCTGATGGCACCGGCCGCGCGGAAGCTGTCGTAGAAGGCAGCGAACCGGTGCGGGACGCCGCGCGCCGGCCGCTTCAGCGGCGGCAGAGCGACATGGACGGGCGCGCCCGTGGCGCAGGCCTCCGAGATCATCGAGGTGGAATCGCCGGTGACCAGGATGGCATCCGCCAGCGCCAGGTAGGCGAGATAGGGGTTTTCGCCCTCCCCTTCCCAATAGTCGTGCGGGACATCCACCAGCGCGTCGCGCAATGCCGCGCGGGCATCGGCTGGCGTGCGCCGCGATATCGTCGCGAGCACGCTGCCGCCGCTTTGCCGCATGACGGTCGCGGCCTCGCCGCCCAGCTGCCGCAGCCAGTCTGGCGGACTGGCGAAATAGCGGTTCGAGCCGCCCGTCAGGAGCGCGAGGCGGGGCCGCGGCAGCCTTCCGATCGCGCCCTCGAACCGGTCCGCCGCACTGGCCAGCAACTGCGGCGTGACACGATGCAGGGCGCCGCGGCTGACAAGGACGTTGTCGCCGCGCAGGTGGTCATGCTGCGGCACGACCACCAGATCGAAGGCGGCCGGGTCGACGAGCGGGTCCTGGATGTGCACCGTCCGCACCCGGCCACCCGAGGCGCGCCGCACGGCCATCGACAGCAGGGCCGCCTTGCGACCGCAGCTGATCAGAAGGTCGGGCCAGGGCGGTGTTAGGCTATCGCCTTCTGCCGCGGCGAGATGCGCCCATAGGCGCCGGTTGGGCAGCCAGCGCCAAGGCAGCCGCAAGCCGCAGGTCTTTTCCACAACCTGTGGACAAGTGAGAGCGGCCGCCAGGCCGCGCACCTGGCTCTGCATGCCGGCGGCGCCCTGGGTCAGAGTCCAAATCACAAAATTTTCAGCGATATCAATAGGACATGCGGATTTCATGAACCGCTACATAAACCAAGTGTCCTAAGTCTTCAGCCATCATGCCGCCGGCGTTCTCCGCAGCTCAGGGCAGTGTTTCAATTATTGGAATCCTTCAAAACACTCAGCTGCCACCGCAATTCCGTGATTTGGCGAGCGGCAACCATCACCGCTTTCATGAGGGGTGACAGATTCTCGGGGTCAACGCCGTCGAACGGATTGATGCTCGGCGGACAGAGAGGCGCTCGATAATTTGTGCCCCCGAAGCGGAACTCGATATCGAAATCGAAATCCCGGCACAGTAACACTTCAATGATCTGCCTTGGTCCTTCGCCTTCGGATGGGGCCCTGTGGAGAAGGTCAGTCGAATCGAACAGCAGCCAGCGACCGCTCGGGCCTGAGATACGCACATGCTCGCCTTGCCTGTCGATCAACTCGGATCCACGAACGGCAACCTCATCTTTGGATAGATATATCAAGAGTTTGATGAGGGACTGGGGAAGTCTGTCGCTGTGCCAGTCCTGAGGGCCGCCTTCGAATGTGACGTCGGTTTCATAGCAGCGAATGTTGGTAACGCGCCACGCAGACTGGATCTGTTCGCTGATGAGAGGTTTCAATTCCTTAAGGAACTCAACGATCGTTTCTCTTTGGGATTCGGTCGGGGCAACATAGCGGACATGCTCGGTCAGCGCCGCCAGCTCGGACGGGGTGAGGCGTTCATGGATGCCGTCCGCCCGGAAATCCGAGATCGCCGTCCGGTAGAATTCCCCGCGGAAGATTTCTTCCATCTCGCTAACATATCGATCGGGCGTCTGCCCACTTACGAAGCCGTGTTTGGAGAAATCCGATTCCGGCATGTTCGCCCAGGATTGTCTCACCGCTAAATCATGATATGCCCAGAGAACGGCATGGAGCTGATGCAGTCCAGGCTGGTACCGTCTGGGTTTGACGTCCGCGACATCCGCGGGAAACCACGCAGATCTGTTGGTGCCTGGAACTACGTCCCAATACCGATCTGTCTGTGCTGGCTCAACAACACTGCGCTCAGTGTGGGCTGACCCGTTCGGCACGCCCTCAAGATATATGCTCAGATGAGCATATTTGCCGATATCGGGGATCGCCTCATGCCTCTGGACGGCAGTCTCGTCCGACAAGCGGCTTGGTGTCAGGCCATGCCGTTCGAGGAGTTGGCAGAGTTCGTCGGCACTCCAGGCGTTTCTGTGATTGAAATGGGCATCAGGTGCTTCCGAAAGCGCTCTCTCGCACAGCCAGGCGGCGATCTCGTGGGGTGTGCTAGTGCGGGTCCGCTCCCAGACTTCGTCTGCGGCAACTCGAGGCGGGCCGTTATAGGCGCCCAGTTTGATCGCGTTGCCGACGGTGCCGCCGGCTGCTTCGGTCCAGGCTTGGTTCCAGTAGCCGCAGAGCAGATAGACGAAGCGATTCTCCAGTGTGTCGGCAATCTGCCGCGTGTCCCAACTCCACACGACGTCTGAGAAAAACCAGGCAGGATCCTGGAAATAGTCTGCCTTCTTCTGCTGCAGGTTGTGAATGATCGAATCGAAGTCTGGCAGTTTAAGGACGAACCGTCCGTCTGGCCGCAGGACCCTGCGAATCTCAGACAAGACCCGCTCAACTGTCGGATCGTCGAGATGCTCCAGGCAGTGTGACGAATAGGCACAATCGACGCTGCCATCTGCAAAAGGAACGACAAACTCAGGCGACAGCTTCAATTGCAGACCGCCGCAGGGATGGCAAACCTCGTCGAGATTACACCAGAACGGGTGTACGAAGGACGAACCACCGCCAATGTTCAGGTACTTGGCAGGATAAAAGAAATTGACGACGACGGCGGCCGCTATGTAGCCGGGTGCTGCCGCTACTCCGTGCGCCGGTCTGACCGCTGCCAGCAGTTTTTCGATCAATGCAGCAGCTTCAGACGGATCAGGCGCAAGCACGATGGTCCGCACCATCTTTGCCAACTCGACCGGCCTGCCGTCGTTCAGGCGAGTGACGTCCGGACCAAAGATTGCGAAAGGATCTCTGCCCGCCTTGACGACGGCTTTGATCCGGTCCGGCAGCCATGATGGGTCGGCGGCACCCAGCGCCATCAGGGCTGTCGCAGCTGTCGCCTGGATCAAGGGCGATGTCGATTCCCGGCCGATCTGAAGGACAGCCTCGGCAAGCCTTGGACGGTGTGCGTCCGCCAGGGCGGTCCACACACAACGATGCACGTTGTCGTAGCGAAGGATTGCAGAGCCGGAAGCTTCAGCCCGATACATTGTCACTATCTGTTTTCTAAAGTTGAGAGGTCAGATCTCGAGCATCATGCCATCATAGGCGGGTTCTACACCTTCAGGCAGATCCTTGCACAGGGTGCGGTAGTCGAGATCCAGGTGCATGTTGGTCAGCACCGCCCGGCGCGGCCGCAGCCGCGCGATCCATTCCAGGGTCAGGTCCAGATGCGCATGGGTCGGATGCGGCTTGTAGCGCATCGCGTCGACGATCCAGACCTCGACCCCTTCCAGCGCCGCGAAGGCGGCATCGTCCAGCGCCACCACGTCGTTGCTGTAGGCGATCGGGCCGAAGCGCAGGCCGGTCGATGGGATGCTGCCATGGTCCTGCGCGAAGGGCCGGACATCGATATCGCCGATCCGGAACGGACCGTCGAAGATGTGCGGCTTCACGATCGGCGGATAGAAGCTGCCGGGCGGCGCCTCGAAGATATAGTCGAAGCGCTGGCCCAGGATCCCGTAGGTGCGCGCGTCGAGCCAGCCGTCCAGCGGCGCCCGCTGCCGCAGGGCCAGGGCCCGGACATCGTCGATGCCATGCGCCTGGTCGGCATGCTCGTGGGTCCAGATCACCCCGTCCAGGCGGGTGGTGCCGGCATCCAGCAGCTGTTCCCGCAGGTCCGGGCTGGTATCGACCAGGACATTGGTCGTGCCGCTCTCCACCAGGATCGAGCAGCGGCGCCGCCGGTTGCGCGGTTCCGCCGGGTCGCAGGCGCCCCAGTCATTGCCGATCCGCGGCACCCCGCCGGAGGTGCCGCAGCCCAGGATGCGGACTTTCATGCGGCCGGTCCGGCCGGAGGAGCATCTTGCGGCACCGCGATCGCAGCGGGCGGCACCTTGGAGAACAGGCGCAGGAAGTTGGCCGTCGTGATCCCGGCCATCGCCTCCGGCGACATGCCGTGCAGCTCCGCCAGGCGCGCCGCGGTATGCGCCACGAAGGCCGGCTCGTTCGTCTTGCCCCGTTTCGGCACCGGCGCCAGGTAGGGGGCGTCGGTTTCCACCAGCAGCCGCTCCGGCGGCACCGCGGCAAAGGCATCCCGCAGCTCGTCGGCCTTCTTGAAGGTCATGATGCCGGAGGCGGAGATGTAGAAGCCCAGCGCGACCGCCTCCTCCGCCAGCTGCCGGCTGGAGGAGAAGCAGTGGATGACGCCGGGAAAGGCCCCCTGCCCCATCTCCTCCGCCAGGATCGCATTGGTGTCGGTATCGGCGTCGCGGGTATGGACGATCAGCGGCAGGCCGCTCTCCCGCGCCGCCGCGATATGGGCGCGGAAGCTGCGCGCCTGCGCCTCGCGCGGGCTGTGCTCGTAGAAATAGTCCAGGCCGGTTTCGCCGATGCCGACCACCTTCGGGTGCCGCGCCAGGTCCACCAGCTGCTGGGCCGACACCTCCGGTTCGCTGCCGGCCTCGTGCGGGTGGATGCCGACGGAGCAGTAGACGTTCTCATGCGCCTCCGCGATCGCCAGGATCTCGGGAAAGCGGCTGACCTTGGTGCAGATCGTCACCATCAGGCCGACCCCGGCATTGCCGGCACGGGCGATCACCCCGTCACGGTCGTCGGCGAAATCGGGGAAGTCCAGGTGGCAGTGGCTGTCGACCAGCAGGCTCATCCCTGCGCGCCCGCCTCTTCGTCGGGCAGCTCGACCCGGGGGAAGACGCCTTCCGGCTTCGGCAGCGCGGTGCCGCCGGCCAGGGCGCCGGCCGCGCCGATCCTGTCGAAGCCGCGCGCATCGGCCGGCACCGCCAGCTGGTCGAGCTGCCGCGCGGCGGCGGCCGGCACGAAGGGCTGCGCCAGGATGGCGATCTGGCGGATCGTGTCCGCCAGCACCCACAGCACCGTGCCCATGCGGCCCGGGTCGCTCTTGCGCAGGGCCCAGGGGGCCTGGTCGTCGATATACTTGTTGGCGGCGGACACCAGGTCGTTCCAGTACTGCAGCGCCTGGTGCACCGCCTGGCGGCCCATGGCATTGCGCATGCCGCCCATGCAGGCCTCCGCCTGCGCCAGCAGCTGCCGGTCGGCCTCCGCCAGCGCGCCGGGCTCCGGCAGGCTGCCGCCGCAGTTGCGGGCGATGAACGACAGGGTGCGCAGGCCCAGATTGCCGAAGCCGTTCGCCAGCTCGCCGTTGATCCGCATCACCACGGCGCGGCGGCTGAAATCGCCGTCATTGCCGAACGGGACCTCGCGCATCAGGAAATAGCGGGTCTGGTCCAGGCCGAAGGTGTCGATCAGTTCGAACGGGTCGATCACGTTGCCCAGCGACTTGGAGATCTTCTGCCCCTCGTTGGTCCACCAGCCATGGGCGAAGACCCGCTTCGGCGGTTCCAGGCCCGCCGACATCAGGAAGGCCGGCCAGTACACCGTATGGAAACGCAGGATGTCCTTGCCGATGACATGCAGGTCCGCGGGCCAGAAGGTCCGGTACAGCGGGTCGTCGGTGTCGGGATAGCCGATGGCGGTGATGTAGTTGGTCAGCGCGTCCAGCCAGACATACATCACATGGTCCGGGTCGCCGGGCACCGGCACGCCCCACTTGTAGGTGGTGCGGGAGATCGACAGGTCCCGCAGGCCGCCGCGCACGAAGCTCATCACCTCGTTGCGGCGGCTCTCCGGCGCGATGAAGCCGGGATTGGCCTCGTAGAAGGCCAGCAGCCGCTCCGCCCAGGCGGACAGGCGGAAGAAATAGGACGGCTCCTCCACCCATTCCACCGGCGCACCGCTGGGCGCCACCCGGTTGCCGGCGGCATCCACCGTCAGCTCATCCTCGCCGTAGAACGCCTCGTCCCGCACCGCGTACCAGCCGGAATAGGAGCCCAGGTAGATGTCGCCGGCCTCCGCCATGCGCTGCCAGATCGCCTGGGTGGCACGGACATGGCGGTCCTCTGTGGTGCGGATGAAATCGTCGTTGGAGATGTCCAGCGCCTCGGCCAGCTGGCGGAAGCGCTGGCTGACCCGGTTGCAGAACGCCTGCGGCGCCTCGCCATGGTTCTGGGCGGACTTCTCCACCTTCTGCCCATGTTCGTCGGTGCCGGTCAGGAAGCGCACGGGACGGCCGTCCAGCCGCATGAAGCGGGCAATCACATCGCAGGCGATCGTCGTATAGGCGTGCCCGATATGCGGATTGTCGTTCACATAGTAGATCGGCGTCGTGATGTAGAAGGCGTCGGTCATAGCCGCGCTCGTGGCTCCCTCGATCGGCCTTTTCGGGGTGGCGGGTATCAGCCGGCGGGCCGGCCCGGCCAGTCAGGCGGCCCGCATGCCCTGCCGTGCGGCCGCCGCGAGGCGGTTGAACAGGCTGAGCAGCACATGCTTGCGGTCCAGGGCGAGCGCGTCGGTCGCCCGGGAAAGCTCGCCCAGCTTTTCCCATACGGCTATCCACTCCGCAAGGTCGCAGCCGGGCGGGAACAGCCGTTCGGCGAGCGCCGCCTCGCCCGGGCGGACGCCGGCATCGGCGCGGCCGCGGGCGGCGCCGGCGATCTGCCGTGCCAGCAGGGCGCGCAGCAGCTCCATCACCGTGGCGAAGGCGCCGGTCCCGCCGGTGCCGCCGGCGCGGCCCAGCCGGTCGGCGAAGGCGTGCAGCTCCGCCACCGGCACCGCCGGCAGACGGCCCAGCAGGGCCAGCAGCGCGTCGTAAAGCTCCAGTCCGCCCTCCTGCAGCAGCGCGTCCAGGCGGCCCGGGCTGCCGGCCGCCAGGGCCGCCAGCGCGGCGCGGTCCGCCTCCCCCAGGTCCGGCGCCTGGCGCGACAGCACCGCTTCCATCTCCGACGGGGCCAGGGCCTGCAGGTCCAGCCGCCGGCAGCGCGAACGGATCGTCGGCAGCAGCGCCCCGGGGCTGTGGCTGACCAGGAACAGCAGCCCCTTGGGCGGCGGCTCCTCGAGGATCTTCAGGATCGCATTGGCGGCATGGCGGTTCAGTTCGTCGGCCGAATCGATGATCGCGATGCGGTAGCCGCCTTCCGCCGCGGTCATGCCGAAGAACGGCACCAGGCGCCGCGCATCCTCGGCCACGATCTCCGACCGCCAGCGTTTGCCCTTGTCGTCCCAGGCACGCTCGATCACCAGCAGGTCGGCATGGCCCAGGCTGGCGATGCGGTGCGACACCGGATCGTCCGGCGACACGTCCAGGCTTTGCGGTTCCGCGGCCGGCGGCGGCTCGTCGCCGAACAGGCCGGGGCCGTCATCCGCACCCGCCGGTGCCCCTGACGCTGTCTGGGCCTGCCGCTGCAGCACGAAGCGCGCGCAGCGGAAAGCGAAGCTGGCCTTGCCGATGCCCTTCGGGCCGGCGATCAGCCAGGCATGGGCCATCCGGCCGGAGGACCAGGCCTGCAGAAACTGCCGCTCCGCCGCCTCATGCCCGACCAGGGCCGTGGCATGGCGCGGCGCCCATGAGGCCGCCTCGGTTTCGTCGAAATCCGCCATGGCGGCAGGCTAGCCTGTCAGCACGGAAGCGGGAACCGCGCCGCGACGAGATCCCAGATCCGGTCCGCCACCGCCTCCGGCGCGCCGCCCGCAGGCACCAGCCGGCAGCGGTCCGGGTTCTCCGCTGCGATGCGGCGGAAGGCGGCGGCGACCCGCTCGTGATAGTCGGCGCCCATCCGCTCGTAGCGGTCCGAAGCGGCGCCGCGGGCAGCCTGGCGGTCAGCGGCCCGGGCCAGGCCCAGGTCCGGCGCCAGGTCCAGCACCAGGGTCAGGCCGGGCAGGAAATCGCCCATCGTCCAGGCGGCGAGTGCCGCCACCTTGTCCGTCCCGAGCCGGCCGGCAATGCCCTGATAGGCCATGGTGGAATCGACGAAGCGGTCGCACAGCACCCACTGCCCCGCCTGCAGCGCCGGCCAGACGGTGCGCACCAGGTGCATGCGCCGGGCGGCGAAATGCAGCAGCGCCTCCGCCTCCGCGTCCCAGCGGTCGGCGGCACCGGTCACCAGCAGCTCCCGGATCGCCTCGGCTTCGGGCGCACCGCCGGGCTCGCGGGTGGTGACTACCTGCTGCCCGGCCTCCCGCAGCCGCCGCGCCAGCAATGCGACCTGGGTCGACTTCCCCGTGCCCTCGCCGCCCTCGAAGGTGACGAAGCGCCCTGCCCCCGCCGGTATGGTCACGGCGCAACCGTCAGGCGGCCGGGTCAGCCGGGCTCGCCGCCATTGCCCCAGACCAGGTAGTTGAGCGCCGCGCCGATGCGGCCGACAAGGCCCAGCTCGGTAACGTCGGCGCCGGCCAGCAGCGGCCGTTCGATCGGTTCGATGCCGGGCGCCTCGATCACCAGGCGGGCGATCGGCGTGCCCTTGGAGATCGGCGCCGGAACCGGCTCGTCATAGACATATTTCATGCTCAGCTGTTCGCCGGCACGGCGCGGCAGGGTGACGGCCAGGTCCTCCTCCAGGACCAGCGGCACGGCGGACGGGCTGCCCAGCCAGGTCTTCGCCTCCGCCACAGTCTCGCCCGCCTTGAAGACCTGCACCGACTTGAAGTCGTTGAACGCCGCACGGATCAGGCGCTCCGCCTCCCGCGCCCGGGCGTTCTGGCTCTCCAGCCCGTTCAGCACCAGGTAGATGCGGCGACCGTCCTGGATCGCCGAGGCGGTCAGGCCGTAGCCCGCATCCTCCGTATGGCCGGTCTTCAGGCCGTCCGCGCCGACGGACTTGTACAGCAGCGGGTTGCGGTTGCCCTGGCTGATATCGGCATAGGTGAAGTTCTTCTCGGAATAGATCTCGTAATGCTCCGGGAAATCCTCGACGATCCGCTTGGCCAGGGTCGCCAGGTCCCGCGCTGTCATGTGCTGCCCTTCGGCCGGCAGGCCGCTGGCATTCTTGAACACCGAATCCGTCAGCCCGATGCGCCGGCCGGTTTCCGTCATCAGCTCCGCGAAGCGCTCCTCCGAGCCGGACAGGTTCTCCGCCACCACCACCGTGGCATCGTTGCCCGACTGCACGATGATGCCGCGCAGCAGGTCGGAGACGGTGACCTGGTCGTTCACCAGCACGAACATCTTCGAGCCGCCGGTGCGCCAGGCCTTCTCGCTGACCGAGAAGGTGTCCTCCAGGCTCAGCTCCCCCTTTTTCAGGCGGTCGAAGACGATATAGGCGGTCATCAGCTTCGCCATCGACGAGGGCGGCATCGGCCTGTCGGCGTTCTTCTCCAGCAGCACCGTCCCGGTGGAATCGTCGATCATGATCGCCTCTTCCGCGACCGTATCCAGGCTGCTGGCCGCCTGTCCCTGCAGCGGCAGCAGCAGGCAGAAGAGCAGCAGCATGGCGGCGGCCGCGAGCCGGCCGGCGGGACGGCGGTTGGGGAAGGCAATGGCAGTCATCTTGCTGTTTCCGTATCGCAGAAATCACGGTCCGGGCCGGGTTGCGCCCGACCTGGGCGGCCCGATGCGCCGGCCGTTGCTGACGGAGCCGGAAGGCTCAGTTCACGACGATGCGGGCACCGGAATGGCCCAGCTTCTCCAGCTGGTCGAGCAGGCGGTCCGCCGTGGCCACGTCCGGGATCGGGCCCAGGCGGACGCGATAGAACTCTACGCCTTCCACCTGGGTCGGCGACACCGCGGCCGCGGCCAGCCCGGCCAGCTTCGCGCTCAGACGGTCGGCATTCTCGCGGTTCGTGAAGGCCCCGGCCTGCACGAAGATCGCCGCGTCCGGCTGTGCCGGCCCGACCGCCAGGGTCTTCTCCAGGTCGACATCGGCGATCAGCTGCGCCGGCGCCCGCTGCGGACCTTGCGGCGCCGACTTCACCGACGCAACCGCGGCGGCGGATGTGGCATTGTCCGGCGGCGGGGCCAGCACCTCGGCCGTCACTTTGCCGCGCGGCGAGGAGGTGATCGGCGATTGCAGCTCGGGCGGGGTCAGGCCGACACCCGCCTGGGCGACCTGGATCTCGCCGACCTCGTCGTCGCGCAGGGCGCGCACCCGCACCTTCGCGGTACCCTGCTGCTCGAAGCCCAGCAGCTGCGCCCCGCGCCGCGACATGTCGATGATCCGGCCATGTGCGAAAGGCCCGCGGTCGTTGACCCGCACCACCAGGGAGCGGCCATTGTCCAGGTTGGTGACCTGCACCAGGCTGGGCAATGGCAGGGTGGTATGCGCGGCGCTGATCTTGTGCTGGTCGAAGACCTCGCCGTTCGCGGTGTCGCGGCCGTGGAAGCCGGGACCGTACCAGGACGCGATCCCGGTCTCGTCATAGGTCGGATCGGCCTTCGGGTGGTACCAGATTCCGGCGACCTGATAGGGCCGGCCGATCTTCTGCCGGCCGCCGATCCCCGCCATCTCGGTGGTGGTATAGAGCTCGCCGGTCGCCTCCTTGGTGGCATGGCTGGCCAGCTGGACCTCGGAGCAGGCCGACAGCAGGAGCAGCCCTGCAAAGGCCGCCGCCAGGCGCATGGTCACCCGCCCCGCCGCCGGCCCACGGGCCGCCCCTGCCGCCATCATCGTCCGCCGATCCTGTCCGAAAGGGTGCCAACCGCGATGCCGAAGAAGTTCGACCGGTTCCAGTTCAGGATCCGGTCGAAATTGCCGTAGACGACATAGGCCGGGCCATCCGGGCCGGACGGCAGGAGGATGCGCGAGCGCAGGTTGGGGCTCGGCAGGTCGCTGCCGTCCGGCCGCCGGACGCCCATCGCCTGCCACTCGTTCAGGCCCTTGTAGACCTTGTTCTCCGCCAGGGCGGTATCGAAGCCCTTCGGCAGGCGCACCGGCCGCCCCCAGGTCTCGCCCGGGTCCCAGCCCAGGGAGGAGAGGTAGTTCGCGGCCGAGGAAAGCGCGTCGACCCGGTCCTCCCAGATGTCCATGTCGCCGTCGCCGTCGCCGTCATGGGCATAGGCCATGTAGGTGGAGGGCATGAACTGCACCTGCCCCATCGCGCCGGCCCAGGACCCCTTCATCTCGGCCACTTCCATGCCCTGGCGGTCCATGATCACCAGCGCGTCCATCAGCTGCTTGCGAAAGAACTCCGCGCGGCGCCCCTCATAGGCCAGGGTGGCAAGCGCGGGGATCACCTGGAAGCCGCCTGTATTGCTGCCGAAGTTGGTCTCGATCCCCCACAGCGCGACCAGGTAGCGGGGCTGCACGCCATGGCTGGCGGCGATCGCCTCGATCTCGTCGCGATGCGCGGCCAGCAGGCGCCGGCCGCGGTCGATGCGGGTCTGGCTGACCACGTTCCGCAGGTAGCGGTCCAGGGTCATGGTGAACTCCGGCTGCCGCCGGTCCAGCTCGATCACCCGTTCGATCGGCGACAGGCCGGACAGCGCCCGGTCCAGGGTCGCCCGGCTGACGCCGCGGGCGGCGGCTTCCTCCGCCACCCCTTTCAGCCAGGCCTGGAAGGCGGCATCGTCCACCGCCTCCACCGGCGGCATTTCCGGGGCTTCCGGGTCGGTGCCGGCGGCCTGCGCCGGCACCGCCGCCAGCGGCAGGAGGAGCAGCGCCGCGGCCAGCAGTGCCGCGCGCGGTCCGGTGCCGTGGCGGCCCTGCCTGGAACGGGCTGTGGGGCGCCGGGAATCTTGTCTTGGATAGGTCATATTTCGGCCGATGTGGTAGGTCGCAACCCCAGGACGACAATATACAGAAGATTCGTCCGCCGTCAGCCGGGGCAAGTCAGCCGGAACGGGTCAGCCGGCATGGATCCGTCGGCGAACTGCCGGCTCAGGTCCGCCCCAGCAGGCGATAGGCGGCCAGCCCGATCCATTCCCGCATCGCCGCGTTCAGCAGCACCAGGTGCCCGGCCAGATCGAAGCCGATGCCCGGCAGGACGCCGGTGTCGCGGGACAGGGTCAGATAGTCGACCGGATAGGGCAGGACCGGCCAGTCCTGCGCGGCGAAGACCTGCACGGCCCGCGGCATGTGCAGGGCGGAGGTCACCAGAAGCCAGGTCTCGCCGGGCTGCGGGTCGGCCAGCGGCCGGGCCATCGCGGCATTCTCGTGGGTGTTGCGGGAGCCGTCCTCGAAGATCACCCGCTCCACCGGCAGGCCCAGCTCGGTGAACACCCGGCGGGCGACATCGGCCTCGCTGATCGGCGCCTTCGCCAGGGTGCCCTGCCCGCCGGCGAAGACCAGGCGCGCCTCCGGATGGGCGCGGGCCAGGGCGCCGAAGGCGATCAGCCGTTCCGCCGCCATGTTGATCTGCGGCGCGTCCCGGTCGGCGCTGAGCGCCGGCAGGGAGGCGCCGCCAAGGACGATGATGCCGTCGATCCGCCGGCCCTCCAGCTCCGGCCGGGGGTGCCGGTCCTCCAGCGGCCGCGCCAGCCAGATGCCCAGCGGCAGGACCGCGATCGCCAGGAAGGCCAGACCGGCGAACAGCACCAGTCCGGTGCCCAGGCCGCGCCAGCCGGCAAGCCAGGCCAGCAGGCCCAGGCCGAGCGCCAGAGCCAGGAAATTGCCCGGCATGATCACCGCCCAGGCGATCTTGGAGACGGCGAACATCGCCCCGCCGCTGCTTTCCTCTGCCGCGCCCCCGCGCCCGCCCTTCAGTTGGTGTTGTCCAGCTGCCCCGGATAGACGGTGGGCAGGCCGCCCTTGCGGTCCTCCGCCGTGCAGGCGAAACCGCACTGCGTGACGCCGTCGGCGCCCGGCTGGCATTCGCCCAGCTCCAGGCTGACCGGCACCGGGCTGGTGATATCGGGGATGGTGGTGGTGATGCCAACCGAATCCGGGTTGCCCCAGGGGCCGATCGGCCCGAACGGATCGCCGGGCACCGGGCTGCCATAGGCATAGCCGCCGCCGGGGGCGGGCTGCACCAGCGGCGCCGGGCCGACCGTCTCGGTCTCCGACAGGTTGCTGCCCTCGTAGGGGAACATCTTCGCCAGCGACAGCACGCAGGTGCCGGTCACCACGGTCGGCGCATCGGCGGCCTGCAGGGCCTTCGCCACCTGCCCGGGATCGCTGTCGCCGGCGACCCGGACCGGCGCACTGCTGCTGCCGCCGCCGCAGCGGCCGGTGGCGTGAAGCTTCAGGTTCTGCGCCGGCCGTTCCAGGTTCAAGTTCAGGTTGGTTGTGACCTGGCTGCGCAGGGTGATGGAGCAGCCGGGCGCGTCGGGCGTGTCGCAGGCCAGCCCATCGTCCCAGGTGATCTTCAGTTCCGCGCAGGTATTGTTGACCAGTTGCACCCGGTAGCTGTTGCCGCCGCCGGCCGCCGCGGCATCGCCGCCCCACAGCGCCGCCAGCGGCGCGCCCAGCAGCAGGGCCAGCGGCGCAAAGACGTTGGTGCGGTTGGCCTTGCGGGCCTGGCCATGCCGGCCGCGCAGGCCCCCGTCCTGCGGGACATCCCGCTGTTCCATCACCTGCAAAGCACGCATGAGTCCCGCTCCCGACCACTGCACCGGGCCACCGACGGGGTGGCCGAATGCGCCGATACTAAACCGGATGACGCCCCGCCGTCGCGCGCCGCGCGTCCCGCCGCCACCCTTGCATTCCGCCGCGCAGGCTCGCTAAGTGGAGGCGCTGGCGCAAGCCTGGATGGGTGGCCGAGCGGTTGAAGGCACCGGTCTTGAAAACCGGCAAGGCGGCAACGTCTTCGTGGGTTCGAATCCCACCCCATCCGCCATTGCGTATCCGCCTGATGCTCCCGCTCGCCGTCACGCGATCAGATACGCGACATAGCCGAAGCCCAGCGCCAGCGAGATCAGCGACAGGACGATCATCATCGCGACCGGGGCCTGGTGCTGGCGCTGCGGCTTGACGACGGGGGCGTCGGTCTCGCTCTCGATGCCGGCGGTCGGTTCCGGCAGGGGCTCGCGCGAGGATTGCCGCACGGCTTCGACGCCGCCGGCGGCGTTTTCCGGATCGCTGGCCTCGTCCATCAATGTGGCGTCGCGGCGGGTCATCGCTCCCTCCTCGGCTGCTGCCGTCTGGGTCGGTGCTGTGCCGTGAAACCCCGCGCTGCCGGTCTTTGTTCCACGCACCGTCATCCGGGCACAGGTGCCGGGAACCGAATGCCGTCTGGCGGCTTAACGGAAACGCAAGGCCTTTCGCGCTCCAATGGAAAGGCCTGCAAAAAGGCCGGACGGGCGTTCCCCCCCCTCGCCCGTCACATAAGCCGAGCGGCGGCGCCCCGCGGTCCCCCCTACCCGGCGCGCCGCTGCCCACAATGTGCGTAGCGACTGGCCCGTAGCCCCTCCGGCTGCGGGCGATTTTTTTGGGGAGCCCGTCGCTCCGGCGGGGCCTCAGGCCGGCGGCAGGGTCGCCGCTTCCTTCAGCGCGATGCCGCTGACATTGCGCCGCTTCATCTGCGCCGCCAGCCAGGCGATCTTTGCGGCTGCGGCCCCTGCCGGCAGGCCGCCGCTGCGGATGTTGGAGATGCAGTTGCGCCGGCTGTCCGGGGTGCCGGGCGCCGCACGCCAGGTCAGGTAGGCGCCAAGCGAATCCGCCGCCGAGAGGCCGGGCCGCTCGCCGATCAGCACCACCGTGCAGCCGGCCCGCAGCCGTTCCGCCACCGCATCGGGGGCGGCCACCCGCCCCTGCTCGACCAGCGCCGCACCGGCAACCGACAGCCCTTCCGCCTGCAAAAGGGGCAGCAGGGCTTCGACCACCGGCAGCGCGTTCAGGTTCACGGCCGTCGCCGACAGCCCGTCGACCAGGGCCAGCAGGACGTCGCGGTCCGGCGCCAGGCCGGCCAGCGCCGTGCCGTCGCCCAGCGCCACCTGCCGGCCCAGGTCCGGCCGGCGGAGATAGGCGGCCCGGGCCGGCACCCGGCTGTGCAGGCAGGCGACCGGCAGGCCCATCGCCTGCAGGCCGGCGGCCAGCGCCGCCGCATCCAGTGCCGAATAGACCGCGTCGCGCGCGCGCGCATGGTCCAGGGCGAAGCGCAGCTGCGCCGCCGTGGGCAGGCCGGCACCGGCCCGGCCCAGCGCGATCCGCGCATCGCTGTGCCGGCGCAGGGCGGCTAGTCCCCGCGGCGCGGGCGTGACCGCATCCCCGGCGGGGGCCGCCGGCAGCGGCGGGTCGGGTTTCCGCGGCATCGCCTACCCTGCCCCGCCGGGCAGGGCCAGGCGGGCCAGTTCGCGGCCCAGGGGCGTATCCGGCGCCGCCGGCTGCGCCGCATCGCGCAGGCGTCCGGCCGCATCGGCCAGGCCCACCTTCTGCAGCCAGGCCTCGAATTCCGGTGCCGGCCGCAGGCCGAGGCTGTCCCGCGCGAACAGCAGGTCGTGATGCGACAGGCTCTGGTAGTTCAGCATGATGTCGTCGGCGCCGGGCACGGTGATGACGAAGTTCACGCCGGCGGCGCAGAGCATCACCAGCAGGGTGTCCATGTCGTCCTGGTCGGCCTCGGCATGGTTGGTGTAGCAGATGTCGACCCCCATCGGCGCGCCCAGCAGCTTGCCGCAGAAATGGTCCTCCAGCCCGGCGCGCAGGATCTGCTTGCCGTCGTAGAGATATTCCGGGCCGATGAAGCCGACGACGGAGTTCACCAGCAGGGTGTCGTGCGCCCGCACGATGGCATAGGCGCGGGCCTCCATGGTCTGCTGGTCGACGCCGTGATGGCCGTCCGCCGACAGCGCCGCGCCCTGCCCGGTCTCGAAATACATCACGTCGCGGCCGACGCTGCCGCGGTTCAGGGCCTGCGCCGCCTCTTGAGCCTCGGCCAGCAGGGCCAGGGTGACGCCGAAGCCTTCGTTCGCCTTCTGCGAGCCGGCGATCGACTGGAACACCAGGTCGACCGGTGCGCCCAGGCCGATCGCCTCGATCGCGGTGGTGACATGGCCCAGGCAGCAGCACTGGGTCGGGATCTCCAGCCGGCCGCGCAGGTCGTCCAGCAGCCGGCAGATGCGGACATAGTCGGCGACGGAATCGGTCGCCGGATTGACCCCCAGCACCGCGTCGCCGGACCCCATCAGAAGGCCGTCCAGCAGGCTGACGGCGATGCCGAAGCTGTCGTCGGTGGGATGGTTGGGCTGGTTGCGCCCCGACAGCCGGCCGGGCAGCCCGATCGTGCTGCGGAAGCGGGAGATTGTGCGGCACTTGCGGGCGACGGCGACCAGGTCCTGGTTGCGCATCAGCTTGCTGACCGCGGCCGCCATTTCCGGCATCAGGCCCGGCGCCAGCGCGGCAAGCGCGGCCTCGTCCGCCGCCGCCGACAGCAGCCAGTCGCGGAAGCCGCCGACCGTCAGCGACGCCACCGGGGCAAAGGCCGCCGGGTCGTGCTGGCGGCGGATCAGGTCGGAGACCTCGTCGCGTTCCGCGGGAACCAGTTCCTCCGCCAGGAAGGCCGCCAGCGGCAGGTCGGCCAGGGCGATCCGGGCGGCGACCCGCTGCACGGCGCTGCCGGCGGCGATGCCGGCCAGCTCGTCGCCGGACCGCGGCGGCGAGGCACAGGCAAGCAGCGCCGCCAGACCGTCGAAGCGCCAGGTCTCGCCGTCGATGCTGGCGGAATGGAGCGGCACGGCGATGGTCCTGCGGTTGCGTCAGCCTGCCGCAACGCTTCCGCCGCCCGGCTGTCTTGTCAACCCGGGCGATGCCGCCCCCGGTCTCTCCACGGGCCTGGGGATGACCGGGGGCGGCGCGGGCGGCGGCTACCGGTAGCCCGGCAGCCGCAGCTCGTTCGCGTCGGCGCTGGCCCAGATCTCCTCGTCGGTCAGCGCCGTCTCGATGAACTCGATCGGCACGCCGCCATCGTCGATCACCGCCACCCGGTAGTGCGGCAGGGGCTCGTAGGGGCCCAGGATCAGGGTGGCGCCGGCCACCGCCCGTTCCAGGTCGTCGACCTTGAACGCGGCATGCGGCACCGTCTGCATCAGGGGGTGCAGGCAGCTGTCGGCCTCGAAGCGGTGGTACTGCACCTTCAGCCCGCGGCACTCGGTGACGTCGCTGGTGTACAGCCCGAAGGCCGCGCTGTAGCGCTCGCCCGGCTGCGGCACATGGGTCGGGATGCCCATGTGGTGGAACACCATCTCCACCCCGTTGCGCTGCGGCATCTGCCTGCCTCCCCTGCCCTGCGACGGTCGGGCACCGTGCCCCGCCGACCGTTGGAAAGATCGGCGGGTGCTGTGGCAGGAAGAGGGCCGGATCGGGACTTGTCTGTGGCGATTGCGGATCCGGGTCACAGATAGCCGATGTTCAGCAGGTTCGGATCGGTCAGCTCCTCGACGGTGAAGAGCTGCGTGCCGCGCATGTCCGTCACCAGCAGGCTGCTGCCGCTGACGGTCACGGAAACCGGGCCGATCCCCTGGTCGAACATCAGCATGTCGCCCTCGCCGGCATCGTAGTCGGTGACGGCATGGCCGCCGCCGCGCTGGTGGACGAAGCGGTCCGCGCCCGACCCGCCGGTCAGGGTGTCGCCGCCCTCGAACGCGAAAAGGCTGTCGTCGCCGTCGCCGCCGTCCAGCAGGTCGCTGCCCATGCCGCCGTGCAGCCGGTCGGCACCCGCCTCCCCCGCCAGGCTGTCATCGCCGTGATTGCCGGCCAGCATGTCCGCGCCGGCGCCGCCGGACAGGGAATCGTCGTCGAACAGGCCGATCAGGGTGTCGTCGCCGGCGCCGCCCTGAAGGGTGTCGCGGCCGGCGCCGCCATGCAGCATGTCGGCCCCCTCCCCGCCGGCCAGCCAGTCGTCGCCGGGATTGCCGTACAGGCTGTCGTTGCCGGCCCCGCCCCACAGCCTGTCATCGTCCCACAGGCCGATCAGCCGGTCGTCGCCGGCCTCGCCCGACAGGGTGTCGCTGCCGCTGCCGCCATGCAGCATGTCGGCGCCGTCGCCGCCGGCCAGGATGTCGTTGCCGATATTGCCGTACAGGCTGTCATCGCCGCTGCCGCCGGACAGGCTGTCGTCCTGCCACATGCCGACCATCAGGTCGCCATCGGCACCGCCGTCCAGGCTGTCGGCACCGACGCCGCCGTGCAGCATGTCCGCGCCGTCGCCGCCGGACAGGCTGTCGTCGCCGCCATTGCCGTAGAGGCTGTCGCCGCCCAGCCCGCCGTCCAGGCTGTCATTGCCGCCCTCGGCCTGCAGCCAGTCGGCGCCGTCGCCGCCCAGCAGGGTGTCCAGGCCGTCGCCGCCCAGCAGCCTGTCGTTGCCGGCATCGCCGCTGAGCAGGTCGTCGCCGCCCAGGCCCATCATCAGGTCGCGGCCGCCGCTGCCGCTCAGGCTCTCCGCGCCGTCGCTGCCGCCAACCCGGTTCGAGGCCAGGAAGACATCGTCCTGCAGATGGTCGATATCGGTGTTGCGCAGGATGATGTCGGACAGGCTGGTGGCGTTGATCTGCGCCACCAGGTCGCGCGACAGGCGCCCCTCGTACCAGAAGCGGTCGCCATCGCGCAGCGCGGCGAACTGGGCGACCAGGATCGCCTGGAAGGTCTCTCCCACCAGGGCGCCGGCGGCATGATCCTCCGCCAGGCCGCCGACATAGAGGTCCAGCCGGTCGACCGAGCCGTAGGTGGCCTGCAGGCGCGCCGCCAGGCCTGTGTCCGAGGTGATTTCGGCAAAGCTCGACACCCGGCCCAGGCCATAGGCCTCCCGCACGCTGTTATAGTCGGTCAGGCCGTGGTCGCGGCCGCGCTGGATGTTCAGGGAGACGAGGTCGAAGCCGCCGGAGCCCGGCGGGCCGAACAGGAAGTTGCGGACATCGTCGACAACCTGGGTGTCGATTTCCTGGGAAAAGGTCGCCGCCTGGCCGCGCAGCACATTGTCGATGCCGTCGCTGGCCAGGGCCGCCGGGTTGAAGAAGGCGTCGCGCAGCGCCAGGTCGCCGGCGGCGGCTTCCGCGCCGCTCTCCGTCATCCGCGCCAGGGTGCCGGAGAGCATGGAATGGCCGATGCGGAAGGCCGCGGTGGCGAACTCGCTGGCGATCTGCGGGTCGATGTCGGGGCGATAGCCATGCCAGTCGCCCAGCGCCCGGCTTCCCACCAGCAGCGGCAGGAACTCGTTGTAGGTGACCGCCTGGATCTCCGCCTCGACGATCGCCTTCGCGCCCTCGTACAGCTCGTCGGCGCTGGCGGAGGGAAAGCGCGCGCCCAACTCGTCGACGATCCGGTTATGCTCCCGCACGAAGATCGTGTGCATGGCGGTCAGGCCGACATTCTCGTTCGCCCGCACGTCGCCGGCCAGGAACAGCTCCGCGTCGGTCAGGAACGGGTTGGCATTCGCATTGTCGAAGCCGCCCGTGTTGTAGGGCAGCAGGTCGCCGTCGCTGACCTTCAGGTAGCCGCCATCGGCCCGCAGCGCGGCGGCACGCGCGGTGTCGGAGCCATAGACGTTCGAGGCGTCGACGAAGGCGGTGATCTCGTTCACCTGCAGCCGCGGATTGCCGGCCCCGGTGCCTGTCCCCTCCGCCGCGGCGGAGCGGGTCATGGCGATGCTCTGCGTGCCGGTGCCATAGGGGTCGAACCAGGCATCGCCGGTCGGGACCGCGATGCTGAAATCCTCGCTGCTGCCCGCCTCGGTCAGGTCGATGTCATGGTCCAGGAACTGGCCCCACATCCAGAACAGGTTGGAGGTGCCGGCCGCACTGTCGATCACCGCGTCCTGGGCGAAGATCTCGTTGCTGACGGTCCGCGCGTTGGGGCGGTCGGCACCCGACGGGCTGTCGAAGCCGTCGGCATAGCCCGGCGCGAGGGAACTGGTGAAGGTGGTCCCGGCCGCGCCCAGGTCGGCGTCGCGCGGGTTGTTGCCGCTGCCGTCGATGGCGCGATCTTCATCGTCCCGCCCGCCGCGACCGCGGCCGAACAGGGCATGACTGAGGGAGCCGCCGGTGCGCCCGGCCAGCGTATCGAGAATGTCCGGCATGTCTGCCTCGCCTCAAGCGAGGCGGTCCGGGCCCCGGAGCGACGCGCCGATCCGCTGCACGCTCCGCCTGCCGGACATGGGCGCAGAACGCCCGCACCGGTGGCGCAGCCACAGGTCGATCGGCCCGTCATGTCCTGGAAAGTCGGAATCCGCCTCGAAAGTTCGAGGCCCGCACCGCTACGGTACCAGCCGCTTCGGTCCTGTCAATTCGCAGGCTGCTTCGGGATTGCCGCAGGCCTCTTCCGCCGCCTCGGGCTGCGCGCCGTTGGCGACGACCCGGTCGCGCCCGCCGCGCTTGGCGTCATAGAGCGCCGCGTCGGCGCATTCCAGCAGGCCTGGGAAGTCCGCATCGGCCGTGCCGCAGGTCGCGACGCCGATGCTGACGGTAACGGCGATGGCGGCCTCCCCGGCGGGTACCTTCAGCCGCCCGACCTGGCGGCGCAGCCGCTCGGCGACGCGGACCGCGCCACGGGTGCCGGTTTCCGGCAGCAGGACGGCGAACTCCTCCCCGCCGACCCGTCCCAGGGTATCGGCGGGCCGCAACGCATCCGCCACCGCATCGGCGACCGCCGCCAGCACCCGGTCGCCGGCGGCGTGGCCATGGCGGTCGTTCACCTGCTTGAAATGGTCGATGTCCAGCATCAGGCAGGACAGCGCCCGCCGGTAGCGCACCGCGCGATGGAACTCGCGTCCGCCCAGGACCATGAAGCCGGCCTTCGCCAGGGCGCCGGTCAGGGGGTCCCGGGCGGCATGCCGGCGCAGCTCCAGCTCGTGCACCACCAGGCTTGCGAAGCCGGTCAGCAGCCCGACCTGGCGTGCCGTCATGCGCCGCGGCCTGGTGTCGGCGACGCACAGGGTGCCCAGGGTATAGCCCTCGCTGCTGCGCAGCGGCGCGCCTGCATAGAAGCGGATCCCGGTCTCCCCTGTGACCAGAGGCGAGGTGCGGAATACCGGATTCTCCCGGGCATCGCTCACCAGAAGCGGGTCGCGGCCGCGGATCGCATGGGTGCAGAAGGAGATGTCGCGCGGCGTTTCCGTCACGCCCAGGCCGCGCTGCGCCTTGAACCACTGCCGGTGCCGGTCGACCAGCGAGATCGCGGCGATCGGCATCCGCATCGATGCCTGCGCAAGCTGGACGATGCGGTCGAAGACGGGTTCCTGAGGGGTGTCGAGGATGGCGAAGCTCTCCAGGCTGGAGAGCCGTCCCTCCTCGTCTTCGGGCGGTAAATACATACCGGCGCTTTCGGCAATGGAGGACGGGGCGGTCCGGGTTTTCTGTTTCGTTGTCCAGGGCCGGGCCAGGGACTGCTTTCACCTAACTCCGAGCCTGGCCGGCGGTTCCTTGGTACCGGGAAGTATTCGCCAGGCGAAGGGGTTTCGTTCTCCGCACGGGAGCGGCGCCGGTCGGGCACCGCCACGGCCAGCCCGGGCCCCTGCCCTTTCCCGCTGCCGCCCGCCTTTGCGATAGTGCGTGCCGACAGGATCGGCAGCGAGGGAGAGCGGGATGAGCGGAAGCGATGCGTGGCGGCAGGTGTCGGCGCGGCTGGACGCGGAGCAGGACTGGCTGGTGGACCTGGTGCAGTCCCTGGTGCGGATCCCCACCGTGAACCCGAAGTTCCAGGCGGATCCGGAGATCAACCGCGAGGCCGAGCACCAGGCGCATCTGGAAAGCGTGCTGAAGGAACTGGACTTCGCCACCGAGCAGTCGCTGCCGCTGCCCGACCGGCCGAACCTGACCGGCCGCTGGGACGGCAGCGCGGAGAGGAGCCTGATCCTCTGCGGCCATGTCGATGTCGTGCCGGTGGGCGAGACGGCGCTCTGGTCGGTCGACCCGTTCGGTGCGGAGATCCGCGACGACCGGCTCTACGGCCGCGGCGCATTGGACATGAAGGGCGGCCTGGCCGCCTGCATCGCCGCCGCGCGGGCGATCCGTGCCGAGGGGATCAGGCTGGACGGCCGCCTGGACGTGCATGCCGTGGTGGATGAGGAAGCCGGCGGCCTCGGCGCCATGGACCTGGTGAAGAAGGGTGTCCTGTCGCAGGCCGCCCTGATCGCGGAGCCGACCTGGGGCGTGATCAACCCGTCGGAGGGCGGGCTGGAATGGGTCCGTGTGACGATCCGCGGCAAGAACGCCCATGCCGGCTGGCGCTACAACTCGATCTACCCGCAGGTGCCCAGCAACAAGCGGCCCGAGCCCGGCATCAACGCGATCGAGCTGGGCGCCCGCTTCATCGAGGCGGTGCGCGAGCTGGAGCGCGAATGGGGGATGCGGAAATACCATCCGCAGCTGCCGCCGGGCATCACGACGATCAACCCCGGTGTCATGCTGGGCGGCGCCGGGCTGGGGCCCGACGGGCGGCCGCTGGTGACCACCAACCCGGCGATCATCCCCGATGTCTGCGTGATGGAATTCGACCTGAAGTTCCTGCCCGACGAGAAGGCGGAGGTGGTCCGTGCCGAGTTCGAGGGCTTCGTGCACCACTGGGCGCAGACCAATGCCTGGCTGCGCGACAATCCGCCGAAGGTGGAGTGGGAGGTCGGCGGCCTGCACTTCCCGCCGGTCGACACGCCGACCGACCATCCGCTGATCGGTTCGCTGATCGCACACCGCACGGAACTGGGCCGGACCACGGACATCGAGGGTTTCGTGGCGGTGTCCGACGCCGCCCATTATGCCGGCGCCGGCACCACCTGCGTGATCTACGGCCCCGGCGGCGACGGCTTCCACGGCATCGACGAGTATATCGAGCTGCCGTCGCTGCAGGAGAGCGCGAAGGTCATCGCCGGCGCCATCCTGGACTGGTGCGGCACGCGGTGACGGCCCGCAAGGCGAGGCCGGGCGGGGGCCGGCGCAGCAAGCGGCGAGATGGCAGCGTCGACGACGTCCCTCCCCATGCCGTGTTGGCGGAATGTCTTGAGGCGATGGCCGCCGTCGGCGACGATGGCGACCGCGTCGCCGCAGCGGCGCCATACCTGCAGGAACTCCTTCAGGACGAGGCGGCCGCAACCGCCCTCGTCGGTCTCACCTGGCAGGCCGCCGAGGCCGGCGACGAGGAAAGCGACGCGGCCTTGCTGCTGGAGGGCCTGCTCACCGAGATCCGGATGCTGCTCGAACTGCAGCAGATGGGTGGCGCCTGCCGGCGCTTCCAGGCCGCGGCGCGGGCGGAACTGGCGCGACGGATCGAGCGGCGATCTCCCGCCGTCGCCGTCCGCCATGCCTTCGGCCGGATCCATGTCCGCGCCGGCTTGCCCGTGCCGGAGGAATTGCGGTCCGCCGGGCCTGTGACGGCCGAGGCACCGGATCTCGATCCCGAGTTGGCGCTGGCGCAGCTCGACCAGGATTTCGACAGCATGGCCGAAGCGGCGGCGGAGGAACCGCTGGAAGCCCATCAGAGCCTGGTCGAGATCCTGCGCAGCATGCCGACCGGGGCCCAGGAGCATGTCCTGCGGCGCCTGCTGTCGCAGCGGCACCACGCGGTGCAGCGGCTGGCCCTGTATTGGCTTCTGGATCCCGACAGCGAGATCCGGGAGGTCGCCGCAGAGGCGCTGCATGCCCATGCCCGGCAAGGCACGCTGGACCCGTCCCTGCCACCGCTCCTTGGGCTGATGGCCGCCTGGCTGCCGCCCGAACCGGCGCCAGCGACGATCGAGGCGGTACGGAAAGCTGATCTGCGCCAGGCTGCACCGAAGCCGCGGCAGTCGCGCGACCTGCGCGTCTATGCCAGCCTGCCCGACGGCAGCGGCACCCAGACCTTCGCCGCTACGGCGCGGCATGGCCGCCGCCGGGTGGTGGCGATGGTGCTGCTGAAGGCGGTGCAGGGCGTGGGCGATGCCTATGTCCTGCCTTGCACCAGCGCCGGCGGGCAGCAACGGATCGTCCGCTCCCTGCGCCAGGAGGTCGGCATCCTGGCCGTGCCGCCGGACTGCCTGAAGCGGGAGGTGGCGGCCGCGCTGGCCGAAGGACTCGGTCATGGTCGCCCGCCCGCTCCCGGCCTGCTCGACGTTGCGGAGGCCTGCGGCCTGACGGAGCTGATTCCGACATCGACAACGGCGCCGGACCGGCTTGCCCGACTGCGCGGCGGCGCGGCCGATCCGGTACCGGAGCCGGAGGCGTTGATCCGCGACAGCGACATCTGGGCGGATACCTTCCCGCTGACAGGCACCTGGTTCGAGATGCTGCCGGACCTGGGCGACGAGCCGGAGCTGCTGTCCCCGGCCGCGGCCGAAGAACGGATCAGGCAGCGCCTGGAAGAGCGGCGGCCGTTCTGGGCGATGCAGATGCTGAAGGCGGCGGAGGTGCTGCAATCGGCGACCGACAGGAACCTTCCGGAGAGCGGCTGGGCGGGCTTCGCAGCGGTGGCGGAGGCCCTGCTGGCCGGTCGTCCCCTGGCCGGGATCCCCGCATTGGAGACGATGGTCGATCGCAGCCTCCTGGCCCGTGCCGAACTCGCCTCCCCGGGCGGAGAAGAGGAAGCGGACGGCGTATCGTTTACCGTCGACTGGGAACGGCCGGCGGCACCCGGCGAGCTGGAGGAGATGCTCGGCGGCCTGGAGCCGCCGAGGTCGGTCGCCTATCTCGATGGCCGGATCGTTGCGTTGCTGACGGCGCCCCTTGCGCTGACCGCAGCGCAGCTCCTCCAAGGGATCGTTGGACAGGACGCGGTGCCGCCCGTTGCGGGGAACGACGAGCGTCTCGGCCGCCAGATCGGCCTGCTCGCGCAACAGCTGGAAGCGGTCGATACACGCCTGTTCGAGGCGGCCGGGTCCTCCGGTGACCCGCTCGGCCTCTCGGGCTTCGATACAGCCGAGCTCAAGGATTGGAGCGCCGGGTTCGTGGCCGTGACGGAAGGCGACCTCGCCGGCTGGACGCAGCGCCGGCTGCGTCCGGACGACCGGAAGTTCCTGGCCCTGATCAGGCAGTCGGCGTCCGGGCGGCAGCCCGAAACGGCGGAATTGCGGCTCGTCGCGCGATGGCTCCACCTGCGGCGAACGGCGCAGAGATAGCCGACCCGGCGCGGGCTGCCGGTCAGGCGACGCCCCGCGTCTCACCCCGCCAGTACGGCTTCCGCAACTCGGTTTTCAGGATCTTGCCGGCCCCCGAAACCGGCATCGGCTCGCCGCGGATCTCCACCGAGCGCGGGCATTTGTAGCCGGCGATTTCGGTCCGGCAATGGGCGATCACCGCCTCGGCGGTCAGGGCCTGTCCCGCCACCGGCACCACCGTGGCATGCACCGCCTCGCCCCATTCCGGATGCGGGATGCCGAAGACCGCGACCTCGGCGACGGCATCCATCAGCGCGATGGCATTCTCCACCTCGGCCGAATACACGTTCTCGCCGCCCGACACGACCATGTCCTTGATCCGGTCGACGATGAAGACGAAGCCCTCCTCGTCCATGTACCCGCCGTCGCCGGTATGCATCCAGCCGTCGCGCAGGACCGCAGCCGTTTCCTCCGGCCGGTTCCAGTAGCCGAGCATGACATTGGGGCCGCGGGCGGCGATCTCGCCGACGGTGCCGGTCGGGACCTCCTGTCCCTCCGCATCGACGATGCGCAGTTCCACCCCCAGCACCGCCAGCCCGCAGGACGACAGCCGTCCCGCCAGCGGGCCGTCCAGGGTGTTGTATTCCGCCGGCAGCACCGTCAGCAGCGGCGCCGTCTCCGTCATGCCGTAGCCATGCAGCAGGCGGACATGCGGGAACTTCGCCTGCACCCGGCGGAACACCGCCTCCTGCATCGGCGCGGCGCCGAAGTTGATCTGCCGCAGGGTCGAGGTGTCGAAGCGCTCCAGCCCCTCCACCCGGCTCAGCATGTTCAGCATCGTCGGCACCATCGCGGCATGGCTGGCGCCGTAGCGTCCGATCGCCTCCAGCGCGCCCTCCGGCGTGAAGCGGGGGATGAAGCAGTGGCTGCCGCCCAGCGCCGTCACCGCATAGCTGTTCATGCCGTCGGCCAGGTGGAACATCGGCGCGGCGTGCAGGACGTTGGTGTCGCGGTCGAAACGCATCCCGTCGACGGTGTTGAAGGCGTTCGTCACCAGATTGTCGTGGCTGAGCATCACCCCCTTGGAGCGCCCGGTGGTGCCGCCGGTATAGTAGATGCCCGCCAGGTCGCTGCCGCCGGCGGGCGCCGCCGGCATCGGCGCATGGCCGGCGATCAGCGCCTCGTGGTCGGCCTGCCCGTCCGGCACCGGTGCGGCATCCAGCGAGATCGTCACCGCCGGCCGCAGCGCCGCCGGCAGGTCCGCCAGCACGGCCTGGAACGCGGTGTCGACGACCAGGATGGCGGGGCGGCAATCCTCCAGGATGTAGGCGATCTCCGGCGCGGCCAGGCGGGTGTTGACCGGCACCACGGCGGTGCCGGCCCAGGCCGTGGCGAAGATCGTCTCGAAATAGCGGTCGGAGTTCAGGCCCAGCAGCGCGACCCTGTCGCCGGGCGCGGCGCCCAGGGCGCGATAGGCGGCGGCCAGCCGGGCGATCCGCTCATGGACCTGCGCCCAGGTCCGGACCCGGTCGTCCATCCGGGTCGCGACATGGCCCGGCCGCTGCTGCCGGGCGCGGTCGAGGAGCTGCGCGATACGGTACATGCGCCCTCCCCGGCTCAGGCCGACCGGCGCGCCGGTCGGGCCAGAAGTTCGGCGACGACCTGCTCGGTGCTGCGGGTGCGGCAGTAATGCCCCGACATCGCCGCGACGCTGCGCTGGTGGTCCGCTTCCGAATAGGCGGCGCAGGCATCCTCGACCTGGGTGACCAGGTAGCCGCGGTCGGCGGCATCGCGGATCGCGGATTCCACGCACTGGTCGGTCACCAGGCCGAAGATCACCAGGTGCCGGATCCCCAGATTGTGCAGCACGTAGTCGATATTGGTGGCGTTGAAGACGCCGGAGGCCGTCTTCGGGATCACCATCTCGTTCGGCAGCGGCGCCACCTCGTCGATCACCCGTCCCTCCCACGACCCCTTGGCGGCATGCAGGCGAGAGATCTTGTGGTCCAGGCTGCGGTCGCGGCCGTCCTGGGTCAGGCTCTCGATCACCGTGAAGACGATCTCCACCCCTGCCTCCCGGCCGGCTTCCAGCAGGCGCTGGTGGTTCGGGATCACCAGGGTCTCGATGCGGGCGACGAAATCCGGCTTGTCAGCGCGCATCCGGTCGCGCACCGGGGCGCCGCATTCCATGTTCTGCAC
Organism: Marinibaculum pumilum; assembly: GCF_042646425.1. Classification (NCBI taxonomy): domain Bacteria; kingdom Pseudomonadati; phylum Pseudomonadota; class Alphaproteobacteria; order Rhodospirillales; family Rhodospirillaceae; genus Marinibaculum; species Marinibaculum pumilum. Next base: position 210,739 of record NZ_JBHRTR010000005.1, read on the forward strand.
GTCGACCGACAGCAGCGCCGTCGTCGCCGGATCCAGCGGCTGCTCCCGGTAGGCGCCGCCGGGCGCATCGATCTCCATGGCGTTCTCCCCCCAAAGGCCGCGGCGGGCGGCCGCTACAATTCGCCGGCCGGCGCCACGCCGACCTCTAATTCGCAGGCGGCGATCGCGTCCCGCAGCGCGGCCGCGAGCCGCGTGCCCCAGCGCCGCGCCGACGCCGCATCGGCCAGCAGGTCCTGTCGAACCTCGACCAGGACCGCCTCGTTGCCGCGCAGGTCGCCATGCACCGGCACCGCGAAATCGCTCTCGACCTCCACCGGATAGGGCTCATGCTCGCCGACGACCAGGTCGCCGTCGCGGCGCAGCTCCGCCAGCAGGGCGCGGGCCAGGCGGCCGCGACGGCCGTAGGAGATGCCGACATGCCAGGGCCGGCGCACGCCGCCGAAGACCGGCGTGAAGCTGTGCATGCAGACCAGGCTGTTCGGCAGTCCGCGCCGCGCGCGCTGGTCCATCAGCATGGCGATCGCCGCGTGGTAGGCGGAGAAGATCTCCCGCCCCCGCAGCTGTCGCTGGCGCTCGTCCAGCGCGGTGTTGCCCGGCACGGGGCGGCCGTCGATCCGCGGGACGATGGAATCCGCGGCGTCCTGCGGCCGGTTGCAGTCGATCACCAGCCGCGAATAGCCGCAATAGACGGCGGGCGCGCCGAGCGCGGCGGCGGCTGCGGCCGCCATCTCCGCCGCGCCGATGTCCCAGCCGAAATGGCTGTCCAGGTCGGCGCGGGACAGGCCGAGATCGCCGAGCGCCGCCGGCACCCGGTTGCTGGCATGGTCGCAGGTCACGATGACCGGGCCGTCCGCGGCGCGGTCACGCACCTCGACCGGCGGCGGATCCCCTGGTCCCAGCAGCTCGGCATCGCCCCCCGCCATGCTCAATAGATCCCGGCATAGCGGGTGCAGAGCGCGGCCGAGGTCATGCCGGCAGCGGCCTTCGCCTCCTGGCGCTTCATCGCGAAAAAGGCCTGTCGCTGCCCCGGCGCGAGCCAGCCGTTCGCGGCCCTGTCGGATTGCAGCGCCTCCAGCGCGGCCTCCAGGCTGTCCGGCAGCCGCACGAGCGGCGTGGCCTGCCGCTCCGCCGCGCTCATCTGTTCCGGATCCGCGGCGGTCAGCGGCGGCGTCTGCAGCCCGGTCCGGAGTCCTTCCAGGCCCGCCCGGACGAGCGCGCCGAGCGCGATATAGGGCGAGGCGCAGGCATCCGCGGCGCGGTACTCCATGTTGGCCTGTTCCGCCGGGTCCATGCCGGGCATGGTCAGCACCGGGGAGATCCGCAGGCCGGCCTCCCGGTCGCGATAGCCGAAGCTGTTATAGGCGGCGCTCCAGCTGTGCGGCACCAGGCGTAGATAGGAAGGCGGCGACGGCGCGGTCAGTGCGCAGAGCGCCGGCATGTGGCGGATGATGCCGGCGCAGAAGCTGCCGGCGAGCGGCGAGACCGGTCCTGCCGGATCGTCCAGCAGGCCGCTGCCGGTGGCCGGCCGGCCGTCCCGGTCGCGGAAGCTGAAATGGATATGCACGCCATTGCCGATCCCGTCGGCGCTGGGCTTCGGCGAGAAGCTCGCCTTCATGCCGTCGACCCGGGCGGCGGCGATCACCAGCTCGCGCAGCAGCACCGTCTGGTCGGCGGCGGCGAGCCCCTCCGCCGGCTTCATGGTGATCTCGTACTGCATGCCGCCATATTCCGGCAGCAGCTGTTCCAGCGGCAGGCCGGCACGGCTGGCCCAGGCCTCGATCCGGTCGGCCAGCGGGGCGACCATCTCGAAGGACCGGAAGGCGAAGGAGGCGGTGTCGCCGGGCAGGCCCGACAGGGTGAATTCCTGTTCGAAGGCGGCCAGCATCGTCAGGCCGAATTCCGCCTGCAGGGCCGCCAGGGCGTCGGCCAGGAAGCGCCGCGGGCAGGCGGCCCAGGGGCTGCCGTCGGTCTCCACGATGTCGGACAGCATCAGCACCTGGCTGGGCGCGCCGTCGCCGCCGATCCGCACCCCCGTCTCCGGCACCGGGATCAGGCGCAGGTCGCCCAGCGCGCCATAGGGCGCATCCGCAGGGATGCCGCCGAACGGGTCGATGGTCTGATTGGCGGGTACCCAGCCGATGCCGCTTTTCAGGCGGCCCGGCAGGTCCCGCCAGGGCACCGCCTTGCCGCGCACCACGCCGGCCAGGTCGCAGGTCGAGACCATCACCCATTCGCCGTCATGGTTCGCTGCCAGCATGCCTGCCTCCCTGCCCCGCCGCATATCCGGACCGCCACGATCCGGCGCTACTGTGCCGGCCGCCGGCGCGCCGGCGCAAGCGTCGCCGGGCTGCGAAACGTATGCATCTGGCATTGATCGCCCCCGCCATACCTCCTACCGTAACCAGCGCCGGATCGGCTACGGTCCGGGCGACCGGGGACCCCAGCGGGGAGGCTGAAGAAAAATGATACAGCGGAATATTCATGCCGGCGGTGGCATTGGGCGGGCGGCGCGCCGGCTGACGATGGCCGCGGCACTCGGCGCGACGGCGCTGGCCGGGCTCGCCGGCATGGCTTCGGCCGACGACAAGGTGGTCAAGATCGGCGTCCTTGCCGCCCTGACCGGCCCGAATGCGGCGGACGGACAGGAGACGGTGCGGGGCGTCCAGATGGCCGTCGAGGAGGCCAATGCCGCAGGCGGCATCGCCGGCTACACCTTCGAGGTGGTGGAAGGCGATGTGAAGGACCATTCCGCCGGCGCTGTCACCTCCGCGGTGGAGCGGCTGCTGGCGGACGAGGATGTGCACTTCATGCTCACCGGCTATGCCAGCCTGACCAATTTCGAGATCGAGACGATGGCTGAGGCGGAGATGCCGTACATGCTGGCGGCTACCTCGCAGCAGACCCGCGACATCATCGCGCCCGACCCGGACAAGTACTGGTGCTGCTGGTCGCTGACCCCGTCCTTCGACGCCTATGAGACCGACGTCACGCCGTTCGTCGAGGCACTGGCCAAGGCCGGCAAGATCGACCTGCCGAACAAGACGGTGGCGATCGTCTCCTCCGACAATGCCTATTCCAAGACGATCTCGGAGGGCATGAAGAAGAAGTTCACCGACAGCGGCTGGACGATCACCGTCGACGAGCTGGTGCCGTTCGGCGAGGTCAGCGACTGGCGGCCGATCATCTCCAAGATCCGGCAGAACCCGCCGGACCTGGTGATCAACACCGACTACATCCCGGGCAATGCGGCGACCTTCCTGAACCAGTTCCTGGAGGATCCGACCAACAGCCTGGTGTTCCTGCAATATGCGCCCAGCGTGCCGGAATTCGTGGAGCTGACCGGCGAGAAGTCGACCGGCATCGTCTACAACCTGCTCGGCGGCGTGATCGACAGCCCGAAATGGCCGCGCGGGCCGGAGCTGCTGAAGAAGTTCGAGGACAAGTACGGCACCAAGTCCGGCGCCTATGGCGTCGGCCTGTACGAAATGACGAACATCTATTTCGACGCCCTGCAGAAGGTCGGCGATCCGACCGACCATGAGGCGATCGGCAAGGCGATCGGGGAGACCGACAAGAAGGTGGCCGAGGGTCGCCTGAAGTTCGACCCGAAGACCCATCTGGCGATCCAGGGCGACGACTATATCCCGATCACCTTCTTCCAGATCCAGAGCGGCAATCGCGTGCTGATCTCGCCGACCCAGTTTGCCACCGGCGATTTCCAGCTGCCTCCCTGGATGACCAAGAAGTAGGCCGGCCGGAACCGTCCGGGGCGGCGGCGGGAGAGAGCCGGCGGGCCTGCCGTCGCCTTTCCCGCCGCCGCCCCCTTGCTTCTCGACCCATACGCAAAGGCTGGCTTTCTCATGGGCGACGGCACGATCCTGATCGACGTCGACGGCGTATCGAAATCGTTCGGCGACCTGCGGGCCGTCGACCAGGTCAGCTTCCAGGTTGCCGAGGGCCAGATCTTCGGCATCGCCGGGCCCAATGGCAGCGGCAAGAGCACCCTGTTCAACATCGTCACCGGCATTCCCTTCCGGCCCGACAGCGGCAAGGTCCGCTTCGCCGGCCGGGAGATCCAGGGGCTGCGCGGGCACGAGATCGCGCAGGCCGGCCTGGCCCGGACCTTCCAGCGCGAGACCAGCTTCGACAGCCTGAGCGTCTTCGAGAACGCGTTGCTCGGCGTCACCTACGGCCTCGGCCAGCGCGGCGCCGCGGCCCGCCGCGATGCGGTGGCGGAAGCGCTGGCCTTCACCGGCTTTTCGGACGCGGACTTCGACCTGCCGGCCGCCGCCCTGTCCGTCTACCAGCGCAAATGCCTGATGCTGGCCTCTGCGCTGGCCATGCAGCCGCGCATGCTGCTGCTGGACGAGCCGGCCTCCAGCCTGACCAGGCCGGAGATCGAGACGACGATCACCCTGATCCGGCAGATTGCCGCGCGCGGCGTGACGATCTTGCTGATCGAACATGTCCTGGCGCTGCTGCTGACCCTGTCGGAGCATCTGCTGGTGCTGAACCAGGGCCAGATCCTGGCCGAGGGCACGCCCGACGAGGTGGTGAAGAACCCGCTGGTGATCGAGGCCTATCTGGGCCGCCGCAAGCAGGCGGCGGCATGACCGCGCCTGCTGAAGGCGTGCCTGCCGCCGCCGCCCCGGAGGGCGGCAGCCTGACCCTGGAGGTCGAGGGGCTGGTTTCGGGCTATGGCCGGGTGACGATCCTGCACGGAGTCAGCCTGGACATGCAGGCAGGGCACAATATCGGCCTGTTCGGACCCAACGGGCATGGCAAGACCACCCTGCTGCGGACCGTCTCCGGCCTGCTGCGCGCCCGCTCGGGGCGGGTCCGCTTCCAGGGCCGCGACATCACCAATGCGAAGCCGCGCCAGATCGTGGCGCTGGGCCTGATCCATGTCGCGCAGGGCAACCAGATCTTCCCCGACCTAACGATCCAGGAAGCGCTGAAGCTCGGCGCCTATACCCCGCGGGCGCGGGCCGCCGAGGCCGCCAACCAGGAGCGGATCTACGAGATCTTCCCCCGCCTGAAGGAGCGCCGGCGCCAGCAGATCCGAACCCTGTCCGGCGGCGAGCGGCAGATGGCCTCCATCGGGGTCGGCCTGATGGGCGATCCGAAGGCGCTGATCCTCGACGAGCCCACCCTGGGGCTGGCGCCGCGGATCAAGGAGGAGCTGGCCGCGGCGATCCGCACCATCTCCGACGCCGGCATGCCGCTGGTGGTGGTGGAGCAGGACGTGGAGTTCCTGATGGAACTGACCGACCAGCTGTACATGATCAACCACGGCGAGGTCGCGGCGCAGATCCGCCCGGGCGAACAGATCGACCACGAGGAGATCATGGCGATGTATTTCGGCACCGGCGGCAATGTCGGGGAGACGGTGCTGTGAACGCGGCCTTCGAGATCGTCATCTCCGGCCTGTTCTCCGGCTCGCTCTACGCGATGATGGCGGTCGGGCTGGCGCTGATCTGGACGACGATCGGCGTCTTCAACTTCGGCCAGGGCGTCTTCGCCACCCTCTGCGCCTACATCACCTGGCAGCTGGTCGACGCCGCCGGCTTCGGCCTGCCTCTGTTCGTCTCCATCATCCTGGCGCTGGCGGTGATGGCGGTGATCGGCTGGCTGTTCCAGCTGGCCCTGGTGCGCCCCTTCATCGGCCAGCCGAACATCGTGCTGACGGTGGTGATCACCACCCTCGCCGCCTTCACCATCCTGGAGAATGTCACCCTGCTGACCTGGGGGCCGCGGCCGAAGCAGCTGCCGCCGCTGATCCCGGGCAATGCCGACGTGCTTGGCTTCGGCATCGCGGCGCACCAGCTGACCATCATCGTGATCACGCCGCTGATCCTGGCCGCGGTCTGGCTGTTCCTGAACCGGACGCGGACCGGGCTGGCGCTGCGGGCGGTGTCGCAGAACGAGGATGCCAGCCTGCTGGCCGGCCTGAACGTGCCGATGATGTACGCCCTGGCCTTCGCGCTGTCGGCGGTTCTGGCGGGGCTGGCCGGGGTGTTCTTCGGCGGGCTGAAGTTCATGTCGCCGACGATGGGCACGGAGCCGCTGGTGAAGGCGCTGGTGGTGGTGATCTTCGGCGGCGTGGCGAACCTGACCGGGCCGATCCTGGCCGCCTACCTGATCGCCTTCTTCGAGGCGGTGGCGACCTATTTCATCGGCTTCTACTGGACGCCGGCGCTGCTGTTCCTGGTGCTGATCGTCACCCTGATGGTCCGGCCCGAAGGGCTGCTGACCGGCCGTTCCCGCAGGCTGACATGACCGGCGCCGGCTTCCGCATGCCCTCCTGGATGCCGCTGGAGGGGCGCGAGCTCGCCGCCATGGCGGCCGGCCTGCTGCTGCTGGTCCTGCTGCCGCTGGTGGTGACCGACAGCTATACCCGGCACCTGATCATCCTGGTCTTCATCTACGCCATCGTGGCGTCCAGCTGGGACCTCAGCCTGGGCTATGCCGGGATCTTCAACTTCGGGCATCTCGCGCTGTTCGCGATCGGGCTCTACACCTACGGCCTGGCGACCAAGTTCGGCGATATCAACGGCTGGGCGGCGATCCCGCTGTCCGGCATCACGGCGATGATCGCCGCGGCGATCGTCACCGTCCCGATCCTGCGCCTGAAGGGCATCTACATCATCCTGGTGACCTTCGCCTTCAGCCAGCTGGTCCTGCAGCTGGTGGTGAGCCAGTCCGACTGGACCGGCGGCACCCTGGGGATGACCGGGGTGTCGTCGCTGAAGCTGCCGGGCCACAACTTCATCCGCGACGGCAAGATCGGCTACTACTACACGGCCCTGGTCCTGCTGGCGGCCAATATCCTGTTCCTGCGGGTCTTCGTCCGCTCGGCCCTCGGCCTCAGCGTCGTCGCCCTGCGTGACAACGAGGAATATGCCGTTTCCCGCGGCATCTCGCTGGCGCGGCAGCGGCTCCTGACCATGGTCGCCAGCGCGATGTTCACCGGCATGGCCGGCGGCCTCTACGGCGCCTATGTCCGCAACGCCTCCATCGAGGCGTTCGGCGTCGGCCTCTTGACCCTGATCCTGTCGATGGTGCTGCTGGGCGGCACGGCGACGATCTACGGCTCGCTGCTCGCCGGCTTCGTCCTGGTCTTCCTGGACGAGGTGATGATCGACCTCGGCGCCTGGCGGCCGATCACCATCGCGCTGCTGATCATCCTGGTGATGCTGGTCTATCCCGGCGGCCTCTATGGCGGCATCCGCGCCCTGGCCGTTCGCCTGGCCCGGAGGAACGGCCCATGAGCGACGATCCGACCCCGTATCCGCGCGACATGGTCGGCTATGGCGGCCGTACCCCGGATCCGCAATGGCCCGGCGGCGCCCGCCTCGCCCTCTCCTTCGTGATGAACTACGAGGAAGGCGGCGAGATGAACATCCTGCACGGCGATGCCGCGTCGGAGAGCTACCTGACCGAGATCGTCGGCGCGCCGCCGGTGCCGGGCGGCCGGCATCTGGGGGTGGAGAGCATCTACGAATATGGCAGCCGCGCCGGCTTCTGGCGGCTGCACCGGATGTTCACGGAGCGGAAGCTGCCGCTGACCGTCTACGCGGTTACCATGGCGATGGAGCGTAATCCGGAGGCGGTGGCCGCGATGGTCGAGGCCGGCTGGGAGATCGCCAGCCACGGCTATCGCTGGATCGACTATGCGCAGATGCCGGAGGCGGAGGAGCGCGCCCAGCTCGCACGCACCATCGAGGTGCATACGCGTCTGGCAGGCAGCCGGCCGCTCGGCTGGTACTGCGGCCGCCACAGCGCCAATACCCGCCGCCTGGTCGCCGAGGAGGGCGGCTTCCTCTACGATTCCGACGACTATTCCGACGACCTGCCCTACTGGACGGAGGTCGCCGGCAAGCCCTATCTGATCCTGCCCTATGGCCTGGATGCCAACGACTTCCGCTATGCGATGCCGCAGGGCTTCAATTCCGGCGAGCAGTTCTACGCCTATTGCAAGGACAGCTTCGACGTCCTGTACGCGGAGGGCGCCACAGCGCCGAAGATGCTCAGCATCGGCCTGCATTGCCGGCTGTCGGGCCGTCCGGGGCGGGCCGCGGCGCTGGCGCGCTTCCTGGACTATGTCCGGGGGCATCCGGATGTCTGGGTGACAACGCGCGCGGAGATCGCCCGCCACTGGCGCGACCGCTTCCCGCCGCCCGGCTGAGGCGGGCGCTTTCGTCTCCCCTCCCCGCCTCTTTCGCCTGCCCCCTTCTGACTACCTCTTGGCCGCTGTGCCTGCCGCCCTATGTCGGCGGCGGGTTCGGGCCATCCGGGGCCCGATGTCGAAGGCGCCAGGAAGGAGGCCTGCCATGCAGCACAGAATCATGCGCCGGCGCGTGACCGCCGCCGTCGGTCCGAAGACCGCAGCCGCCATCGCCACGGCGATGCTGGCTGCGCTTTCGGCCGGCATCACGTCCCCCGCCCGGGCGGATGCCTATCAGCTGATCGTCTACACGCCGCTGTCGGTCAATGAGGTGGATGCCAGTGCCGGCTGCCCCGACGTGGCGGCGTCCGGCAAGCGCATCCGGGCCGAATGCGCGCCGGAAGGCGAACTGGTCTTTTCCGTGCACGTGCCGCAGGTCGAAGATGGCGCCATCGATTGCCTGGTGACCCTTCGTGACGGTGGGCCGGACGGCAAGCGTTTCGTCGGGATAGAGGCTGCCAGCTACGACTCCGACGACAGGTACCGGCGCTGTTCGCAAAACATCACCGTCCGCCCCGGCGAACGCTACCGGGAGCGGCAGCATATGCATGTCACCAAGTCGGGCTGGTAGCATGCGGCGCGTCGCCGACTGTTCCTAGATAGGGAACAATACGTCACGCCCCGTCCCCTTCCCTTTCAGGGCCTTCCGGGCCACATGTTGGCGCAATCGGGGTCCTGCGAAAGAAGGGGTCGGAGATGGCCGAGGTTCTGGAACGTGATGTGGCCGGGCGGCGTGCGGTGCTCGGCGTCCTGGCGGGCATGCCGGCGGAGGATGGCGCCGGGGTGAAGCTGAGCCGAGTGATCGGCCAGCCGCGCCTGGACATGCTGGATCCGTTCCTGATGCTGGATTCCTTCAAGTCCGACAGGCCGGGCGACTATATCGCCGGTTTCCCGCCGCATCCCCATCGCGGTTTCGAGACGGTGACCTACCTGCTGCACGGCCGCATGCGGCACGAGGATTCGGTCGGCAATGCCGGTGTGATCGAGACCGGCGGTATCCAGTGGATGACCGCCGGCCGCGGCATCGAGCATTCGGAAATGCCGGAGCAGCGGGACGGCCTGCTCTGGGGCTTCCAGCTCTGGGTCAACCTGCCGGCATCGGACAAGATGACGGCGCCCCGCTACCAGGAATTCGACGCCGAGGCGATCCCCGTGGAACGGCGCGCCGACGGCACGACGGTGAAGGTCATCACCGGCCGCACCCGCGAGGGCACCGAGGGGCCGGTCCGCGACGTCGCGGTGGCGCCGCTCTATTTCGACGTCACCGTCCCGCCCGGCGGCCGCTATGTCGAGGACCTGCCGGAAGGCCACAACGCCTTCCTGTACGGCATCGACGGGACACTGCTGGTGCAGGGGCCGGACGGTGGCGAAACCGCCGTGGCGAAGGAGAGGCTCGCGGTCCTGGATCGCGGCCCCACCCTGGCCGCATCCGTCGGCCCGGAAGGGGCACGCTTCCTTCTGGTGGCCGGCCGCCCGCTGGGCGAGCCCGTCGCCCGTCACGGCCCCTTCGTGATGAACACGCGCGAGGAACTGCTGCAGGCGTTCCAGGACTACCAGAGCGGCCGTTTCCTGGGCTGAGGCGCCGGACATGCGCCTCCTGTCGGGGCTCAACTGTCCGCAGGAACAAGCAAAAACCGCGTGTGACCAATTTGGACAATTGAGTCCGACTCGCTGAAAAACGCCGCCCGACTCGGATCTGAAACCGCGGTAGGACCGCGGCCCGCACTCTGTCAGCGCTCGGGCGACGGTTCCAGCCGGATGCGCCCGTCCTCCAGGACGGTGACCCTGAGCGCCAGCTTCAGAAGGTCTGCGACCCGGGTGAACTCGTCCGTCTCCAGAACCGCCTGTTCGGCGAAGCCGCCCGTCTCGTCGAGGCTGGAGACATAGACGAAGTTCTCGAGGAGGACCTTGCCCTTCTTGTCATCGCCGGGATAGACGATCCAGAACAGTCCCGGCTCCACCCGCTGGTCCGTCGCCCCGGCGGGAATTGTCGCCGTCCGCGGTCGCGAGATCTCCACCCCGGGTTTTGCCGTCTGCCAGACCAGGCGGACCTCCTTCCCCGTCTTGTTTGTGACGATCAGCGGCGGGTCGTACATCCACGGCATCAGGGAGGCGGCGGCCGGTGTCGCCAGCAGGGCGAAGGCGGCAAACAGGGCAAGAAGCCTGGGAACGGGGCGAAGCCGTTTCATGGCAGTCTCCATCATCTCGGCCCGGTGCCGGCAGTATAGGGGCGGCCGTTCGCAAAAGCCCAGACGCCGAAAGCCCAGACGCCGAAAGTCCAGACCGAGGTCGGCCCCGATCCTGTCGCGATCCCTTCAGGCGGCAACCAACTGGCCGTCATGCAGCCGCAGCATGCGGTCCATCCGCCGGGCAAGTTCGATATTGTGGGTCGCCACCAGGCAGGCGGTGCGGTGATCGCGTGCGAAGCCCAGGAAGGCGTCCAGCACGTGGCTGGCGGTGCGCTCGTCCAGATTGCCGGTCGGTTCGTCCGCCAGGATCACTCGCGGGCCGTTGGCGAAGGCGCGGGCGATCGCCACCCGCTGCTGCTCGCCGCCCGACAGGCGCGAGGGGCGGTGGCCCAGTCGGGCGGCAAGACCGAGTTCTTCCAGCAATTGTCGCGCGCGGGCGGTGGCGGCCCCCCTGCCCTGTCCTGCGATGCGCTGCGGCAGGACCACGTTCTCCAGCGCGGTGAATTCGGGCAGAAGATGATGGAACTGGTAGACGAAGCCCAGGCTGTGGCGTCGCAGCCGGGTCCGGCCGGAATCGTCCAGCCGTGCCGTGGGCATGCCCTCGATCAGCACCTCGCCCGCGTCGGGCTTTTCCAGCAGGCCGGCGAGCTGCAGCAGGGTCGACTTGCCGGCGCCCGACGGTCCGATCAGGGCCACGACCTCGCCCGCCCGCAGGGACATGTCGACACCCCGCAGGACGTCGAGATGCTGCTCCGCTTGGCGGAAGGTGCGACGGACGTCGCGCAGTTCGAGGGCCATGTTAGTCATTCGTAGCGGAGCGCCTCTACCGGATCGACCCGCGCTGCACGGAATGCCGGGTAGATGGTGAAGACGAAGGTGAGCAGCAGCGCCACCAGGATCACCAAAAGGACCTGGGTATTGTTCACCTTGGCCGGCAGCTGCGACAGGAAATAGACCTCCGCCGCGAACAGGTCGGTGCCCAGCATCGCGTCCAGCTGCCGGCGCAGCCAGTCGATGTTCTGGGCAAAGCCAAGCCCGGCGAGCCAGCCCAGGCCGGTACCGATGATGCCGACGCTGGAGCCGCAGATGAAGAAGACCCGCATGATGGTGCCGCGGCTCGCCCCCATGGTCCGCAGGATGGCGATGCCGCGTGCCTTGTCGCGCACCAGCATGATCATGCTGGACATGATGTTGAACGCCGCGACGACGATGATCAGGGTCAGGATCACGAACATCACGTTGCGTTCCACCTGCAGCGCGGTGACCAGGTGGCCATGCGCCTGCCGCCAGTCGGAGAGCCGGTAGCCTGGCCCCAGCGCCTGGCCGATGTCGCGCATCGCGGCGGCCGTATCGTCGGGATCCTGCAGCATGATCTCCACCCCCGACACCGCGTCTCCGGTCCGGTAGAACAGCTGCGCCGCTTCCATCGGCAGGAAGACGAAGCCGGAATCGTATTCGTACATGCCGATGTTGAAGAGCCCGACCACCTGCACCGTCAGGCTGCGCGGCACCGTGCCGAAGGCGGTCGAGATGCCCTCCGGCGCGATCAGCTTCACCTCGTCGCCGACCCGAACCTGCAGGCTGCGCGCCAGCCGGTAGCCGATCACGGCCGCCTTCTTGCCATGGAACAGGGACATGTCGCCGGCGACGATCTGCTGCCCGGCCAGGTTGTCGCGCACGAAATCCTCTGGAATGACGCCGCGGACCACGGCACCCGCCGCCGCCGCCCGGGAGGTGGCGAGCGCCTGGCCCTCCACGATCGGCGTGGCCGCAAGCACGCCGTCGACATTGCGCGCCGTGTTCGCCACCGTGAGATAGTCGTCGAAGGCCCGGTTCGGCACCTGCACCACGACATGGCCGTTCAGGCCCAGCACCCGGCTCAGCAGTTCCTCGCGGAAGCCGTTCATCACCGACATCACGATGATCAGGGTGGCCACCCCGATGGTGATCCCCACCAGGGAGATGATCGCGATAACGGAGATGAATCCCTCGCGCCGCCTCGCCTGCAGGTAGCGGAATGCCAGCAGCCATTCCACCGCGGAGAAGGGGGCCGTGCCGCCGCGTCTGCTGCGGCCGGACGCGGGCTCCGATGCTGCCATGTCTCGGGCCTCCGCCGGGTGTCCCGGCCGTTGCGGGAGATTTCAGTCGACGAGGCGGGCGATCGCCGCGTCGAGGGAAAGCTCTTCCTTCTCCCCGGTCGCGCGGCGTTTCAGCTCCACGGTGCCGGCCTTTGCGCCCCGCGGTCCCACCGTCACCGCCCAGGGCAGCCCGATCAGGTCCATGGTCGCGAACTTGGCGCCGGCCCGCTCCGGCCGGTCGTCGTACAGGGTCTCGACCCCGGCGGAGCGCAGGCGGCCGTGCAGGGTTTCGGCCATTGCGGTGCAATCACCGTCTTCCGGCTTCAGGTTGATGATGCCGGCCCGGAACGGGGCCACGGCGTCGGGCCAGACGATGCCGGCATCGTCATGATTGGCCTCGATGATGGCACCGACCAGGCGGGAGACGCCGATGCCGTAGGAGCCCATCTCCACCGGCACGTCCTGACCGTCCGGGCCGACCACGACCGCACCCATCGGGGCGGAGTATTTCGTGCCGAAATAGAAGATGTGGCCGACCTCGATGCCGCGGGCCTGGACGCGACGCTCCGCAGGCAGGGCCTCGTAGAGCGCGGAATCGTGCATGTCCTCGGTGGCGGCATAGGGCTCGGTCCAGCTGTCGACCAGCGGCTGCAGGTCGCCCGCATAGTCGATTCCCTCCTGCAGCACGTCGCGTTCGACCAGGGCACGGTCGCAGAACACCTCGCTCTCGCCCGTCTCCGCCAGGATGATGAACTCGTGGCTGAGGTCGCCGCCGATCGGCCCCGTCTCCGCCCGCATCGGGATCGCCTTCAGGCCCATCCGCGCGAAGGTCCGCAGGTAGGACACGAAATGCCGGTTGTAGGACCGCCGGGCTGCATCCTTGTCGATGTCGAACGAATAGCCGTCCTTCATCAGGAACTCGCGGCCGCGCATCACGCCGAAGCGGGGCCGCACCTCGTCCCGGAACTTCCACTGGATGTGGTACAGGATCTGCGGCAGCTGCCGGTAGCTGCGCACCGAATGGCGGAAGATATCGGTGATCAGTTCCTCGTTCGTCGGACCGTAGAGCATGTCCCGCTCGTGCCGGTCCGTGATCCGCAGCATCTCCTTGCCGTAATCGTCGTAGCGCCCGCTCTCCCGCCACAGGTCGGCGGACTGGATCGTCGGCATCAGGAGTTCCTGGGCGCCGTGGGCGTCCTGCTCCTCGCGCACGATCTGCTCGATCCGCTTCAGCACCCGGAAGCCCAGCGGCAGCCAGGAATAGATGCCGGCCGAGGACTGCCGGATCATGCCGGCCCGCAGCATCAGGCGGTGACTGACGATCTGGGCTTCGGCCGGCGTTTCCTTGAGGGTCGGCATGAAGAAGGAGCTGAGACGCATCTGACCCTTCACAGAGAGGTGCAGCACTGCCGGAACCGGCGCGCGCGGGGACACGGATCACAAAGGCCCGCGGCGCGGCGGCCGGGACGATATGCCGCCCCCTTCTAGAGCAGGGAACACGGTCCTGGCAATCGCCGGGAAAGCGCAGGGGAATGCGCGTTTCAGCGGGCGCCGCGCTTCTCCAGCGCCGCGCAGTAACGCGCCAGGGAATCGTCCTGGCCGCCGGTCAGGGGCTTGCCGTCCAGCAGCACCTGACCGGTCCGCGTATTGACGGTGAGTGTCCCCGGCCGCAGCTGTGCGCCGATTCCGGTCCCGCCTTCCGCCTCGATCGGTCCCAGCAGCTTGATCTCCACCTGATCGAAGGCGGATGCGGCGCCGCCGGCATCCGCGGAGACCCCGGGGTCAGGCGGCAGGTCGGCAGGCGCGACTGTCTGTCCGGTGGTGCTGACCCCGGGCACATAGTCGGCGCCACTGGCGGTGCCCGCGGCATTGCGGGCCAGCAGCAACCGGCACTCCTCGGCGGTCAATGCCGGCTCGGGTGTCTGCGACTGTGCCGCGGCCGGCGGACAAGGCGCCAGAAACAGCGGCGGGGCGAGGGCTGCGGCCAGGAAGGCGCGGCGCATGATCGTCGGTGGCGAAATCATCGGAGGGTTTCGGGACGGCATGATGGGTCTGTCGAGCATGAATTCCCGCTTTTTCCTTTCGGCAAATCCCCGCAATTCTAGGCGGGGAGAAAGGCAAGATGCGATCTGCTCGAAAAAGTACAACAAACGGTGCCGAAGCGCTTGCATGCAACCGCCCGATTTGCGTACACTGGCCGCCAAGAAAAAAAGAGAGGGCCACGCCCTCCTGTGTCCAAGAGGGCGCAGCCCAAGTTTAGGGAGGAAACGCCATCAAGCGTACGCTCGCGGGCTCAGCCCGTTTGCGTAAGAAACATCCTGAATGCTGCATTGCGACATGGCAAGATCGAAAACTCGGTCTTGCTATTTTTTTTGCCATTTTTTCCTGCCAACTCAGTAAGTTGCGCATTTTTCTATCACCTGCCTATAAAGAGGGCGGTCAAACGCTCATTTGACGTGCAGAGGCGGCGGGGCGCTGCCTTGTGTTCCAGACTCGCGGCGACGACGCACCGTGGCATCGTCGCCACAGCGCTCCATTCCCGCATATGACTCTGTCGTTCCGGCATTTACCGGACGTCGCAAGCGGTCTAAGAGACCGGCCATGACCCACGCACCGACGAAAACCACCGTCCGGAAAACCACCCGCCTTGGCGGGGCGTGGGCCGATGCGCGTGCGAACTGACCGCGCATAATCCGGACACCAGCCCCGCGGACGCGCGGGGCAGCCCCTTCCCCTCCCTGACCGGCTGATCCCGTGCCTCCCTGAAGAGGAGTGACAGGTATGGGAGATCAACAGCCCCTGGACGGATCGGCCGTCCGACGGATGCGGGCGGCTGCCGGCGCCCGCGTCGGCCTCGTCGGCGCCACCGGCCTTGTCGGCCAGATGATGCTGCAGCTGCTGCAGGCGCGCGGCTTTCCGGTCGCAGACCTGCGCCTGTTCGCGTCCGCCCGTTCGGCCGGCAAGACCCTGCCGTGGTGCGGTGAGGATATCGCCGTGGAGGATGCCGCCGCGGCGGACTTCGGCGGCCTGGATATCGTCTTTTTCTCCGCCGGCGGTGCGACGTCGCGGGCCCTGGCGCCGAAGGTCGCCGAAGCCGGCGCCGTGGTGATCGACAATTCGTCCGCCTGGCGGGCCGATCCCGATGTTCCGCTGGTGGTGGCGGAGGTCAATCCCCATGCCCTTGCCCGCATCGCGAAGGGCATCGTGGCGAATCCCAACTGCACCACCATGGCCGCCATGCCGGTGCTGAAGCCGCTGCATGACGCGGCCGGGCTGAAGCGCCTTGTCGCCAGCACTTACCAGGCGGCATCCGGCGCCGGCCAGGCCGGCATCGCCGAACTCGCAGCGCAGCTGGCGGCTGCCGGCAGCGATCCCGCCGCGCTGGCCTTCGACGGTGCGGCGGTGTCGTTTCCGGCGCCGGCGAAGTGGGCGGTGCCGCTGGCGTTCAACGTGGTGCCGCTGAACTACCGCCTGGAAGAGGACGGCTTCACCGAGGAGGAGGCCAAGCTCCGCGATGAGAGCCGGAAGATCCTGGACCTGCCTGCCCTGCCCGTCTGCGGCACCTGCGTCCGGGTCCCGGTCTTCACCGGCCACTCGCTATCGATCAATGCCGAGTTCGAGCGGCCGCTGTCCGTGGCGGATGCGCGCCGCATCCTTGCCGCAGCGCCCGGCGTGATGCTGGAGGATGTGCCCAATCCGCTCGCGGCCACCGGGCAGGACCCGGTGCTGGTGGGCCGGATCCGGGTCGACCCGACCGTGCCGCACGGCCTGGCCCTGTTCGTCAGCGGCGACAACCTGCGCAAGGGGGCGGCGCTGAACGCGGTGCAGATCGCGGAGCTGCTGCTGCAGGGCCGATGAGGGACCCGTTCAGGAACGCGCCGCCCAGTCGCGGAAGCTGAACAGATTCATCTCGACCACCAGGTAGGTGCCGACGAAGAGAATGGCGGCGATACCGGTCGTGATGAGCATCTTCCGGGCGATCTGCGGGCGGACGGGGGCGGAGGTCGCGTGGCCGGTTTCCGGCACCTGGCCCTCCTCCTCCGCCGTCCGCACGCCGACGGGCAGAAGGCAGAAGAACACCAGCCACCACAGGATGATGAAGGTGACGATGGCAGATCCGTAGTCCAACTCGTGCTTCCCTGGCTGTTGCGCCGGACGCCGCCGCTCAGACCTGCTCGATCTCCACCAGCGTGCCGTGCAGGTCCTTCGGGTGCAGGAAAAGGACGGGCTTGCCATGGGCGCCGATCTTCGGCTCGCCATCGCCCAGGACCCGGGCGCCCTCTTCCTTCAGGCGGTCCCGCGCCTGAAGGATGTCGTCGACCTCATAGCAGACATGGTGCATGCCGCCATCGGGGTTGCGCTGCAGGAACTTGGCGATCGGCGAGCCCTCCCCCAGCGGATGCAGGAGCTCGATCTTGGTGTTGGGCAGTTCCACGAACACCGTCGTGACGCCATGGTCGGGCTGCGGCACCGGTTCCGACACCTTGGCGCCCAGCATCTGGCGATAGGTCGTGGAGGCGGCCTCCAGATCCGGCACGGCAATGGCCACGTGGTTCAGGCGTCCGATCATCTCAATCCCTTCTCGATCCCTGCTGCGGGCGCCCCGCCGGCGCGCCCATCCATTCTGACGGCCTTCGTCAGGCGGCCTTGACCCCGGTCATGCGGACCAGATGCACCTCGACGATCGGCCGGCGCCCGTTCAGGCCGCGAAACATGCGCCGTACGGCGCGCCGGGCGGCATCTTCCACCATTTCGTCGATGTTCCTGTCGGCGTTGGAGAGGCGCCGGACCGCAGACAGAACCGCCTCGCCCGCTTCCCCGGCCAGGGCACCGTCATCGTCCTCGGCCACGCCGGACAGCGCGATCATCGGTTCTCCCATGGGCAGGCCCTTGCCGTCCAGCGCCAGGGTCACGAACACTGCGCCGTTGCGCATCAGGCGCCTGCGGGTGCGCAGCACCGGCCCGTCGGGCAGGACCAGATCCTCGCCATCCACGGCCAGCCGGCCGGCCGGCACCTCGGCCACGATCGCCGGCCGCCCGGGCGACAGGCGCACCGCATGGCCGTTGCGGGTGACCACGGCCTCGCCCACGCCCAGCGACCGCGCAAGGGCTGCGTGCGAGATCAGGTGGCGCGCCTCGCCATGCACCGGCACCGCGATCTGCGGGCGGACGATCCGGTACATCTCCGCCAGCTCGTCGCGGCAGGGATGGCCGGAGACGTGGATCGGCGCGTCCTTCTCGGTCAGCACCTCGATCCCGCGGGAGGCGAGCAGGTTGTGCAGGGCGAAAAGGGTGCGCTCGTTGCCGGGGATGATCTTGGAGGAGAAGATCGTTGTGTCGCCGGGCGCCAGGGTGATGTTGGGATGGGTGTCGCCGGCGATGCGGGCCATCGCGCCGCGGGGTTCCCCTTGGCAGCCGGTACAGAGCAGCAGGACCTCCTCGCGCGGCAGGTAGCCCACGTCGCGCTCGTCCACCAGGTCCGGCATCCCGCCCAGATAGCCGCATTCCCGGCTGACCTCCGTGATCCGGTGCAGGGAGCGGCCGACGATGCAGAGCCGGCGGCCGGTGGCCTTCGCCACCTCGCCCACCGTCTCGACCCGAGCGACGTTGGAGGCGAAGGTGGCGATGGCCACCCGGCCGGTCTGCTTCGCGACCAGGTCGATCAGGTGTCGCCGGACATCCGCCTCCGAGCCGCTGGTGCCGGGCGACAGCGCGTTGGTGGAATCGCAGACCAGGGCCAGGACGCCTTCATCGCCCAGCCGTTCCAGCGCGGCCAGGTCGCTCGCCGGGCCGACCAGGGGATCCGGGTCCAGCTTCCAGTCGCCGGTATGCAGCACGCGGCCGTGGCGGGTCTCGATCGACAGGGCCCGCATCTCCGGAATCGAGTGGGTCAGGCCGACCGGCGTGATCCGGAACGGCCCGAGGGCGAGCGCCTCGTCCGGCCGCAACTCATGGATCGGTACCTCGCCTTCCAGCCCGAACTCGGACAGCTTGCGCCGCAGCAGGGCCGCCGCGAAGGGGGTCGCGTAGACCGGGCATTCCAGCTCCGGCCACAGATGTGGCACCGCCCCCAGATGGTCCTCATGCGCGTGGGTCAGCACCAGCCCCACCAGGTCCTCGGCGCGGTCGGCGATCCAGCTGGGGTCCGGGGTCAGCAGGTCGATGCCAGGCATGGTGTCGTCGGCGAAGGTGATGCCGAGGTCCACCATCAGCCACTTGCCGTCGCAACCGTAGAGGTTGAGGTTCATGCCGATCTCGCCGGCACCGCCGAGCGGCAGGAACACCAGGCTGGCCGGATCGATTCCCGGCGTTTCCGGGTCCTGATGCTGCGTCATGTCGCTCCAATCATTCCGTCTTGGTTTCGCCCGTCTCGCTGGCGCTGTTGCGTCGATAGATCTCCCTCAGGCCGCGCATCGTCAAGTCGCCTGCGACGATCTGTATGGCTTCGGTGGCGCCGCCGAACAGCGGCGCCAGGCCGCCGGTGGCGACCACCGTGGCCGGTTGGCCATATTCGCGGTTCACCCGCGCGACCAGACCTTCGATCATGCTGACATAGCCCCAGTAGACGCCGGAGCGCATGGCGCTGATCGTGTCGGTGCCGATCACCCGGTCGTCCGGCGGACGGTCCGCGGTGATGCGCGGCAGCATGGCGGAAACACGGTGCAGTGCGTCGAGGTTCAGGTTCACGCCCGGCGCGATGATGCCGCCGCAATAGTTCCCCTGCCCGTCCACCAGGTCCAGGGTTGTGGCCGTGCCGAAGTCGATGACGATCTTCGGCATCCGGGTGATCAGGTGGGCACCGACGGCATTGACGATGCGGTCGGCGCCGACACCCTGGGCGAAGACCTGGATCTCCAGGCGGCAGCCCGCCTCCCCCACGACCAGCGGCCTGGCGTTGAAATAGTCGTGGCACAGGCGGTTCAGCGCGAACATCACCGTCGGCACCACGGAGCAGATGATCGCGGCATCGATGCTTTCGGGGCGGACCCCCTTGAGCGCCATCAGCTGGGTCAGCCAGACCGCATACTCGTCGGCGGTCCGCTGTCCGGCATCCGTCGCGATCCGCCATTCCGCCCGCAGGTCCATGCCGTCGAAGACAGCGAAGGTGATGTTGGTGTTGCCGGCGTCGATGGCGAGCAGCATGGCGATGGCTGTCCTGGTGTCGGCCCGATGGCCGTCAGGTGGCGGGCACGGTCTGCACGATCTCGCCGGAGACGATGGTGCGGACGCTGCCGTCGGGACGTTCCAGCATCAGGGCGCCGTCATGGCCGAAGTCGAGGAAGCGGCCCTGCAGCTCCTCCCGGCCCAGGCGGACGGTGATCGCGGCCCCCAGGCCCTCCGCGCGATCCAGCCAGGCGCGGCGGACGGGCGCGAAGCCCTCGGCCGCGAAACGGCTGCACCAGTCCGCCAGGTGGACCAGGTAGGCGGCGGCGACCGCCTCCGGATCGTCCTGGCCATGATCGGCCAGGCAGGTCGCCGGATAGCGTTCCGTGGCGCCGTCGGGGACGAAGCGGACATTGACCCCGGTACCGATGATCAGATGGTCCAGGCCGCCGTCGGGGCGTGCCCCGGATTCAAGCAGAATCCCGGACAGCTTCGCACCGGCGATCCGCAGGTCGTTCGGCCATTTGCAGGTCAGCAGCGCGGACGCCGCCGGCGCGCATTCGTCGATTGCCGCCGCCAGCGCGACGGCCGTGACGAAGGAAAACAGGCCGGCTTCCTGCGGCGGCATGCCGGGCCTTAGCAGGGCGGAGCAGTAGAGGTTGCCGGGCGGCGAATGCCATTGGCGGCCGCGGCGGCCGCGACCGCTGAGCTGCTCCTCGGCAATGATCAGCAGCAGGCCGGGATCGCCGTCCCGCGCCCGGTCGCGCGCCTCGTCGTTGGTGCTGCCGACCTGGCGCAGCCGTTCCACCCGCCATCCGGGGGCAGCGATCGGCATCCGGCCGGTCCTTGTGCGGTTCGCCTGCCGGACGCCCTAGTCGTGCGCCGGCGTCTCTCCCGCCGCTTCCTTTTCCAGATGGGCCTTGTCGGCGGCCTGCTCCGCATCCATGCGGGCATGGCTGTTGGCCATCAGCTGCTGCGCGGCGCTTTGTGCGCTGCTGACCAGTGGCCCGGGCAGCACGATGTAGAACAGCACCAGCACCCCGGTGACCAGGCTGACGACGGCCAGTTCGGGGCGCATCGGCCGCTCCAGCGGCTCGCCCTCCGGCACGTCGAAATACATCACCTTGATGATGCGGATGTAATAGAAGGCGCCAATCACGCTGGCCAGGATGCCGATCACGGCCAGGGTGTAGAGGCCGGCATTGATGCCCGCCATGAAGACGTAGAACTTGGCGAAGAATCCGGCCAGCGGCGGCACGCCGGCGAGCGAGAACAGGAACACCGCCATCGCCAGCGACAGGCCCGGATGGGTGCGCGACATGCCGGCCAGGTCGTCGATATTCTCCACCATGCCGTCCCGGTTCCGCAGCGCCAGGATGCAGGCGAACATGCCCAGGTTCATGACGATATAGATCGCCATGTACAGCAGCACGCCGCGCACGCCTTCCTCGGTGCCTGCGGCAACGCCGATCAGCGCATAGCCGACATGCCCGATCGTGGAATAGGCCATCAGCCGCTTGATGTTGCGCTGGTTCAGCGCGGCGACCGCGCCCAGCACCATCGACAGGACGGAGATCACCACGATGATCTGGCGCCACTGGTCGTCGATGCCGCCCAGCGGCTCCATCAGGGCACGCAGCAGCAGGCAGATCGCCGCCACCTTCGGCGCCACCGCAAAGAAGGCGGTGACCGAGGTCGGTGCGCCCTCATAGACGTCCGGCGTCCACATGTGGAACGGCACGGCCGAGATCTTGAAGGCCAGGCCGGCGATCAGGAACACCAGGCCGACGACGACGCCGACCCGGTTCTCGGTCAGGCCGTTGGCGAAGACCTGCGACAGCCCGTCGAACGAGGTGGTGCCGCTGAAGCCGTAGAGCAGCGAGCAGCCATAGAGCAGCAGGCCCGAGGACAGGGCGCCCAGCATGAAGTATTTCAGCCCGGCCTCGGTCGAGCGGCCGGAATCCCGCTTGAATGCGGCGATCACGTAGAGCGACAGCGACTGCAGCTCCAGGCCGACATAAAGCGAGATCAGATCGTTGGCGGAGACCATCAGGGTCATCCCGATGGTCGCCGTCAGCACCAGGATGGGGAACTCGAAGCGTTCCATCCGCTCCTGGCGGTTGTAGTGCAGCGACAGGATCAGCGCCCCGATCGAGCCGATCAGGATCAGGGTCTTGGCGAAGCGCGACAGGCTGTCGGTGACGTAGAGGCCGCTCAGCGCGACGGTGCGGTCGGCCGGGCCGAGCCAGACCAGGACCAGCATCACCGCCAGGACCAGGACCGACAGCCAGGCGACCAGGCGGGTGCCGCGGTCGCCGATGAAGACGCCGACCATCAGCAGGACCAGGACCGCGGCGGCCAGGAAGATCTCCGGCAGCGCCGGCCAGATCGTCGGGACGGTTGTTGCGAGCTCGTTCATCAATCCGTCCTCAGAACCGGTTCGGGTTCAGGCCCGCCGCCTCCAGCGAGGCGGCGTGGTCGGCCACAAGCTTCTGCACCGACGCATCCATGACATCCAGGAACGGCTGCGGGTACAGGCCGAACCAGAACGCCAGGATCACCAGGGGCGCGAAGATCAGGATCTCGCGCATGCTCAGGTCCTTGAGCCCGAACAGGTCCTGCTTCACCAGCTCGCCGAACATCACGTTGCGGTAGAGCCACAGGGAATAGACCGCCGACAGGACGACGGAGGTGGTGGCCAGGAAAGCGACCCAGGTGTTCGCCTTGAAGGCGCCGGCCAGCGACAGGAATTCGCCGACGAAGCCGGCCAGGCCGGGCAGGCCCACCGATGCCATGATGAATATCATGAACACCAGGGCGAACATCGGCATCTTGTTCACCACGCCGCCATATCTGGCGATGTCGCGGCTGTGGATCTGGTCGTACAGCACGCCGACGCACAGGAACAGCGCGCCGGAGATGAAGCCGTGCGCCAGCATCAGGATGATCGCGCCCTCGATGCCGATGATGGTGAAGGAGAACATGCCCACTTTCACCACGCCCATATGGGCGATGGATGAGTAGGCGATGACCTTCTTCATATCCTCCTGCACCAGGGCGACCATCGATGTGTAGATGATCGATATGATCGAGAGGGCGAGGATCAGCGGCGCGAAGAAATCGGAGCCCAGCGGGAAGATCGGGATCGAGAAGCGCAGCAGGCCGTAGCCGCCGAACTTCAGCAGCACGCCCGCCAGCAGCACCGAGCCCGCGGTCGGCGCCTCGACATGCGCGTCCGGCAGCCAGGTATGGACCGGCCAGATCGGCACCTTCACCGCGAAGGAGATGAAGAAGGCGATCCACAGCCAGTACTGCTCCTGTGCCGTGAAGTCGAACTCCATCAGGGTCGGGATGTCGGTCGTGCCGGTGCGCCAGTACATGTACAGGATCGACAGCAGCATCAGGACGGAGCCGGCGAACGTGAACATGAAGAACTTCAGCGAGGCATAGACCCGGTTCTGCCCGCCCCAGACGCCGATGATCAGGAACATCGGGATCAGGCTGGCCTCGTAGAAGATGAAGAACATCACCAGGTCCATGGAGGTGAAGACCCCGATCATCAGGGTTTCCATCACCAGGAAGGCGATCATGTATTCCCGCACCCGCTTCGTGATGCTGTTCCACGAGGCGAGGATGCACAGCGGCATCAGCAGGGTGGACAGCAGCACGAACAGCATCGAGATGCCGTCGATGCCCAGCTGGTAGCGGATCCCGTCCGCCAGCCAGTCGCCCTGCTCCACATACTGGAAGTCGGCCGTCTCGCGGTTGAAGCCGAACCAGAGGATCAGCGACACCGCGAAGGTGATCACCGTCGTCCACAAGGCCACGTTGCGGGCGTTGCGGGCCACCGTCTGCTCGGTGCCGCGGACACCGAGGATGAAGACCACGCCGACGAGCGGCAGGAAGGTCAGGATCGAGAGGATCGGAGCATCGGTCATCGCGATCAGTGCCCGCCGCCGCTTTCAAAGAAATAGAAGGTCACGAACGCCACGATGCCGATCAGCATCGCGAAGGCGTAGTGATAGACATAGCCGGACTGCAGCGCGGCGACCCGCCGCGAGGCATTGGCCATCACCCGGGCGATGCCGTTGGCACCGAAGCCGTCGATGATCCGCCCGTCGCCGTCCCGCCACAGCCGCTTCGACACCCAGATATACGGGTCGATGAAGATGTGGCCGTAGAGCCAGTCGAAGTACCACTTGTTGAACAGGAAGGCGTGCAGCGGCTTGTTGCGTTCCGCCAGCTGGCCCGGGATGGCGCGGTTGCGGATCCAGAACTGCCAGCCGATCAGCACGCCGGACACCGCGGCGACCAGGGTCGCCAGCTTCACCCACAGGGGCACATTGTGGCCGGCCTCCATGGCGGGATTGCTGTCCAGCACCAGGATCGAGTCCTTCCAGTAGTCGTGCCAGTGATGGCCGACCAGCAGGTCGTAGAACAGCATGCCGCCGAACACTGCCAGGATCGCCAGCAGCGCCATCGGGGCGATCATCACCAGCGGGCTCTCGTGGATCTTCGCCATCGCCTCCGGCGAGCCCCGCTCCTCCTGGTGGAAGGTCATGAACAGCAGCCGCCAGGAATAGACCGCGGTCAGGATGGCGGCCGCGACACCCAGCACCCAGGCATAGAGCCCGACACCGGTGCCGGCGCCCCAGGCGGCTTCCAGCATGAAGTCCTTGGAATAGAAGGCGGCGAAGAAGGGCAGCCCGGCGATCGCGATGCTGCCGATCCACATGTACATGTACGTGATGCGGATATACTTCCACAGGCCGCCCATCTTGCGCATGTCCTGCTCGTCGCTCATCGCGTGGATGACCGAGCCGGCGCTGAGGAACAGCAGCGCCTTGAACATCGCGTGGGTGCCCAGGTGGAACATGGCGGCCGGATAGGCGCTGACGCCGATCGCAAAGAACATGTAGCCCAGCTGGCTGCAGGTCGAATAGGCGATCACCCGCTTGATGTCGAACTGGGTCAGGCCGATCGTCGCCGCGAAGAAGCAGGTGGAGGCGCCGATCACGGTGATCACCGCCAGAGTGACGGGCGCGTATTCCAGCATCGGCGAGATGCGGGCGCAGAGGAAGACGCCGGCGGTCACCATGGTCGCGGCATGGATCAGCGCGGAGACCGGGGTCGGGCCCTCCATCGCGTCGGGCAGCCAGGTGTGCAGCCCCAGCTGTGCCGACTTGCCCATCGCGCCGACGAACAGCAGCAGGGTCGCCACCGTCAGGAAGTCCAGCTCCATGCTGAGGAAGGAGATGGTCCGGCCGGCCATGTCCGGGGTTGCCTGGAACACGGTGGCGAAGTCGACGCTGCCGAACATGTAGAAGACGGCGAAGATGCCCAGCGCGAAGCCGAAATCACCCACCCGGTTGACCACGAAGGCCTTGAAGGCGGCGTTGTTGGCGCTGGTGCGCTTGAACCAGAAGCCGACCAGCAGGTAGGAGGCGACGCCGACCCCTTCCCAGCCGAAGAACATCTGGACGAAATTGTCGGCGGTCACCAGCGCCAGCATGGCGAAGGTGAAGAAGGAGATGTAGGCGAAGAACCGCGGCTTGTGCGGGTCGTGCGCCATATAGCCGATCGAATAGATGTGCACGACCGACGACACCAGGGTCACCACCAGCAGCATCCAGACCGTCAGCTGGTCGACATAGATGCCCCAGGCGACCGCCATGGTGTCGGAGCGGAACCAGGTCATCACCTTCACATGCACGACCTCGCCGCCCAGGCCGACCTCGAAGAAGGCGATGACCGACAGGATGAACGAGATCACCACCGCGGCGCTGCATGTCCACATGCTGGCGCGGTCGCCGATGATCCGGCCGCCCAGGCCGGCGATGATCGCGGCGATGAGCGGCAGGAAGACGATCAGGGAATACATACGCCCGCTCAGCCCTTCATCATGTTGATGTCTTCCACGGCGATCGTCCCGCGGTTGCGGAAATAGACCACCAGGATCGCCAGGCCGATCGCCGCTTCCGCCGCCGCCACGGTCAGCACCAGCAGGGCGAAGATCTGACCGGTGAGGTCGCCCAGATGCGTGGAGAAGGCGACGAGGTTCATGTTGACCGCAAGCAGCATGAGCTCGATCGACATCAGGATGACGATCACGTTCTTGCGGTTCATGAAGATCCCGAAGATCCCCAGCGCGAACAGGATCGCGGCCACCGTCAGGAAATGTCCTAGTCCGATATCCGGCACGGTCATGTCCCCCTTGCCGGCCCGGTCGGCCGGCTATTCCCAAGAGGGCAGCCGGCCGCCGGGGCCGGCATCCCCTCCACTGACCCGCTCCCCGATTGCCGGGTGCGGTGGTTCAAGTCTCTGCCCTGCCCCCTCGGCAGGCCGGCCGCCCCCTGGCGGCCATGTCGTCGCTGGCGCCGGCGGTCAGATACCCTGCCCCGGCTCCACCTTCTTCAGGCTCACCGCCTCGCTGCGCAGGCGCGCGTTCTGGGCGGCGATGTTCTGCTTGCGCACGCCGACCCGCGCCCGGTGGGTCAGCACGATCGCGCCCACCATCGCCACCAGCAGGATCAGACCCGCCACCTGGAAGGCGTAGATGAAGTAGGTGTACATCACCTGCCCGATGGCATGCGCGTTGGTGACCTCGGTGAAGGCCGGGATCGGCAGGCGCGAGACGGCCGGCACGTCCGGCGAATAGGCCCAGGCGCCGATCACCAGGAACAGTTCCACCAGCAGAATCGCGCCGACCAGCGCGCCCACCGGCAGGTATTGCAGGAAGCCCTGGCGCAGCTCGACGAAGTTGATGTCCAGCATCATGACGACGAACAGGAACAGCACCGCCACCGCGCCGACATAGACGACGATCAGCATCAGGCCGATGAATTCCGCCCCCATCAGGACGAACAGCCCGGCGGAATTGACGAAGGCCAGGATCAGGAACAGGACCGAATGCACCGGGTTGCGGGAGGCGATCACCATGAACGCCGACCCGATGGTCACGGCCGAGAGGATATAGAAGGCGATGCTCTGGATGATCATGGACGCAGCGCCCCCCGGAGACGTCTAGTGCGGCTGCAGGCCGCGCGGCCGGACACCCCCAGGCCGGACACCCCCAGGCCGGAGATCGCCGGGCCGGAGATCGCCGTGCCGCCGGGCAGCCGCCAGATATCAGCGATACGGCGCATCGGCCTCGATGTTCCGGGCGATTTCATATTCCCACCGGTCCCCGTTTTCCAGGAGTTTTTCCTTGTCGTAGAAGAGCTCTTCGCGCGTTTCCGTCGCGAACTCGTAGTTCGGCCCCTCAACGATCGCATCCACCGGGCAGGCTTCCTGGCAGAAGCCGCAATAGATGCACTTGGTCATGTCGATGTCGTAGCGGGTGGTGCGCCGCGACCCGTCCTCGCGCGGCTCCGCCTCGATGGTGATGGCGAGCGCCGGACAGATTGCCTCGCACAGCTTGCAGGCGATGCAGCGCTCCTCCCCCGTCGCATAGCGGCGCAGGGCATGTTCGCCGCGGAAGCGCGGGCTGAGCGGCCCCTTCTGGTAGGGATAGTTCAGGGTCGCCCGCCGCCGGAACATGTAGCGGAAGGTGAGCGCCATGCCCGAGGCCATTTCCGACAGGAAGAGCGCGCGGGCGCTGCGATCCAGGAATGACATCTCCAAACTCTCCAATCCCGTCCGCCGGGGGCCCTCTGCGCGGCCTGCCCGGCGGGACGATGTTTCGCCTCAGCCGGGCGCGCCGGTCGAGGTCGGTATCCAGCCCGTGGCCATCAGCACGCCGGCGGTGATCACCAGCCAGATCAGCGAGCCCGGCAGGAACACCTTCCAGCCCAGGCGCATCAGCTGGTCATAGCGGTAGCGCGGGATCGTCGCGCGGACCCAGATGAACACGAACAGCAGAAGGATGATCTTCAGGACGAACCAGATGATCCCGGGGATCCAGGTGAACGGCGCCACCCCGAACGGCGCCAGCCAGCCACCCAGGAACAGGATCGTGGTCATGGCGCTCATCAGGATCATGTTCGCGTATTCGCCCAGGAAGAACAGGACGAACGCCATCGACGAATATTCCACCTGGTAGCCGGCGACCAGCTCCGACTCCGCCTCCGGCAGGTCGAAGGGGTGCCGGTTGGTCTCCGCCAGGGTGGAGATGAAGAACATGACGAACATCGGGAAGAGCGGGATGAAGAACCAGATCTTCTCCTGCGCCAGCACGATGTCGGTCAGGTTCAGCGAGCCCACGCAGAGCAGGACCGAGATGATGATCAGGCCCATCGAGACTTCGTAGGACACCATCTGCGCCGACGACCGCAGCGCGCCCAGGAAGGCGTAGCGCGAGTTCGACGCCCAGCCGGCCATGATGATGCCGTAGACCCCGAGGGAGGAGACCGCGAACAGGTAGGTGATGCCGATATTGATGTCGGCGATCACCCAGCCCTCGCTGACCGGGATCACCGCCCAGGCGATCATCGCCAGGATGTAGGTGATCATCGGCGCGGCGAAGAAGACGATGCGGTTGGCGCCCGCAGGTATGACCGTCTCCTTGAACGCCGCCTTCACCGCGTCCGCGAAGGGCTGCAGCAGGCCGAACGGGCCGACGACGTTCGGGCCCATGCGCAGCTGCATGGCGGCCAGCACCTTGCGCTCCATCAGGGTCAGGTAGGCGACGCAGATCAGCAGCGGGACCAGAAGCAGCAGGATCTGACCCAGGATGATCAGGCCCGGCCACAGATAGCCCTGCCAGAAAATAGTCCAGAAGCCTGGATCAGCCATCGGTGCCGGTCCCCCCCGCCCCATGCGCCGTCCCCGCCACCGTGGCTCGGACCAGCGCGCTGCATTCCTGCATCACGGCCGAGGCGCGGGTGATCGGATTGACCAGATAGACATCGCGGATCGGGCTGACGAACGGCGCGTCGCCCATCGCCTCCACCTTGCCGCGGCCGGCCGTCCATTCCGCCGGGGTCACCTCGTCCACGGCGGAGAAATGCGGCGCCAGCTCCAGGATCCGCGCCCGCAGCGCGGCCAGGTCGTCATAGCCCAGCTTCTTGTCCAGCACCGCGGAGAGGGCGCGCAGGATGCTCCAGTCCTCCCGCGCATCGCCGGGCGGCGCGGCGGCCTTGCGGCCCAGCTGCACCCGGCCCTCGGTGTTGACCCAGATGGCGTCCTTTTCCGGATAGGCGGCCGCCGGCAGGATCACGTCCGCCCGCGCGGCGCCGGCATCGCCGTGACTGCCCATATAGATCACAAAGGCATCGCCGAAGGCGTCCTTTTCGAACTCGTCGTGATGGGACAGGAACACCACCTCGATCTCGCCGGCCTTCGCAGCCGCCAGGATGCCGGCAGTGTCGCGGCCGCCCTCTCCCGGCACGAAGCCGATATCCAGGCCGCCGACCCTGGATGCCGCCGTGTGCAGCACGCCGAAGCCGTTCCAGCCGGGGCTTTCCTCGCTCGCCGGAATCACCGCGCCGACCTTGTCCGCCAGCGCCCGGGCGGTGGCTTGTACCGCGGCGCCGTCGGGCCGTGCCAGGGCGCCCATGCCGAGGATGATCAGCGGGCGTTCGGCCTTCTCCAGCACCTCGAAGAAGCTGTGCCGCCCCTCCGCCAGGTCCGTCAGGGTGGCCGGGCCGTTGCCCAGATGCTGGGCGTCATAGGTCAGGTCGCCGCCGTTCCAGTCCTGGAACTCGCCGATCGTGGCCACCGGCAGATGGCCGCGGCGCTGCAGCCAGGTCTTGCGGATGCGGGCATTGACCAGCGACGCCTCCCAGCGCGGATAGCTGCCCACCAGCAGCACCGCGTCGGCCTCCTCGATGCCGGCGATGGTGCTGTTCAGCAGATAGCCGGCCCGGTCGGTCGGGTCGAAGGTCGCGCCATCGGCGCGGCAGTCCAGGTTGCTGCTGCCCAGCGCCGTGACCAGGTCCTTCAGGGCGGTCATCCCCTCGACGCAGGCCAGGTCGCCGGCGATCGCCGCCACCTTCTCCCCCGCCACGCCGTCCAGCCGCGCCCGGATCGCCTCGAACGCTTCCGGCCAGCCGGCCGCCTGCAGCTTGCCGTCGCGGCGCACATAGGGCCGGTCCAGCCGCCGCGAACGCAGCCCGTCGAAGACGAAGCGGCTGCGGTCGGAAAGCCATTCCTCGTTCACCGCCTCGTTCAGGCGGGGCAGGATCCGCATCACCTCGCGGCCGCGGACATCCAGCCGGATGCTGGCCCCGACCGCGTCCATCGCGTCGACGCTCTCGGTCTTCTTCAGCTCCCACGGCCGGGCGGTGAAGGCATAGGGCTTGGAGGTCAGCGCCCCCACCGGGCAGAGGTCGATGACATTGCCGGACAGCTCCGACGTCATCGCATGTTCCAGATAGGTGGTGATCTCCATGTCCTCGCCGCGGCCCGTCGCGCCGAGTTCCGGCACCCCGGCCACCTCGCCGGCGAAGCGGATGCAGCGGGTGCAGTGGATGCAGCGGGTCATCACCGTCTTGATCAGCGGACCCATATACTTGTCTTTGACGGCGCGCTTGTTCTCGTCGTAGCGGCTGCCGCCCTTCCCGTAGGCCATGCTCTGGTCCTGCAGGTCGCATTCGCCGCCCTGGTCGCAGATCGGGCAGTCCAGCGGATGGTTGATCAGCAGGAACTCCATCACGCCTTCGCGCGCCTTGCGGACCAGCGGCGTGTTGGTGCGGATCACCATGCCGTCGCCGGCCGGCATCGCGCAGGACGCGATCGGCTTCGGCGAGCGCTCCATCTCCACCAGGCACATCCGGCAATTGCCGGCGATGGACAGGCGTTCGTGATAGCAGAACCGCGGCACTTCCTTGCCGGCCATCTCGCAGGCCTGCAGGACCGTCGTGCCGGGTTCGACCTCGACCTCGATTCCGTCAACCGTGAGCGTCGGCATCTCAGCTCCCGCCTTTCGCAAACTTCGGCATCACCCTGCCCGCTCCGCTCTCGCCCGTCATCACTGGCCCGTCATCCCGCTGTGCCGCCGCTTCACTCGGCGGCCTGCGGGGCGTAGCGCTCCTTGATCCGGCGTTCAAGTTCCGGGCGGAAATGCCGCACCAGCCCCTGGATCGGCCAGGCCGCCGCATCGCCGAGCGCGCAGATCGTATGGCCCTCGACCTGGTAGGTGACCTCCAGCAGGGTGTCGATCTCCGACAGCTCGGCCTCGCCGCGGACCAGGCGTTCCATCACCCGCCACATCCAGCCGGTGCCCTCGCGGCAGGGCGTGCACTGGCCGCAGCTCTCATGCTTGTAGAACTTGGACAGGCGCGCGATTGCGCGCACCACGTCGACCGACTTGTCCATCACGATCACGGCCGCGGTGCCCAGGCCGGACTTCACCTCGCGCAGCGAATCGAAGTCCATCAGGATCTCGTCGCAGGTCGCCTTCGGCAGCAGCGGGACAGAGGCGCCGCCCGGGATCACCGCCTGCAGGTTGTCCCAGCCGCCGATCACGCCGCCGGCATGCTTCTCGATGAGCTCCCGCAGCGGGATGCCCATCTCCTCCTCGACATTGCAGGGCTGGTTCACGCAGCCGGAGATGCAGAACACCTTGGTGCCGGTGTTGTTGGGCCGGCCCAGGCCGGCGAACCATTCCGCGCCGCGGCGCAGGATGGTCGGCGCGACCGCGATGCTCTCCACGTTGTTCACCGTGGTCGGGCAGCCCCAGACGCCGACATTGGCCGGAAACGGCGGCTTCAGCCGGGGCTGGCCCTTATGCCCTTCCAGGCTCTGGATCAGCGCCGTTTCCTCGCCGCAGATATAGGCGCCTGCCCCGCGATGCACGTAGACGTCGAAGTCGTAGCCCGAGCCGCAGGCATTGCGGCCGACCAGGCCGGCCTCATAGGCCTCGTCGATCGCGGCCTCCAGCACGTCGGCCTCGTCGTGGAACTCGCCGCGGATATAAATGTAGGCCGCCACCGCGTTCATCGCGAAGCCGGCGACCAGGCAACCCTCGATCAGCTTGTGCGGATCGTGGCGCATCATGTCCCGGTCCTTGCAGGTGCCGGGCTCGCCCTCGTCGGCATTGACCACCAGATAGGCCGGGCGACCGTCGGACTGCTTGGGCATGAAGGACCATTTCAGGCCGGTCGGAAAGCCGGCCCCGCCGCGGCCGCGCAGGCCGGATTTCTTCATCTCGTCGATGATCGCGTCGCGGCCGCGCGCCAGGATCTCGCCCGTGCCGTCCCAGTCGCCACGCATGCGGGCCGATTTCAGGCGCCAGTCATGGTGGCCGTAGAGGTTCGTGAAGATCCGGTCCTGATCCGCAAGCATCGCCTAAATCCGCTCACTTCCGGCGCGCCGCTTCCGGCCCGCCCCGTTCTTGTTCCCGCGACACCAGGTGCCGCGTCCGCCGGTCACTCCGCCGCGTCGCCGCGCCTGGCCGGTTCGCCGTAGTTGACGTCCGATGCCACGAGGCTCGTCTGTCCGCCGGCCGGGCAGGATGTCTGCCGCCCCGCCAGGGAACCGGCCGGCGGCGCCTTGCCGGCCGCGACAGCGTCCAGCAGCTCCACCACGTTCTCCGGCGTCAGGTCCTCGTAATAGCCATCGCCGATCTGCAGCATCGGCGCGTTCACGCAGGCGCCCAGGCACTCCACCTCCTTCAGGGTGAAGGCGCCGTCGGCGCTCGTCTGCCCCAGGTGGATGCCGAGCCGCTTCTCGCAGGCGGCGACGATGGCGTCGGAGCCGCGCAGCCAGCACGGGGTGGTGGTGCAGACCTGCACCAGGTGGCGGCCCACCGGTGCCAGGTTGAACATCGTGTAGAAGGTCGCGACCTCCCAGGCCCGGATGTAGGGCATGTCCAGCAGCTCGGCGACATGACGCACCGCGGCCTGCGGCAGCCAGTTGTCGTGCTGGCGCTGCGCCAGGTCCAGCAGCGGGATCACCGCGCTCTGCTGCCGGCCGGGCGGATACTTGGCGATGACCCGCTTCGCCTTTTCGGCATTGGCCTCGGTGAAGGCGAAGCTGTCGGGCTGCGCCTCGGGCGGCGCGATGGTCGGTGCCGTCATCGGTCGATCTCCCCGAACACGATGTCCATGCTGCCCACGATCGCGACGGCATCGGCGAGCATGTAGCCCTTCGACAGGAAATCCGTGGCCTGAAGGTGGACATAGGCCGGGGAGCGGATCTTGCAGCGATAGGGCTTGTTGCTGCCGTCGGAGACCAGGTAGACGCCGAACTCGCCCTTGGTGGATTCCACCGCGGCATAGGCCTCGCCGGCGGGCACGTGATAGCCCTCGGTATAGAGCTTGAAGTGGTGGATCAGCGCCTCCATCGAGCGCTTCATCTCCGCCCGCGGCGGCGGCACGACCTTGCGGTCGTCGGCATGGACCGGGCCGCCGGGCATCTTCTCGATGCACTGGCGCATGATGCGCACGCTCTGGCGCATCTCCTCCACCCGGCAGAGATAGCGGGCATAGCAGTCGCCGTTATTGCCGACCGGCAGGTCGAAATCCATCTCCGCATAGGCGTCGTAGGGCTGCGCCTTGCGCAGATCCCAGGGCACGCCGGCGGAGCGCAGCATGATGCCGGTAAAGCCCCAGTCGATGGCATCCTCCGGCGTGATCGGGCCGACATCGACGTTGCGCTGCTTGAAGATGCGGTTCTCGGTCAGCAGGTCCTCGATATCGTCGATGACCTTTCCGACCCGGTCGCAATACTTGTAGATCTCCTCCGCCATGCCGGCCGGCATGTCCTGGTGGACGCCGCCGGGGCGGAAATAGGCGCAGTGCATGCGCGCGCCGGAGACCCCTTCGTAGAACTCCATCATCTTCTCGCGCTCTTCGAAGCCCCAGAGCGCGGGCGTGGTGGCGCCGACGTCGAGCGCATGCGTGGTGACGTTCAGCATGTGGTTCATGACACGGGTCAGTTCGCTGAACAGCACGCGCACATACTGGCCGCGCGGCGGCACGGTCAGGCCCAGCAGCCGTTCCACGGCGAGCGCGTAGGCATGCTCCTGGTTCATCGGCGAGACATAGTCCAGCCGGTCGAAATAGGGCACCGCCTGCAGGTATGTCTTGTGCTCGATCAGCTTTTCGGTGCCGCGGTGCAGGAGGCCGATATGCGGGTCCGCCCGCTCGACCACCTCGCCGTCCAGCTCCAGCACCAGGCGCAGCACGCCATGCGCCGCCGGGTGCTGGGGCCCGAAGTTCATCGTGTAGTTGGCGATCTGGACCTCGCCCATCGCGCCGCTCCTCAAGATCCGTCCCGGGCATGCCCTGCGGCATGCCCGTCTGCACCTGCCGTTCGTCCCGCAGCCCGGGCCGCGGGACCGGCCGTCATTTCTTTTCCGCCGCCGCCTCGGCCTTCTCGTCGCCGGGCAGGACATATTGCGCGCCTTCCCAGGGGCTCATGAAGTCGAAGCCCCGGAACTCCTGGGTCAGGGTCACGGGTTCGTAGACCACCCGCTTCTGCTCGGCGTCATAGCGCACTTCGACATGCCCCGTGAGGGGGAAGTCCTTGCGCATCGGATGCCCCTCGAAGCCGTAGTCGGTGAGCAGCCGCCGCAGGTCCGGATGGTCGGAGAACAGGACCCCGTAAAGGTCCCAGACCTCGCGCTCGAACCAGTTGGCGCAGGAAAACACGCCGGTCACCGACGGCACCGGGGTTTCCTCGTCCGTCGCCAGCTTGACCCGCAGCCGCTGGTTCAGGCGCAGGCTCAGCAGGTGGTAGACCACCTCGAACCGCTTCGGCCGGTCCGGATAGTCCACGCCGCAGATGTCGACCAGCATCGCGAACTGGCAATTGCTGTCGTCGCGCAGGAAGGTCATCACGCCGACGACATGGTCCGCGCGCACCTGGATCGTCAGTTCGCCATGGGCCACATCGGTGCCAAGCACGTCGTCGCTGCGCGCCCCGGCGATATAGCTGCCGAGTTCGTGCAGCGCGTGGTCCTGGTCCGCCGCCTCGCTCACTTGCCCCGTCCCTTCTGTTGCGCGTCCCGCCTAGCGGGCAATGGTCGACGTCCGGCGGATCTTACGCTGCAGCTGCAGGATGCCGTAGACCAGCGCCTCCGCGGTCGGCGGGCAGCCCGGCACGTAGATGTCGACCGGCACGATGCGGTCGCAGCCGCGCACCACCGAATAGGAATAGTGGTAGTAGCCGCCGCCATTGGCGCATGACCCCATGGAGATCACGTAGCGCGGCTCCGGCATCTGGTCATAGAGCTTGCGCAGCGCCGGCGCCATCTTGTTGGTCAGGGTGCCGGCGACGATCATCACGTCGGACTGCCGCGGCGAGGCCCGCGGCATCGCCCCGAAGCGGTCCAGGTCGTAGCGGGCCATGTAGGCATGGATCATCTCCACGCCGCAGCAGGCCAGGCCGAAGGTCATCGGCCAGAGCGAGCCCGTCCGGCCCCAGTTCACCAGCTTGTCCAGGCTGGTGATCAGGAAGCCGCGATCGGCCAGCTCGGCATTGACCTCCCTGAAGAAGGCGTCCTGGGACAGGTCCTGTGCCGCCCTGTCCTGGACGGCGGGTCCGGGTGTCGCGACAGACATCTGACTACTCCAGCATCAACAATGCGCAGGGCATTCCGGGGCTCCGGCCCGGCGGAGCACCATTCGGCTCCGGCACGGGAAGCACCCCCGTCCCTGCCCGGTCAACGTCCGCGGGCTCATTCCCATTCCAGGGCGCCCTTCTTCCACTCGTAGACGAAGCCGATCGTCAGCACGCCCAGGAACACCATCATCGACCAGAAGCCGAACATGCCGATATCGCCCAGGGTGATCGCCCAGGGAAACAGGAAGGCCACCTCGAGGTCGAAGATGATGAACAGGATGGCGACCAGGTAGAAGCGGACGTCGAATTGGCGGCGCGAATCCGAGAACGGCTCGAAGCCGCATTCGTAGGTGGAGACCTTCTCGGGATCGGGGTTCTGCCGGGCGGTGATGAACGGGATGAAGATCAGGACGACCGACAGGCCGCCGGCAAGGGCGATGAAGATCGCGATCGGGAGATATTCCTGCAGAAGTGCGTCCATCTTTCTCTCGCCCTGTCCGGCCTCTCTCGCCCAGTCCGGCTTCTCTTGCCCAGTCCGGCTTCTCTTGCCCAGTCCGGCTACTCTTGCCCTGTCTCGTTCGCCCGCGCGGCCGGCGCTCACCCGCCTGGCTGGGGCCCGCTGCCCCGTTTCGACAGGGACGGCGAAACGCCGGGGGCCGCTGCGGATATCGGTCGCTAGCCGTATACCGGTCGGACGCCTTTGCCAACCGGTTTGCCATTGCACTGCGACATTCGCCATCGCAGTGCGACATTCAGTGTGCAGCGCAGCGAAGGCTTCGCGGGGCGGAGTATAGTGGTCGGCGGGGCCGGAGGCAAAGCCGCATCGGCTGCGATTCCGAAGCCGACAGAAGAGGTTAACGGGACTTTGCCCTGCCCCGCCTGCCGGCTCGCTACGCCTGGAGGCGGAAGACCCGCCGGGCATTGCCGGACAGGAAAGCCGCCCGCTGCGCATCGTCCAGGCCCAGCGCGTCGAGGCCTTCGAGGCATTTCGCGGGCGTGATCATCGGGTAGTTGGTGCCGAACATGACCCGGCTCTGCCCCAGGCCGTGCATATACTCCACGAAGCCGGCGGGAAGGCGCGCCAGGGTGTAGGCGGAGGTGTCGACATGGAAGTTCGGGAACTTGACGGTCAGGGAGACCAGTTCGTCCAGCCAGGGAAAGCCGACATGCCCGCCGACCACGGTCAGGTCCGGAAAGTCGAGCAGAACGTCCTCCAGATAGGGAATCAGGCGGCCGGTCTCCGAGCGCCGCAGGGGGCCCGTATGGCCGATCTGCGTGCAGAACGGGACGCCGGCCTCGATGCAGGCGACGTAGACCGGATAGTAGCGCCGGTCGTTCGGCGGCAGGTCCCAGAGCCAGGGCACGACCCGCACGCCGACGAAGCGGCGCCCGTCCACCCAGCGACGGATCTCACGCACCGCTCCCATCGGGTCGGTCAGGTCCACGCTGGCCAGGCCGCGGAGCCGGTCGGGCGCCTGTTCGATCTGCGCCGCGACCTCCGCGTTGGAAATCAGGGCGCCCTGCGGGCCGTGCCAGGCCGAGAGGAGCGCGATCTCTACCCCGCCCGCGTCCATCGCGGCCAGCGCCTCCGGCACCGTCGGCACCGGCCGGCGGCCGCTCCGCCCGGTCCAGCGCAGCAGGGTCGCCATCCAGGGCGCCTCCGCCATCCGTTCGGTCGTGATCTGTGCCCATGCATCGATGATCGCCATCGGCGGCCTCCATCCGATTATAACTTCATGTATGAAGTATATAGCCGGATCGATGCCCCCGGACCAGGGCAGCCCCGACCGATGCGACCGGCGCCATGACCGCCCGGGAGCTGCGCCTTTACCACCGGCTGCAGCGCGCCGCCCATGACCTGAAGAAGGCCGCCGACCGCAGGGTCGTCGAAGCCGCCGACCTGACGACCGCGCAGGCCGCGGTCCTGGCCGTGGTGATGGATGGCGAGCCGGCCTCGCAGAGGGGCGTGGCGGAGGCGCTTGGCCTCAACGAATCCGCGGTGACGGCGATGGTGGGCCGGCTGCTGACGGCCGGCTATCTGGTCCGCACCCGCAGCGCCGCGGACCAGCGGGCCTGGGAACTGCGGCTGAGCCCGGCGGGGCGCGAGGTGCTGGCACGCATCGAGACCCCCTTCGCAGGGGTCAACCGGCGGATCGAGGAGGTGCTGTCGAAGGAAGAGATGCAGTCGCTGGCCGACTGCCTGGACCGGCTGTCCGACGCGTTCCGCGCCGACTGAGGTCCGGAGACACCCGCTGCGGCGGATGCGCCTTGCCCGGCATCCGGGCACCGGCAGGATGGCGCGAGTGACGGGACTCGAACCCGCGGCCTCTGGCGTGACAGGCCAGCGCTCTAACCAACTGAGCTACACCCGCATCCAACCGGTTCCGTCAGCGCGCCGATGCGTATCGCCGGTGACGGAGCGCTGCATGTAAGCGCTCCCAGGCAGGGTGTCAAGCAGATCTCGCATCGGCGCCGAAGCTTCTCGCAAGAAGCCGTTCCGCCCTGCCCCGCAGCGCGATCTCCTGCGGATCGGAGAAGCCGGAAAGCAGCCCCTGGCAGGCCTCGCCCCCCTCCGCGGCGGCGCGGCCGACAAGCGCCTCGCTGACCAGCGCCAGGCATCCCTGGCTGCGAGTCGCCTCCTCCAGCCGGGCGGCGACATTGACAACATCGCCCAGGACGGCGAACTCGAACTGCCGCTCGCTGCCGACATCGCCCAGGACCACGGGACCGTAATGGGCGCCCACCGCCAGCCGCAGGACCGGCTTGCCGGCTGCGGCGCGCCTGCCGTTCCAGGCCGCCATCGCGGCCTGCAGGTCCACCACGCAGCTCAGGGCGGCGACGGCATCGCGGGCGCCGGCGCGCGGGGTGCCGAAGGTGATCATGGCACCGTCGCCGAGGAACTTGTTGAGCGTGCCCCCGTGCTGGAACACCACGTCCTCCAGGATCCGGTGCAGCTGCTGCAGCAGCGCGAACATCTCGTCGGGCGGCAGCCGCTCTGCCAGCCGGGTGAAACCGACCAGGTCGACGAAGAGCACGGCCGCGGGCTGGTCGCTGCGGACGGCGAAGGGTTCGTGGCTGTCCACCAGTTCGGCGACGAGGTTCGGCGGGAAATAGCGTTCCAGGTTGCTGCGCGCCCGCACTGCCTCGGACCGGCGCACGGCATAGGCGCGGGAGCGCCGCGCCACCTCGGTCGCCGCCAGGGTGAGCAGCAGCAGGATGACCACCCGCTGCAGCTCCACGCCGATATCGACGAATCCGGGATCGCCCATCGCCGACAGGATGTCGGCATTGCTGAACTGCGTGCTGCTGCCGCCGATCCGGCCGACATCCGTCCGCACGCCCGGCTGGGCAAGGATAAGCAGGATCGTCGCCGTCCAGGCGGCGACGGTTGCCAGCCCGGTGAACAGCACGAGTCGCGGCGACAGGCTGAAGGCCGCCATCACGATGATCAGGACCAGGAAGCCGGCCGCGTTGAAGCGCAGCACGACCGGCACAGGCAGCGGATCGGCGAACAGCGGATTCGGCACCGCCACGGCAATGCAGATGATCACCGCGTCGGCGAGCGCGAAGAGGTAGGAATGCCAGGGCCGCCCGGCCGGACCGCAGCGCAGGCGATAGTTCGCATAGCCCAGCGCGCAGATCAGCAGGAGGATCGGCAGGTAGAAGAGGCTCTGCGGCCAGGGCACCAGGACCAGGACCAGGGCCATCGCTGCCGGCAGCACGATCAGCCGCAGGCGTAGCCCCAGCCGGATGCCGTCCAGTTCCTCGCTCGCGAAGCCGGTCGGGTCAGCGGCCATGGTGGTGCATGGCGGGATATCGGGACAGGAATGGTGTGCGGGGTAACGTCAGGCCCGCAGGTCCGGCAGGACGCGGCGCCTGTTTCCCCGGCCCCCCTTCGCTCCCGGGAAAGTTCTCCGGTGGGCTTCGGACGACACGCCGTCGCCCAAGATCCTGTTCCGGGTGGCATGCCACCCGAAGCCCGCCGGGACAATTCTTGAGGGGCGAAGGGTGGTGGGCGGTGACGGGTTCGAACCGCCGACCCTCTCGGTGTAAACGAGATGCTCTACCAGCTGAGCTAACCGCCCGTGGCAAGCCACTCCGCCTCCGCCCCGCCGGCCGGAACCGGTGCCGTCCGCCGGCAGCGCCGGGCGACGGGACGAAGTGCGGATAGGCTTTTGCCGGGCACCGTGCAGGGCGGTCAGGCCGGCACACGGTACTGGCTGCGTGGCGACGCCGCGGCGTCGCCGTGGATCAGTTTACGGAGTCCTTCAGGCCCTTGCCGGCCTTGAACTTCGGCTGCTTGGAGGCGGGAATCTTGATTGCCTCGCCGGTGCGCGGATTGCGGCCCTCGCTGGCGGCCCGCTCGGTCACGTGGAACGTGCCGAAGCCGACCAGCCGAACCTCGTCGCCGGCCTTGAGTGCCGCGGTGATCGCGTCAAAGACCGCATCGGTCGCGCGGGTCGCGTCGGCCTTCGACAGGCTGGCGGCATCGGCCACCTTGGCAATCAGATCGTTCTTGTTCACGGATTCAGTCCCCTGAATTGAAGTTGCTGTGCATGCGACCGGCCGCGCCGTCACGTCGGACAGGTCACGGTACCGGCTTCCAAGCGGCGGGCAGCCCCCCGACCGCATCGGACGAATTCGCCAGAATCCCACCTGTTCGGCTCGTCACTGCAGCGGTTCCGCCTGTCGATCCGGAAAGTGCAGGATGATTCAGTGCCAAGAAGGCCTGCTTATCGTTATGCATCCCGTCTTTCCGATCCAACGCCTCAGCGCCTTCGGCCGTCGACCCGGTCGGAACGATGGCCCGGTCGGGAAGATGGCCTGTGACGCGTGGCGGGTGGCCCGTCCCTGCGGAAGGCACTCTAGCGAAAGGCCTCGCCCCCCGCAAAGAAAAAGGCCGCAGTTCTGCGGCCTTTTCCCCTTGTCAAAGCGATGGCGATGCGTCCGCCGCACCGGCGGCGGCGGCCCTCAATGGGTGATCATCGCGTCCATGTCGCCGTCATCCTCATGGGCCTTCGGCGCGACCTTTTCCTCGTCCTCCTCGTCCCACTGAATCGGGGTCAGGGGGGCGGTCAGGGCGTTGCGCAGGACCTCGTCGCAGGTCGAAACCGGGATGATCTCCAGTCCCCGCTTCACATTGTCCGGGATCTCCGGCAGGTCCTTTTCATTGTCCTTCGGGATCAGCACCGTCTTGATGCCGCCGCGATGCGCGGCCAGCAGCTTCTCCTTCAGGCCGCCGATCGGCAGCACCCGCCCGCGCAGGGTGACCTCGCCGGTCATGGCGATGTCCTTGCGGACCGGGATCTGCGTCAGGACAGATACGATCGAGGTCACCATGGCCACGCCGGCCGAGGGGCCGTCCTTCGGGGTCGCCCCTTCCGGCACGTGGATATGGATGTCCTTCTTGTCGAAGGTCGGCGGACGCACGCCGAACTGCACCGCGTTGGCGCGGACATAGGACTTCGCCGCCTGAACCGATTCCTGCATGACGTCGCCGAGCTTGCCGGTGATCGTCATCCGGCCCTTGCCCGGCAGCATCACCGCCTCGATCGAGAGCAGCTCGCCGCCGACCTCGGTCCAGGCCAGGCCGGTGGTGACGCCGATCAGGTCGTCGGCCTCCGCCTCGCCGAAGCGGTACTTCCGCACGCCGGCATATTTCTCAAGGGTCTTGCGGGTGACCTTGATCGACTTGGTCTCGCCCGACAGGATCGCCTTGATCGCCTTGCGGGCCAGGTTGGCCAGCTCGCGCTCCAGGTTGCGGACACCGGCCTCCCGCGTGTGATAGCGGATCAGGTCGCGCAGGGCGTCGTCGGAGATCGACCACTCGTCCTTTTTCAGCCCGTTCGCCTTGATCTGCTTGGGCAGCAGGTGGCGCTTGGCGATCTCGACCTTCTCGTCCTCGGTGTAGCCGGCGAGCCGGATGATCTCCATGCGGTCCATCAGCGGCTGCGGCATGCGCAGCGTGTTGGCCGTGCAGATGAACATCACGTCCGACAGGTCGTAGTCGACCTCCAGGTAGTGGTCGTTGAAGGTCGCGTTCTGCTCCGGATCCAGCACCTCCAGCAGGGCCGACGACGGATCGCCGCGGAAATCGGCACCCAGCTTGTCGATCTCGTCCAGCAGGAACAGCGGGTTGACCGACTTCGCCTTCTTCATCGACTGGATGACCTTGCCGGGCATCGAGCCGATATAGGTGCGCCGGTGGCCGCGGATCTCCGCCTCGTCGCGGACGCCGCCCAGGCTCATGCGGATGAAGTTGCGGCCGGTGGCACGCGCGATCGACTGGCCCAGGCTGGTCTTGCCGACACCGGGCGGTCCGACCAGGCAGAGGATCGGCCCCTTGACCTTGTTCAGCCGCTGCTGGACCGCAAGGTACTCCAGGATCCGCTCCTTGACCTTCTCCAGCCCGTAATGGTCGTCGTTCAGGATCTTCTCGGCGTTGTTCAGATCCTTCTTCACCCGCGAGCGCTTGCCCCACGGGATCGAGATCATCCAGTCCAGATAGTTTCGGACGACGGTGGCCTCTGCGGACATCGGCGACATGTTGCGCAGCTTCTTCAGCTCCGCCTGCGCCTTCTCGCGGGCCTCCTTGGACAACTTGGTCTTCTTGATCTTCTCCTCGAGCTCGGCCAGTTCGTCGCGGCCGTCCTCGCCCTCGCCCAGCTCCTTCTGAATGGCCTTCATCTGCTCATTCAGATAGTACTCGCGCTGGGTCTTCTCCATCTGCCGCTTCACGCGGCTGCGGATCCGCTTCTCGACCTGCAGGACGCCGATCTCGGCCTCCATCATGCCGTAGATCTTCTCCAGACGGTCGGCGACGCTCTCGATCTCCAGCAGCTCCTGCTTCTCGGCGATCTTGATCGTCAGGTGCGAGGCGACGGTGTCGGCCAGCTTCGAGGGATCCTCGATCTGGTTCAGGGAGACCAGCACCTCCGGCGGGATCTTGCGGTTGAGCTTCACGTACTGCTCGAACTGCGAAATCACGGACCGGCACAATGCCTCCAGCTCGCGGGCATCGCCGTCGCGGTCCTCGATCGTCTCCGCCTCCGCCTGGAAGAAGGCGTCGGTCTCCGTGTACTTCAGCAGCTTCGCCCGGCGGCCGCCCTCGACCAGCACCTTCACGGTGCCGTCCGGCAGCTTCAGGAGCTGCAGGACCGACGCGACGGTGCCGACATCGTGGATGTCGTCCGGCCCGGGATCGTCCTGCGATGCCTGCTTCTGCGCGACGAGCAGGATCTGCTTGTCGTCCTTCATCACGTCTTCCAGTGCCCGCACCGATTTCTCGCGCCCAACGAACAGCGGCACGATCATGTGGGGGAAGACGACGATGTCTCGCAGCGGCAGGACCGGGAAGACGTGCTTCTGAGGGGTGTCCAGCATGTGCTCTCTCCAATCGCCGCGTGGCGCCCAGTACGATCCGGCGGCCCTTCGGCCCCGCAGGAATGGCAGGGGCCCGACGCGCAAACCCTCTGCCCGGTCCCTGTCGCATGGCCGCATGCGCGGCAATCGAACGACATGAACCTGACTGTGGGGCCATACCTTGCGGCCCGACGGATCTCGGTGGAACGGCACGCCAGCGGCTGACACTGACGTTTGGCGGCCCGTGAGGCACCGCTCTGTCCAGTCAAATGGCGCGCCGAACCTACGGCTTCAAGGCATCGGGCCGGGATTGGCCCCGCAGACGCCTAAATATTGACCATCAGGAATGCGTGACCGCAAGACCTCGTCGGCTCTGGCGCCTGGCCGGCCGACGGGGCCTGCGGCCCGGCATCCTATGCGGAGGTGCCGACATCCTCCCGCTTGCGATCGGCATAGATCAGCAGCGGCTTGGCATTGCCTTCGACGACCTCCGCGGAGATCACCACCTCCTCGACGCCGTCATGGGTCGGCAGGTCGAACATCGGGTCGAGCAGGATCGCCTCCAGGATCGAGCGCAGGCCGCGCGCGCCGGTCTTGCGGGCGATGGCCTTCTTGGCGATCGCGCGCAGTGCATCCTCGGAGA
Source organism: Marinibaculum pumilum (assembly GCF_042646425.1). Lineage (NCBI taxonomy): Bacteria > Pseudomonadati > Pseudomonadota > Alphaproteobacteria > Rhodospirillales > Rhodospirillaceae > Marinibaculum > Marinibaculum pumilum. Next base: position 253,789 of record NZ_JBHRTR010000005.1, read on the forward strand.
AGGTCAGGGTGACATCCTCCAGCTCGAACATGCGCTGGTATTGCTTCACCAGGGCGTTCTTCGGCTTGGAGAGGATCTCGATCAGGGCCTCCTCGTCGAGATCCGCGAGGGTGGCCACGACCGGCAGGCGGCCGATGAACTCCGGGATCAGGCCGAACTTCAGCAGGTCCTCCGGCTCCACCTCGGCCAGGATCTCGCCGGTCTGCCGGTCGTCCTGGGCCTGCACGTCGGCATTGAAGCCGATCGAGGTGCCGCGGCCGCGCTGGCTGATGATCTTGTCCAGCCCGGCGAAGGCGCCGCCGCAGATGAACAGGATGTTGGTGGTGTCGACCTGCAGGAACTCCTGCTGCGGATGCTTGCGGCCGCCCTGCGGCGGCACGCTGGCCACCGTGCCTTCCATAATCTTCAGCAGCGCCTGCTGCACGCCTTCGCCCGACACGTCGCGGGTGATCGAGGGGTTGTCGGACTTGCGGCTGATCTTGTCGACCTCGTCGATATAGACGATGCCGCGCTGCGCGCGCTCGACATTGTAGTCGGCGGACTGCAACAGCTTCAGGATGATGTTCTCGACATCCTCGCCGACATAGCCGGCCTCGGTCAGGGTCGTGGCGTCCGCCATGGTGAACGGCACTTCCAGGATCCGCGCCAGGGTCTGGGCCAGAAGCGTCTTGCCGCAGCCGGTCGGGCCGATCAGCAGGATGTTCGACTTCGCCAGCTCGACATCGTTGTTCTTCGCGCCGTGGTTGATGCGCTTGTAGTGGTTGTGGACGGCCACCGACAGGACCCGCTTCGCATGCTTCTGGCCGATCACGTAATCGTCCAGAACGTCGCAAATCTCGCGCGGGGTCGGGACCCCGTCCCGGGTCTTCACAAGCGTGCTCTTGTGCTCCTCACGGATGATGTCCATGCAGAGTTCGACACACTCGTCGCAGATGAACACGGTCGGTCCCGCGATGAGTTTGCGCACCTCGTGCTGGCTCTTGCCGCAGAAGGAGCAGTAGAGCGTATTCTTGGAATCGCCGCCGCTGATCTTCGTCATGAAAACTCCGTCACTCCATGCCGTCCCGCCGCGTCCGGCGGTCCGTCCATGACCGAGATGTGGCACGTCGGGTCATCTTAGACAACCTGACCCGCGTGCAACAGCCGATCCCGGCCCCAATGTCTCGCGCCCGGCAGGGCCGCCCAAAGCGGAGGCAGCCTGCCTCAAGTTCAGCCTTTCGATCGCCGCCGCGGTCCCGATCAGGCAGGGCCCGGAACCAGGGGCGAAACCCTGCCCTGCCGCTGCCGGGACCGCAATCCGGCGCCGCGTCGGCGTCGCAGGCCGGAACGCAGGTCGATGCGGCGTTCCGCTCCGGCCTGCTTCATTTGCAAGACGCGTTCCGGGCGTTGCCGGCCCGCAGGCTCTGAACCTGCCCGCTCCGGCGGGGTCCCGTGAATGATGGTGCCGGTGCGGCGCGCCGCCAAGACTGTCCGGACGGATAGGATCAGTCCTTCCCGTCCTTGCTGTCCTGTCCGGCCTTCTCTTCCACTACCTCGCGGCTGGTTACCACATCGTCAATGAGGCCGAAGTCCTTCGCCGTGCTGGGCAGCATGAAGGTGTCGCGATCCATCACCTTCTCGACTTCCTCGACGGTCCTGCCGGTATGCTTGGCATAGATCTCGTTCAGCCGCGCACGGATCTCCAGGATCTCGCGGGCATGGATCTCGATATCCGCCGCCTGGCCCTGGAAGCCGCCGGAGGGCTGGTGAACCATGATCCGTGCATTCGGCAGCGCGAATCGCTTGTTCTTCGCGCCGGCGGTCAGCAGCAGCGACCCCATCGATGCGGCCTGGCCGAGGCACAGTGTGGCGACCTCGGGACGGATGTACTGCATCGTGTCGTAGATCGACAGGCCGGAGGTGACGACACCGCCCGGGCTGTTGATGTACATCGCGATGTCCTTCTTCGGGTTCTCCGCCTCCAGGAACAGGAGCTGGGCGGTGATCAGGGTGGCCATCTCGTCGTTGACCATCCCGGTTACGAACACGATCCGCTCCTTCAGCAGGCGCGAATAGATGTCGTAGGACCGCTCGCCGCGGTTGGTCTGCTCCACCACCATGGGGATCAGATAGCTGGTGGCGGTCTGTACCGGATCTCTCATCTCGGATGTCCTCGGGCTTGATCGGCTGGTCCGGCCGGGGGACCTGGCCAGGATCCCGGTCGGTCGAAGGTTGCGGGCGCGGGCCGGTGGGATCGGGAAGCTGGCGGCCGATCCCTTTCCCACCGTCGCGGCCGGCGGCACTGCGACGGTCCTGCGGCGGGGCTGGGCAGCCGCCTGCGCGGCCGCTCCCGGCCCCTGCCGCCGGGCTACGCTGCCGGCCGGTCAGGCCTCCTTGTGGCCTGCATGGTCGTGGCTGTGGTCATGGTCGTGATCATGGTCGTGGTCATGATGGTGGTGATCATGATCGTGGTGGTGATGGTCGTGGCCGTCCTCTTCGTCCTCCGCCTCGGCCAGCGCCATGAATTCCTGCGCGGGAAGCGACTTCTCGTTCACCTTGGCCATCTCGAGCACGAAGTCGACGACCTTGTCCTCGTATATGGGGGCGCGGAGCCGCTGCATCATCTCCGGGTTCTGCTGATAGAACTGCAGCACCTGCTGCTCCTGGCCCGGATAGCGCCGCGCCTCGTCCAGCAGCGCCCGCTGCAGTTCGTCCTGCTGCACCTGGATGTTGTTGAAGCGGCCGACTTCGGCAAGCACCAGTCCCAGCCGGACGCGGCGCTCGGCAATGGCGCGGTACTCGTCCTTCAGCTCATCCTCGCCCTTGCCGGTCTTCTCCTTCTCGGCTTCCAGCGCCGCCTCGTCGGGGGCGACCTGGCCCCAGATCTGGTCGAATTCGCCCTGCAGCATGCCGGCCGGGACGGCAAAATCGTAGCGTTCGGCCAGGGCGTCCAGCAGCTTGCGCTTCACCATGAAACGCGAGGCCCTGTCGAACTCGCCCTGCATCTGCTGGCGCACCATGTCGCGCAACTCGTCCAGGCTCTGCAGTCCGAGCTTCTGGGCAAAATCGTCGTTCAGCTCGACCGCTTCCGGCGCCCGGATCTCCTTCACCGTCACCTCGAAGACGGCCTCCTTGCCGGCCAGTTCGGCATTGCCGTAGTCCTCGGGGAAGGTGACCGTGACGTCGCGCTTCTCGCCTTCCGCGGCGCCGGTCAACTGCTCCTCGAAGCCCGGAATGAAGGTGCCGGAGCCGATCTCTAGGGCGTAGTCCTCCGCCGCGCCACCCTCGAAGGCGGTGCCGTCGACCCGGCCGACGAAATCGATGAGCAGGGAATCGCCGTTCTGGGCGGGTCGTGCCTCCTCGATCCGGGCGAAGTTCTTCTGCTGCTCGGCGATCGCCTTGAGCTGCTCCTCGACCTTCTCGTCCTCCGGGCCGGAGGTCGCGCGCTCCAGCTCGATGGTCGAGAAATCGCCGAGTTCGAACTCCGGCATCACCTCGAAATTGACGGAGCAGACGAGGTCCTTGCCCTCCTCCGGCTCGCCGAAATCGACATCCGGCTCGGTGGCGGGGCGCAGGTTGTTGTCCGCCATGCACTTCTGCATGGCCTCGTTCACCGTCTCGCTGACGACCTCGCCGAAGGCGGCCTTGCCGTACTGCTTGCGCAGGAGCTTCACCGGTGCCTTGCCGGGGCGGAAGCCCGGCATGCGGACCTGCTTGCTGAGGTCCTTCAGCTTCTCGTCGACCTTCGCGTCCAGCTCCGAGGCCGGCACGTTGATCTTGATTTCCCGGCGCAGGCCTTCCGGTGCGCTCACATTGATATCCATTCCTTGTCGCCCTCTCTCAGCGCATCGGCTTCAGCTCTCGTGCGATCGCAAGGGCCCGGCCGGGGCGACGCCGCGTCGCCCGCCGCAGCTGCACGCGGCAGGCCGCGCCTCGGCGGCCCCGCGACAGGACGGGCTGGTGCGGGCGAAGGGACTTGAACCCCCACGGCATTGCTGCCACCAGGACCTAAACCTGGCGCGTCTACCAGTTCCGCCACGCCCGCATCGGTGTCGGGAGCGCCCGGGCCTGTACAGTCTGCAACAGACGGTCCGGAGCCCAGGCCTCCTGCGAGCCGGTCCGCCGCATCTGCGGATCCGGCCGCTGCCGCTCCGGCGGACGGTCCCGGCAAGGCAGAACACACCCGTTTCGGAAGGCAATCAGGCCTTGCGATCGAAAATAGCCCGCGTCTATAGCACGGCTGTCGGAAACACAAAAAGCCGAATGCGCAAGCCGTTCAGCTGCGGCCAAGCCGCCGCACGCTGCCAAGTGCGGTCACCGTGCCATCGGTACGGTAGGCCTCGTGGTTCTCGTCGATCTCGTCCAGCTTGTAGCGGTAGTTGACCATCAGTCCCGCGGCTTCGCGCAGGCCTTTCGCGGAGCGGTCCCCCAGCCAGTTCAGCCGCTCGATCCGCGCCCCGTTCGACAGGTGGAAATGTCCGACCCGGTCGGCGGCCCGGCGGCCGCGCCGGGCGGTCAGCAGATAGCCGGCGCAGAGCCGCATGAGGATCGGCTCCAGCACCTCCCGTACCGCCCCGTCCTCCGGCCAGTCGGGGCGCTGCAGAAGCCCGGCGAGCACCGCCGCCGGCGCGGTTTCCACCTGCCCGGAGGCAAAGGGCGCCAGCGCCCGGCGCTCCGTCTCCAGCAGCAGTTCGTCGCCCTTCTCCGCCAGTTCCCTGTCCAGCCAGCGACGGAAGTCGGGAATCGGCGACAGGGTGGAAAAGGTCTTCAGGTTCGGCAGGTCGCGGCGAAGCTCCTCCACCACCCGCTTGATCAGGAAGTTGCCGAAGCTGACCCCACGCAGGCCCTTCTGGCAGTTGGAGATCGAATAGAAGATCGCGGTGTCCGCCTCGCGCGGGTCCAGCGGCGGCGCTTCCCGCTCCAGCAGTTCCTGGACATCGCCGGCAATGCCGTCGACCAGGGCGATCTCGACGAAGATCAGCGGCTCGTCCGGCATGCGCGGATGGAAGAAGGCATAGCAGCGCCGGTCGGAATCCAGGCGGCTCTTCAAATCGTCCCAGGACTCGATGCGGTGCACGGCCTCATAGGCGATCAGCTTCTCCAGGAGCGCTGCCGGCGCCTGCCAGGTGATCCGCGTCAGGTCCAGGAAGCCGACGTCGAACCAGCCCACCAGGATCTCGCGGATATCGTCGTCGACCGGCTGGAAGACCGCGGCGTCGGCTTCCGGCAGGCTGTCGCGCAATGCCAGAAGGTCGGCCCGCATATCGACCAGAAATTTAACACCCTGGTCCAATATATTGAATTGCCTAAGCAAAACGATCCTTGGCGATGCCAGGGCCTGGCGCATCCGCCGTTCGCCCCGATGGCGCTCAAGCTCGTCCGTGGCGGCCTGCCAGGCAGCGACCGCTTCTTCCAGGGCGCCCGGCGCGGGCCCGTATTCCGTGGCCAGCAGCCGGAAGAACCGCTCCCGCCCGGTGGCGGACAGGGTCAGGTAGGCGCGGCCGAGTTCCGCCGCGCGCAGCCGCGCCGCCACTTCCCCGCCCCGCCCGGCCAGGCAATCGTCGATCTGCCGCCGCAGACGCTCCAGATCGTCATCGGGAAGGTCCGGCCGCAGGTGACCGGCCAGGCGCAGCCGTGCCGTTCCCGTCGCTTCGCGCCAGGCGCGGCCCAGCCGGGTCACGGTCCGGTCCAGGAGGGTCGCCTCGCGGGCGCGCGGCGCGCCGGGGCGACGTTCGGGCAGGCGCGTCTTGGCGCCATGTGCCTCGGCCACAGGCTTGTCGGGCAGGCGGGGTTCGGGCAGCGCAGCGGGCGCGGTGGCGGCTGTCGACGTATCGGTGCGGTCGGTCATCGGCTCTGTCATCACGGGTATTTGAGGCTCGGATGGGGGCTCTGCAACCATGGACGGACCCCGGTTCTCACAGCTGGTGCCAGGCTGCCGGGACCGCGGCGGCAAGGTCCTCCGCACTCGCCCCTGCCCCGGCCAGGGTTCCCGCAGCGCCGTGCAGCCAGGTGCCGGCGGCGGCGGCGGCAAGGGCCGGCATGCCGGCGGCCAGTAGGCCGCCGATGATGCCAGCCAGGACGTCGCCGGCACCGGCCGTGGCGAGGGCCGGCGGTGCGTTGGCGTTCACCAGACAGGGCCCGTCGGGTGCGGCGATGGTCGTGTCGGCGCCCTTCAGTAGCACCACCGCACCGCTGCGGGCCGCGGCGGCGGCCACGCGCGCCGTCTTGGGGCCGGCGGCCGGATCGGCCAGGTCGGGGAACAGCCGCTTGAATTCGCCGTCATGCGGAGTCAGGACGCAGGCGCGGTGCAGCGCGCCGAACAGCACATCGGGGTCGTCGCGGAAGCTGCTCAGGGCATCGGCATCCAGCACGCAGGCCCTGCCGCGTCCCAGGGCGGCGAGGACGGCCTGCCGGGTGTCCGCCCCGACCCCGTTGCCGGGGCCCAGCAGAACCGCGTTGCGGCGCTCGTCCTGCAGCAGGTCGTCGAAGGCAGCCGCATTCTCTGCCGCGGCCAGCATCACCGCGGTCAGCTGGCAGGCGGCGGTCCGGATCGCCGCCGCGTCGGCGGCCAGGGTCACGAGGCCGGCACCGGCATGCAGGGCCGCCGTCGCGGCGAGCCGCGCCGCACCGGTCGCCGCCGCCCCGCCCGCGCGGACCAGCAGATGGCCGCGGCTGTACTTGTGGCCGGCGGCCTGTGGCAGCGGCAGGACCCGCTGCCACAGCGCCGGGTGGTTGCGGGCATAGCCCGGCGCGATCGCGTCCAGGACGCCTTCGGGGATGCCGATGTCGACCAGCGCCAACCGCCCGCAGAGCGCGCGGCCGGGCAGCAGCAGGTGGCCCGGCTTCAGGCGGAAGAAGGTGACGGTGGCGGTGGCCGGCAGGCAGGTGCCGCGGATCCGCCCGCTATTGCCGTCCAGGCCGCTGGGCACGTCCACGGCGATCGACGGCAGGCCGGCGGCGGCCACGCCGCCCAGGGCCGCGGCGGCCGGTCCCTCAAGGTCGCGCGCCAGGCCGGCGCCGAACAGCGCATCGATCACCAGCGCCGTGCCGGCGGGTGGTGCATCCGTCAGCGGCGCCACCGGCGCATCCCAGCGACGCCAGGCCGTCAGCGCGTCGCCGGCCAGACGCGCCGGATCGCCGAGCGCCTGGACCGTCACCGGCCAGCCGCGTCGGCGCAGCATGTCGGCGGCCACATAGCCATCGCCGCCATTGTTGCCGGGGCCGCAGAGGATGGTCACCGGCCGGGGCGAGAACATCTCCGTCGTCACCCGCACGATACCGGCGGCCGCCGCCTGCATCAGGGTGAAGCCGGGGGTCCCGCCGGCGATGGCCTGCCGGTCGGCCTCGCCCATCTCCGCCGTGCTCAGCAGGGCGAGGTCGCGCCAGGCCGCCGCCGCGATGCCATGGCCGGTCATCCTGCCCGCCTCCGTGGCTGCTTGCCGGCGCGGCTGCTCAGCCCGCCGGCAGCAGCGGCCGGCGGTCGTGCCAGGGGCGCGCCTGCTCGAAGGCCCGTGCGGCCCGCAGCACCAGTGCATCGGCATGCATCGGGCCGACCAGCTGCAGGCCGACCGGCAGGCCGTCCGCGGTCAGGCCGCAGGGCATCGTCGCCGCAGGCTGCTGGGTCAGGTTGAAGGGATAGGAGAAGGGGGTCCAACCCAGCCAATTACGGTCCTCCCGGCCGTCCGGATCCAGCCGGCCCAGGGGAAAGGCCGGCACCGCAAGGCTGGGGGTCGCCAGCAGGTCGTAGTCCTGGTGCAGGCGGTTCATCGTCAGGCCCAGCGCGGCACGGGCGTTCTGGGCATCCAGGATCTGCTCCACGGTGATGTCCAGCGAATCCTCGAAGCAGTGCCGCAGGCCGGGGTCCAGCTTCTCCCGCTGTGCCGGGGTCAGGTTGCGCAGCAGGTTGCGCGCGCCCATCAGCCAGTGGGTCCAGAACGTCTCCGCCGGATCGGCAAAAGGCGGGTCGATCCGCTCCACCTGCGCGCCCTGCTCGCGCAGCCCGTCCAGTGCCGCTTCCGTCAGTGCCGCGACTTCCGGATGCAGGTCGGCATGGCCGAGATCGGGCGACCAGGCGATCCGCAGGCCGGCGATGCCCGCCTCCAGCCCGTCGCAATAGTCCGCGCCGGACGGGGGCAGCGCATACCAGTCGCGCCAGTCGGGTTCCGCCAGGACGGTCAGCATCAGCCCCGCGTCGGTCACGCTGCGGGTCATCGGCCCGACATGGGCGACTGTGGAGAACGGGCTGGCCGGCCAGGCCGGCACCCGGCCGAAGGAGGGTTTCAGGCCGAAGATGCCGCAGAACGCGGCGGGGATCCGGATTGAGCCGCCGCCGTCGGTGCCGAGCGCCAGCGGGCCGATGCCGGCCGCCACCTGCGCCGCGGCACCGCCGGAGGAGCCGCCCGGCGTCCGCTCCGGATTCCAGGGGTTCCGGGTGAAGCCGGTTAGCGGACTGTCGTCGAGCCCCTTCCAGCCATATTCCGGCGTGGTGGTCTTGGCGAAGGGGATCGCGCCATGCTCCCGCAGCCGCGCGACGACCGGCGCGTCCTCGGTCCAGGGCTGGTCGGGATCCACCGTGTGGGAGCCCCGGCGGGTGGGCCAGCCGCGGGTCAGCAGCAGGTCCTTCACGGTGACGGGCACGCCGTCCAGGCGCCCGAGCGGCTGTCCGCTCTGCCAGCGCGCCTCCGACGCCCGCGCCGCAGCACGCGCGCCCTCGGCATCGATCAGGGTGAAGGCGTTCAGGCGGGGCTGCAGCGCCTCCGCCCGGGCGAGGACCGCCTCCATCACCTCCACCGGCGACAGGCGCCGGTCGCGGAAGCCCGCCAGCATCTCGGCGGCGGGCATGAAGCCGATATCGTCCGTCATCCTGTCTCTCCTGGTTCGGTTCTCTCCGACGGTGGCGCTTGCGTCTGCGACGGGCCGCTGTCGGGCTGCTCGGCGTGGCGGCGCGGCAGCAGGCGGAACACCGCGTCCGCCGTGGCAACCCGGCGTTCGCCGACCCGCAGTTCGCCACGTACGAAACAGACCGAACGGGTCTGCCGCGTCACCGCGGCCTGCCCTTCCACCCAGTCGCCGCGCCGGGCGGGCGCCAGGAAGTCGGTCGTCATCCGCAGGGTGACGAAGCTGCCCTCCGCCACCGTCGCCACGGCCCCGGCGAGCACGGAATCGAGGAAGGCCATCAGCATCCCGCCATGGGCGATGCCCAGCGCGTTGGTATGGCGCTCCTCCACCTGGAAGCCGCGCCGCACGGTCTCCGACGCGTCGCTCCCGCGCGCCGGCGCCTCGTAATAGGGACCGACCAGGCGGGCGAACGGGCCGCGGGTGGGCCGCTCGACAAAGCCGTCGGGAATGCCGCGCGGCGGGCTCACTGGCGCGCCCCCGTGGCAGAACCGCCCGGCGCCGTATCGGGTGCCGGCAGCGCCGGATGCAGCACCCTGTCGCCGGGCCGGATACCCCTGCGCTCCGCCTCCCCGGCCAGGATCTCCAGCACCGCGATCACCGCGCCGCGGGAGGGGATCGTGCTCTCGTCCAGCGGCTGCGCCCGCGCATGGATGCTTTCGATGCGCCCGTCGGGGGCGATGAACAGCAGGTCCAGGGAAACGAAGGTGTTGCGCATCCAGAACCTTGCCGGGCGGGCCTCCGGAAAGGGGAACAGCATGCCGGCATCGGCGTCCAGGCTGCGGCGGTGCATCAGGCCCTGGGCCTGCTCCTGCGGGGTGGCCGCGACCTCCACCACGAAGCGCTGCGCCCCGGTTTCCGCCTGCACGACGAGCTCGGACCGCTCCAGGGCCGCGGCTGGCCCGGCCTGGGCAAGCCACAGGCCGGCCAGCAGCAGGAATGCCAGCGCCCGGACGGCGTGGATCTGGACCGGGCCGGCGAACTGCGGCTTGGCGTCGGGCATCGTCAGGGTCTCCGTTGGGCCGGGCGGCCGCCGGGTGGAAGGCGCCGTGACGGTAGGTCGCTCATGGCCTCGGATGCAATGCCCGACCGGCCGCCGCACGGGGCGCGCCCTGCCCCGGCGACGGTCGGCAACGGGCCTGCCGTCAGGCCGCTGCGAGCCGGCGCACTTCCGCGCGGACATCGCCTTCGCGGGCCGGGTCGCGCAGGGTTTCGAACCAGTGCGCGGGCGGGTTCCGGCCCTGGGAGCGGCGCCATGTCACGCCCCTCAGCAGGGCCTCCGCCGCTGCCGGCAGGCGCGCCGGCACTGGCAGGTCGTTCAGGACCGCCCAGACGCCCGCCCAGCAGCGCGCGACGGACCAGGGGTTGTAGCCGCCGCCGCCCAGCACCAGGATGCGCGGCGCCAGCGGTCGCAGCCGGCGCACCACCTCCCAATGCGCGTTGTTGGACAGCATCTGCTTGCTCAGCGGGTCGTCGGCCAGTGCGTCGGCGCCGCATTGCAGGACGATCGCCTGCGGGGCGAAACCCTCCAGCAGCGGCTGGATGGCCGCGTCGAACAGGAAGCGCATCTCGCTGTCGTTCATGCCCGCCGGGACGGCGTAGTTCCGGATCATGCCACAGGGCGACCGCGGCTCGGTTCCGGTGAACGGCCAGCGGTCGCGTTCATGCACGGAGAGGTAGAGAAGCCGCGGATCGCCCCGGAAGGCGATTTCGACGCCATCGCCGTGATGGGCGTCGATGTCGACATAGGCGACCCGCTCCAGGCCGCCGTCCAGAAGCGCGAGCATCGCCAGCACCGGGTCGTTGAAGAAGCAGAAGCCCGAGGCACGGTCGCGCAGGGCATGGTGGGTGCCGCCGGCCAGGCTGTGGACGATACCGCCGTCCCGCAGCAGGCCGGCGGCCAGGATGCTGGCGCCGCAGGCGGTCGCCGGGCGGCGGAACATCTCGCCATAGATCGGGTTGCCGGCGCGGCCGATATTGTAGCGCACCCGCACCGCTTCCGGTGCCCGGCCCGACGCCTCTGCCGCCTGCACCGCCGCGACATAGTCGGGATCGTGGAAGCGGGCGAGCTGCGCCGGGCTGGCCCGGGGGCTGTCGACATAGGCGTCGTCCGGCAGCCAGTCCAGAAGCCGCAGCAGGTCGATGGTCAGGGAAACGCGCGGGATTGCCAGAGGGTGGCGGGTACCGTCGTTCTGCGGCCGGTCGCCTGTGCCGCCGCCGTAGATCGAGGCACGGTAGATCTCGCTGCCGATCAGCAGCGGACGGATCCGGGGATCGGGGCCATCGCCCTTCTCCGGGCGGTCCAGCGACACGGCCACGCGCTCCTCGCGCACGCCGCCGCCCCCGCCGTTTTCACGCCACACGGTTTTCACGCCATACGGTCGCGGGCCGGCTCAGGCTGAAACGCGCACCTCGGCCACCTGCAGGCCCTTCGGCCCCTGGCCGACCCGGATCTCGATTTCCTGGCCCGGCTGCAGGTCCCGTACGCCGGCACGGCGCAGGACTTCCATGTGCAGGAAGACGTCCTGGGGGTATTGCTGGCAGAGAACGAAGCCATAGCCGCGGATCGGGTTGAACCATTTCACCGTGGCGGACATGAACTCGCCTTCCGGCACCACCTCGGCCACCCGGCGCTGCGGCGGGCGGCCGCCGCGCATTCCCGCATCGTCGCCGCCATCGCGGAACCGCGGCGCGCGGCCATAGCCCAGGTCGGGTTGCTCGGCGCCATGCGCGGAGGGGTCGTAGCCGCCGCGGTCGCGATCGCCGAACCGGCCTTCACGCCGCGGCGGGCGACCGTTCCAGCCGCCATCGGGTCCGCCGCCATAGCCGCCGCCCGGTTCATGCCCGCCCGTACCGTGTCCGCCCACACCATGGCTTCGGGGACCGCCCGGGCCGCGCGGCCCGCCGTCACCTTCCTGTGCGGTAGATGGGTCGAGGGTGAGAATGCGGACCGCCTGTTTGCCCTTGGCGCGCTGGGCGACCTCACACTCGATGGTTGTTCCCTCGGCGACCGAATCCCGGCCGTAATCCCGCAGGCAGGTCAGGTGCAGGAAGACATCCCCGGACCCGTCATCGGGCTTGACGAACCCGAACCCCTTGACTGCATTGAACCACTTGATCTGACCCCGGACGACTTCAACACCACCATTGCCCCCGACCGGGAACTCACCTTCTTGCATCACGATGGTCCACCCAAAAAACACCCGGCGTTAATACCCTACCACAGCGCTTCAATGGCGCAATGTGTCGCGGGTGGGGCGCGACTCGGCGGGGGGCTGGCCTCAGTTGATGCGCCGGCGCGGCCGCCACTTGGTGATGCGGCGGCCGTCGAGGGTGAAGCGCACCTCGTTCTCCTTCAGCTGCAGCGCTTCGGGCTCCATGGCGTCCTGGCGCGCCCGCGCCCGTTCCATCTCCGGATCGTCGAAATGCGCGGGCGACGATGGTACCGGTGCGGTCGCGGCGGCGGCCGCCGCCTGCCCCGGCACCTGTTCCGCCGCCCGCCGTGCCGACGGGGCACCGTCGCCTTCGGTCACCGCTGCCAGGGGATCCTCCGCCGGTTGCGCCCTGTGGGTGGGCTGCGCGGTGCTGCGATGGGCGCCCAGGAACTCCACCTCGCTGCCCGGGCCCAGGCCCCAGGCCTCCACCCAGGCCGGATGGCGGGCGACTTCCTTCTGCATGTCGGAGGTGGCAAGCCGGCCGTGGCGTTCCCAGAAATCCTCCATGAAGACCGCCGCGACTGGCGGCAGCGACGGCGCCCAGGGCCGCTTCAGGCCGCTGCCCATGACCAGGGTGACGGTCGGTTCGACCGGCCCCTGCTGGGTGACCAGGAAGGTGGCGGGCATCAGCTTGCGCCCTTCGCGTTCGGCGAAACGCGCCTGCGCCAGATACAGCATCGCCCGCAGCCGCTTCGGCGGCAGCGGCCAGCCGTCGGTCACGCCGCGCTCCAGCAGCCAGAACGTCACGTCCAGTGCGGACCGCGTTGCCGGCCGCATCAGCAGGGCACGCCTTGCTGCGGTAGAATGTGCCGCCTATCTTCCACGACGCGGCGTCGCCGCCGCAGCGGAACTGCCAATCGAGGAGACGTCGCGATGGACATGAGCGGTGAGCAACTTATCGCGGCCCCGCGCGAGAAGGTGTGGGAAGCACTCAACGATCCCGACATTCTGGGCCAGTGCATCCCCGGCTGCGATAGCATTTCCAAGACCTCCGAGACCGGGTTCGAAGCGACGGTGACGGCGAAAATCGGCCCCGTTAAGGCGAAGTTCAAGGGCGCCGTCGAACTCCAGGATATCGACGCCCCGAACAGTTACAAAATCGTTGGCGAGGGCAAGGGCGGCGCCGCCGGGTTCGGCAAGGGCAGCGCCAAGGTCAGCCTCTCCGATGCCGAGGGCGGCACCCTGATGGCCTATGAGGTGAACGCCCAGGTCGGCGGCAAGCTGGCGCAGATCGGCTCGCGGCTGGTGAACTCCGCGGCGAAGAAGATGGCCGATGATTTCTTCGATCGCTTCAAGGCAGTGGTCGAGGCCGGCTCCGCCGCCCCGGCCGCATCGGACAGTTCTGGCTCGGGTGGCGGCAGCCCCGCCGGCGGAGACGATGACAGCACCGACCCGGCGCCCGCCCCTGCCGGCTCCGCGGCCGCCGAACCGAGCCGGCAGGCGGTTGGCGATGGCGGCCCGGCGGCAGCGGCCACTGCGGCGGCGATCGCGCCGGAGGCCGGCGCCACGCATGCGGCTGCGGCACCGTCGGAGCCGGCGGATCAAGGCCATGCGCATCCGCCGCCGCCGACCTCTGGCGGGGCGGCCGCTTCCGGCAGGGGGCTGTCGATCTGGGTCTGGGGCGCAGTGCTCGTCATCGTTGTCGTAGCAATCGCCTATATCGTCACTTCCAGTCACTAGGCCCGGTCGCTCGTCACGGCTGCCGGACCGGGTGCCTGGCGGCGCCTTGGGCCTTGACCGTAGCCGCTTTCCGCGGCGAGACTTCGCCAGGGTCCAAGAGGCTGCCGCACAGCCCGCCCGGTGCCGCAACTTCACCGCGACCCGACACCAGATTGAGGGAATGGCAACGCTGACCCGGGCCTGACATGGCCGGAGGGCGGCCGCCGGCCAGACGCCGGCAGGCAGAGGACGCAATCCGGAGTGGCCAGGTGCCGGCGACCCACGCCGAGCGCTTTGCGGGAAAACAGCGCTTCGCGGGCTAACCGAAGCGCATCTGAGGACTTAGGAGGGAGTGAGCATGGCAACCGTGACCATGACGGTGAACGGCGAACAGGTGACGCGCGACGTCGAGCCGCGCACCCTGCTCGTGCAATTTCTGCGCGAGGATCTTCGCCTGACCGGCACCCACGTGGGCTGCGACACCAGCCAGTGCGGCGCCTGCGTGGTGCATGTCGACGGCAAGAGCATCAAGTCCTGCACGATGCTGGCCAGCCAGGCCGACGGCAAATCCGTCACCACGATCGAGGGCCTGGCCAAGAACGGCGAACTGCATCCGATGCAGGCCGCGTTCCGCGAACATCACGGCCTGCAGTGCGGCTTCTGCACCCCGGGCATGATCATGAGCGCCCTGGACATCGTCCAGCGCCACGGCAGCAGCGTGCAGGAGAAGACCATCCGCGAAGAGCTGGAGGGTAATCTCTGCCGCTGCACCGGCTACCACAACATCGTGAAGGCGATACAGGCAGCCGCCGCCAACATGTGATCCTGGGGGACCAACGACAATGAACGCTCCGACTGGAATCGGCGCGGCCGTCCCCCGCAGGGAGGACCAGCGCTTCATCACGGGCAAGGGCCGTTACGTCGACGACCTGAACCGTGCCGGACAGCTGCACGCGGTGTTCGTGCGCTCGCCGCATGCCCATGCGACGATCAAGTCGATTGACCTTGGCGGCGCCCGGGGCATGCCCGGCGTCAAGGCGATCTATACCGGCGAGGATATCGCCAACGACAAGGTCGGCGGGCTGATCTGCGGCTGGGTGGTGACCGACAAGCACGGCCAGCCCCACCGCAACCCGCCGCACCCGGTTCTCGCCTTCGGCAAGGTGCGCCATGTCGGCGAACCGGTGGCGGTGGTGATCGCCGAGACCCTGGGCCAGGCGAAGGACGCGGCCGAGGCGGTCGAGATCGACTACGAGGCCCTGCCCGCCAGCGTCGACCTGCGCAAGACCTTCGAGTCCAGCGCCCCGCAGCTGCACGAGGAGGCGCCGGGCAATCTCTGCTACGACTGGGAGCTCGGCGACCGCGAAGGTGTGGAGAAGGCCTTCTCCGAGGCCGCCCATGTGGCCAAGGTCGACCTGATCAACAACCGCCTGATCCCGAACGCGATGGAACCGCGGGCGGCGATCGGCGAGTACGATTCCGGCACCGACGAGCTGGTGCTCTACACCACCAGCCAGAACCCGCATGTCACCCGGCTGATCCTGTCCGCCTTCATCGGGCTGGCGCCGGAGCACAAGCTGCGGGTGGTGGCGCCCGACGTGGGCGGCGGCTTCGGCTCCAAGATCTACACTTACAGCGAGGAGGTCACCTGCCTCTGGGCCTCGCGCAAGCTGGGCGGCAAGCCGGTGAAGTGGGTGGCGGAGCGGAGCGAGAGCTTCCTGACCGACGCCCATGGCCGCGACCATGTCACCCATGCGGAACTGGCGCTGGACAAGGACGGCAAGTTCCTCGCCCTGCGGGTGAAGACCCTGGCGAACATGGGGGCCTATCTGCAGGTCTTCTCCACCTGCGTGCCGACCTATCTTTATGCCTGCCTGATGGCCGGCCAGTACCTGACGCCGAAGATCTTCTGCGAGGTGAAGGCCGGCTTCACCAACACCAACTGCGTCGATGCCTATCGCGGCGCGGGCCGGCCGGAAGCCACCTATGTGGTGGAGCGGCTGGTGGAGATCGCCGCGCGCGAGATGGGCATCGAGAAGACGGAGATCCGCCGCCGCAACTTCATCCCGACCGAGAGCTTCCCCTACGAGACGCCGGTCCTGATGACCTACGATTCCGGCAACTTCCCGGTGCTGCTCGACCGCGCGATGGAACTGATCGACTACAAGGGCTTCCCGGCCCGCAAGGCGGAGGCGGAGAAGCGCGGCAAGCTGCGTGGCATCGGCCTGTCCTGCTTCATCGAGGCCTGCGGCCTGGCACCTTCGGCGGTGATCGGCGCGCTGGGTGGCGGTGTCGGCCAGTGGGAATCGGCGAACATCAAGTTCAACCCCACCGGCAGCGTGACCCTGTATACCGGCAGCCACAGCCACGGCCAGGGCCATGAGACGGTCTATGCCCAGGTCGTCTCCGACCTGTTGGGCGTTCCTTACGAGAATATCGAAGTGGCGCACGGCGATACTGGCATCGTGCCGTTCGGCATGGGCACCTACGGCTCGCGCTCCGGCCCGGTGGGCGGCGGTGCGATCAAGGTGGCCGCCGACAAGGTCATCGCCAAGGCGAAGAAGATCGCCGCGCACATGCTGGAGGCGTCAGAGGGCGATATCGAGCATGAGAGCGGCACCTACAAGGTGGCGGGCACCGACAAGTCGGTGAACATCGCGCAGATCGCCTTCACCGCCTATGTGCCGCACAGCTATCCGGAGGGCGTGGAACCCGGCCTCGACGAGACCGGCTTCTTCGACCCGCTGAACTTCACCTTCCCCTCCGGCGCCTACATTGCCGAGGTCGAGGTGGATCCCGACACCGGCATCACCACCCTGGTGGACTGGGTGGCGGTCGACGATTTCGGCACTGTGATGAACCCGATGATCGTCGACGGCCAGGTCCATGGCGGCATCGCGCAGGGTGTCGGCCAGGCGCTGCTGGAACAGTGCGTCTACGATGAGTCCGGCCAGCTGGTGACGGGGTCCTACATGGACTACTGCATGCCGCGGGCCGGCGACCTGCCGCGCCTGCGGATCGAGACCACCGACATGCCCTGCCCGCACAACCCGCTCGGTGTGAAGGGCTGCGGCGAGGCCGGGGCGATCGCATCGCCGGCGGCGATGATCAACGCGATCGTGGATGCCATCGGCACCGATATCGACATGCCGGCGACACCAGAGAAGGTCTGGCGCGCCATTCACAGCGGAAAGATGGCAACGGCCGCCGAGTAGCGGCCCGCGCCTGTCCTGTCCGACCTGACCTTTAAGGGGGACGTCAATGTACGAATTCGCCTACGAGAAGCCGTCGAGCCTCGACGAGGCAGCGAAGCTGCTGCAATCGTCGGAGGATGCCAAGATCCTGGCCGGCGGCCAGACCCTGATCCCGACCCTGAAGCAGCGGCTGGCGCAGCCCAGCCACCTGATCGACCTGCAGGGCATCGGCGACCTGTCCGGCATCAGCGCCGGCGGCTCCAGCATCACCATCGGCGCGCTGACCACCCATGCCGCGGTGGCGGCCAGCAAGGATGTCGCCAAGGCGATCCCCGCCCTGGCGGAGCTGGCCTCCCATATCGGCGACCCGCAGGTGCGCAACACCGGCACCCTGGGCGGCTCGATCGCCAACAACGACCCGGCGGCCGACTATCCGGCGGCGGTGCTGGGGCTGAACGCCACGGTCACCACCAACAAGCGGGAGATCAAGGCCGACGACTTCTTCAAGGGCATGTTCGAGACGGCGCTGGAGGATGACGAGATCATCACCAAAGTGTCCTTCCCGATCCCGGAGAAGGCGGGCTACGCCAAGTTCCCGAACCCGGCCTCCCGCTATGCCATGGTCGGCGTGCTGGCGGCACAGACCGGCTCCGGCGTGCGGGTCGCCGTGACCGGCGCCGGCCCCTGCGTGTTCCGCTGGACGGAGGCCGAGCGGGCCCTGTCGGGCAGTTTCAACGCCGACGCGCTGAAGGACCTGTCGCTGCCGGCCGACGGCCTGAACGCCGACATTCACGGCTCCGCCGAGTATCGCGCGCACCTGGTGGGCGTGATGGCGCGTCGTGCGGTGGCGGCGGCCGACTGACCAGGATCCGGTTGCTTCGCAGGTGCGGGACGGCGATCCTCCGTACCGCACCTGCGGCATCCCTCCGGAGACCGCGGCCCCGCCGCGGTCTTCGTCGTTTCGGGGCCCCTCCGGGCGACGGACTTTGCCATTTCCTTTCGCAACTGCCATATCCAGCCCATGACAGACAGCGCCCCCACCTCCTCCGCACTTCCCGCAACCATCCCCGAGACCATCGAGGACGCCCTGGCGATGCTGGAGCGCGGCAACTATGTCGCCGACCGCGCCCTGGCGACCACCCTTTATCTGTCCCTGCGCATGGGGCGGCCGCTGTTCCTGGAGGGCGAAGCCGGCACCGGCAAGACGGAGATCGCGAAGGTCCTGTCCGCCGTGCTCGACCGGCCGCTGGTGCGGCTGCAGTGCTACGAGGGGCTGGATGTCGCCTCGGCGGTGTATGAATGGAACTATGCCCGGCAGATGATCGAGATCCGCCTGGCGGAGGCGCAGGGCAGTGTCGACCGGGAGAAGCTCGCCGGCGACGTCTTCTCCGAGCAGTTCATGATCGCGCGCCCTCTGCTCCAGGCCCTGCAGCCGGGGCCGGAGGGCCGCATGCCTGTGCTGCTGATCGACGAGCTGGACCGCACCGACGAGCCGTTCGAGGCCTATCTGCTGGAGGTGCTGTCGGACTTCCAGATCACCATTCCGGAGGTCGGCACCCGCAAGGCGCCGGAGCCGCCGATCGTCATCGTCACCTCCAACCGCACCCGCGAGATCCATGACGCGCTGAAGCGCCGCTGCCTCTATCACTGGGTCGGCTATCCCGACGCGAAGCGGGAGCTGGAGATCGTGATGCGCAAGGTGCCGGGCTGCGACCGCCGGCTTGCGCAGCAGATCGTCGCCTTCATCCAGGAACTGCGGCAGGTGGACCTGTTCAAGCTGCCCGGGATCGCGGAGACGCTCGACTGGACCCAGGCGCTGACCTACCTGAACGCGATGTCGCTGGACCCGGCGACCATCGACGACACCCTCGGCGTGATCCTGAAGTACCAGGACGATATCGCGCGCATGCAGGGCTCGGAGGCGGCCGGCATCCTGCGCAAGGTGCAGGCGGAACTCGCCGGGGTCGGCGTCTGAGCGCCGGCCGCTGCCGATGAGTGAAGTCCCCACCCCGCCCGCCGCCGCAGGGGAGGATGGCGGTCATGACCGCTTCGCCGAGAACATCATGCATTTCGGGCGGGTGCTGCGGCGCGCCGGCCTGCCGGTCGGCACGGGGCGGATCCTCGACGCGATCCGGGCGGTGGAGGTTGCCGGGATCGCCAGCCGGCACGACTTCTACTGGACCCTGCACGCCGTCTTCGTGTCGCGGCGCGAGCATCGCGAGATCTTCGACCAGGCCTTTCATGTCTTCTGGCGCAACCCGAAGATCCTGGAACGGATGATGGGCATGCTGCTGCCCCGCACCGAGGGCGGCGCCGACGATCCGGAGCAGCAGAAGCGCGACATCTCCCGCCGCCTGGCGGAGGCGCTGTATCCCGACAAGGGGCCGCAGGAGCAGGAGGGCGGCGACGACGAGGAGGAAGAGCTGGAGATCGACGCCAGCTTCACCTGGTCGGCACGCGAACGCCTGCAGACGATGGACTTCGAGAGCATGTCGACGGAGGAACTGGCCCTGGCGCGCGGCGCCATCGCCCGCCTGCGCCTGCCGATCATGGAGGTTGCCACCCGGCGCTACCGCAGCGACCCGCGCGGCGCCCGGGTCGACATGCGGGGCACCCTGCGCGGTTCGCTGCGCTCGGGCGGCGGTTCGATCCCGCTGAAGCGCAAGCGCCGCCTGACCCGTCATCCGCCGCTGGTGGTGCTGTGCGACATCTCCGGCTCGATGTCGCAGTACAGCCGGATGTTCCTGCATTTCCTGCACGCCCTGACCAACGACCGCGACCGGGTCCACACCTTCCTGTTCGGCACCCGGCTGACCAACGTCACCCGCTACCTGCGCAACAAGGATGTCGATGCCGCCCTCGGCCAGATCGGCAGCAATGTCGAGGACTGGTCCGGCGGCACCCGGATCGGCCACACTCTGGAGGAGTTCAACCGCCTCTGGTCGCGGCGGGTGCTGAGCCAGGGCGCGGTGGTGCTGTTCATCTCCGACGGCCTGGACCGCGACGCCGCGGAGGGGCTGGAGGAGCAGATCGACCGCCTGCATCGTTCCTGCCGGCGCCTGATCTGGCTCAACCCGCTCTTGCGCTGGGACGGCTTCGAGCCCAGATCCGCAGGGATCCGGAGCCTGCTGCCGCATGTGGACGAATTCCGCCCGCTGCACAATCTGAATTCCCTGGGTGAGCTTGCGGACGCCCTGTCGCGGCCGCAGCCGTCGCCGGGCGCGGCGCGCGGCGGCTGGGACCCGGGCCGCTTCCCGCTGGCCAACGCCGATGGAGGACGCCAATGACCGACACCACCGACTCCGTTCTGGAACAGGCCGCCGCCTGGCGCGATGCGGGCAAGGGCGCCGCGCTGGCCACCGTCGTCACCACCTGGGGTTCTGCCCCGCGTCCGGTGGGCAGCCAGCTGGCAATCAACGAGGAAGCCGAGTTCGTCGGCAGCGTGTCCGGCGGCTGTATCGAAGGTGCGGTGGTCACCGAGGCGCTGGAGGTGATCGAGGACGGCAAGCCGCGCATGCTGGATTTCGGCGTCAGCAACAGCCAGGCCTGGGAAGTCGGCCTGGCCTGCGGCGGCAAGATCCAGATCTGGGTCGAGCGGGTGAACTGACGGCAAGAGCGGAATTCTCGGAGCAGGGAGGCAGCAATGGACCGGGCGATCCTGGACAGGGTGCTGCAGGCGAAGCAGTCGAAGACGGCCGTGGTCCTGGCGACCGACCTGGCCGACGGGTCCCAGCAGATCATCGATGTCGCCGCGGTCTGGCAGGCCGATGATCCGCTGAGCCGGTCCGTGGTCGCCGCCAGCATTGCCGACCGCTCGCAGACGGTGGAGTTGGAGGACGGGCGCAGGCTGTTCCTCAATGTCTTCAACCCGCCGCTGCGCATGATCGTGGTCGGTGCCGTGCATATCACCCAGGCGCTGGCGCCGATGGCGCGGATCGCCGGCTACGACGTGATCGTCATCGACCCGCGGGAAGCCTTCGCCACCGCGGAACGGTTTCCCGACGTTTCCCTCAGCCATGCCTGGCCCGACGAAGCGATGGCGGAGCTGATGCCCGACCGCCGCACCGCCGTCATCACCCTCACCCACGACCCGAAGCTGGACGATCCGGCGCTGCAGGCGGCGCTGATTTCCGACTGCTTCTATATCGGCGCGCTGGGCAGCAGGAAGACCCATGGCGCCCGGCTGGAGCGGCTGCGCCGCGCCGGCTTCGACGAGGCGGCGATGGCGCGCATCCACGGGCCGATCGGTCTGGCGATCGGGGCGCGCTCGCCGGCCGAGATCGCCATCGCGGTGATGGCGCAGGTCACCGAGACCCTGCGCAAGATGCCGGAGCCGCAGGCCCGCGCGGCCTGAGCCCGGGGCGCTGCCGCAGATGGAGTTCGGCCCCCTCCCCGTCCGCGACTGCGCCGGCACCCTGCTCGGCCACAGCCTGACACTGGCCGGGCGCCGGCTGAAGAAGGGACATCGGCTGAGCCAGGCCGATGCGCAGGCCCTGGTGGAGGAGGGCCGGGAGACGGTGATCGCCGCGCGGCTCGGCCCGGACGATGTGCTTGAGGATGAAGCGGCGGACCGAATCGCCGCCCGGGCCGGTGGCGACGGGGTCCGCATCAATGCCGCCTTCACCGGCCGGGCCAATCTCTATGCCGCCGCCGACGGCGTCGTGCTGCTGGATGTCGACCGGCTGCGGGCCCTGAACCATCTGGACGAAGCCGTCACCATCGCCACCGTCGCACCGTTCGAGGCGGTGACCGCCGGCCAGATGCTCGCGACCATCAAGATCATCCCGTTCGCCGCCCCGGAGCGCGCAGTGGCCGCCGCGGAGGCGCTGGCCGACACCGCGCGGGACGACGGCGGCGCGCTGGTCCGGCTGGCACCGTTCCGGCGCAAATCGGTCGGCCTGATCCTGACCGCCCTGCCGGAAAGCAAGGATAGCGTCCTCGACAAGACCGTCGACAGCGTGCGCGACCGTGTCGAGGCGCTGGGCTGCGCCCTGGACGCTGTGGAGCGTTGCCCCCACACGGCGGAGGCGGTCGCCGGCGCGCTGGCCCTGCCCGTCTTCGGCAGCTGCGACATTGTCCTGGTGTTCGGCGCCTCGGCGATCGTCGACCGCGGCGACGTGATCCCCGCGGGCATCGTGGCCGTCGGCGGTCAGGTCGTGCATTTCGGCATGCCGGTCGATCCCGGCAACCTGCTGCTGCTGGGGGAAGTGGCGCAGCGACCGGTGATCGGCCTGCCCGGCTGTGCCCGCTCGCCGAAGCTCAACGGCTTCGACTGGGTGCTGCAGCGCCTCGTCGCCGACATCGCCGTGACCCGGGACGACCTGATGGATACCGGCATCGGCGGCCTGCTGAAGGAAATCCCCACCCGGCCGCAGCCGCGCGAGGGCGGCGGGACGGCCAGCCCCGCAGCGCCGCGCATGCCGCAGGTTGCCGCCGTGATCCTGGCCGCCGGCCTGTCGCGCCGCATGGGCGACCGCAACAAGCTGACGGCGCGGGTCAACGGCAAGCCCCTGGTGCGCTGGGTCGCGGAGGCCGCCCTGGCCTCCACCGCGGCGGAGACCCTGGTCGTGCTGGGCGCCGAGGCCGGCGCCGTGCGGCAAGCGCTGGCCGGCCTGAACCTGCGCTTCGTGGTGAATCCCGACTATGCCGAAGGCATGGCCAGTTCGATCCGTGCCGGGATCGCGGCGCTGCCTGCCGGTACCGACGGGGCCCTGATCTGCCTGGGCGATATGCCGGACCTGAAAGCGGCGCATCTGGATCGCCTGATCTCCGCCTTCAATCCGCTGGAAGGGCGGGCCATCTGCATTCCCCTGTTCGCTGAAAAACAAGGAAATCCAGTACTTTGGGGGAACTCGTTCTTTCCGGAACTCAGCCGCCTGGCTGGCGATCGCGGCGCCAAGGGGCTTCTTGCCGGCCATGCCGAGAAGGTGGCCGAGGTGGCGATGGCGGACGACGGGGTGCTGACCGACCTGGACACGCCGCAGGCCCTGGCGGCCTATGCCGGCGCCGGAGCGGAGGGCCCGGAGCAGGCCTGACCGCTTCCCGCCGGTGTGCAGGCCTCTCGGGGCTGGCGGCTTCAGCGCCCGCCGGTGCTGCCTGTCGCGGAGCCGGTGAGAAGGCCGGGATCGGCCGACAGCCGTTCCGCCTCTGTCGTCTCTGCCGGCGACAGGCTGGCGGCCATCGCTTCGCGGACCCGCGCCGCCAGGGCCGCCGTCTCTGCCGGGGCCGCATCCTCGGTCACCCGCAGCAGAAGGGCGTAGGCCATCACAAGGTCCTGCGGCACGCCGATACCGTCGGCATGCAGCCGCGCCAGGTTCAGCAGGCCGTCCGCCGAACCCTGCCTGGCCGCCAGCCGCAGCCATCGCACGCCTTCGGCGACGTCGCGATCGACGCCGGAGCCGGTGATGTAGAGCAGGCCCAGATTGTTCTGCGCCTCGGCATTGCCCTGCAGGGCCGCGGCCCGGTACCAGCGGGCGGCGGCGGCGGGATCCGCCGCCATGCCCTGCCCCGCCTCCAGCATGATGGCGAGATTGAGCTGCGCCGCTGCGAGCCCCTGCTCGGCCGCCTGGCGGAAATACGCGGCCGCCTGGTCTGGGCTGCCTGCCGCCACCTGGCCCTGCAGGTGAAGCATGCCAAGCCGGAACTGCGCATCCCGCGAGCCGCCCGCCGCCGCCTTGCCGTACCAGTCGGCGGCAACGGCAAGGTCGCGCTCCACCCCCAGGCCGAATTCATAGAGATAGCCGAACAGATACTGCGCACGGATCTCGCCCGCCCGCGCCCGCCGGCCGTACAGTCGCACCGAATCCTGAAACGCCTCCGCCCGCGCCTCTGGCGTCAGGGCCAGCGGTGCCGGCGGCAGCCCGGCCGGTCGTTCCACGCCGTCCTGCGCCAGGGCTCCGCCTGCCCCGGCCTGCAGGCCGAACGCAAGAAGAGCCCCGAAGAGGCAGCGATGCAGGATGGCGGAGGATCTGCCGGCCAGCCGCCCGGAGATGCCCGCGGGGCGGGCCATCCGGCATGCAGCGCTGGCGGACGTGGCAAGAGCTGGACTGTTCACTGAGCGGTGCGGCTCCGATACAGGTCACGCACAGGCACCGAATGGCCGAAGCCGTCGCATTCGAACTGCCTGCCGGAACAGCGTCCGGTGAGCATGTGAGACATAGAAAAGGGCTGTGCCACGTTTCACGGTCACGCCGCACAGCCCCCTGGCGGCTAAGCTAACCGGCGCATCCGCTGCGTTCAAGTGCGGGCACAACATTTCTGACACATTGCCCGGACGCCACGCGAACGGGCCGCGAGGCCTGCCGGTCGGCGGATGCCCCCTTGCCGCAACCGGCTGCCGCCCTGTAGGGAACCCCTTTCAGGGAAGCTTCGGGCGAGAGGCGGTCGGAGGGCGAGCGAGACAGTCATGAACGAGCGGGAGATGTACGGCGAGCTCACGGCCCTGATCCACGCCGTGGCGGCGCGCCTAGATCTTGGCGTGGAAGCGGTCGCCAAGGCGTTCGAGAGCGGCGCGGTGCAGATCGATTTCGCGGAGGACGAAGACGGGAATCGCGCATTGCTGGTCACCTGCGGCGACCGCCAGGCGGCGGTGAGCCCCCAGGACCTGGCCGTCGCGGCCCAGGCATTGGCGGACCAGGCGGCCGAGGCGCCTGCGCGGGACGAAAGCTGAGGGCCCGCGGCGATGCATCCCCTGCTGGGCCTGTTCCTCCTGCTCATCCTCCTGCTTGCCTATGCGGTGGTGGCGGTCACCCTGATCGGCAGCTGGTTCCCCGATGGCGGCGGCTGGAGCCTGCTGGCCTTTGCCGTTGCGGGCTTCGTCTGGGTGCCGCCGGCGGCCCTCCTGCTGCGGCTCATCCGGCGCCGGAGCTGAGCGGCCGGCGCGGCAGATATTGCCAGGGCGGCAAATGCTGCCTATCCTTGCAGGCAGAATATTCCGCCACAGAAAGTGGGCCGTCAGACAGGGTTACCCTCTGGCGTCGGTGAATGTTCCGCAGCAGACCGCCGGTGCAGGGTGCAAGGCCGGCGGGTCGGCGACGAACAAGGCGTATCGTGCGATCCTGGCTTCCGGGTTGGTCACCGGGTGCTGATCTGCCGTCCAGCGCCGCAACACGCCCGTCGGTGCCCGCCACCTTGGTGCGGCGCACATGGTAGAACTTGCACTCGGTTCGAGCATTCGAAGTTCCCTGCTGACATTGCAGGAACTGAACGCGCTCTCTTCCGTCACGGAAAACAGGCTTGCCACCGGACTGAAGGTCAGTTCCGCGCTGGACGATGCCGCGGCATTCTTCCAGGCGCGGGCCCTGACCGACCGGGCCGCGGACTTCCTGAACCGGAAGGACGATATCGACGAGGCCGTGTCGAGCCTGCAGGCCGCGAATGACGGGGTCGAAGCCGTCGATGCCACCCTGCGCCAGCTCAAGGGCCTGCTGCAGAGCGCCAAGACCGCCTCCACCACCGAGCTTTCGGCGCTGCAGACCCAGTTCAACAGCCTCAGCGAGCAGCTGAACGAGATCGTCAGCGACACCACCTATGCCGGCCTGAACCTGCTGAACTCCAGTACCGCCTCGCTGACGGTCAACTTCTCCGATTCCTCCTCCGCGCAGCTTTCCGTCAACGGCACCAACATCCTGGTGTCCAGCACGCAGAGCGGCGCCCTGTTCACCGCCGGGGTGGCGGCCGGATCGCTGGCCAGCACGATCATCGGCTTCGCCGGGGGCACGATCACCTTCAGCAATGCCGCGGTGTCCAACTTCGACCTGGGGATCGAGCGGCTGGATGCCGCGATCAGCAACCTGCGCTCGGTGGCCACGAACCTGGGATCCAACGTGACCTTCCTGAACACGCGGCTGGACTTCACGGAGCAGTACACGACCACCCTTCAGGAAGGCGCGGACAAGCTGACCCTGGCCGACATCAACGAGGAAGGCGCCAAGCTCGTGGCCCTGCAGACCCGGCAGGAACTGGCGATCCAGGCCCTCGCCTTTGCCGGCCAGAGCGAACGCGCCGTGCTGACCCTGTTCGACAGCCTGGCCGCCTAGGCCGGCGCGCGGCGGATTTCCCATGGACGGGTGCGCGGTCCTGGGACGCGGTCGGGGGATCGGGAATGCGGGACGGAAAGAAGCCCTGCGCCCCTCCCCCGACCGGATCGCCTGCGCTGCCGCCCTGCCGCCCCCCGGAATCGCGCCTCCTGGAATCGCGCCTCCTGGGATAGCCCCCCAAGGTTGGCCGCCCCGGTGAACCCGCCTATGCTCGCGGCTCGTTCATGTCAGCCGGGGCCCGATGTCGGATTATTCCTTTACGCCACCGCCGCTACAGCCGAGCGACCTGGAAGTCCTGCAGGCGCAGGTGGCCAAGCTGCAGAGCAATCTGGACCGGGCGGAAGCCTTCGGTGCTTCGGCGCTGGCCCTGGCCGTCGCCCTGCTGCAGGAACTCCTGGCCAGCGAACGCGTGAGCCGCGAGGAGGCCATCGACATGGTCTCCAACGCCCTGGCCAATGTGCGCCGGCTCTACCGCTCCGACGGGCAGGATCCGTTCGCCAGCGGTGCGGTCGATTCTGCCTTCCTGGCGCGGGAGATGAACCAGGCCGCCCGGGAGGAAGCCGCCCAGGACCTGCTGCAGGGGCTGCTGAACGCCCTGCGCGAATAGGCCCCCGCGCCGCCCTGTCCCCGGCTGCCTCTTCGATTTGCGCGGCGGCCGTACGTCTCAGCGACCGGTGAATGCCGGCGCCCGGCGCTCCACGAAATGGGCGACCCCTTCCCGGAAGTCGGCGCTGGAGAAGCTCTCCAGCATTTCCCGGTCACCCACCGCGACCGCCTCGCCCAGGTCCTGGAACTGTGCCTCGTAGAGCTGCGCCTTGATCACCCGCATCGACCGCGGCGAGACCATGGTGGCCAGCTCGCCGGCATAGGCACGGACCTCGTCCAGGAAGCTCGCGGCCGGATAGACGCGGTTCACCAGGCCGATCCGCGCCGCCTCGGCGGCGTCGAACTTCCGCGCCGAGAGCAGCAGGTCCATGGCATTGGCGAAGCCCACCAGCCGCGGCAGCATCCAACTGATGCCATGCTCAGCGATCAGGCCACGGCGGGAGAAGGCGGTGGAAAAAACGGCCGAATCCGCGGCGAAACGCATGTCGCAGTAGAGCGCGAGTACCAGGCCGAGCCCGGCGCAGGGCCCGTTGATCGCAGCGATCACCGGCTTGGGGACCGTCGGGTAGTAGGTGTTCCGCAGATGATAGTCGCTGCGCAGGGCCAGGCCGCCGGGGATCCCGCCGATCTCCCGGTTGCCGGTCTCGCGCGACGGTGCGCCGTCGGAACCGGCAGCCGACAATTCCCCCAGATTGTCCATGTCGGCCCCGGCGCAATAGCCGCGGCCGGCGCCGGTCAGGATGACCACGCGCACCGCATCGTCGGCCGTGGCGGCGGCCAGCGCGTCGCGTACCTCGCGCTCCATCACGCCGGTCCAGGCATTCAGCCTCTCCGGCCGGTTCAAGGTGATGGTCGCGATGCCTTC
The DNA here is from genome assembly GCF_042646425.1 of Marinibaculum pumilum. Taxonomy (NCBI): domain Bacteria; kingdom Pseudomonadati; phylum Pseudomonadota; class Alphaproteobacteria; order Rhodospirillales; family Rhodospirillaceae; genus Marinibaculum; species Marinibaculum pumilum. The sequence continues at coordinate 281,240 of NZ_JBHRTR010000005.1, forward strand.
ATCGGCCGAATACAGGATCTGCTCGTAGCTCATCCTCTCCCCCCAGAATGCTGTGTCGCCATCGCCGCTCCGCCATCGACGCTGCATGCTGCGGTATGCCACCGCCTCATTTCGGGACATACCGCGATCGCGTCCTGTCGGGTCCGGCGTTTCTGTCCGATAACCATGGCTCAGGACGGCGCGGTGCGGAAGCCGCGTCGTCACGACGGCAAGGCGGCATTGCCGGGCGTAGATCCGGACTGGCGCCAGCAGGGAGAACAGAAGATGGCGGCAGAACCGACAATGCTTCCTGGCTCCGCTCCGCGATTGCTCGACGGGCTGCTCGATCCGACCCTCCGCGATCCCGAGTTCCACGTCATGTCCGGCGGAACGATCGCAGTCGCCGGCCTTCTCGCCCTGCTTCTTGTGCTGGTCGACGGCCTGTCCGCCCCCCTGGCCAGCCACCTCTTCTACCTGCCGGTCATGCTCGGTGCGCTGGTCTATGGCTGGCGCGGCGGCGTGACGGTAGCCCTGGTGGCCGGCCTGCTGGCCGCGGTGATCGCAAGTGGCGTGGCCCCGGCACCCGTGGCGTCGCCGGTCGCAGGCCTGTTGCCGGTCGCGGTGCAGATCGTCCTCGGCTTTGCGCTCGGCGGCCTTGCCGACGCGGTGCGCGAGCACCTGCGGCGGGCCCTCCTGGAGGCGCCTGGCCCCGTGCCGATGAAGGGCCGCCCGGGCCAGGCGGGTGGTGTCGTCGGCGGGCAGACCCCGCAGGCGAAAAGGGAGCGGGCCTTTCGCCGACGCGGCACGCAGCGCCGTTGCCCGCGGCCGCGGCTCGACATCTCGGACAATGCCCTGCTGGCGGACCTGCAACGGGCCCTGAAGGACGATCACGGGCTGCACCTGGTGTTCCAGCCGAAGGTGGACCTGCGCAACGGACGCTGCACCGGTGCGGAGGCGCTGATCCGCTGGTCCTGCGATGGCCGGGGCGCCGTGCCGCCGGGACGCTTCGTGCCGCTGGCCGAGGATACCCACCTGATCCGGCCGCTGACGGAATGGGTGCTCCGGCAGGGCCTGGACCAGCTGCGCGACTGGCAGCGCGGCGGGCTGGACCTGACCCTGGCGGTCAACATCTCGGTGCGCAACCTGATGCAGCCGGATTTCGTGTTCTTCGTGGGACAGGAGCTGGCCATGCGCGGGCTGCCGCCGCACCTCCTTCATCTGGAGGTCACCGAAAGCGGGCTGATGGTCGATCCGCATGCCAGCATCGCAACGCTGCAGGCGCTGAAGGCGCTCGGTGTCCATATCGCGATCGACGATTTCGGCACCGGACAATCCTCTATGGCCTATCTGCGGCATCTGCCCGCCGACACGGTGAAGATCGACCGCAGCTTCGTGGACGACATGCATGTCGATCGCAGTGACGAGGTGATCGTGCGTGCCACGATCATGATGGCCCGCTTCCTCCGCCTGCGGGTTGTCGCGGAAGGTGTGGAAAACGGCCAGATATACGAGAAGTTGCGTCGCTTCCGATGCGACGAGGTGCAGGGGTACCACATCGCCAAGCCGATGGCGGGCAGCGACCTGGCCGACTGGATTGCTGCCCCTGCCCCGTGGCGCGAGGCGGTCTGACCCCCGAACATTCCTTGCGGTTGAGTCGCGCCGGTAGAAATCGGGTTAATTCTCTTATAGAGTGCATTTCTGGCGATCAGAATCGCCGCAGCCGGCCGCGTCTGGCTTGCGCCCGGCAGATCCTGGAAGCGACCGGAACAGTATGGTCGCTCCGCGGCCTTCCCCTACACCACACGGCTATCCGAATCTTTCCAGGACAACCCTGGATAGGTAATACGTCATGTCTATACCGCGATCGCGTTATTCCGAACGGATAAGAGCCTGCCAGAATTGTTTTGAATTAACACGCAATATCCTGGAGGTTTCGATGATCTATGTGATCTCTGGCGCCGATGTCGATCAATATCCGGCGCTGTTCGAACAAGTATACCGCCTGCGTCATCAGGTTTTCGTCGAAGAAATGGGCTGGGAAGATCTTCGCAGTCCGGACGGAAAAGAGCGCGATCAGTTCGATGACCACCATGCCGTCCATCATCTCTGTGTGCGCGACAATCTGGTCGTCGGCTATCAGCGCATGTTGCCGACCACCCGGCCCCATCTGCTGTCCGAGATTTTTCCCCAGCTCTGTGTCGGCACCTCCCCGCGCGGACCCGGCATCTATGAGCTGACACGCTACTGCGTTTCCCCCGCCCATCGCGAGGGACGCCGCGGCGTCGGCTCGGTCGGCAGCGAGCTGATCGCCGGGCTGGTGGAATGGGGCCTGCAGGCCGGTGTGCACAAGGCGATCATCGAATTCGAGCCGATGTGGGTGCTGCGCGCCATGCAGCTGCAGTTCCTGGCGCGGCCGCTTGGCCTGCAGACCAAGATCGGCGACCAGAACATCGTCGCCACGGAACTCACGTTCAACGAACACACGCTGGAGACGATCCGTGCCTTCCGGGGACATGAGGAGCCGGTCGTCCGTTGCCTGGGCGCGCAGGAGGCCTTCGTCGCCTTCGAGACGGAGCACGCCCTGGCTTCCTGATCCCAGGCGTCCTGATTTTCGGGCGTCCTGACTCAACAGGGCCGGACAAACCGGCCGGAACGAGGCTGCAATGACCCATATTTCCGCAAAGCGCATCGGCGCGGTGGAAATGCTTTCCATCGCCGATCCCGACGGAGTGGCCAATCTCTCCGCACGACACTACGAGCAGCTGACCCGCCGCATTGAGGCGGCGCAGCATGACGACGATATCGCGGTCTTTCTGATCCTGGGCGGTCCGGGACTGTTCTGTGCCGGTGCCGACCTGGCGCAGTTCGTGGCCGGCGACGAGATGCTGGACGAGGTGTCCCGGGCCGCGCCCGCCTTCTTCCGGGCCCTGGCGGCCAGCGACAAGCCGTTCATCGCCGCCGTGGATGGCCTGGCGGCCGGGATCGGCACCACCATGCTGCTGCATTTCGACCTGATCTATGCCAGCGAGCGCAGCCTGTTCAAGGCGCCGTTCGTCGACCTTGGGCTGGTGCCGGAAGCGGCGTCCAGCCGGCTCGGACCGGAGCGGCTGGGATACCAGAAGGCGTTCGAGCTGTTCTGCCTGGGCGGCGAGCTGACGGCGCAGGAGGCGGCCCGTCTGGGCCTGGTGAACGCGGTCATGGGCGCGGAGGAAGTGGTTCCCGCCGCAATGGAGGCGGCGCACCAGCTGGCCCGCAAGCCGGCGGCCGCCCTGCGCGCCACCCGCCGCCTGATGCGGGGCAATCCAGCCAGCCTGGCCGTGCAGATCGACCGGGAGTGCGATGCGTTCCGCGAGCGCCTGGAGGATGCGGGGACCCGGCGCCGGCTGAAGGCCTTTGTCCGCATCGGACAGGCGCGCCAGCGGTCCGACCGCAACCGTGAGACAGCGAAGCGAACCGAGGAGGTCGCCGCATGACAGGGCGTGCCCGCGGAAACGGCCGGGACGCCCGGACCGAAGACCTGATTGCGATGATCGACTATCTGGACCAGGACGTGCGCTCCATCAGCCCGACCGGTGCGCATTACCTGCAGATGGCAAAGGTGGCCTTGGCCAATCCCCATTTCGGCGGGCCGGATCTCGCCGAACCCGACGAAAGGTGCCTTGTTGATGCAGACCAGTAACGAAGCCGCAAAGGCAGCCGAGCGTACGCGCAGGGCGCCGCCTGCCCCGGAGGAAGGCGGGCGGCAACCCCTCAACCCCTGTGCCGACCGCGCGGTCGGCCGGCGCCTGCAGCGGATCCGGATCACCCGGGGCCTCACCCAGCGCCAGGTTGCGGAAGCTCTGGGCCTGTCCCACAAGCAGATCCAGAACTACGAAAGCGGACGCAGCCGGATCGTGGTCACCACCCTGGTCCAGTTCGCCCGGGTGTTCCGCACCTCGCTGGCCTCGCTGCTGCGGGACCTGACCGAGGAGGAATCGCCGATGCGGCTGCAGGACGGCGAGGATTTCCTGCTGATCTCCGACGCCGAACTCGCCCACCTGTCGCAGCTGCGGGAACTGCCGCCGGAAGTGGTACGGCCGCTCTATCGCCTGACACAGTCCCTCGCCCGCAAGGATGGCAAGGTGGACCTGGCGGATTGCGGCAAGCTCCTGACCTAGATCAGGGTGAGACAACTGCGGCAGACTGCCGCACCTTTGCGCCGGCCCGCCGTCCGCCCGGAACGGGCGCGACGGCCTGGCCGGCCTTCCGGGGCTCTTGGCGCATGCCCAATTCCGGACAGCTCGAGGCGACCGGTGCGCGACCTTGCTGAAAGATGATGGCAGTGATCGCGCCCAGGTCGTAAAATTTGCCACTGGCATAGGAAACTGCCACTAAAGGTTGTAAAACCGTATGAAAGCGCCGGATGCGCGTTGGTATCCCGCGTCCCTCTCCAAGACATACGCGGCTTTGGGACATACACTACCCTGAGGCTTGCCGTCCGGGCCGATCGGCAGGCATCCTTGCCCTTGGGCTGCCGGGAGAGGACCAATGACCCATTTCGACGAGACGCTGGAGTTCATCGACAGGATCGAGACGGCTCCGAACGCGCAGGCGATCAGCGCCGAGCTCCTCTCCATCACCTCCCGCTATGGCCTGGACCTGCTGATCGCGGGCACCATGCCGCGCCCCCAGGCCAACCAGTCCGCGCAGCGCGAGAGCGTGCTGTTCCAGGGCTGGCCGGTGTCCTGGCTGCAGCGCTACATCGAGAAGGAGTATGTGTTCGTCGATCCGGTGATCCGCCGGATCCAGTCGAACCTCTCCCCCTTCGACTGGGCGGAGGCGGAGCCCGACCCGGCCTGCGAGCAGATCGCCCGGCATGTCATGGGCGAGGCGCGCGAGCATGGCCTGGGTGCCGGCTTCGCGGTGCCGTTGATCACCCTGGAAGGCGATATCGCGGCCGTTTCCCTGGGCGGCGAGCGCATGGACATCCCGCCCAAGGCGGAGGGGATGATCAGCCTGATCTCGACCTATGCGATGGGCCGGGCGATCCAGCTCCGCGCCAAGGACGCCGCCGAGCTGAAGGAGCCGCTGACCTCGCGGGAAACGGAATGCCTGCGCTGGGCGGCGGCGGGCAAGTCGGAATGGGAGATCGGCGCCATCCTCGGCATCTCCGAGCACACCGCGGAGCGCCACCTGCTGAACGCCAAGAACAAGCTGCGGGCCGTGAATCGCGTCCAGGCCGTTGCCGAGGCGATCCGGTCCGGCCTGATACGCTGAGGGGCACCGGCTGAGCGGCCCGGTATGGCGCTTTCACGCCAGCCACGCGGGAGCGGTGCGGTGGCGACCCCAACGGGATTCGAACCCGTGTTTTCACCTTGAAAGGGTGACGTCCTGACCGGGCTAGACGATGGGGTCGCAGGCACCGGTGCCCGCCCGGGGGCCTGTCGTACCTAACGGCTGGTTCGCCGCAAATCAAGGCGCAACACCGGCTTCCTTCGAAATTTCCGCAGCGGCGGCCCGCCGGGTGTCAGAGCGCGACGGGCCTTGCGCCGTCCTCAATGACGAACTGGACCCGGCGTTCGCCGCGCCAATGGTCGGCGCGCAGATGGCCGGCCAGGTGCAGCCGCGCGTCGCGCTGCATGAGGGCCGCCCCAAGCGGCGTGTCGACCGCGCGGAAGGCGATTGCCTTGACCCGGCCGCCGGTGGGTCCCTGCAGGGTGCAGCGGACATGGCGTTCGCCGACCACCTGGAAAAAGGTGATATCGGCATTGGCCAGCGCGAAGCGGGGCTCCGGATTGCCGACCCCGAACGGGGCGACCCGCTCCAGCAGGTCCAGCAGCCCCTCGTTCGCCGCGCCGGGCGACAGGACGGCATCGATTCCCAGCCGGCGCACGGCGGCGGCGGCAGCCACCGGACCGTGCAGCCGCTCGCACAGGAAGGCGCGCAGCTCGTCGATCCGGCCCGCCTCGACGGTCAGCCCGGCGGCCATCTTGTGGCCGCCGCCATTGACCAGCAGGCCTTTCTGCCGGGCCGCGATCACCGCGGCACCCAGGTCGACGCCGGGTACCGAACGCCCCGACCCCTTGCCCATGCCGCCATCGAGACCGATCACCACCGTGGGCCGGTCGGTCTGTTCGCGCAGGCGGCTGGCGACAATCCCTAGCACGCCGGGATGCCAGCCCTCGGCCGCAACCAGGCAGACCGGCGCGTCCGGTTCCGCCAGGCAGGCATGGGCGGCCGCCGCCTGTTCCAGGACCGCGGCCTCGATCTGCTGGCGCTCCGCGTTGAAGGCGTCCAGGCGGGAGGCCAGCGCGGACGCCTCAGCCGGGTCGTCGCAGGTCAGCAGGCGCACCCCGAGATCGGATTCGCCGACCCGGCCGCCCGCATTGATGCGTGGCCCCAGCAGGAAGCCCGCGTGATAGGCGCCGGGCGGTTCATGCAGCCGCGAGACGTCCGCCAGCGCCGACAGCCCGGTATTGCGGCGCCCGGCCATCACCCGAAGGCCCTGGGCGGCAAGGACCCGGTTGAGCCCGGTCAGCGGCACCACGTCGGCGATCGTGCCCAGCGCCACCATGTCCAGCCAGGACAGGAGGGACGGCTCGGGCCTGCCCTCCCCGTACCAGCCGCGCGTCCGCAGCAGCCGATTCACCGCGATCACCAGCAGGTAGGTCACCCCGACGGCGGCAAGCGCCTGCAGCGGGCCTGCCGGCTCGTCCAGGCGGTTCGGGTTCACCACCGCGGCCGCCTCCGGCAGGCGCGGCTCCGCCTGATGGTGGTCGACGACGATCACGGGGATGCCCGCAGCGGCGGCCTGCCCGAGGGCGTCGAAGGCGGTGATGCCGCAATCGACCGTGACGATCACGTCCGCCCCCTGCCCCGCCATTGCCTTCAGGGCCGGCGCGTTGGGTCCGTAGCCGTCGCGCATCCGGTCGGGGATATGAACCAGGCACCTGCCGCCGGCCGCGTGCAGGAAGCGCGACAGCAGGGCCGCGGAGGTCGCGCCGTCGACATCGTAGTCGCCGAACACCCCGACCGTGCCGCCGGCCATCACCACGTCGGCGATGCGCGCGGCCGCTACGTCCATGTCCTTGAGGACCGACGGGTCGGGCAGTTCCGCCTTCAGCGACGGCGACAGGAAGCGCTCCGCCGCTTCGCGGTCCACCCCACGGCCCGCCAGGATGCGACCCACCACGTCGGGCAGGCCGAGCCCCTGGGACAGCGCTTCCGCCGACCGTTCGTCGGTGCAGCGCAGGGCCCAGTTGCGTCCGAGCAGCGACGTTCCGACGCCGAGAACCGCTTCAGGTTCCGGCACAGGCATCGTTTGGGCCAGGCGTTCCGGACGGTTCAACCGGCGGTGCCCGCCGCCGGCTTTGCGCCTGCGCCGCGGCCGGACCGGTGATGCGCCTTGATCCAGCGCGACGTGCCGGTTGCCGAGCGCAGCACAAGCGACTGGGTGATATGACCGTCCGCGACCGGTTGGACGCCGTCCAGCATCCAGCCGTCGGTCACCCCGGTGGCGGAGAAGATGACATCGCCCTTCGCCATGTCGAGGATGCCGTACTTGCGGTCCAGGTCGGTCACGCCCAGGCGCCGGGCACGCTCCTTCTCGTCGTCGTTGCGGAACAGCAGGCGGCCCTGGATCTGCCCGCCGATGCACCGCAGCGCCGCCGCGGCCAGGACGCCTTCCGGCGCCCCGCCGGAGCCCATGTAGATGTCGATGCCGGTCTCCGGCACCGTCGTGGCGATCACCCCGGCCACGTCGCCATCGGTGATCAGCTTGATCCGCGCACCCGCCTCGCGGACCCTGGCGATCAGCTCCTCGTGGCGCGGCCGGTCGAGGATGCAGGCGGTCAGCGCCGCCACCTCGCAGCCCTTCGCCGCGGCAAGCGCCGCCAGGTTCTCCGCCGGGGTCGCGTCCAAATCGACCACGTTCTCCGGCAGGCCGCCGCCGACCGCGATCTTGTCCATGTAGACGTCGGGGGCGTTCAGCAGGCAGCCCGCCTCCGCGAAGGCCAGCACCGCAAGCGCATTGGAGCCGGCCTTGGCGGTCAGGGTGGTGCCTTCCAGCGGGTCCAGCGCGATGTCGATCTTCGGCCCGCTGCCACGGCCGACCTTCTCGCCGATATAGAGCATCGGCGCCTCGTCCCGCTCGCCCTCGCCGATCACCACGGTGCCGTCCATCGCCACCTTGTTCAGCGCGGTGCGCATGGCGTCGACGGCGACCTGGTCGGCCTTCTTCTCGTCGCCGAGGCCGATCTGCGTGGCCGCCGCGATCGCCGCGGCCTCCGACACCCGCACGGCCTCAAGGGTGAAGTTCCGATCCATGCCCTTGGCAGCCATGGTCAGCTTTCCTCCGGTACTGTCAGTTTCTCGATCCGAATGATGTGCGGCGCATGGAGCACCGACGGCAGGCGCGCCATCCGCGACAGGGCCTGCATCATGTGCGCCTCGCGCGCCTCGTGCGTGGTCATCACCACCGGCACGCCGCGCGCGTCGTCCGGCGCGCGCCCGTGCTGTAGCAGGGATTCTATGGAAATGCTGCACCGCTTCAGGATCGCGGAGATGTCCGCGATCACCCCCGGCTCGTCCCTGACCTGCAGGCGGACATAGTAGCAGCCGACATGGTCGCGCATGTGACATGCGCGATGCTTCGCCAGCGCCGTCGCAGGCAGCCCCAGCGGCGGCGCGATGCGCCCGGCGGCGATATCGATGATATCGGCCATCACCGCCGAGGCGGTCGGCTCCGCTCCGGCGCCGCGGCCCTCCAGCAGGGTCCGGCCGACCGCGTCGCCTTCCGTCACCACCGCGTTATAGACGCCGTCGACATGCGCGATCGGCGTGGTCCGCGGCACCAGGCAGGGATGCACGCGCTGCAGCAGCGCACCGTCCTCGAGCTGGGCGAGGCCCAGCAGCTTGATCCGGAAGCCGAGCTCCGCTGCCATCGCGATATCGGCGGCCGTCACGGCCCGGATCCCCTCCACATAGGCGGAGGCGAAATCGACCGGTGCGCCATAGGCCAGGGCGGCCAGGATCGCCAGCTTGTGGGCCGCATCGATGCCGTCGACGTCGAAGCTGGGATCGGCCTCGGCATAACCGAGCCGCTGCGCCTCGGCCAGGACATCGTCGAAGTCCCGGCCGGTCGCCTCCATCGTCGTCAGGATGTAGTTGCAGGTGCCGTTGAGGATGCCATAGAGCCGTCGGATCCGGTTGCCGGCCAGCCCTTCCCGCAGCGCCTTGATGATCGGGATGCCGCCGGCCACGGCGGCTTCGTAGGCCAGGGGCGCACCGTACCGCGCCGACAGCCTGGCCAGGGCCGTCCCCCGCTCCGCCAACAGCGCCTTGTTTGCCGTGACGACCGGCTTGCCGGCACGCAGCGCCGCCTCGCACAGGGCCCGGGCCGGACCGTCCGAGCCACCCATCAGCTCCACCACGACGTCGACCTCGGGATCCCGGGCGAGCGCGACCGGGTCGCTGTGCCAGGTCGCTGGGCCGGGATCGGCGGCGCGCTTCTTCCGCCGCGACCGGGCGGAGACCGACGTCACCTGCAGCGGGCGTCCGGCGCGCGCGGCGATTAGCGGACCGTTGCGCTCCAGCAGGGTCAGGACGCCGCATCCGACGGTACCCAGCCCCGCGATGCCGAGGCGAAGGGGGGCCGGCCCTGCCGGTTGTGCCGCCTTTGACCCGGCCGGTTGGATGCCGCCCTTCCGGGCCTTTGGGGCTGCGGCCCGGGCGGCCTTGGCCTTCGCGCGGGCCGGCCGCACTGCGGTGGCCCGGCGCCGGGCGCTGCGGGCCTTTGCCTTCGGATCAGAGGCGGTCACGACGCCACTTCGTGCAACATATCAACTGTTGCCCCTAAAGAGTTGAAACGAATGAACTTTTCAACGCGCAGAAAAGTCAGCGGAGGAAGTAGACCTCGGCCCGCCGGTTGGCCGCCTCGGCCGCCGGCATGGCCTCGAAATAGATCGGGTCCATGTCCGACCTGGCTTCCACCAGCATCGCAGCGGTCGGGATGCCGTAGCGACCGAGCTGTGCCGCAACGGCTTCGGCGCGCTCCAGGGAGATGTCGAAATTCACCAGCTTGTGCCGTTCCGGCGGCATGTCGCCGGTGCGACTCGATGCATGGCCGAGGACCAGGACCCGCCCGCCGAAGCGGCTGTACTGATCCGCGATCCGGCGCAGGGTCTCCAGGTCGCCGCTGCCGAGGCGACTGGAGCCGGCATTGAAGCGGATCGTGCCGGCCTTCACGCCCGGCACGTTGCCGCCCGGATAGCCGGCGCCGGCAGCATAGGCCGCCGGGGCCGCGGCGCGGGTCCCGCCGGTGGTGCCGCTGCCGCTGACCACGACGGTGCCGGCGCCATAGCCCGACGCACCGGCATAGGACGGGGCGCCTGCATAGGTCGAGGCGGGATAGGCCTGCGCGGGCGCGGCGCGATAGCTGCCGGCAGGCGGGAGATTGCTGGCCGCCGCCTGCTGCTGGGGATAGCCCGCGCCAGCCGTTCCGTCGGCAGCCGCAAGGGTGGCGCCTTCCCGCGCCGCCTGCTGCAGGGTGGAGGCGCTGGAGGCGCGCAGCTGCGCCTCGTAGATGTCGGCCAGCGACTGCGGCTGCGGCGCTGGCGTGGGCGCTGCGGGAACGGTTTCCCGCATCGTCTCCACCACGGTCACCTGCCCGGCCGGGGTGACCTCTTCCGCAACGGAGACCTGTTCGCTGACCATGGGCGCGCCGGCAGTCTGCGACGGCATGGCCTGGCCCATCGCCTGGCGGTCGATCGCCTGCTGGGTCGCCTGTTCCACGTCGCCGGCCGCGCCGGGAGCGGCGCTGCTGACAGTGCGGGTCGTCAGCTGCGGCTCGGGTGTCCGGGCAGCCTGCATGGTTGTGTCCGCCATGGCGGCGGTTCCGGCGGCAGCGGATGCTGCTGCACTCGATGCGGGAGCGGCTGGATCGGTCATGGCGCCCTGCTCCTGCGCTTCGTAGGCGGCCAGTTCGGCACTCGCCTTCGCTGCCAGAAGCTCGTCGGCCCGGGCGCTCGATACCTCAGGCGCGGAGGCGGCGGTGCCGGCCTGCATCGTCGCGCCGGTCTCCGGATAGCTGCGCCGCGCGGCCACGGTGGCATTGGAGGCCGACGAACCGGCTGCCATGCGCCGCGTGAAGGCATCGACCTCCGACGCGCTGGCCTCGGGCGAATTGAGGGCCGCGGTGAGGCGTTCGGTACGCTGCAGCACCGGGCGGTCGGAGCGGTTCTGCAGGGTGCTGCCGCGGGCCGTCCCTTCCGTGATCTCGGAACGGGAGTCGATCGCGCGCTGCACATTGGCGCTCTCATCCGCCATGGTGCCGCCGGCGCTGGGCGGCGCGGGGACCGAACTTGCGGTGTCCGCCGCCGCCATGGCCGTCGGCGCCGCCTGCCCGGCCGATGCCGTGTCGGCGGCGGTCATGCCGTCGGCCATGGTGTCGTCAGGGCTTGCGGCCGCGGTGCCGGCGCTCGACGGCGCCGCCGCTGTCGAAGCGGACGTCGTCGCGGAAGCGGGGGCTGAAGCGGTCGATGCGGCCGCAGTCGTTGTGGCCGCAGTCGTTGTGGTCGCTGGCGGCGGCGTCCCGGGGTCGCCGCCGTCCGACATCTCGCCCGTCAGCCGTTCGCGCGTGTACTGCGCGTTCTGCCGGTCGGCAGCGAGCGACTGCGAGATTTCCGTCTGTTCGGCAGGCTGGGTCGTCGGGGTGGGCCGTTCCGGCACCTGTCCCAGGGTGGGGAAGCTCTCTTCCTGGTCCGCACCGGCGGCGGCGGTGCCGCCCTCCTGCGTCTCCGCCTCGCTCTTCGGGACGAAGACAGGTGGCGGCGGTGGTGGCGGATCCTCTCCGAACAGGTCGCCGACGCCATAGGCGCAGGCACCCAGTGTCGGCGCCAGCAACGCGACAAAGGCAAGCGAACGTGCCGCCCGCAGACCTGCGGCGAGACGTGCGACCATCGGTGTTGCTCCTTGCCGAGGGAGTCTGTCCTGTTCCTGCTGCATCCGCCACGCAACCCCTGAGTTCCCTACGCTTTACTGTGTCGTCCCAGCCGACACAAGGCCGGCGCTTCATCGCACCGGTGCGGCGATTCGACTCGGCGGGCATTGGCGTTTTGCGCGACCAGTGCCGCGAATCGCCTGCCACTGCGTCTTTTCCGACCTTGACGATGATGCTGGGTTGGCCACCCTTGCAGTGGTGACAACCAGAACCGCGCCCGGAGGGAAGCCCATGTCCGCACCGCCACGTCGTGCCCGAGGCAAAGGAGCTGCCAGACCTGCCCGTGCGTCGGATTCTGCCCCGGAGACGACCCCGGAGGGCGCCGCTAAAGGCACAGCCGGCAAGGCCGCAGCGAAGGCACCGGCGGCGAAGGCAGCGGCGGCCGGCAAGGCAGCGGCGGCCGGCAAGGCAGCGACCGGCAGGAAAGCGCCAGCCCAGTCGCAAGGGAAAGGTCCGACGAAGGGGAAAGGTCCGGCGAAGGGGAAAGGTCCGGAAAAGGCTGCGGGCAAGGCGACCGCGCCGAAGCGGGCGACGGCGCCAAGTCCCGGCGCGAAGGCTGAGCCGGTACCTGCCACCACGACGGCCGCAGCAGGGGGCAAGACGGACCGGGGCGCCGGACCGGCCAAGGGGACGGGCAAGCCGGGCGCGGCGGGTGTCGACCCGGACATGCCCCTGCCCGATCCGGCGACCTTCTCCGCGAACATGATGAAGGTCGCGACCCAGTCCCAGACCCTGGTGAGCGAGTTCCTGGCGTCGCAGCGGGAGAAGGGTGTCGGCAGTGCCGACCCGCTGAACATCGGCGGCGCCTTCATGGAACTGTTCACCAAGATGATGTCCGAGCCGTCGAAGATCGTGGAGGCGCAGCTCGATCTCTGGCAGCGCTACATGGACCTGTGGACCTCGCAGGCGCAGCGTTTCCTGGGTCAGGAATCCGATCCCCTGGTGCAGCCCGAACGCGGCGACCGCCGCTTCCGCGACCCGCAGTGGGACGAGAACCAGGTCTTCGACTACATCAAGCAATCCTACCTGCTGACCGCCCGCTGGATGCAGGACACGGTCAAGGATGTCGACGGGCTGGACGACCGCACGGCGAAGAAGGTGGACTTCTATACCCGGCAGTTCGTCGACGCGATGGCGCCGTCCAACTTCCTGATGACCAACCCGCAGGTGCTGCGCGCCACCCTGGAATCGAACGGCGAGAACCTGGTCCGCGGCCTGGACAACATGCTGAAGGACCTGGACCGCAACAGCGGCCGCCTGCACATCCGCATGACCGACATGGACGCCTTCAAGGTCGGCGAGAATGTCGCGGTTACGCCGGGCAAGGTGATCTACCAGAACGACCTGATGCAGCTGCTGCAATACACCCCGACGACGCAGGAAGTGTACAAGCGCCCACTGTTCATCGTGCCGCCGTGGATCAACAAGTTCTACATCATGGACCTGCGGCCGGAGAACTCGTTCATCTCCTGGATGCTCGACCGCGGCTACACGGTGTTCGTGGTGTCGTGGCGCAACCCCGACGAGACGCTGACGGAGAAGACCTTCGAGGACTATCTGAAGGAAGGCATCTTCGACGGGCTGGACGCCGTGGAGAAGGCCACCGGCGAGCGCGAGGTGACGACGATCGGCTATTGCATCGGCGGCACCCTTATGGCCTGCGCGCTGGCCGTCCTCGCCGCCCGCGGCGACGACCGGATCAAGGCGACCACCTTCTTCGCTGCCCAGGTCGACTTTTCGGAGGCGGGCGAGCTGAGCGTTTTCATCGATGACGAGCAGCTGGAGCATATCGAGCAGGTGATGGCGGAACGCGGCTATCTCGCCGGCAACGAGATGGCGACCACCTTCAACATGCTGCGCGCCAACGACCTGATCTGGTCGTTCGTGGTCAACAACTACCTGCTGGGCAAGGACCCCTTCCCCTTCGACCTGCTGTACTGGAACGCCGACGCCACCAACATGCCGGCGAAGATGCACAGCTATTACCTGCGCAACATGTACCAGAAGAACCTGCTGGTGCAGCCCGGCGCCCTGCACCTGTGCGGCGTGGACCTGGACCTGCGGAAGATCAAGGTGCCGATCTACCTGCAGTCCAGCAAGGAGGACCACATCGCGCCCTTCACCAGTGTCTACAAGGCGAGCCAGCTCTATTCCGGCCCGGTCCGCTTCGTCCTGGCAGGGTCCGGCCACATCGCCGGCGTCATCAATCCGCCCTCCGCCCGCAAGTACCAGCACTGGACCAGCGACATTGCGAAGAACCCGCCGACGCCGGAGGAATGGCTGGCCACTGCGACCGAGCATCCCGGCTCCTGGTGGGAGGACTGGGATGCCTGGCTGTCGACGCATTCCGGGCCGAAGGTTCCCGCCCGGGTGCCTGGCGACGGCAAGCTGAAGGTGATCGAGGATGCCCCCGGATCCTACGTGAAGTCGAAGGGGGCCACCGCGAACTGGACCGAGGCCGAGGAAGTCGTCAGCGAGACGGACGCAAACAGCGGGGACTAGGTCGTAAACTCATAAATTTGTAGCATGGGATTGCGAACAGTGATTCAAGCTCCGTGAGGAGGAGCTTTGATGAGC
>NZ_JBHRTR010000006.1:0-17949 GCF_042646425.1 Marinibaculum pumilum
ATGGACGAGGGCCTGCGCTTCGCGATCCGCGAGGGCGGCCGTACCGTCGGCGCCGGCGTCGTCTCCTCCATTACCGAGTAGGTTGCCGTCCCGGGCCGCGGCCCGGGACCTTTCCGCCGGGCCTGACCGGGCGGGCGGGCGCGATGCCAGGTTTGAGTTCGGCGTTCGCCCTTGTTTTTCAGTAAGTTGCCGCGCAATGTTCACGTGTTGTAGACATTGCGCGGCGCGCTGCGGCGCGATAGGAGTGTAGCTCAATTGGTAGAGCACCGGTCTCCAAAACCGGGGGCTGGGGGTTCGAGTCCCTCCACTCCTGCCACGCTGTGGCATCTGGGCCGATCCGGCCCGCCGGCATGGCCGCCCCTGGGGCCGCCCTTGGCCTCTGGCGCCGACCCTGGCGGGTCCGCGCCCGGGCCGGGCGCCGCAGGGCGGGGCCCTGGGGCAGCATCCGGACGGCGAGCGGAACAGGTTTAGGCATGGCAAGTACGGGTCCGATGGCGTTCCTGCGGCAGGTCCGACAGGAAACCTCGAAGGTCACCTGGCCGACGCGCAAGGAGACCCTGATCACCACGGCGATGGTGTTTGTCATGGTGATCCTGGTCGCGATCTTTTTCTTCGTGGTGGATCAGGCGCTGAGCTACCTGATCCAGCTGGTCCTGGGGCTGGGACGCTAGGCGTCCGGCGCGGCGGCCGCCGGAAGGCGGGGCCGTTCGGGACTGAGGGCTGCCGATGCAGGCGGTGCCGAGACGATAGGTAGACAAGGCAGTCATGGCGAAGCGCTGGTACATCGTGCAGGTCTATTCCGGCTTCGAGAAGAAGGTCGCGCAGTCGATCCGCGAGCAGGCCGCCCAGAACAATATGGGCGAGATGTTCGAGGAGGTGCTGGTGCCCGTCGAAGAGGTCGTCGAGGTCCGGCGCGGTCAGAAGGTCAATGCCGAGCGGAAGTTCTTTCCGGGCTATGTCCTGGTGAAGATGGAAATGACCGACGAGACCTTCCACCTGGTGAAGAACACCCAGAAGGTCACCGGCTTCCTGGGCTCGGGCGCGAAGCCGCAGCCGATCAGCGACGGCGAGGCCGAGCGCATCATCCAGCAGGTGCGCGAGGGCGTAGAGCGTCCGAAGCCGTCGGTGGTGTTCGAGGTGGGCGAGCAGGTGCGTGTCTGCGACGGGCCCTTCACCTCCTTCAACGGCATGGTGGAAGAGGTCGACGAGGAGCGCGCGCGGATCAAGGTCGCGGTCTCGATCTTCGGGCGCGCCACCCCGGTGGAACTGGAATATTCGCAGGTCGAGAAGGTCTGACCTTCGCGAAAAGGCCGCAATACCAATTGCTTGCGGAACGTTGTTGCGTATTTGAGTGAGTGCAGGACTGAGTGAGAGATTGGGGCCGCGTTCGGTCCCATGCGTGGGAGGTGATCCGTGCCGGACCACGCGCCTCGGTGTCATGAGAGGATGAAACGGTGAAAAAGATCAGTGGCTATATCAAGCTGCAGGTGCCCGCCGGGCAGGCGAATCCGTCGCCGCCGATCGGTCCTGCGCTTGGTCAGCGTGGCGTGAACATCATGGAGTTCTGCAAGGCGTTCAACGCGCAGACCCAGGGGGTGGAGCAGGGCATGCCCATCCCGGTGGTGATCACGGTCTATGCCGACCGCTCCTTCAGCTTCGAGACCAAGACCCCGCCGGTCAGCTTCTTCCTGAAGCGGGCGGCGAACCTGAAGTCCGGCTCCAAGACGCCTGGCAAGGACACCGCGGGCTCGGTGACCATGGATCAGGTGCGCGAAATCGCCCAGCAGAAGATGGTCGACCTCAATGCCAACGACATCGAGGCGGCGGCACGGATGGTGGCGGGCTCGGCCCGCTCCATGGGCATCCAGGTGACGGAGTAGGGCAATGTCGGGAATTGGTAAGCGCCTGAAGGCGGTGCGCGAAGGGGTCGACCCCAACAGCCGCTATCCGCTGGATGAGGCGGTCAAGATGGTGAAGACCCGGGCGACCGCGAAGTTCGACGAAACGGTCGAGGTCTCGGTCAACCTGGGTGTGGACCCGCGTCATGCCGACCAGATGGTCCGCGGCGTCGTCTCCCTGCCGAACGGCACGGGCAAGGCGGTCCGCGTGGCGGTCTTCGCCAAGGGCGACAAGGCGGACGAGGCCCGCGAGGCCGGCGCCGACATCGTCGGGGCGGAAGACCTGGCGGAGACGATCCAGGGCGGCACGATCGATTTCGACCGCTGCATCGCCACGCCGGACATGATGGCCGTGGTGGGCCGGCTGGGTCGCGTGCTGGGCCCCCGCGGCCTGATGCCGAACCCGAAGCTGGGCACGGTCACCGCCGATGTCGCCGGCGCCGTGAAGGCGGTGAAGGGCGGCCAGGTGGAGTTCCGGGTCGAGAAGGCGGGCATCCTGCACGCCGGCGTCGGCAAGGCCAGCTTCACCGAGGAGCAGCTGGCGGAGAATATCCGCGCCTTCGTCGATGCCATCGTGAAGGCGAAGCCCAGCGGGGCGAAAGGTGTCTATCTGCGCCGCATCGCCCTGTCGTCCACCATGGGCGCAGGCGTCCGGGTGGATGTGGGTAGCATCACCGCCGGGACCGCCTGATACGGCTGTCCGCGGTTTGATTTGAGGATTGCTGCCGGGCATCAGCCCGTCAGCCAGAGTACTTGAGGATTGCTGCCGGGCATCAGCCCGTCAGCAAGGGGAGCCGGCGGCACGCCGCCGGGTCCGCCTGTCCGAGACTGCAGGTGTCCCGCCCGAATGCGAGCCAGGGTGGCGGGACTTAAGGCGAAGGCCGCCGGTTGCGGCCGGACGCCTGCACAGACGGGAGTTGCGTGAATTTGTCGGTTCTCTGCGGGAGCGGCCGGGGATCTCCCGGGCGGCCCAAGGTCCGAGGCGGCGGTTCGCGGATTTCCGGGGCAGGAAGTGAGGGGTGCCGTGCCCGCCGCAGCGTATCGCGGTGGCGCGGTGCCGAAGCAACAAGGAAGAGGTGACAGGTGGATCGATCATCCAAAGAGGAGCTGGTCGCCCACTTCCACGAGGTCTTCTCCAGGACCTCCGTGGTGGTGGTCACCCACTACACGGGTCTGTCGGTGTTCGAGGCGACGAAGCTTCGGCGGCAGATGCGTGATGCGGGTGCCAGCTTCAAGGTGACCAAGAACCGCCTCACGCGCCTTGCCCTTGCCGGAACTCCGTATGAAGCGTTGCAGGACCTGTTCGTCGGGCAGACGGCGATTGCCTATTCCGACGATCCGGTGGCGGCAGCCAAGGCCAGCGTCGATTTCGCCAAGGCGAACGAGAAGCTGGTGATCCTGGGCGGCGCGATGGGTGAGACACGGCTCGATGCCGACGGCGTGAAGGCCCTGGCCACCATGCCATCGCTGGACGAGCTGCGCGGCAAGCTGGTGGGCCTGATCCAGGCGCCCGCGACGAAGGTCGCCGGCGTCCTGCAGGCGCCCGCCGGACAGCTTGCCCGGGTCATGGCCGCATACGGTGCGAAGGAAGAGCAGGCCTCGTAAGGCGGAAATCCAGAACCTTGCCGCGCCATTCTGACACGCGCGGCTGGAAAGAGACGAAGAGAGAACCGATATGGCTGATTTGCAGAAGATTGCCGACGAGCTGTCCGAGCTGACCGTGCTCGAGGCCGCCGAGCTGGCGAAGATCCTCGAGGAGAAGTGGGGCGTGTCCGCGGCGGCGCCGGTCGCCATGGCGGCGATGCCGGGTGCGGCCGGCGGCGGCGAGGCCGCGGCCGAGGAAGAGAAGACCGAGTTCGACGTCATCCTGGCCGATGCCGGGGCTGAGAAGATCAAGGTCATCAAGGAAGTCCGCGCGATCACGGGCCTGGGCCTGAAGGACGCCAAGGACCTCGTCGAGGGCGCGCCGAAGCCGGTGAAGGAAGGCGCGACCAAGGAAGAGGCCGAGAAGATCAAGGCGCAGCTGGAAGGTGCCGGCGCCAAGGTCGAGCTGAAGTAAGACGGCCTGACGTAAGACGGTTTGCGCCGCCGCTCCCGGGAAGGCATTGCCCGACCCGGGGGCGGCGGACGCTCCGGACTGCATCCCCGCCGGGCCGGCGCCTTCGCCGGCTCCCGGCCCGGCCGGAATGCAGTGCAGGGCATAGACGCAGACGAAATAGGACGCCCCCGCGACCCGCCCCTGGAAAGGGGATGGGAGGCGGGCAGGGCGCCTTTTCGCCATTTGCGCGGCCGGCACGGTCGAAGGGATTGGGGCGCTGACGGTCGCCCGGCGGGATAATGGGCCCGCGCAAGACACCGTCGCATGCTGCCGCGCACCCAGACGCGGCGGCTGCCGGCCATGTGGTGATGGCCGGTCAGTCGGAACGAGGAGCAGAAATGCCGCTCTCCCTCACCGAGCGCAAGCGCATCCGCAAGACTTTCGGCCGTATCCCCTCCGTGGCGGCCATGCCGAACCTGATCGAGGTTCAGAAATCCAGTTACGACAGCTTCCTGATGGTCGATATCGACGACCGTCCGGATACCGGCCTGCAGGGCGTCTTCAAGTCGGTCTTCCCGATCAAGGACTTCTCGGAGACCGCCAGCCTGGAATTCGTCCGCTACGAATTCGATCCGCCCAAATATGACGTCGACGAGTGCATGGCGCGCGGCATGACCTTCGCCGCGCCGCTGAAGGTCACCCTGCGCCTGATCGTCTTCGAGGTGGATCCCGACACCCAGGCGAAGTCCGTGCTCGATATCAAGGAGCAGGACGTCTACATGGGCGACATGCCGCTGATGACGGACAAGGGCACGTTCATCATCAACGGCACCGAGCGCGTGATCGTCAGCCAGATGCACCGTTCGCCGGGCGTCTTCTTCGACCATGACCGCGGCAAGACCCATCCGTCGGGCAAGTACCTGTTCGCCGCCCGGATCATCCCCTATCGCGGCTCCTGGCTGGATTTCGAGTTCGACGCCAAGGACATCGTCTATGTCCGCATCGACCGGCGGCGGAAGCTGCCGGTGACCACCCTGCTGTTCGCGCTGGGCCTGACCTCGGAAGAGATCCTCGACTATTTCTACGAGAAGGTGATCTACCGCTTCGACGGCCAGAACTGGTCGACGGAGTTCAATGCCGAGCGGCTGCGCGGCCTGCGGGTGGCGCATGACCTGATCGACGCCGCGACCGGCAATGTCGTGGTGTCCGCCGGCACCAAGGTCACCCCGCGCCTGGCCAAGAAGCTGGAAGAGCAGGGCGTCAAGCAGCTGCAGGTCAACAAGGCCGACCTGATCGGGCGCTACTGCGCCAACGACATGGTCAACATGGAGACCGGCGAGATCTACGTCGAGGCCGGCGAGGAGATCTCCGAGGCGGCGCTGGAGACCCTGGAGACGATCGGCGTCAACGAGCTGCCGACCCTGGACGTCGATGACGTCATGCGCGGCGCCTATATCCGCAACACCATGGTGGCGGACAAGAACCAGAGCCGCGAGGCCGCCCTGTACGAGATCTACCGGGTGATGCGGCCGGGCGAGCCGCCGACCCCGGAGACCGCGGAGGCCCTGTTCTCAGGCCTGTTCTTCGACGGCGAACGCTACGACCTGTCCGCCGTCGGCCGGGTGAAGATGAACGCGCGCCTGGGCCTGGAGACGGAGGACAATGTCCGGATCCTGCGCACCGAGGACATGCTGTCGGTGATCAAGACCCTGGTCGACCTGCGCGACGGCCGCGGCGAGATCGACGATATCGACCATCTGGGCAACCGGCGGGTGCGCTCCGTCGGCGAGCTGATGGAGAACCAGTACCGTATCGGCCTGCTGCGCATGGAGCGGGCGATCCGCGAGCGCATGAGTTCGGTGGAGATCGACACGGTCATGCCGCATGACCTGATCAATGCCAAGCCGGCGGCGGCGGCGGTGCGGGAGTTCTTCGGCTCCTCGCAGCTCAGCCAGTTCATGGACCAGACCAACCCGCTGTCGGAGATCACCCACAAGCGGCGCCTGTCGGCGCTTGGCCCGGGCGGCCTGACCCGCGAGCGCGCCGGCTTCGAGGTCCGCGACGTGCATCCGACCCATTATGGCCGGATCTGCCCGATCGAGACGCCGGAAGGCCCGAATATCGGCCTGATCAACTCCCTGGCGACCTATGCGCGGGTGAACCAGTACGGCTTCATCGAGAGCCCCTACCGCAAGGTCATCGACGGCCGCGCCTCCGAGGAGGTCGTCTATCTGACCGCGATGGAAGAGGGCAAGTACACCATCGCCCAGGCCAATGCGGAGCTGGACGAGGAAGGCCGCTTCATCAGCGAGCTGGTGAGCTGCCGCCTGGGCGGCGACTTCCAGATGGTGAAGCCTGACCAGATCGACTATATCGACGTCTCCCCGAAGCAGCTGGTCTCCGTCGCCGCGGCGCTGATCCCGTTCCTTGAGAACGACGACGCCAACCGCGCGCTGATGGGCTCCAACATGCAGCGCCAGGCAGTGCCGCTGCTGCGCGCCGATGCGCCGATGGTCGGCACCGGCATGGAGGAGACGGTGGCCCGCGATTCCGGCGCCACCATCGCCGCCCGCCGCACCGGCGTGGTCGACCAGGTCGACGCGACCCGTATCGTGATCCGCGCGACGGAGAACGAGGACCTGTCGCAGTCCAACGTCGACATCTACAAGCTGATGAAGTTCCAGCGCTCCAACCAGAACACCTGCATCAACCAGCGGCCGCTGGTGAAGGTGGGCGATGCGGTGCGCGCGGGCGACATCATCGCCGACGGCCCGTCGACGGAGATGGGCGAGCTGGCCCTGGGCCGGAACGTGCTCGTCGCCTTCATGCCCTGGAACGGCTACAACTTCGAGGACAGCATCCTGATCTCCGAGCGGATCGTGAAGGATGACGTCTTCACCTCGATCCATATCGAGGAGTTCGAGGTGATGGCCCGCGACACCAAGCTGGGCCCGGAGGAGATCACCCGCGACATCCCGAATGTCAGCGAGGAAGGCCTGCGCAACCTCGACGAGGCCGGCATCGTCTATGTGGGTGCCGAGGTCGCCGCCGGCGACATCCTGACCGGCAAGATCACGCCGAAGGGCGAGAGCCCGATGACCCCGGAGGAGAAGCTCCTGCGGGCGATCTTCGGCGAGAAGGCCTCCGACGTCCGCGACACCTCCCTGCGGGTGCCGCCGGGGGTCACCGGCACGGTGGTCGAGGTGCGCGTCTTCTCCCGCCACGGCGTGGAGAAGGACGAGCGTGCGCTCGCCATCGAGCGGGCGGAGATCGAGAACCTCGCCAAGGACCGCGACGACGAGAAGGCGATCCTGGAGCGCAGCATCTATGCCGCGCTGCAGGAACTGCTGACCGGTCATGACGTGATCAAGGGCCCGAAGGCCCTGCCGTCGGGCAAGACCGTCACGGCGGAGGCCCTGCAGGGCCTGCCGCGCGCCCATTGGTGGCAGATCTCCGTCGGTGCCGACGAGGTGATGGAGCGGGTCGAGGCGCTGAAGCGCCAGCACGACCAGATGATGGACCGCCTGCAGGCCCGCTTCGAGAACAAGGTGGAGAAGCTGCAGCGCGGCGACGAGCTGCCGCCCGGCGTGATGAAGATGGTCAAGGTCTTCGTGGCTGTGAAGCGCAAGCTGCAGCCCGGCGACAAGATGGCCGGCCGCCATGGCAACAAGGGCGTCATCTCCCGCATCCTGCCGGAAGAGGACATGCCCTACCTGGAGGACGGCCAGCCGGTCGACATCGTGCTGAACCCGCTGGGCGTGCCCAGCCGCATGAATGTCGGTCAGATCCTGGAGACACATCTGGGCTGGTCGAGCCATGGCATCGGCCGCCGGGTCACGGAGGTGCTGGAGAGCGTCGCCGGCAATGGCGAGAAGGCCACCGAACTGCGCACCCTGCTGAAGGGGGTCTATGGCGACGCGCAGTACGAGGAGGGTGTCGCGAAGCTCGACGACGATTCCGTCGTCGAGATGTCCGGCAACCTGCGCCGCGGCGTGCCCTTCGCCACCCCGGTGTTCGACGGCGCGATCGAGGCCGATATCGTCCAGATGCTGGACAAGGCCGGTCTGGACCATTCCGGCCAGGTCACCCTGGTGGACGGCCGCACCGGCGAGGCTTTCGATCGCAAGGTGACGGTGGGCTACATCTACATGCTGAAGCTGCACCACCTGGTGGACGACAAGATCCACGCCCGGTCGATCGGCCCCTACAGCCTGGTCACCCAGCAGCCGCTGGGCGGCAAGGCGCAGTTCGGCGGGCAGCGCTTCGGCGAGATGGAGGTCTGGGCGCTGCAGGCCTACGGCGCCTCCTACACCCTGCAGGAGATGCTGACGGTGAAGTCGGACGACGTGGCCGGCCGCACCAAGGTCTACGAGGCGATCGTCCGCGGCGAGGACAATTTCGAGGCGGGCATTCCGGAAAGCTTCAACGTTCTGGTCAAGGAGATGCGCTCCCTCGGCCTGAACGTGGAGCTGAAGCAGAGCGGTTTCTGACCGGCCGGAACGAACTCCTCACATCCTTCCGGCCCGCCCGGCGGCTTCGGCCGCCGGGTGGTGCCATGACAAGCCCCAGGAGGCGCGTCAAATGAACGACCTGATGAACATCTTCGGCCAGCCGGCCAACACGCTGAACTTCGACGAGATCAAGATCTCGATCGCAAGCCCCGAGCGGATCCGGTCCTGGTCCTATGGCGAGATCAAGAAGCCGGAGACCATCAACTACCGCACCTTCAAGCCGGAGCGCGACGGCCTGTTCTGCGCCCGCATCTTCGGTCCGATCAAGGACTACGAGTGCCTGTGCGGCAAGTACAAGCGGATGAAGTATCGCGGCATCGTCTGCGAGAAGTGCGGCGTGGAGGTCACCCTCTCCAAGGTGCGCCGCGAGCGCATGGGCCATATCGAGCTGGCCTCGCCGGTGGCGCATATCTGGTTCCTGAAGTCGCTGCCCAGCCGCATCGGCCTGCTGCTGGACATGACCCTGAAGGACCTGGAGCGGGTGCTGTACTTCGAGCACTTCGTGGTCCTGGAGCCGGGCCTGACCCCGCTGAAGAAGCATGAGCTGCTCAGCGAGGACCAGTACATCCAGGCGCAGGAGGAATATGGCGACGACGCCTTCACCGCCAAGATCGGTGCGGAGGCGATCCGCGACATTCTCTCCGGCCTGGAACTGGAGAAGGAACGCACCGAGATCCGCGGCGAGCTGGGCGACCTGGCCGAGGACACCCGCGCCACCTCGGAGACCAAGCGCAAGAAGCTGATCAAGCGGCTGAAGCTGATCGAGAGCTTCATCGAGTCCGGCAACCGGCCGGAATGGATGATCCTCACCGTGATCCCGGTGATCCCGCCGGAGCTGCGCCCGCTGGTGCCGCTGGACGGTGGCCGCTTCGCGACCTCCGACCTGAACGACCTGTACCGCCGCGTGATCAACCGCAACAACCGCCTGAAGCGGCTGATCGAGCTGCGCGCGCCCGACATCATCGTGCGCAACGAGAAGCGGATGCTGCAGGAGGCGGTCGACGCGCTGTTCGACAATGGCCGCCGCGGCCGGGTCATCACCGGCGCCAACAAGCGGCCGCTGAAGTCGCTCTCCGACATGCTGAAGGGCAAGCAGGGCCGCTTCCGGCAGAACCTGCTCGGCAAGCGGGTCGACTATTCCGGCCGTTCGGTGATCGTCGTCGGTCCGGAGCTGAAGCTGCACCAGTGCGGCCTGCCGAAGAAGATGGCGCTGGAGCTGTTCAAGCCGTTCATCTACGCCAAGCTGGAGCTGAAGGGGCTCGCGGCCACGGTGAAGATGGCCAAGAAGATGGTGGAGAAGGAACGTCCCGAGGTCTGGGACATCCTGGAAGAGGTGATCCGCGAGCATCCGGTGCTGTTGAACCGGGCGCCGACCCTGCACCGCCTCGGCATCCAGGCCTTCGAGCCGACCCTGATCGAGGGCAAGGCGATCCAGCTGCACCCGCTGGTCTGCGCCGCCTTCAACGCCGACTTCGACGGCGACCAGATGGCGGTGCACGTGCCGCTGTCGCTGGAGGCGCAGCTGGAAGCCCGCGTGCTCATGATGTCGACCAACAACATCCTGAGCCCGGCGAACGGCAAGCCGATCATCGTGCCCAGCCAGGACATCGTACTGGGCCTCTACTACATGACGCAGGAGCAGCCGGTGCCGCTGGGCCTGACCGTGTCGTTCGACGATGCGGACATGCTGTTCAGGGCCTGGACCGCGGACGAGGTGATCGTCTTCGACCGCAAGACGGGGGCGGAACTGCCGAAGCCCCAGTCGGTCGGCGACGCCACCAAGGTGCTGTCCGGCGACCCGCTGATCGAGCGGGTCCCGGCCTATGCCCAGATCGGCGAGATCGAGCGCGCGCTGGATGCCGGCGCGGTCAAGCTGCACAGCCGGATCCGCGGCCGCTTCAAGACGGTCGACGAGGATGGCAACGACATCATCCTGAAGGTCACGGCGACCCCGGGCCGGATGCTGCTGGCCGACATCCTGCCGAAGAATCCGAAGATCGGCTTCGACCTGATCAACCGGATCCTGACCAAGAAGGAGATCACGTCGGTCATCGACACCGTCTACCGCCACTGCGGGCAGAAGGAGACGGTGATCTTCTGCGACCGGATGATGGGCCTGGGCTTCAGCCGCGCCTGCCGCGCCGGCATCTCGTTCGGCAAGGACGACATGGTGGTGCCGGTCGACAAGGAGGCGATGGTCGAGGCGACCAAGAAGCAGGTCGCGGAGTTCGAGCAGCAGTACCAGGACGGCCTGATCACCCAGGGCGAGAAGTACAACAAGGTGGTCGACGCCTGGTCGCAGTGCACCGAGCTGGTCGCCGAGGCGATGATGAAGGTCATCTCCACCGGCGGCACCGGCCAGGGCGTGAACTCGATCTGGATGATGGCGCATTCCGGCGCCCGCGGCTCCGCCGCCCAGATGCGCCAGCTGGCCGGCATGCGCGGCCTGATGGCGAAGCCGTCGGGCGAGATCATCGAGACGCCGATCATCTCCAACTTCAAGGAAGGCCTGACCGTGCTGGAGTACTTCAACTCCACCCACGGGGCCCGCAAGGGCCTGGCCGACACCGCCCTGAAGACGGCGAATTCCGGCTACCTGACCCGGCGCCTGGTCGACGTCGCGCAGGACTGCATCATCGTCGAGGAGGATTGCGGCACCGAAGCCGGCATCACCGTGCAGGAGGTGCTGGACGGCGCCGAGGTGGTCTCCACCCTCGGCGAGCGGATCCTGGGCCGGACCGCGGTCGACGATGTCGTCGATCCGCTGTCGGGTGAGGTGATCTGCGCCCGCGACGAGCTGATCGACGAGGTGCTGGTCGACACCATCGACCGCTCCGGCGTGGAGCGGGTGCGGATCCGCTCCGTGCTGACCTGCGAGAGCAAGGGTGGCGTCTGCGGCAAGTGCTATGGCCGCGACCTGGCCCGCGGCACGTCGGTGAATATCGGCGAGGCGGTGGGCGTGATCGCCGCCCAGTCGATCGGCGAGCCCGGCACCCAGCTGACGATGCGGACCTTCCACATTGGCGGCACCGCCCAGGTGGCGGAGCAGTCGAGCATCGACGCGGCCTACAACGCCACGGTGAAGATCGAGAACAAGAACCTGGTGGAGGACAGCCGCGGCCGGCTCGTCGTCATGGGCCGCAACTGCGAGGTCGTGCTGGTGGCGGAGAACGGCCGCGAGCGTGCCCGCCACAAGGTGCCCTACGGCGCCCGCCTGCTGCATGCGGAGGGTGCGAAGGTGGAGAAGGGCTCCCGCCTGGCAGAATGGGACCCCTATACCCGGCCGATCATCACCGAGCGCGAGGGTGTCGCCGGCTATCGGGACCTGGTCATCGGCAAGACGATGCGCGAGGTCACCGACGAGGCCACCGGCATCTCCTCGCTGGAAGTGGTGGACTACAAGCCGCAGTCGAAGTCCAAGGACAAGGAGGACGAGCTGCGGCCGCGCATCACCCTGCGTGACGAGGCCGGCGAGGTGATCGTGCTGCCGAACGGGCAGGAGGCCCGCTACCACCTGCCGGCGGGCGCGATCCTCTCGCTGACGGACGGCACCAAGGTGCATGCCGGCGACGTGCTGGCGCGTATCCCGCTGGAGAGCACCAAGACCCGCGACATCACCGGCGGTCTGCCGCGGGTGGCGGAGCTGTTCGAGGCGCGGCGGCCGAAGGACCATGCGATCATCGCCCAGGCCGACGGAAGGGTGGAGTATATCCGCGACTACAAGGCGAAGCGCCGCATCGGCGTCCGTTCCGAGTCCGACAACGAGCTGATCGAGTACGAGATCAGCAAGGACCGGCACGCGGCGGTGCAGGAGGGCGACCTGGTGGCTCTCGGCGATCACCTGGTGGACGGCAATCCGGCGCCGCACGACATCCTCAAGGTGCTCGGCGTCGAGGAACTGGCCCACTACCTGATCAAGGAGATCCAGGAGGTCTATCGCCTGCAGGGCGTGAAGATCAACGACAAGCATATCGAGACGGTCTGCCGTCAGATGCTGCAGAAGGTCGAGATCGACAATGCCGGCGAGACCACCTTCCTGTCGGGCGAACAGGTCGACCGGGTCGAGTTCGAGGAGGTGAATGCCAAGGCCGAGGCGGAGGGGCTGAAGCCGGCCACCGCCACCCCGGTCCTGCTGGGCATCACCAAGGCGAGCCTGCAGACCCGGTCGTTCATCTCCGCCGCCTCCTTCCAGGAGACCACCCGCGTGCTGACCGAGGCGGCGGTGTCCGGCAAGGTCGACAGCCTGGTCGGCCTGAAGGAGAACGTCATCGTCGGCCGCCTGATTCCGGCGGGCACCGGTGCGATGGTCAGCCGGCTGCGCCATGTCGCGGCCGAGCGCGACCGCGAGTTCGCCGATGCCCTGGAATCGGAGCTGCAGGCCGCCGTCGCCGGCGATGCCCTGGAGCAGGAGCTGCAGGAGGCCAATAGCGGCAGTTCCGACGCCGCCGAATAGCCGCACGGGGCGCGGGCAGGGCCCGCCGCTTCAGAACGAAGAAAGCCCCGGCCGGTCGGCCGGGGCTTTTTTCTTGGCTGCGCGCAGGGCTGTCGGGTGCGCAGGGCTGTCGGGCGCGCAGCCCGGGCGGCGGGGGTCAGCCGCCGCCGGTGCCGCGCAGCTGGTGGCGGGAGATCAGGCGGGCGCAGCGGTCGCGCAGCACCTCCGGGTTGATCGGCTTGCGCAGCAGGTCGTTGGCGCCGGCACGCTGCATGGCGTCCATCGCCGACGGGTCGGTGACCCCGGTGATGCCCAGCACAGGCACAGCGCTGAGATGCGGCATGGCGCGCAGCCGGTTCAGCACGTCGGTGCCGCTCATGCCCGGCAGGCGGTAGTCCAGGATGATCAGGTCGACCGGGCCGGAGGCCAGGCGTTCCAGCGCCTGGTGCGGCCCCTGGAAGATCTCGGTGACGATCCCGTCCAGGCCGCGCAATGCCTGTTCGATCAGGCGCGCATTCAGATAGACATCGTCGATGATCACCACGCGGACGGGCATCGACTGCTCCTGCGCCGGGGACTGTGGGGCATCCCGCTCCGCCGGTGCCGCGGCTCCGGCAGAATCGCAGTCTGCGGCAGCCGCGGTCGCCTGCCGATCGGTCGTATGGCTAGGATCGGCGGCGTCCTCCGCCCGGTCGCCGTCGTGCTCGCCGTCGGCGCCGCCGCCGGGGCGATGCCGGGTGCCGGGCATCAGCCC
This sequence comes from Marinibaculum pumilum, assembly GCF_042646425.1. Taxonomy (NCBI): domain Bacteria; kingdom Pseudomonadati; phylum Pseudomonadota; class Alphaproteobacteria; order Rhodospirillales; family Rhodospirillaceae; genus Marinibaculum; species Marinibaculum pumilum. The sequence continues at coordinate 13,634 of NZ_JBHRTR010000006.1, forward strand.
GACCGTCCCCGCGGGAAGCCGGGCACGCCGGCGTCCAGCGGTACCCCGAAGCTGTTCAGCGCCATCGCCACCAGGGTGTAGTTCCCGACGGTAAAGACGATGTCCATCATCTGCTGCCGGTCCCAGCGGCGGGCCAGCCCGGCCCAGGTCGCATCGCTGATCCGCTGCTCGGTGCGCAGCTCGTCCGCCGCCAGCAGCAGCAGCCGGTCGTCCTCGCTCCAGCCCGGCGCGTCGGGGCCCTCGGTGATTCGGCTGATCTCTTCGTCCGTCAGGCCGCAATCCCTGCCGATCTCGGTATGCTGGCCGAACTCGTAGGCGGAATGGCAGAGCCAGCCGGTGCGCAGGATCAGGATCTCCCGTTCGCGCAGCGGCAGGGTCGATTTGCCTAGCACATGGTTGGCGAAGACCCGCCAGCGCTTCAGCAGCTTGGGATGCTGCGCCAGGCAGCGGAAGATGTTCAGCAGCCGGCCGCCGACATGGCTCGAGGCCAGGAGTTCGGCCGCCTCCCCTGTCGCGACGGATTCGTTCAGCAAGGGTATTCTCGGGCCCGGCATCGTCACTATACTCCCCCTTCGTGCCCGCCGGTCGCACGGCCGGCGGGGCGCGAGCCAGTGTCGCGCGATTTCACGGATCTGCAACCGGGCGCGGCGCCGGGGTGGCTTGCACGCACCGTGACCACGGGTTCGGCCACGCGGAATGCCTGTCTGACGCACTTTTTTTGCCTGACGGGTTGACCCCGGCGCCGCCCTGAGTAATATGCGCGAACTTTTCGGCGCCGCCGTCACGGGCGGCGTCCCGCTTGCTGTCTCCGTATCAGGGCATTCGGCCAGTTGCCGATCGCAGGCCCGGCGCGGCAGCAGGCTGACGGCCAACGGATCGATCCGGACCCGCCTTACCGCGGGGCAGGTCTCCGGCGGCGGTTCCATAAGAGCGACGGCCCCTCTGCCGAGGCACTGGGCCCGAACGTTGAAAAGCTGCGGCGTCGCGCCGGTCAGTTTCTTTGCCGTATCTGCGCCGGCTCGCGGCGCGACCGGCGGAACAGACAGGCGCTGCGGCAGCGATGGTTGGCTTAAATGCCCTGCGGGCAACCCGGCGATACCGGACCGGCAGGGCGACAGGTTACGAGACGAATTCAGGTCGGACGGAGTTAGGACAGACAGGCATGCCGACGATCAACCAGCTGATCCGCAAGCCGCGCAAGGCCCCGGCGGTGCGCAACAAGGTGCCGGCCATGCAGGCCTGCCCGCAGAAGCGGGGGGTGTGCACCCGCGTCTACACCACCACGCCGAAGAAGCCGAACTCGGCGCTGCGGAAGGTCGCCCGCGTGCGCCTGACCAACGGCTTCGAGGTGACCAGCTACATCCCGGGCGAGGGGCATAACCTTCAGGAACATTCCGTGGTGATGATCCGCGGCGGCCGCGTGAAGGACCTTCCCGGCGTGCGCTACCACATCATCCGCGGTGTCCTGGATACGCAGGGCGTGAAGGACCGTCGCCAGCGCCGGTCCAAGTACGGCGCCAAGCGGCCGAAGTGATCACCGGGTTCTAGGGAAGGACGACGGAAAGCGATGTCACGACGTCACGCGGCTGAAAAGCGCGAGATCATTCCGGACCCGAAGTTCGGCGACCGGGTGCTGTCCAAGTTCATGAACGTGCTGATGTACGACGGCAAGAAGTCCGCCGCCGAGAGCATCGTGTACAAGTCGTTCGACCAGATCGAGCGCAAGACCGGCCAGGACCCGCTGCGCATCTTCCACGATGCGCTGGACAATGTCCGCCCGCAGGTCGAGGTGCGCTCCCGCCGGGTCGGCGGCGCCACCTACCAGGTGCCGGTCGAGGTGCGCGCCGAGCGCGCCCAGGCGCTGGCGATCCGCTGGCTGATCTCCACCGCCCGCAACCGGTCGGAGAACACCATGGAGGATCGCCTGGCGAACGAGTTCCTGGACGCCTCGAACAATCGTGGCGCCGCCGTGAAGAAGCGTGAGGACACGCATCGCATGGCCGACGCCAACAAGGCCTTTTCCCACTACCGCTGGTAATCCAGCGCATTCCAGCTCACGGGAGAGCGAGACATGCCGCGCAAGACCCCCTATGACCGGTATCGGAACATCGGGATCATGGCGCATATCGACGCCGGCAAGACCACGACGACCGAGCGCATCCTGTACTACACGGGTGTGTCGCATAAGATCGGCGAGGTCCATGACGGCGCGGCCACCATGGACTGGATGGAGCAGGAGCAGGAGCGGGGGATCACCATCACCTCGGCTGCGACGACCTGCTTCTGGAAAGATCATCGCATCAACATCATCGACACGCCCGGCCATGTGGACTTCACCATCGAGGTGGAGCGGTCCCTGCGGGTGCTGGACGGCGCGATTGCGGTGTTCGACGGCGTCGCCGGCGTGGAGCCGCAGTCGGAGACGGTGTGGCGCCAGGCGGACAAGTACGGCGTGCCGCGCATGTGTTTCGTCAACAAGATGGACCGCATGGGCGCCGACTTCTATCGCTGCGTCGACATGATCGAGAACCGGCTGGGCGCGCGCCCGCTGGTGATCCATCTGCCGATCGGTTCCGAGAGCGATTTCGCCGGCATCATCGACCTGATCCGCATGAAGGCGCTGGTCTGGAGCGGCGAGGAGCTGGGCGCCAAGTTCTCCACCGAGGACATCCCGGCCGACCTGGCCGATCGGGCGGAGGAATATCGCGGCCGCCTGGTGGAGACCGCCCTGGAGGCCGACGACGCGGCGCTCGAGGCCTATCTGGAGGGCAACGAGCCGGACGAGGCGACCCTGCTCGCCTGCATCCGCAAGGGTACGATCGGCGGCATGTTCGTGCCGGTGATGTGCGGCTCGGCGTTCAAGAACAAGGGCGTGCAGCCGATGCTGGACGCCGTGGTCGACTTCATGCCGTCGCCGAAGGATGTCGACGCGATCAAGGGGATCGTGCCGGATACCGGCGAGGAGGTGAAGCGCAAGACCTCCGACGACGAGCCCTTCGCAGGCCTGGCGTTCAAGATCATGAACGACCAGTTCGTCGGCACTCTGACCTTCGTGCGCATCTATTCCGGCACCGTGGAGACCGGCTCGTCGGTGATGAACACGGTGAAGGGCAATCGCGAGCGCATCGGCCGCATGCTGCAGATGCACGCGAACAGCCGCGAGGACATCAAGGAGGCCTGCGCCGGCGACATCGTCGCGATTGCGGGCCTGAAGGACACCACCACGGGCGACACCCTGTGCGACCCGCTGAAGCCGGTGATCCTGGAGCGGATGGAGTTCCCCGATCCGGTGATCGAGGTGGCGGTCGAGCCGAAGACCAAGGCCGACCAGGAGAAGATGGGCATGGCCCTCAGCCGCCTGGCGGCGGAGGACCCGTCCTTCCGCGTCGCCTCCGACCCCGAGAGCGGCCAGACCGTGATCAAGGGCATGGGCGAGCTGCATCTCGACATCATCGTCGACCGCATGCGGCGGGAGTTCAAGGTGGAGGCGAATGTGGGCGCACCGCAGGTCGCCTACCGCGAGACCTTCACCCGCCAGGCCGAGATCGACTACACGCACAAGAAGCAGACCGGCGGTTCGGGCCAGTTCGCCCGCATCAAGCTGCGCTTCGAGCCGCAGGAAGCCGGTGCCGGCATCACCTTCTCCAGCGAGGTGGTCGGCGGCAACGTGCCGAAGGAGTTCATCCCGGCGGTCGAGAAGGGTATCCGGTCGGCCGCGGAATCCGGCGTCCTCGCCGGCTTCCCGGTGATCGACTTCAAGGCCGTGCTCTATGACGGTGCCTATCACGAGGTCGACTCCTCGGCGGTGGCCTTTGAGGTCGCGGCGCGCGCCGCGTTCCGCGAGGTGGCGCCGAAGGGCGGCGTGAAGCTGATGGAGCCGATGATGGCGGTCGAGGTCGTCACGCCGGAGGATTTCGTCGGCGACGTGATGGGCGACCTGTCGTCCCGGCGCGGCCAGGTGACCGGCAGCGAGCCCCGCGGCAATGCCACGGTGATCCACGCCCAGGTGCCGCTGGCCAACATGTTCGGCTATGTGAACAACCTGCGGTCGATGACCCAGGGCCGGGCGAACTACACCATGCAGTTCGACCATTACGAGCAGGTGCCGCAGGCGGTTTCTGACGAGATCCAGGCCAAGATGGCCTGATCGGCGGACTGAACGGAATACGGGTCCCGGCCGCGGCCGGGATCAGGGAAACAACGGTTAAGACGGAAAGCGACGGAGTACGGCGCGATGGCCAAAGAGAAGTTTTCGCGGACGAAGCCGCACTGCAACATCGGGACGATCGGTCACGTCGACCATGGCAAGACGTCGC
>NZ_JBHRTR010000007.1:0-85311 GCF_042646425.1 Marinibaculum pumilum
GCTCATCAAAGCTCCTCCTCACGGAGCTTGAATCACTGTTCGCAATCCCATGCTACAAATTTATGAGTTTACGACCTAGTCCTCGTCCTCGACCAGCAGGATATGCAGCCGCCGGGGCCCGTGCGCGCCCAGAATCAGCTCCTGCTCGATATCCGCGGTACGCGACGGGCCGGTGATCAGGTTCACGGTGCGCGGAAAGGCACGGTCGCCCGCCGTCACCGTCTGGGCCGCCCGCAGCCGGGTCCAGGCATCCTCCAGCGCCGGCACCACATCGCCGGCGCGCAGCACGACGACATGGGTTTCCGGCAGGAAGTTCAGGCTGGTCGGCCGCTCCGGCGCCGACCAGAGCATCAGGGTGCCGGTCTCCGCAATGCCGGCGAAGGCCGGGGTGACGGAAACGGCATCCTCCGGCACCGCCCGGCGCCGGGCGATGTCCAGCAGCCCGGCCTGCTGCCAGGGATAGGGGTCCAGCGCCAGGTCGGGGCTCATCGCCACCGCGGCCGGCAGGTTGCGGTCGCTGAGATAGCGCATCAGCGCCGCCGGCACCTCCGCCGCCGGCACCCGGTCGACGGTGGCATTGGCAGCGACCGCCTTCGCCGCGAACAGGTCCCGCATTTCCGCCACCGGGAGCTGCGCCCGCGCCGGCACCAGGTTGCGCGCCCGCGCGGCAAGCCGGCCCTCGACCTCTGCCGCCGCCGCCTCGCGGTCGCGGCCGGGCTGGCGGGCCGCCAGGCTGTCGCGCAGGCCGCCGAGGATCCGGTCGCGGGCGCCGCTCAATGCCGCCCCTCCCGGCCCCGCGCCGCCCAGAGATCGTGGAAGCTGCGCCCTTCGGGTGCCGGCATGTCGCGCCCGGCGGTCCAGCTGCCGGCGAAGGGCAGGCGCGCGGCACGGCCGCGCCGGCCGCCGGCAAGGGCGAGCCCGCGGGCCGCCAGGCGGGCGGCGATGCGGTAGAGCCGCGGCCGTGCCGCGAGCCAGGCCCAGGCCCGCACCGCATGGCGCTGCATCGCCGGCGTCACCGACTGGCGGAACGCCTCCTCCCGCCAGTGGCGCATGATCTTCGGCAGCGGGATCCGCATCGGGCAGACCTCCTCGCAGCGCCCGCAGAATGAGGAGGCCTGCGGCAGGTGATAGGCCTCCTTCACCCCCAGGAAATGCGGATCGATGGCCGCCCCGATCGGCCCCGGATAGACCCAGCCATAGGCATGGCCGCCGACGGCCCGATAGACCGGGCAATGGTTCATGCAGGCACCGCAGCGGATGCAGCGCAGCACCTCCGACGCCGGCCCGCCGAGCAGCCGGGAGCGGCCATTGTCCAGCAGGACGACATGGAATTCCTCCGGCCCGTCCAGGTCGCCGTCGCGCTTCGGACCGGTGGAAAAGGTGGTGTAGACCGACATCTCCTGGCCGGTGGCCGACCGTGCCAGGATGCGCAGCAGGGTGGAGACATCCTCCAGGGTCGGCACCACCTTCTCGATGCTGGCCAGCACCAGATGCACCCGCGGCAGGGACTGGGTCAGGTCGCCATTGCCCTCGTTGGTGACGATCACCGTGGAGCCGGTCTCCGCCACCAGGAAGTTGGCGCCGGTGATGCCCATATCGGCGTCGATGTATTTCTGCCGCAGTACCTCGCGCGCCTCGGCCACCAGGTCGCCGCCGTCGGTCAGTTTCCGCGTCTTGCCATAGCGCGCGTGATGTTCGTGGAACAGGTCGCTGACCTGCGCCTTCGTCTTGTGCACCGCCGGCGCGATGATGTGGCTGGGCGGTTCGTCGGCCAGCTGGATGATGTATTCGCCCAGGTCGGTCTCGATCGGTTCGACGCCGTTCTGTTCCAGGAACGGGTTGAGGCCGATCTCCTCCGCCACCATCGACTTGCCCTTGGTGACGGTGCGGGCGCCGGCCGCGCGTGCCACCGCCAGGATCGCCTCCCGCGCCTCGGCCGGGGTGGCGGCCCAGTGCACCTTCCCGCCGCGGGCCGTCACCGCGGCCTCGAACCGCTCCAGATAGACATCCAGATGGTCCAGGACATGGCTCTTGATCGCCAGCCCCTCGTCGCGCAGCGCGTCGAATTCCGGCAGGCCGGCCACCGCCGCCGACCGGGCATCGCCGAACTTGCCGCCGATCCGGGCGAAGCTGTCCTGCAGGATGCGGTCGTCCAGCGCCGTCCGGGCCTGTTCCTTGAAGCGGTGCGCGGCCAGCTCCATCACCGGCCCCCCAGCGGCGGGGCGGCCGTCTCTCCGGCCAGCACCTCCGCCACATGCCGCGCCCGGCAGGCGGAGCCGCGGCGGGTCAGCCGGCCGGCGATGTTCAGCAGGCAGCCCAGGTCGCCGGCCAGCACCAGCTCCGCGCCCGTCGCCTCGATGGCGTCGACCTTGCGGTCGACCATTGCCACGGAAATGTCCGGATACTTCACGCAGAAGGTGCCGCCGAAGCCGCAGCAGGCTTCCCGCTCGGCCGCCTCCACCAGCTCCAGGCCGGCGACCCCGGCTATCAGCTGCCGCGGCTGCGCCGCCACCCCGCCCTCCCGCAGGGAAGAGCAGGAATCGTGGTAGGTCACCCGGCCGTCGAAGCGCGCCGCCACATCGTCCATGCCGCAGATATCGACCAGGAAGGCGGTCAGCTCGTGGCAGCGCGCCGCCAGCGCGTCCGCGCGGGCCGCATAGGCCGGATCGTCGGCCAGCAGGGCCGGCAGATGCCGCGACAGCATGCCGGCGCAGGACCCGCTGGGCGCCACGACATGGTCGAAGCTTTCGTCGCCGAAGGTGTCGACCAGCAGCCGGGCCAGGCGGGTCGCGGAGGCGCGGTCGCCGCTGTTATAGGCCGGCTGGCCGCAGCAGGTCTGCGCATCGGGCACGCTGACCCGGCAGCCGGCCCGTTCCAGCAGGCGCACCGCGGCGAAGCCGACGGACGGACGGTACAGGTCCACCAGGCAGGTGACGAACAGGGCGACATGCGGCCCCTGCGACATCGCTGATCCTCGCTCTCTTTTCGTTGCCGGCAGTATAGCATCGCGCCGCCGCCGGGACGGCGACCGTGTCACGCGGCTGGCTGCACCAGGCTGCGCGGCACCAGGACCCACATATGGCCGGGATCGCGCATCCGGCCGGCACGGTCGGCCGCCTCCGGCCCATGGCCCCAGAACACGTCGCCGCGCACCGCCCCGCGGATCGCGCCGCCGGTATCCTGCGCGATCATCAGTCGCCGCAGCGGCAGGCCCGAGGGCGGCGGTTCGCCGCCGAAGGCCCCGTCGAGGTCGGTGTCCAGCCAGACCGGCAGGCCGTAGGCGAACAGGGTCCGGTCCACCGCCAGCGAGCGTTCCGGGGTCAGCGCCACGCCCTGCGCGCCGACCGGCCCGTCGCCGTCCAGCTCCCGGAAGAAGATGTAGGAGGCGTTCATGTTCATCAGGGCGTCGGCCTGGTCCGGGTGGGCCGCCAGCCAGTCCCGGATCGCCTGCATCGACATCCGGTCCTTCGGCACCTCGCCGCGGTCGATCAGCGCCCGGCCGATGGCGAAATAGGGATGGCCGTTCTGGCCGGCATAGCCCACCCGCATCGCGCTGCCATCTTCCAGCGCAACCCGGCCCGATCCCTGGATATGGAGGAAGAAGGCGTCGACCGGATCGTCCACCCAGACCAGTTCCAGGCCCCGCCCCGCCAGGGCGCCGCCGGCGATCGCCGCGCGGTCGGGGAAGCCGTCGGGCTTCGCGCCGTTCTTCAGTTCCGGCGGCAGGCGGTACAGCGGATACCGGTAGCGCGCGTCCGGGCGACGGGCGCCCCGCAGGCTCGCCTCGAAATAGCCGGTGAACAGACCGTCATAGCCACCGGGCCCGGCCACCTGGTAGGGCCGGAAATGCGTCTCGAAGAAGTCGCGTGCTGCGATCCGGTCCAGGACCCCGGTCTGCGCCAGGGCCGCACAGATCGGCTGCCAGTCGCCGATCCGGCCGAATTCCGGCCGCGGCCCGGCGGACCGCTCCGCCGGCTGCGCCATGATCCGGTCGCAGGACCGGCGCAGGGCCGGTATGGCCGCGTCGTGATCGTCCGCCGCCCAGCCCCGCATGGCGGAATAGGTGTCCGGCGTCAGCGCCAGGTCGGGCCCCGGCTCCTGCCGCCCGGCGCAATCGGTCAGCACCAGGGCCGCGCCCAGAACCGCGGCCAGGCGCAGATGCCGCAGCCAGGACCGGCGCCGCGGCCGCCCGCCGGATGGCCCGCCGGATGGTCCGATGGGCGTCGCCGTGAATTCGCCCGGCAATTGCGGAAAGGGGGACAGCCGCACCTTGGCGGCAGCCTATTGCTGGTCGCTGGTGGCGATCAGCACCCAGTTCGGGTCGGAGGAGGAGAGGTCGCGCCGGAAGGTCCAGTACTCGGCCACGATCTCGATCGTGTTGCCGGAACCGCCGATCACCTCGCCCTGCGCGTTCTTCGTCTGGTTCATCAGCTCGGCGACGATCTTCACCGTCACCTCCGCCACCCGGCCGGTGACATTGGCTTCGGAGATCGTGGCCGACTTGATGCCGATCAGGGTCGTCTCATGCGTCTCGCCGGCGCGGTCGCGCGCGTCGATCGCCTCCTCGAAGCTGCGATAGACGTCATCGGACAGAAGCGGCCGCAACTCGCTCTTCTCGCCCTTCGCGAAGGCCGTCACGATCATCTCGTAGGCGGCCTGGGCGCCCTGCAGGAACTGCTGTTCGCTGAAATTGCGATCCAGGCGCCGCACCTGCGCCAGGCCGGGCGGGCCGGCAGGCTCCGGCTCTTCACCGTCCCTCGCACCGCGTTCGGGCAGGGAAATGATCTTCTCTTCCTCGTCGTCCTGGTCCTTGTCCTCGTTCCGCACGTCGCGGGATCCGGGAAGGCCCCGCGGCGGCCGCTCATGCCCGGTGCGTCGCCCCAGCACGCCGCGCAGGCGCAGCAGGATGAAACCCGCCACCATGGCAAGGAGAAGAATTTCCAGGAACTGATAATCGCCGCCCATCGTATCCGTACCTCATCGGCCCGACGCGCCGGAGAGCAAGGCTCCGGAAGTCTCGGGCCAGTGTTTCCAGCGCGGCCGATCCGTTGCGAACAGCAGACCGCACCCTAACCGGTTGACGGCGCAGGGTCCAGCACAGCCGCAACCAACCTGCCGCGACGGCGCCGGATATCCGCCTTGCCGCCTCCGGCGCATCCATGCTAGCAGCCCAGCCGGCAGCGGCGGGCGAGCGGTCACGCATCGACCGCTTCGGCCTGCCCGTTCCCCAGATTGCCGCCGATGCCGGGCCATTTGGCCCAGGCGGCTGCAGACCCGAAAAGGCCTGACCCATGAGCAACGCCGCAGCCCAGGATCCGTCCGCGCCGGAAGCACCGTCGATCTCCGTTTCCGGACAATATGTGAAGGATTTCTCGTTTGAGAACCCGAACGCGCCGGAGTCACTGGCCAGCGACGCCCCGCAGCCTCAGATCGAGGTCAATGTCGATGTACAGGCCCGCGGCTTCCGCAACAACATGTACGAGGTCGTGCTGCGCATCCACGGGCATTGCCGCCAGGCGGAAAACACCGCCTTCGTGGTGGAGCTGGACTATGCGGGGCTGTTCGTCCTGCGCAATTTCGAGCAGGGCCATCTGGAGCAGGCCTGCCTGATCGAATGCCCCCGCCTGCTGTTCCCGTTCGCGCGGACGATCATCGCGAACACCACCCGGGATGGCGGCTTCCCGCCGCTGCTGCTGGACCCGATCGACTTCAACCAGCTGTACCAGCGCAGCCGCGCGACCCAGGCCGGTGCCGGCCAGGCTGCTGCCGATCAGGGTGCCACAGATCAGGGCGCGGACGAGAGCTGAGCGCCGGAGCCCAGCCTCAACCCCGTCCTTCCTCCGCGCCTTCGCCCCGCAGCCAGATCGGTTCGGCGATCTTCGCCTGCAGGAAGGCCAGATGGGCCGCCTGTTCCGCGGCGCTCGCCGCGTGCGGCCGCGGCGGCCGCGGGGCGGCGCCGGTCATCGCGGCGAGGCCGGCCTCCTCCTCCACTTGCAGGCTGAGGCCGGTCTGGCGGCCGCCCAGCAGTTCCAGATAGACCTCGGCCAGCAGTTCCGCGTCCAGCAGGGCGCCGTGCTTTGTCCGCGCGGAATTGTCGATGCCGAACCGGCTGCACAGCGCATCCAGGCTGGCGGCCGCGCCGGGAAAGCGCTTGCGCGCCATCCGCACGGTATCCACGGCGCGGTCCATCGCCAGCACCGGCAGGCCCAGCCGGGTCAGTTCCGCGTTCAGGAAGCCCATGTCGAAGCTGGCATTGTGGATCACCAGCGGATCGTCGCCGATGAAGTCCAGGAAGGCCTGCACCTCCTCCGCGAAGGTGCGGTGCCCGGAGAGGAATTCCGCCGACAGGCCGTGCACGCGGAACGCCTCCTCCGGCATGTCGCGTTCGGGATTGAGGTAGACGTGGAAGCTCTCGCCCGTCGCCACGTGATTGCGCAGCTCCAGGCAGCCGATCTCGACCAGCCGGTCGCCGCCGTTCGGGTTCAGGCCGGTGGTCTCGGTATCCAGCACGATCTCGCGCAGCATCAGCCCTCGCATCCTTTCCGTCCCGGCAAGCCCGCCGGGAAGGCCCTGCATGTCCTGGCCGGGTCATCAATCCGCAGCTGGCGTGCCTTCCTCGGCGCGCCGGCGCATTGCCGCAGCGACCCGGGAGACATGGTCCCGCGTCTCCTCCAGGCTGCTGCCGGTGGGAATGACGAAATCGGCCCGTTCCCGCTTCTCCGCATCCGGTACCTGCTTCGCCAGGATAGAGTCGAACTTTTCCTCGGTCATCCCGGGACGTGCCAGGACCCGTTCACGCTGCGCCTCCGCCGGCGCACTCACCACGGCGGAGGCGTCGACATTCTTCTCCCCGCCCGTCTCGAACAGCAGCGGGATGTCGAGCACCACGAACGGCGCGCCCGCCGCCTCCGCTTCCGCCAGGAAGCGCTGCCGCATCTGGCCGACCAGCGGATGGACGATGCCTTCCAGCCGTTTCAGTGCCGCTGCATCCCCCAGCACCAGGGGGGCCAGACGCTGGCGGTCCACGGCGCCGTCGACGACGGCGTCCGGGAAGGCTTCCTGCATCGGTGCGACCGCCGCACCGCCGCGGGCATAGAGCGCATGCACCGCCGCATCGGCATCGAACACCGGCACGCCGAGGTCGCGGAACATTGCCGCCACGGTACTCTTGCCCATGCCGATGGAGCCGGTCAGCCCGAGATGCAGCATGTCGGTCGCTTCCCCCTGCGATGGTCCTGCGGTTCGAATGACGCCCGGTGCTAGCCGGCCCGAAGGTGGTCCAGCATGGCCTGCCGCAGGGCCGCGGTGACGGCCGGCGCGACGCCGAACCAGGCGGCGAAGCCGGGTCGCCCCTGGTGCAGCAGCATGCCGAGCCCGTCGACCGTGGCGAGGCCTCGCGCCGCTGCGGCCTGCAGCAGGGCGGTGGCGAGCGGAGTGTAGACGATGTCGGCGACCAGGACAGTGTCGTCGGCCGGGGCCAGCAGCGCGCCCTGCAATGCCGGATCCATCGGCGGCTGGCCCTTCATCCCCAGGCTGGTGGTGTTCACCAGAAGCCCGCAGCCGGCGGCCGCCACGGTCGCCGCATCCAGGTCATGAAGCCGGATGCCGTCGCCGAGATGGTCGTGCAGCGCGGCGGCCCGGTCGGGAGAGCGGTTGACGATGCGCACTTCCGGGCAGCCGGCGTCCAGCAGCACGGCGGCGATCGAACGTGCCGCGCCGCCGGCCCCCAGCAGGCAGACCGGCCGCGCCGCCGGCCTGTAGTCGGGGCGGATCTCGCGAACGCTCTCCAGAAAGCCGTAGCCGTCGGTGCTGTCGCCTTCCAGGCTGCCGTCACTGCGCCGCACGACGGTATTCACGCTGCCGGCCCGGCGGGCCCTGTCACTGACGATGTCGACCAGGGCCGGTGCGGCGAGCTTGTGCGGCAGGGTGACGTTGAAGCCGCGCAGTTCGCCCGTCCGCACCCGGTCGAATGCCGCCGGCAGCGCATCGGGCGGCACCGGGATGCGGTCATAGCGGCCATCGATGCCATGCACCGACAGCCAGTGCCGGTGCATCACCGGCGACAGCGAATGGTCGACCGGCCAGCCGATCACGCCGGCCCGCGCCACGGGCCCGGAATCCGCCGCGCTCATTCCGGCACCACCCCGAGATGGCGCAGCCGCGCGATCACCGGCAGCAGCGGCATGCCCAGGATGGTGAACCAGTCGCCTTCGAACCGTTCGAACAGCTGCAAGCCGGGCCCCTCCATCCTGTAGCCACCCACCGTCGCGAGCGCCGCCTGCGGATCCCGCGCCAGGCAGGCATCCAGGGCGGCATCGCCGAACCGGCGCATGGTCAGGTCGGCGCTGTCCACCGCCTGCCAGGGGCTGTCTTCCCCGGCCCAGACAATGGCCGCGCTGGTCAGCCGGTGGGTTCGTCCCCGCAACGCAAGCAGCTGCCGGCGGGCGGCCGCGAGGTCGGCCGGCTTGTCATACCATTCGCCGCCGCAGGTCAGGACCTGGTCGGCGGCGATCACCACCGGCGCCGCCCTGCCGGCCGGCCATTGCCGCAGGGCCGCCTCCGCCTTGGCCCGGGCCAAAGCGAGCGCGGTCTCGTCGGCGGTCGCGCCCGCCGCCCGCAGTTCCGCCTTCAGCGGTGCCTCGTCCAGGCCGGGCGGCTGCAGCACCGCCGCGATGCCCGCCTGCGACAGCATGTCCCGCCGCGCCGCACTGCCCGAAGCCAGGACGACGGGACGCAGGCACGACTGCCGGCCGCTCACTCGCCTGCACCCCGCGGCGCTCCGGATCCCGGGCGGTCCTCCACCACATTCCTGTCGGGCGACTGCCGATTGCCCTGAAGCTTGTCCCGATGGCGTTCGTAGAGGGTGATGATCGCCGCCGCCGTCTCCTCGATGGAGCGGCGCGAGACGTCGATCACGGGCCAGCCGTGATCGGCGAAGAGCCGTCGCGCCTGGGCGACCTCCTCGCGCACCGCATCGGGGTCCACATAGACGGTCTCCCCGTCCTGTTTCAGCGAGCGCAGCCGCGACCGCCGCACCTGGATCAGCCGCTCCGGCGAGTTCGTCAGGCCGACGATCAGCGGCCGGGTCAGGCCGTCCAGTTCCTCCGGCAGGTCCATGTTGGGCACGAAGGGAATGTTCGCCGTCTTCATGCCCATATTGGCAAGATAGATCGCGGTCGGTGTCTTGGATGTGCGGGACACGCCGACCAGGACGATGTCGGCCTCCGCCAGCCGGTCACTCAGATGGCCGTCGTCATGGGCGAGGGTGAACTGGACCGCGTCGATCCGGCTGAAATAGGCGCTGTCCAGCTGGTGCTGCCGGCCCGGCCGGGTGACCGCCTGCTCGCCCAGGAAGCTGCTCATCGCCGCCAGCACCGGGTCGAGGACGGCGATGCAGGGGGCGGACATGCGGCGGCATCCCTGTTCCAGCAGGCTGCGCATCTCGGCATCCATCAGGGTGAACATCACCATGCCGGGCTGAGCCTCGATCGCCTTCAGGACCCGCTGCATCTGGCCCGGGGTGCGCACCAGCGACCAGACATGGCGCCGCGTCTCGCTCCGCGCGTTCGGGAACTGCACCAGGGTGGCCGCCGTTATCGCCTTCAGCGTCTCTCCCGTCGAATCCGAGACGAGGTGGATGTGGAAGCGCGCCGCCGGCGTGCCCGCGGGCGCGGCCGACGGTGCGACGGACGATGCGCTCACGGCCGGACCCCACCCGCTGCGGAGCGGGCGGCGCTCCGGCGGCTGTGGATGGATTCCGCAAAGCGGGGATGAAACAGGGTCATTCTCCGGCCCATGTGGACAGCATATCAGTTGTAAGCGACTTAACAGAGCGTCTGTCCCGAACCAAGGCCGCCGCCGCAGAGAGGGCGCAAGACGGGGATGATCCGGGCGCCAGCGCCATCTGTCCCCACTTTCCCCGGCATCCGGCGCGGCCGCCGGCATACCTGCCTCCGGCCAGGATGACCACCGGTTTGCGCCATCATCGCCCCTGATCTACACAGGCGCTGTCCACAGGCACTCGCCGCCGCACGGGGGATCACCGGATTGTCCCCAAATTTCGCGCCACCCCTGTGGACAGGATTTGATCCGCGCGATTCACAGGACCTACCTCCTCCACTTCCACCCAAAGAAAAGAGTCTTTGATGGGTGATCCCAGATGGATCCGTCCGGCATGACCGCAGCGAACGCGGACAAGTCTCTGCTCGCCGTAGCCCGCGGCAGGCGGCGCACGCCGCCGCCCGCCTGGCTGATGCGCCAGGCCGGCCGCTATCTTCCCGAATATCGTGAGGTCCGTGCCAGAGCCGGCTCCTTCCTTGATCTCTGCTTCCAGCCGGAGATGGCTGCAGAGGTCACCCTGCAGCCGATCCGCCGCTTCGGCTTCGATGCCGCGATCCTGTTCGCCGACATCCTGCTCCTGCCCCACGCACTGGGACGCGAGGTGCGTTTCGTGGAGGGCGAAGGACCACGGCTTGATCCGCTGCAGGATGCGGCAACGATTGCCGGTCTGCAGGACATCGACCCGCTTCCGGCGCTGGCGCCCGTATTCGAGACGGTTTCCCGGGTGCAACAGGCGCTGCCCGATGACTGCACCCTGATCGGCTTTGCCGGCGCGCCCTGGACCGTCGCCACCTACATGGTCGCAGGCGGCACGGAGCGGGAGCAGGTGCAGGCGCGGCTGTTCGCCTATCGGGAGCCGGCAGCCTTCCAATCACTCATCGATCGCCTGACCGAGACCACGATTGCCTATCTGGAGGCCCAGATCGCCGCCGGGGCGGAGGCCGTGAAACTGTTCGACAGCTGGTCCGGCGCCCTCGCGCCGGCGGAGTTCCGCCGCTGGTGCCAACTTCCGGCGGCGCGGATCGTCGCCACGCTGCATGCACGGCACCCCGACGTTCCGGTGATCGGCTTTCCGCGCGGCTGCGGCGGGCTGCTGACCGAATATGCGGCATCCACCGGTGTCGATGTCATCGCGCTTGATACCGGCACCGACCCCGCCTGGGCGGACCGGGTCCTGCCGCCCGGCCTGCCGGTCCAGGGCAATCTGGATCCGCTGGCGCTGATTGCCGGCGGCGGGGCACTGGAGCAGGCGGTTGCCGGCATCCTTGCCGCCCTTGGCAATCGACCGCATGTCTTCAATCTGGGCCATGGCATCCTGCCGCAGACACCGCCGGACAATGTCGCGGCGCTTCTGCGACTTCTCCGCGGCGATTGAGGCAGGCGGGCCCGGGACGGGCGTCACGTGGGGGATGGCATGGCCGATCGAGGCGGAGACGGGATTTACGGAACGGAACCAGGGCGAAGCGGGCGGACCGCGATTGTCCTGATGAACCTGGGCGGTCCGGACCGGCCCGAAGCCGTGCGACCGTTCCTGTTCAACCTGTTCAGCGACCCGGCGATCCTTCGCCTGCCGGGGCTTGTGCGCCGCCCGCTGGCCTGGCTGATCGCCAGGCGGCGGGCGCCGGTGGCGCGGGAGATCTATGGCCAGATCGGCGGCCGTTCGCCGATCCTGCCGCTGACGGAGGCGCAGGCCGGCGCGCTGCAGCGGGAGCTTGGCGGCGAGGAGGACGAGACGTCCCTGCGCTGCTTCATCGCGATGCGATACTGGCATCCCCGTGCCGCGGAAACCGCCGCCGCGGTGCGCGACTGGGGCGCCGACCGGGTCCTGCTGCTGCCGCTCTATCCGCAATTTTCGACGACAACGTCGGCCTCTTCTGTAGCGGAATGGCAGCGGGTTGCGGCACGCGCCGGGCTGAACGCCCCGACCCGCGCCCTGTGCTGCTATCCGGAACTGCCCGGTTTCGTGGCCGCACAGGCCGAGTCCGTGGTGGAAGCGGTGCGCGCCCTCGATGCGGAGGCGCCGTCCGGAACCGGAAAGCGCCGTCCGGTGCGGCTGCTGTTCTCCGCCCATGGCCTGCCGAAGCGCATCGTCGAGGGCGGCGATCCCTACCAATGGCAGGTCGAGGTCACCGCGGCGGCGCTGGCGGAGGCGGTGTCGGACAGCCTGCCGGAGCGGGTGCCGCTGGACTGGGCCGTCTGCTACCAGAGCCGGGTCGGCCCGCTGGAATGGATCGGGCCCTCGACCGACGCGGAGGTGGAGCGGGCCGGCGCCGACGGGGTCGCGCTCGTGGTCGTGCCGATCGCCTTCGTCTCGGAGCATTCCGAGACCCTGGTCGAGCTCGATATCGAATATGCGGAACTGGCGAAACGTGTCGGCGTGCCAGGCTATCGCCGGGTGCCGGCCGTCGGCACGGCGGCCGCGTTCATCGACAGCCTGGCGGGACTGGTGGCCGCGGAACTCGAGCTTCTGGGCAGCGCCGGCCAGGCCGTGGGCGGCGAAGGGCGGATCGGTCGCGCCGCCGGTCGCCTTTGCCCGGCCGATGCGGCAGGCTGTCCCTGCGGCAGCATGATCGGCAGCTGAACGGCCCTGATGCCTGCAAGCTGTCCGGAAGAGGACATCAGGCGGCATAAAGAAATCAGGGGGAAGGTCGATGTGGTATTTCTGGCTAAAGGCGCTCCATGTCCTGGCGGTGATCGCCTGGATGGCCGGCATGCTGTATCTGCCGCGGCTCTACGTCTACCACGCCGCGGCGGCCAAGGGCGGCGAGCTGTCGGAAACCTTCAAGGTGATGGAGCGGCGCCTGCTGCGCGGCATCATCAATCCGGCGATGATCGTTACCTGGATCACCGGTCTGGCCCTGGCATTCGGCCTGGGCGACGGGCCGGCCTGGTGGGCGGACGGCTGGCTGCATGCGAAGCTCGCCCTGGTTGTGCTGATGCAGCTCGTCCATGCCGCCTATGCGCGCTGGCGGCGGCAGTTCGCGGCGGACGACAACCGGCATGGCGCCGGCTTCTATCGTGTCGCCAACGAGATCCCGACGGTGCTTCTGATCGCGATTGTCATCCTCGTGATCGTCAAGCCGTTCTAGGGACCTTGCAATCGGACCGGCAGTGAATTAGCATCTTTTGGACCTTACAACTTTGCCCAGCCATTTCCTTGGAACGCCGTTGATCGCGCTGCAGACCTTCCGGGGCTGATCCTCGAAGTCGCACTGCCGGTGATGGGCAATCAGACGCAGGCGCCGCACCCGAAGCGGCTTGGCGGCCCGTCTGAGTTCACGTTCCACAGGATTGGCGGCTCCCGAAACAGATAGAAACCATGGCCCATGTCCGGGAGGACCATGGCTGGCACGGTCGGTAATCGATTGCCAGCGGTTGGGCGGCCGGCTTTCCAGGCCGGTGGCGATGCACAGGGAAGGCGGAGCGAACCTGCAACCCGCGACGGCGAAGTCCGCGACCGGGCCATAGCGCGACGGAACGAAGGCAGCTGACCGGATGTTTTCAGGATGGGATCCTGGCTTCTGGCGAGCGCCAGTCCCGTATCGCGGCGATGGCCCTGGTGACCTTTGCGGACGGGTGATCGCCGCGGCGTTCCGCCGGCCCGCCTCCAGCCTCGCATCTGCTGTCCCGGCGGGTTTCGCGCCTCGGGATCTGGGATGCCGGTCGTTGCGTCGACGCCGGGCTCGACCTCCGGAAGACGGCGCCTTTCAACAGATTTCCAGGTCTTATCAGAACTCGAGATCCCTCCGTGCCGGACCGCGCGGATCGGAATTCCTGCCTTGCCACGGTCCCGACGAAGTAAGAGTGTTCCATGAATCTTCAGGAACTTAAGGAAAAGTCGCCGACGGAGCTGCTGAACACGGCAGAGTCGCTTGAGGTGGAGAACGCATCGACCCTGCGCAAGCAGGACATGATGTTCGCGATCCTGAAGCAGTTGGCCGAGCGCGGCGAAGAGATCACCGGCGGCGGGGTCCTGGAGATCCTGCAGGACGGCTTCGGTTTTCTCCGCTCGCCCGAGGCCAACTACCTGCCCGGGCCGGACGACATCTACATCAGCCCCAGCCAGATCCGCCGCTTCGGCCTGCGCACCGGCGACACAGTGGAAGGCCCGATCCGCAGCCCGAAGGACGGCGAACGCTATTTCGCCCTGTTGAAGGTCACCGCGATCAATTTCGAGGATCCGGAGAAGGTCCGGCACAAGGTGCATTTCGACAACCTGACGCCGCTCTACCCGGAAGAGCGCCTGCGCCTGGAGCTGTCGGAACCGCCGAAGGGCGACATGTCGTCCCGGGTGATCGACCTGATCTCGCCGCTCGGCAAGGGCCAGCGCGGCCTGATCGTCGCGCCGCCGCGCACCGGCAAGACGGTGCTGCTGCAGAACATCGCACATTCGATCACCGCCAATCATCCCGAGGTCTACCTCATCGTGCTGCTGATCGACGAGCGGCCGGAGGAAGTGACCGACATGTCGCGGTCGGTGAACGGCGAGGTGATCTCCTCCACCTTCGACGAGCCGGCAGCGCGGCATGTTCAGGTCACCGAGATGGTGATCGAGAAGGCCAAGCGCCTGGTGGAGCACAAGCGGGACGTCGTGATCCTGCTGGATTCCATCACCCGCCTGGCACGTGCCTACAACACGGTGGTGCCGTCGTCGGGCAAGGTGCTGACCGGCGGTGTCGACGCCAATGCGCTGCAGCGGCCGAAGCGCTTCTTCGGTGCCGCGCGGAACATCGAGGAAGGCGGCTCGCTGACGATCATCGCCACGGCGCTGATCGACACCGGCTCCCGCATGGACGAGGTGATCTTCGAGGAATTCAAGGGCACCGGCAATTCCGAGATCATTCTGGACCGGAAGCTGGCCGACAAGCGCACCTTCCCGGCGATCGACATCACCAAGTCCGGTACCCGGAAGGAAGAGCTGCTGGTCGACAAGGGCACCCTGGCAAAGATGTGGGTGCTGCGCCGGATCCTGATGCCGATGGGGGTCGTCGATGCCATGGAATTCCTGATCGAGAAGCTGAAGCACACCAAGACCAACCAGGACTTCTTCGACAGCATGAACACCTGAGCCGCCGCGCGACGGACTTTCGCGTCCGTCGCGGTTTGGGCTAGGGTCCGGTCGGGGAAGCTGCGGGTCGGTACCGCGCCCGGCGAGCGGCGAGCGTCGCTGGGGCAGGTCCGCGAAGGCACGAGGGTTTGGCAATGCGAAGCGAAGGGGCTGGGCCCGGCATTGGCCGGCGAGACGCCGCGAAGCGTCTGGCACGCAGTATCGGTCTGGGCATGGCGGTCGGCCTGGGGACCTGGCTGGCGATGCCGGTCCTGTCCGGCGGCAGCGGACCGGCGGGCGCCGCCCTGGCGGCCGCCGACAGGATTGCCGTCGCATCGAAGGTCAGCGGCACGGTGCACCGCGAAAGCGCCGGCCAGCGGATCGACCTGAATGTCGGCGACCCGATCCATTCCGCGGATCATGTCCTTACCGGGCAGGACGGCCGGGTCCGCCTGCAGTTCCCGGACGGTTCCACGGTGGTGGTCGGTCCGGGCAGCGACCTGGAGGTCGCATCCTATGACATGAAGTCCGAGACGAAGCCCGGCGGCCTCCTGCGCCTGGCGGAGGGGATCCTGCGGGCGATCGTGGACACCATGCCGGCAAACGGGCAGTTCGCGGTTGCGGCGCCGACGGCGGTTGCGGCGGTGCGCGGCACCGCCTTCGTGGTGGAAGCCAGCGCCGACAATACCGGTGTCTTCGTGATCGACGGAATCGTGTCTGTCTCTGCGGCCAGCGGAGCCGGCGGACCGGTGACGGTGCAGAACAACCGGGGCACCGATGTCCCGAAGGGCGGCACGCCGACGCCGCCGGCGGCCTGGGGAACGGACCGGATCAAGAAGGTATTCGCGCTGACGAAGTTGGACTGACGTCCGCCGGCCTGCAGGGCGCCCCGGTTGGTGCAGATGTTGCACGAACGGAGGGCTCCTGTACGGGAACGGGAATTTTCGGACGAATTTGAGACAACGCGCCGCGCGGCCACGGACCCAGACACTGCGATCTGCAGCCGCAATGTCCGATTACGGCACGGAATCCCCGCGCCGTGTCGTCTCGGGCCGGGATCGTAATCGTGAACGCAAGACAGATCACCGTCCTGACACTGATCCTGGGCCTTGTAATCGGTTTCACGATCCTGCGTGACCGCGTCCCGCTGCTGCGCAATCTCGAAGCCGCCTCCATCGACCTCCGCTACACGCTGCGCGGCCCGCGCGACGTCGGGGACGAGGTCGTTGTCCTGCTGATCGATGACGAGACGATCGCAGAGCTCGGCCGCTGGCCGCTGTCGCGCGATGTCTTCAGCCGCACCCTCGGCAGCCTGAAGGCCGCGGAACCCAGGCTCATCGTGTTCGACATGCTGTTCACCGAGCGGCAGGAGGACATCCCGACGGCGCTGCAGCAGCAACTGCATGCCGCCATCGCAGCCCTGCCGGCGGAGGACCGGATGCGGCTGCCGCTGGCGCAGCTGCTGACCCAGGCCAATGTCGACAGCCGCTTCGGGGAGACCATCGGCGGCCTGGGCAACGTGATCATGCCCTACGCCTTCCAGCCGCCGCGGAACGGCAAGGTGACCGTCGCCGCGGGAAACGGGCAGAACGGAGCCGCTTCGGACATCCCGGCCGGACAGGGCGCGGGGCCGCCGGAACCCGGCTATGTGCAGGACAGCGCCTACCGCCACTACCGGTTGCCGGACGGCATGTCGCATCGCCTGCCGGCGGCGCCGGGCCGGCTTCTTGCGCCGGTGGCGTCGATCGGCGAGCAGGCGCGCCGCACCGGACATGTCCAGATCTTCTTCGATACCGACGGTTCGCCGCGCTACGAATTCCCGGTCCTGGCCTACAACGACAGCCTCTATCCGTCGCTGCCGGTCGTTGCCACCGCGGATTTCCTGGGGGTCGCTCCGGACGATATCCGGCTGAACCTGCCGGACGAGATCCGGCTCGGCGATCGCCGCGTGCCGCTGGACCGGCACCTGCGCCTGCCGATCAACTATGCCGGTGCGGCCGGCACATACCCGACCTATTCCTTTGCCGACGTGGCGCAGGGGCGGGTGGACCCGTCGGTGTTCCACGACCGCCTCGTGATCATCGGCGGCGCCGCGCTGGGACTGAACGACACCTTCGAGACGCCGTTCTCCACCATGATGCCGGGGGCGGAGCGCTATGCGACGGTAATCGACCAGCTGCTGCACGGACTGACCCCGCGCACGCCCGACTGGGCCACTGCGCTGGAGATCGCCGCGGTGCTGCTGGGGGGCATCCTGGTCGCCTGGATGACGGCGACGGTGCGGACCCTCTGGTCCGGACTGCTGACCCTCGGACTGATCGCAGGCTGGTGGGCTTTCCAGCAGGTCCTGTTCCAGGAGCTGTACATCGTGATCGGCGTGGTGGCGCCGACCGCCGCCTTCGCCCTCGGTTTCCTGGCGATATCCGTGGATCGCGCTTGGGCGGAGGAGGTGCGCCGCCGTGAGGCGGAGGACGAGCTGCGGCGCAGCGAGGAACGCTATGCGCTGGCGACGCGCGGCGCCAATGACGGCGTCTGGGACTGGGCGATCGAGGACGGGCAGCTCTATGTCTCGCAGCGCTGGCGGGAGATGGTCGGCGCCCTGGAAGAGGACAAGATCGAGCGGCTGGAGGACTGGATCTCCTGGCTGTTTCCGGAGGACCGGGCCGATTTCCGCGCCCAGCTGGACGTGCATCTGCGCGGGGAGACCGGGCAGTTCGACCACCAGTACAGGGTGATGCACAGCGACGGCATGCCGCGCTGGATGCGCGCACGCGGGGTCGCTATCCGGAAGGAGGACGGCACCCCGACGCGGATGGCCGGTTCGCAGACGGACATCACCGAATCCAAGCGGATGGAAGAGGAGATCGTCCACGGCAATCTCTACGACCGCCTGACGGACCTGCCGAACCGGGTGCTTCTGAAGGAACGCCTGGGCCAGGCGCTGGCGCGCTACGACAGCGGGGCGACCGCCGGCATCGCGCTGTTCTACATCGACCTGGACCGCTTCACCCTGGTCAACGACAGCCTGGGCTATGCGGCGGGCGACCGGGTGCTGATCGCGGTCGGTCGGCGCCTGCGGTCATTGGTCGGCAAGGCCGATACCCTGGCGCGGGTGGGCGGCAACGAATATGTCCTGCTGGTGGAGGGGATCGCCAACGGCGCGGCGGCCCTGGCGCATGCGGAAAAGGTGCAGGAGACATTGAGCAGCGCTCATGCCGAGAGCGGTCGCCGGATCGTCCTGACCGCCAGCATCGGCTATGTCCTGGCGGGGCGCGAGACCAAGGATGCCGAGGTCACGATCCGCGCCAGCCGCCTGGCGATGCTGGAGGCGAAGGCCAATGGCGGCGCGCGGGTCTGCGGCTATGACCCGAACATGCAGTCCAGGGTCACCGAGCGGCTGGACGTCGAGAACGAACTGCGGCGGGCAATCGCGCAGGAGGGCGAGATCCTGCTGCACTACCAGCCCATCGTGCGCCTGACCGACGGGCAGATCGCCGGCTTCGAGAGCCTGATGCGCTGGCGTCATCCGGGGCGGGGCTTCGTGTCGCCGGCGGAGTTCATACCGCTGGCGGAGGAGACCGGGCTGATCGTCGAGCTGGGCCAGCGTGCCCTGATCCTCGGCTGCCGCACCCTGGCGGAATGGCACCGGCGCTACGGCGACGAGATCTGGCTGAGTATCAACGTCTCCGCCCGGCAGCTGGCGGAGCGGGTGGTGGTCGACCAGGTGAAGCAGGCGCTGCAGATGTCGGGCGTGCGGCCTGGGGCGCTGAAGATCGAGCTGACGGAAAGCGTCGCCATGGCCAATCCGGAAACGGCGATCGCCACCCTCGAAGAGATCGCCGAGCTCGGCGTGAAGATCTCGATCGACGATTTCGGCACCGGCCATTCCTCCCTGGCCTATATCCACCGCCTGCCGTTCGACCTGCTGAAGATCGACCGCTTCTTCACTTCGCGCCTGGCGGAAAGCCGCCAGGGCATGGAGATCGTCGAGACGATCGCCACCCTGGGCCATAATCTGGGGCGCGAGATGGTGGCGGAGGGGATCGAGCGGAAGGACCAGATCGCCGCCCTGCGGACCCTGCCCATCACCTACGGGCAGGGCTATTATTTCGGCCGCCCGATGCCGGAGGAGATGGTGCGCGAACTCCTGGACCGGCAGTACGGGCTGCTGGAAGTGGCCCGGAAGGCCTGACCGCCGGCGGGCGGCGGCACAGGCGCGGACCGGCAGCCGCCGCCCGGGTGGCGCGAACCGGATGGAGACAGTTTCATCGTCAATCGCATCCTGATCTGGCTGGTCACTGTCGTGACCCTCCTGGTGGTGCTCTGGATGCTGGTCGGGGCGGTGTTCGGCCGTGCCGCGATCCTGGAGTTCCTGTTCGGTTCGCCGGACCGCAGCGCGGTTTCCTTCCAGTCCCTGGTTCCGCCGGCGACACCCAATACCTATCTCTTGTGTCCCCCCGGCTATTGCGATGCGGCGCGGCAGACGGTGCCCAGTCCGGAATTCGACGTGCCGGCGGATCGGCTGCAATCGGCGTGGATGGACATGCTGGACCGGCAGCCGCGGGTCACGGTGCTGCGGGAGGACGAGGCATTGCGACAGGTCGATGTCGAGCAACGCTCGCTGCTGATCGGCTATCCCGATACCGTCACCGTTCGCTTCCTGCCGCTGCCGCAGGCGCGGTCCACCCTTGCCGTTTACAGCCGATCGCATTACGGACGGTCGGACTACGGCGTGAACAGGGAGCGGATCGAAACCTGGCTGGCGGATCTGCAGCCGTGACCTCCCGCAACCGCCAGGGCCACGGCCTGCCATCCGGGACGGGCATCGCCGGTGGCCGGGGTCGGGCTTCTGCCGCCCTTGACCCCATCCGGTCCGACACCGAGAATCGCCCAGACGAGGCTGAAGGATGAATCTGCTCCACAAATCGCTGCAGGACGGCGCTTCCCCGGAGCGTGGCGACCGGGTGCCACGGCCGTCGGAGGCGCGTGCCGTCGGCCGCGATCCCAATGCCTGGTCCCTGTCCGCCGGGGATGGCCGGTTCGAGATCCGCCTGACCCGCGACCCGAAGGATATCGAGGCTTCGCAGGCGCTGCGCTACCACGTCTTCTATGAAGAGATGGACGCCCGGCCCGACGCGGAGATGGCCCGGCTGCGGCGCGACGCAGATGCGTTCGATGCGATCTGCGACCATCTTCTGGTGCTGGACCACAAGCGGCCGGAAGGCGACCGGGTGGTCGGCACCTACCGGCTGTTGCGCCGGGCGGTGGCGGAATCCCATGCGGGATTCTATTCGGCATCGGAATACGACATTGCGCCGCTGCTGGATGCGGTGCCGGCGAGCGAGGGCGGGCTGATGGAGCTGGGGCGGTCCTGCGTCCTGGCGGAATACCGCACCAACGCCACGATCCAGATGCTTTGGCGGGGCCTCAGTTACTACGTATTCGACCATGGCATCCGGCTGATGTTCGGCTGCGCCAGCATGCCGGGCCGCGATCCGGCACGCCTGGCCGTGCCGTTGAGCTACCTGTACCACCATCATCTGGCGCCGCCGGAGCTGCGTGCCGTCGCGCTGCCGCACCTCTACACCCGGATGGACCTGATTCCGGCGGAAGAGGTGGTGCCGCGCCGGGCGCTGCACGAACTGCCGCCGCTGGTGAAGGCCTATCTGCGGCTGGGCTGCTATATCGGCGATGGGGCCGTGGTGGACCAGCAGTTTGGCACCACGGACGTCTGCATCATCCTGCCGATCGAGCGGGTCGCACCGAAATACTATGCCCATTTCGATCGCGAGGAACTGGACGCCCGGAGCGCGGACGACGCCGGGAGTGCCGACAAGGCCTAGGTCGGTCCGGCCGGCGGCGGGTTCGCCACCTCCGGGATGGCGGGCATCATTGCATCAGCCAGCTGCACCGCCTTGCTGATCGTGTCGATGCCCGCCTTGCGGCTGTCGATGACCACCGAGTGCCTGCCGTCCTCGCCCGGCCGGATGCCGGTGGCGAAGCTCATCTCCACCTTGCGTCGGTCCGGGGGCGGCAGCTTCACGCTGCCCGGATCGATGCCCTGGGCGACGGCGATCCGCCGCAGGCGCGCCGTCAGGTCGTCGAACGCCGCTTCACCGAAGACGAAATAGGTGTTGGCCAGATATTGCAGCAGGGCCGCCCTGTCGGGCGCGAAGCGGTCGTCCTGCGGGAAATGGCGCGCCTTCACCCGGGCCTGGCAGCCGGCGACCATGGTCGGCATGTACAGCGGGAAATCCCAGCCATAGGGAACCAGATCGGCTTCCGCCAGGCCGGCCTCGGCGGCGAAGCGGCTGTGCGCGGCGCGGATGGCGGCGGCTTCGCCGTTGGCGCCGCCATTGCTGGCGCCGGAATGGCCGTTCATCGTCAGGGGCCGCTCGCAGGCCAGGATGCGGGACGCGTAGTAGGCGTTCAGCATCTCTGATTCGATGTCGCAGACGGGATCGGCGAAGTACCGGCCGCCCTGCGCCTGCCGGATCCGCGCGATCAGGTCGGCAGAGACCAGGCCGTGATAGATCGAGGTCACGAAGCGCGACTGCTGGCGCCAGGCGAAGAGCGCGGCCAGATGGGCCGCGCCGTCATAGGCACCCAGCCGGTCGCCCTGGCGCACGATCATCAGGCCGGGATAGAGGGTCGAATCCGGCCATTTGTAGTCGTGGCGCGGCCAGGCCAGGACCTCTGCCGCATTGTCGCGCAGGACCCGGGCGGCGAGCTCCAGCCCGTCGGGCATGACGGCATCGTCGTCGCCGATGAACATCACATGACGCCCGCGCGCCTGCGACAGGCCGAATTCCCAGTTGTCGTGCATGGCGAGGCGCCGTGGCGCCGTCAGGATGCGCAGGCGGGGATCGTCCAGGCCGGCCAGGCTTTCGGCGGCGGGCGGCGCGCTGCAATTGTCGACCACGATGGCCTCGAGATCGCCGAACCGCTGCGCCAGGATCGACCTGACGCTGTGCGGCAGGGTGCCGGCGCGGTCGCGGGTCGGGACGATTACGGTGAAGAATGGCGGGGACATGTGACCTGGCGATGCGTGATGCGGTTGGGCGATGCCTGATGCGGCTGGGCGGTGCGGGACGGGCTTGACACCGGCCGGGCCATGGACCTTGTTCCGGCAGGCCCGCCGACGGCGCCATTGTGGCCGCGGCGGCGGGCGGAGGCCACCTTCCTGAGGACGGGTGCAGGGTGAACAGCTTGTCGATGCCAGCCGGCAGCGGGCCGGAGCGGGAGACGGAACGCGAGGCGGCGACCGCGATGGGACGGTCGCGGGCCAGCCTGCTGCGCGGCCTCTGGTATCTCGCGGCGCCGGCCCGCAACCTGCGACGGGGGGAGATGCGGCCGGTGACCCTGCTGGGCGAGCCGGTGCTGCTGTGCCGCGACCGGGCGGGGGCGGTCTTCGCACTGCGCGACGTCTGTCCGCATCGCGGCATTCCGCTGCGTTACGGCCGGTTCGACGGCGAGACGGTGATGTGCGGCTATCATGGCTGGCGTTTCGACCGCAGCGGCACCGCCTGCGAGATCCCGTCACTGCTGCCGGACCAGAAGGTGAATCTGGCGCGGATCCGCTGCGGCGCCTACCGGGTCGCCGAGCGGCAGGGCCTGATCTGGGTGTTCATGCCGGAACAGGCCGGCAGCGCCATCGGTAACGGGGCGGAACCGCCGCCGGTGCCTGAAATGCCCGGCCTGCCGGAGACGGCGATGCCCGGCATTGTCACCAGCATGGCCTTTCCCTGCACCGCCGATCACGCCGCCTTCGGGCTGATGGATCCCACCCATGCCGCCTTCGTCCATACGTCCTGGTGGTGGAAGCGCAATGCGCGGAAGCTGCGGGAGAAGACCAAGCATTTCGAACCGGCGCCGCTGGGCTGGCGCATGGTCCGGCATGCCCTGCCGCCGGAGAACCGTGCCTACCGGATCTTCGGCGAGGATGTGACGACCGAGATTCGCTATGCCCTGCCGGGCCTGCGGATCGAGCAGGTCCAGGGCAGCCGCCACAGCGCAGTCGGACTGACCGCGATCACGCCCGTGGATGCGGAGAACACCCGCGTCTGGCAGATCTTCTACTGGACCCTGCCCTGGCTGGCCGTGCTGAAGCCGCTGGCGCTGGTGCTGGTGCGGCGTTTCCTGGACCAGGACCGGCAGATGGTGATCAAGCAGCAGCACGGCCTGCCCCATGCCGACCGCCTGATGCTGGTCAACGACGCCGACATGCAGGCGCGCTGGTTCGACCGGCTGAGCCGGGAATGGGAGCGCGCTCAGGCAGAGGACCGGGCCTTTGCCAACCCGCTGCAGCCGCAGACCCTCCGGTGGCGCAGTTGAATCCGGCGGCGGGTGCGGCGGCGGAGGACCGGCCGCTTGCCGGGATCGTCTTCGTCACCGCCGCGGTCTTCGCGCTGAGCCTGCAGGACGCCCTGGCCAAGTTCCTGGGCGAGCAGTTCGCGGTGGTGCAGATCCTGGCCTTCCGCGGCCTGTCCGGCGTCCTGCTGACCCTGCTGGCGGTCCTGGCCGGCCTGGCGGTGCTGCGCGTGCCGCGGTCGCACCGCCTGCTGGTGGCGCTGCGTATCCTGTTTGCCGGCGCAGCCGCGATGGCGCTCTATACCGGGCTGCGGACGGTCCCGTTGGCGGAGGCCACGGTGCTGCTGCTGACCGCGCCGGTGATCATCACCGGCCTGGCGGCGCTGCTGCTGGGCGACCGGGTCGGCTGGCGGCGCTGGTGTGCCGTCGCCGTCGGTTTCGCCGGCTGCGTCGTGGTGCTCTGGCCCGGCGACCTGCAGATCGAACCGGGCGCGGCGATCATCCTGGGCGGCGCGCTGTGCTGGAGCCTGGCGGCGATCCTGACCCGCCGGATCGGCACCGCCGTGCCGGTCACGGCGCAGCTGTTCTACCTGAACCTTGCCTTCCTCGCGGTCTGCGGCGCGGCCACGCCGTTCGACTGGCGGACGCCGGACGGGGAGGGGCTGCTTCTGCTTCTGTTGCTGGGCGGGATCGGCTTCGCCAGCCAGTTCGCCATCCTGCACGGCTATCGCTGCGCCTCGCCCGCGGTGGTGGCGCCCTTCGAATATACCGCCCTGCTCTGGTCGGCGCTGCTGGGCTATCTGGTCTGGGGCGAGATCCCGGCCAGCAATGTCTGGATCGGTGGCGCCCTGATCGTCGGGGCCGGCGTCTATATCGCCCACCGGGAGACACGCCCGGCCCCGCCCGTGCGCCCGCGCTGAGCCATCCCGTCCGCCTTGCCGGTCATGCCGGCAGGCCAAGGCAGGCCCGTGCCTCGGCAGTGGTGGCCGCGCGGCGCCCCGCGAGCGGCAGCCCGCGGGCCAGTTGCGTCACCAGGGCGGCGTTGTCCGCCGCGGCGCTGCCGTCCGCAAGGTGCAGGTTGTTCTCGAAGCCCAGCCGGACATGGCCGCCAAGTGTTGCGGCCGCCAGGGCACAGGCCGCTTCCCTTGCGCCGAAGGCACAGACCATCCAGCTCGCCCCGTCCGGCAGATCCGCTGCCAGGAACGGCAGCAGGGCGTCGGGCCGGCTCTGCCCGTCCTGGCTGTAACGGCCGAGAACGAACAGGAGGGCCGGCCGCGGATCGTCGATCACGCCGCGCCGCCGCAGCTGGAGATAGCGCTGCAGGTCGGCGGCGTCATAGAGAATGACCTGGAACCGGATGCCGCCGGCGCGGCACGCCGCAAACATCTCCGCCAGGGCCGCTTCGGACAGGCCGGCTGCCGCGCCGGATGCGTCGCGGCGCAGGGCGGCATCGACCTCCCGCAGGCCGAGGGAGACGAACAGCGGCGCCCCGGCGAAGGCATCGGGAAGGGCATGCAGCAACGCCTGCTGGTCCGCCGACTGGTAGCGCCCCGCCGCCTCTGTCGTCAGCTGGACGACGAAGTCCGCACCTGCCCGTTCGGCTATGGCGCCTGCAGCGTCGCGATAGGCACCTGCGTCCAGCAGATGGCGCCCCTCAGGGTCGCGGACATGCAGGTGCAGCATCGATGCACCTGCCGCCCGGCAGGCCGCCGCCGTCTCCGCCAGCTCAGGCAGCGCGAGCGGCAGGGCCGGATGGTCCGCCTTGCCGCGGCGGGCGCCGTTCGGCGCGACGGCAAGGACGATCGGCGCATGGTCCTGCTGCATCTGCGAGCCTCCTTCACTCCGGTCCGGCCGGTGGCCCAGATCAACTTGCGCCCGGATGGAAGCATCCGAGCGGCAACAAGTTGATCGATTTCAGAAAAGTTAGAGCATCTTGTCTGCGTTCAAACGGACGCAGGATGCTCTAGTCTGTCCCCGGCCGCATGGTGCGGCGAGGGGGAGATAGCATGAAACGCAAGGAACTGACGCCCGACTGGCCCTGGGCGAAGAAGGCACCCTATGCCCTGGGCACCCAGTGCGGCGAGTGGGTCTATGTCGCCGGCCAGGTGGCCTTCGGACCGGATGGCGAGATCGTCGGCGGCGACGACATGGAGGCGCAGTCCGATCAGGTCTTCGCCAATATCCGCGGTGTCCTGGAGCTGGCCGGTGCCAGCATGGACGATGTCATGAAGGTGACCGTCTTCATGGTCGACCCGTCGCAGTATGACGGCTATGGCCGGGCGCGGTCCCGGGCCTTCGGCCAGACCCGCCCGGCCAGCACCCTGATCCCGGTGGAGAAGCTGATCCGTCCGGGTCTTCTGGTCGAGGTGGAGGCCTATGCCATCGTCGGCGCCGGGCGCGACTGACGGCCGAGGGGACCCACGGGCGGGGGGACTGACGGGCGGGCGGCGCTTCGACCGCGACTGAAACGTTCGGTTGCTGCCACGGCGCCGGTGGCGGCTAGAAGGATCGCGCACCCCACCTGCTGGAGACCGCGCGATGTACAGTCTGCCGGCGCCGGACGGCCCCGACCCCTTTCCCGCCTACGATCGGCTGCGCCGGCAGGGGCCGCAGCGCGACACCGACGGCGGCGCCTGGCTGCTGACGCGCTTTGCCGATGTCCGGCAGGCGCTGCAGGCGCCGCAGCTGCGGATCCGTCCGGCGGCGGTGCCGGGTGCGCCATGGCTCGGCGACGGGCCCGCGGCGGCCCTGTTCCGCAACCATGTGCGGATGAGCGACGGCGATGCCCACCGGGTCCGCCGCAGCCGGATGGCGGCGGCGCTGGAGCGGCTGTCGCCGGCGGAGGAGCTGGCGGCGGCTGCGGCGGTGGAAACCGACCTGCGGCTGGACCGGTTGGCGGGGGCGGCAGGACTGGAGGCGATGTCGGCGCTGGCCTTCCCGGTACCCCTGTCGGTGGTCGCGCACTGGCTCGGGCTGGCGGCGGGAGACGCGGAGCGGGCCGCAACGCTGGCCGGGCGGTTCGCGCCGGCCCTGCTGCCCTGGAGCGCCGCCGCCCAGCTGGCGGACGCGCAGCACGCCGCCGCCGACCTGACGGACCTGCTGTCGGAGCAGGTTCGACGGGGCTCCCTGCCCTTCTTTCAGGCGCTGACCGAGGCCGGCGGGCCGCTCCGGCCGCTCGACACCGCGGAGGCGGTCGCCGCGGCCGCCGGGCTGCTGGCGCAGGCCTGCGACGCAACGGCGGGCCTGCTGGGCAAGACCCTGGCGCTGCTGCTGCGCGACCCGGCACTGGCCGCCCGGGTCCGGTCCGCCGGCACGGTGGATCCGGACCTGCTGGACGAGGTGCTGCGCTTCGACCCGCCCAATCACAGCACCCGCCGGGTCGCTGCGGCGCCGGTGACGATCGGTGGCGCGGCGATCCGGCCCGGCGACGATGTCGTGCTGATCCTGGCAGCCGCCGGCCGGGACGCACGCGTCCATGTCGATCCCGGCAGGTTCGAGCCGGACCGCTTCGCAGTCGCGCGTCGGCTGGATGCGGCGGCCCCGCGGCACCTGGTGTTCGGCGCGGGGCCGCATGCCTGTCCGGGCGAGGCGGTGGCGCGGGCGATCGTCGCCGGCGCGGCAGCGGCGGTCCTGCGGCATCGGCGGGGCCTGTCCCTGCGCGATCGCGACATGGACTGGCGGCCGTCCGGCAATGCGCGGATCCCCGCCTGCCTCTGGCTGGCGTGAAAGGCCGGTTGTCTTGCATCGGCGAAGTGGACAGGATGTGCGCCTGTTCCGGATATTGCAGTGCGGGAGGCGTCCATGGCCCTGGACCTGGTGTTGCAAGGGGCGTTGCCCGCCGACGGCGGTGCGCCGCAGCCGGTCGATATCGGCATAGCAGGTGGACGGATCGCCGAGATCCGGCCGGGCCTGGTGGCGGAGGGGATCAGCGCCGACACCCAGCTGATCGACCTGGCGGCGGACGGTGGTGGATGCCTCGTCGCGCCGGGCTTCGTGGAGACCCATATCCATCTGGACAAGTCCTGCATCCTGGACCGCTGTGCCTCCCGCCGCGGCGACCTGGAGGAGGCGATCGGCGAGGTGGCGAAGGCGAAGGCCGGCTTCACCGCCGAGGACGTTCATGCCCGCGCCAGCCGCACACTGGAGAAGTGCCTGCTGCAGGGCACCACGCATATGCGCACCCACCTGGAGGTCGATCCGGGCATCGGCCTGCGCGGGCTGGAGGGCGTCCTGCCGCTGGTGAAGGCATTCGCCTGGGCGCTGGACCTGGAGATCTGCGTCTTTCCGCAGGAGGGCCTGCTGAACAACCCGGGCACCGATGAGCTGATGGTGGAAGCGCTGAAAAACGGCTGCCGGGTGGTGGGCGCCGCGCCCTATACCGACAGCGATCCGAAGGGGCAGATCGACCGGGTGTTCGAGATGGCGCGGGAGTTCGATGCCGATATCGACATGCACCTGGATTTCGGCGCCACCTGCGACGAGGTCGACATCACCTATGTCTGCGACCTGGCAGAGAAGTTCGGCTATGGCGGCCGGGTAGCGGTCGGCCATGTCACCAAGATGTCGGTGATGCCACCGGAGATGTTCGCCGGCATTGCCCGCCGCCTGTCGGATGCCGGCGTGGCGGTGACGGTGCTGCCGTCCACCGACCTGTTCCTGATGGGGCGCGGGCAGGACCACAGCCGGATGCGCGGCGTCACGGCGGCGCACCTCCTGCTGCACGAAGGCGTGAACTGTTCGCTTTCAACCAACAACGTGCTGAACCCCTTCACCCCGTTCGGCGACTGCTCCCTGGTGCGGATGGCCAATCTGTACGCCAATACCTGCCATGTTGGCGCGCGCGGCGATGTGGAGGAATGCTTCCGCATGGTCACGGCCCGGTCCGCGCGGCTGCTGCGCCGCGACGATTACGGCCTGGAGGTGGGGATGCCGGCGGACCTGGTGGTCCTGGACGCGGCCGACATGGCCGGGGCGGTCGCGGAGCTGGCGCCGGTGCTCTATTCCTTCAAGGCGGGCCGCATGGTTCTTGAGCGGCCGCGGCCGCAGCTGCACCGGCCCGCATGATGGCGGCGATGCCGGCAGGCCGGGCCGTGGCGGACGGGCGCGACGCGTTCTGCCGCTATGAGGCGGTGGCGGTGCCCGAGGCGGCCGAGGGGCCGCTCTCCGGCCTGACCTTCTGCGTGAAGGACCTGTTCGACGTGGCCGGCTATCCCACCGGCTGCGGTCATCCGCTGAAGCTGGCGCAGAGCCCGATCGCCAAAACCCACGCGCCGCCGGTCGCCGCGCTGCTGGCGGCCGGTGCCCGCTTCACCGGCAAGACCCACCTGGACGAGCTTGCCTACAGCCTGAACGGACAGAACGCGCATTACGGCACGCCGGTAAACCCGACGGCACCGGGGCGGATCCCGGGCGGGTCGTCCAGCGGCTCCTCGGTGGCGGTGGCGGCGGGCCTGGCGGATATCGGCCTGGGCAGCGATACCGGCGGTTCCGTACGCATCCCGGCCGCCTATTGCGGCCTGTTCGGCCTGCGGCCGACGCATGGGCGGATCGCCCTGGACCGGGCGATGCCGTTCGCGCCGTCCTACGACACCGTGGGCTGGTGCAGCCGCGAGCCCGCCGCCCTGTGGGCCGTGGGCCGGGTGCTGCTGCCGCCCGGCGGGACCGCGGTCCCGGCGTCGCGGCTGCTGCTGGCGGAGGATTGTTTCGCGCTGGCGCGGCCGGAGGCGGAGGCCGTGCTGCGTGCCGCCCTGCCGGCGGTGGAGGCGGTGCTCGGCCCGGCGGAGCCGGTGCGGGTCGCCGGCGAGGCAGGGATCGGCCCCTGGCTGGAGGCGTTCCGAGTGCTGCAGGCCGCCGAGATCTGGGACGTCCATGGGGCGTGGGTGGAGCGCTACCGCCCCGTCTTTGGCCCCGGCGTGCGGGAGCGGTTTGCGATGGCCGCCGGCATCGGTGGGGCAGAGCGGGAGGCACAGGCCCCCCGGCGGGCGGAGGCCAGGGCGGCGATGCACGCCCTGCTGCCGCCGGGGACCGTGCTGCTGCTGCCGACCGCGCCGGACATCCCGCCTGCGCTGGACATGCCGGAGGCGGAGCTGGACAGCTTCCGCTACCGGGCCCTGAGCCTGCTCTGCCTGGCCGGCCATGCCGGCCTGCCGCAGCTCACGATGCCGGAAGTGGCGGGGCGCCGCCTGTTGCTGGACGGGGCGCCGCTGGGACTGTCGATGCTGGCCGGTCCCGGCGGCGACGAGATGCTGCTCGACCTGGCGGCACGGCTTTCCGCCGATTGAGTTCCGGTGATTGAATTCCGGCGGGGGCAGGCCGGCGGTCAGGCCTTCGCCGCAACCGCCTCCACCTCGACCAGGAATTCCGGCAGCGCCAGTTCCTTGACCACCACGACCGTCGAGGCCGGATAGGGCGGCTTCAGCAGCGCGTCGCGGGCGACGCGATAGGGCTCGATATGGGCGCGGTCCGTTACATAGGCGTTCACCCGCACCAGGTCCTGCACACCCATATCCGCCTCCGCCAGGATGGTCAGGACGTTGGTCCAGGTCAGCGTGCATTGGTCGGCGATGTCGGTGGCGATGCGGCCGTCGGCGTCGACCCCGACCTGGCCGGTGACGAACAGCCAGCGGGCGCCTGGCGGCACTTCGATGCCGTGGCTGAACATGCCGTCGGGGCCGGACACGGCCCGCGGGTTGCGTACCTGGTTCGCCATCCTGTCCCTCCCCTGCAGACGATCAGCTTTCGAGGCCCAGCCGGCGATGCCAGTCGGCGATCGATTCCTCCGGATAGCCATCGAACAGTTTGTCGTCCGCACCCGGATCCACCGGCACCCAGCGGGCCTTCGAGCCCAACATCAGGTGGGTATGTTCGGGGGCGACCGGCAGTTCCGTGTCGATCGCCGAGGCGAACGGGTGGACGAGCTCCGGCCAGCGCGGATCCCAGACCCAGAGGCCGCTGCCGCAGATGCCGCAGAAGCGCCGCTCGGCCGGGCTTGGTTCGCTGTCGGCCGGGTCGATCTTCGCCCGGTAGACGCTGACATGGTCCTGCCCGTCCACCTGCAGGCTGTCGGCATCGCCCGACAGGTTGATCGCAAAGCCGCCGCCGCCCTGCGTCTTCCGGCAGATCGAGCAGTAGCAGAGGTTGAACGGATAGGGATGGCGCGATGTCAGGCGGAAACTGACCGCGCGGCAGTGACAGGATCCTTCCAGCTGCATGATCGTCCCCCTTTTCGGCCGCCTTGTTGGGGGACGATAGCAGGTCGCCCAGTTGGAGGTCAGCCCGCGGCGATCCGGCCCAGCCGGGAGCCCAAAGCCTGTGCCTGCAGCAGCAGCCGCGGATCGCCCAGGATGGCGAGGCGTTCCGGCGGTTCGAGCCAGCCGTCCAGTTCCGCCAGGTCCGCGGCCTCGCGCAGCTTCACCTCCGCCGTGGCGGTGACCGGATCGGGTCGGCCGCGGGTGCGCGGCTCCGGCGACAGGGCCGCCAGGTGCAGGGCCAGCAGGTCGGGATCCGACAGCACGGCCATCAGGCCGTTGGCAGCACCGCCTTCGGCCCCGGCCGGCGCGAAGTCGCGGCGCAGGGCGCGGGCGCGGTTCAGCACCTGCGGCGGCGCCGTCTCCTCCGGGATGCGGAGCAGACGCAGGCGGTCGGCCAGCCGGCCGAGGCGGCCGGAGCCGCTGGCGGCGGAGATCGGTACGGCCAGGATCAGCCCGGCCAGGGCCGGTGCCATCCAGGCCGCCAGGGCGGGTACGATGGACAGGGCGATGGCGGTCAGGGCCAGACCGGCCAGGACATGCCCGCGATGGGTGGCGAGCAATTGCCGCAGCGGCCAGGCGCCATCGTCGCGGCGCTGCGGTCCCCAGCCGGAATCCTGGCCGGCCAGGATCTGGATCACGAAGCGGGTCTGCACCAGCATCATGATCGGCGCCATCAGCGACGACAGCAGGATCTCCAGCACGGCGCTGCCGAGCAGGGCAGCTGCCCCGCCGCAGCCGCGCCGGGTGGGACCGTGCAGCATCGCCCGTGCGATGCCGATCAGCTTCGGCAGCAGCAGGACCGCCATCGCGAACAGGAACAGGCGGATCATGCCTTCCGCATCGAACTGCGGCCAGGTGGGGAACAGGGAATGGTCGCCGGCGAAATAGTCGGGCCGGATGAAACGCGCCTGTACAGCCAGGGCAAGGCCGGTCAGCAGCAGGGTCAGCCAGATCGGCGACATCAGGTAGGACAGGATGCCGTTGGCGAAATGCACCCGGTTGGGCCAGTGCAGGCCGCGCGCCGCGATCACGCCGGCATGCTGCAGGTTGCCCTGCGACCAGCGCCGGTCGCGGATCGCGATGTCGAGCAGCGATGGCGGCGCACCTTCGTAGGAGCCGGCGATGGCGGGCAGCATGGTGACCGACCAGCCGGCCCGCCGGATCAGCGCCGCCTCGACGAAGTCATGGCTCATGATCGCGCCGCCGAACGGCTTGCGCCCCGGCAGCACCGGCAGACCCGCGGCCTGGGCGAAGGCGGCGGTGCGGATGATCGCGTTGTGGCCCCAGTAATTGCCGTCATGGCCCTGCCAGGCGGCGATGCCGTCGGACACGACGGGACCGTAGATCCGGGTGGCGAACTGCTGCAGCCGGCCGAGCAGGGTGGTGCCGCCGATCAGGCGCGGCGAGGTCTGCACGATGCCGGCGCGGGGATCGGCGATCATCGCCGCCCGCAGCGCCGCGATCGCGTCGCCGGTCATCAGGCTGTCGGCATCGAGCACCAGCATATGGGCATAGCGGCCGCCCCAGCGCTTCACGAACTCCTCGACATTGCCGGCCTTGCGGGCGGTGTTGCGGGTGCGGCGGCGGTACCAGACGGGGATCCAGGGGCAGCGCCGGCGAAGCGCCATGAAGGCCTGTTCCTCCGCGATCCAGAGGTCGGGGTCGCGGGTATCGCTGAGCACGAAGATCTCGTAGGGGGTGCCGGTGTCGCGATCCGCCTGCCGCATCTCCGGCAGCGCCGCCAGCTCTTCCGCCATCGCCGCCAGGCCGGCGAAGACGGTGGCGGGATCCTCGTTGTAGACCGGCATCACGAGCGCGGTCCGCTCCGCGCCGGGATGTCGCGGATCGCCTTGGCGCGATGCCGGCAGGTTGGGCTCCGGCCTCACCGGGGTATGGCCCAGGCCGGCGATCGCTGTGGTGGCGGCGAGCGCGATCCAGCCGAAGGTCACCGCGAACAGGGCCACAAGCGCCCATTGCAGGGGCGTCACGTCGCCGACATCGACGACACGCACCATCTCTGCCACGCCGAACATGGTCAGCAGGATGCCGCCGCCGAACGCGACGAGCCGCGCCATGCGGGTGGGACCGGGGACCGGCGCGCGGGGGAACTCCGCCTGGGACTCCGACCAGCGGCCGAGCTGCTGCGGCGGCATTGCCATCGACGCTTCCGGCGGCACGGCGACCGGACCCAGGGGCCCGAGATGCAGCTGCACGGGCAGGAGCTGCGGGGGAAGCAGCGGCGCGTCGCCCGCCTCGCCGGGGGCTATTCTGTCCATCGGTACAACCATGTCTCGCCCGCCTTCCGGTCGTCCTGCGCCAGTTCCAGCCGCAGTTCGGCTTCGGTCGCACCCTGCGGGTCGAGTTCGAAGCTGATGCGCAGGACCCCCGGCTCCGGGATCCGGTAGTGGGTCATGTTCAGGATCTGGCCGGCCGAGCTCTCGGCCCGTGCCGTGATGCCGGCGGGGATCTCGCCGTCGAACCGGTAGTCGACGACGAACAGCGGCAGGTCGCCGTCGTTGTAAGGCCGGCCGAGTCCGATCCGGGTCGCCTTGACCCGCGGGCCGGCGGCCTGGGCCGGCGGCAGCGCGTCCCAGTGGATGCGGTAGGTCAGGTTGTACTGCTCGCCTTCGCGCAGGCCGTCCTGCGGCTTCCAGAAGGCGACGATATTGTCGTTGGTCTCCTTCGCGGTGGGGATCTCGTAGAGCATCACCGCGCCGCGGCCCCAGTCGCCTACAGGCTCCACCCAGGCGCTGGGGCGGAGTTCGTAGCGGGCCTCGGCATCCTGGAAGTCGGTGAAGTCGCGCTTGCGCTGCACCAGACCGAAGCCGCGCGGCCCGGTTTCCTGGAAGGCGGAAATGCGCAGCCGCTCCGGATTGTCCAGCGGCCGCCAGACGAAGCTGCCATTGCCGGACCAGATCGACAGGCCCTCGGTATCGTGCACCGCGGCGCGATAGTCGACGAAGTCGCTGCGGTTGATGCCGTCGTATAGGAACATGGCGGAGAACGGTGCCAGTCCGACATGTTCGACATTGCGCCGCGGGAACAGCACCAGCTCCACGTCGGTGACCGTGGCATCGCCCGGCCGCAGGGTGAAACGGTAGACGCCGGTGGCCGACGGGCTGTCC
The DNA here is from genome assembly GCF_042646425.1 of Marinibaculum pumilum. Classification (NCBI taxonomy): domain Bacteria; kingdom Pseudomonadati; phylum Pseudomonadota; class Alphaproteobacteria; order Rhodospirillales; family Rhodospirillaceae; genus Marinibaculum; species Marinibaculum pumilum. The sequence continues at coordinate 33,573 of NZ_JBHRTR010000007.1, forward strand.
AGCAGGGCATGGACCACCACAGCCACGGCGTTCTCGGGCGGGCGCTCGATCCAGAAGCTGCGGAACATGGGGAATTCCTCGCCCTCGGGCCGGGCGGTGTCGATGGCGAGGCCGCGGGCCGAGAGGCCGTAATGTTCGCCGGCGCCGACCGCGCGGAAATAGCTGGCGCCCTGGAACACCGCCACCTCGTCCTGCACGCCCGGCTCGTTGACCGGAAAACGCAGCCGGAAGCCGGACAGCGGTATCGGCCCGTCGGGCACCTTGCCGGCGACCGTGGGGCCGAGATCGTAGTTGGCGGGATCGTAGCCCAGCCGCACGGCCTTGCCGTTGTCGACAAGCCAGACATCGACGGGCTGGGCGAAGACGAAGCCGGCCGGCATGAGGTCGATGCTGAAGGTGCGGTCGCCGTTCAGCCAGACTGTCGCCTCGGGGCGGTAGCGGATGTCGCGGTACTGATCGTAGCTCAGGGACAGCAGGGCGTCGGGCACCTCACCGCTGCGATCCTGGTAGGGCCGGCGGGCCAGCGCCTCTGCCGTCTCGATCAGGCGGGCGCGGCTGAACGGCGTCTCTCTTACCGATGCCGGCTGGCCGGGGGCCAGCGGCTGGGCGGCCTCCCGCGGCGATTCGCTGCGGGCGGGTTCCGCCCGGGTCTCGCTGCGGCTCTCCCCTTGGGCAGCCGGCCCCGACGTCGTGGTCGCAGCCAGCGCCAGGCTCGCGAAGATGATCGCGGCGGCGATGCCGGCCCGGCGCCCGAACGCACTTTTCCTGCTCGCGTGAGACGCACCTGTCTCGATCACGTCACCACTCCCGACGCCAATAGGCACTGCCTGCTTTGAACCTGGGCCCGGAGCGGTTCTGCGCAGACGGAACGCGCGCTTCATCCTGCTGGAACTGCGGTCGGTCATAGACCGTCCCTTCGGCCCGGCGTTTGCCGACCCAGAGGGCTAACGATCGACCGGTCCAAGGGTTCCCGCTCCGCTGCGATTCAATATAGGAGCCGGAGGGTTTCCGACAGCGGCATCAATGGCGCCGGGGGTCGCCCTGTGCGAATCCGCCGCGGCTGTGACCGGCCGGACGCAGTTCCCGATACAGATCCGGGAGGGGCGACCGACCCGGGCCCGAGGTCATTCCGGCAGGTCGTACCAGGCGACCTGCTGGCTGACGGCCAGCAGTTGCCCGTCGGCCGACCAGAAGTCGGCATGCTGGTCGCTGAACCCGCGGCCGGCGGTCTTGCCGCTGGCATCGACCAGGATGAAGTCGTCGTCGACCGCCGCCAGGTCGTTTGCGGTGGCATGGAAGTAGCTGGTCATCGAGATGGTGGAGAAGGGGGTCGGACCGCCGATCCGGTAGTACGGCCGCGGGAAGCAGGTATCGACCAGCGCGGCCAGCGACACGAAGTCCAGCGGCCGGCGATCGGCGTCGCGGATCCAGGTCAGGCTGCGCGTGCTGTCGGCGCGGCCGAACAGCCGGCCTTCCACCACCCGCATGTCGTAGCTCGCCGGCCAGGCGATGCGGTCGTTGGGGAAGTCCAGGCGATCGACCCGGTCGGCCGCCGGGACCTCTGGCATCGCCTGTTCGGCATAGCCGCCGGTGGGACGGCGGGTGCCGAAGACGGCGGTCGAGCGGACCGCGGCGGTCGGCGCGCCCGCCGCCCGCAGGCTGGCGGTCCAGAACTGGGTGCTGCGGCCGGCGCGGTCGCAGGCGGTGGCGACCAGCAGCGGGTCATCCTTCAGCCCCGTCATGTAGTCGACGGTCTGGGAGACCGGCTGCATCTCCGGCGCCAGCGCCCGGGCATCCTCCAGCATGGCCTTCATCAGGACCGCGGCGGTCCAGCCGCCGAACGGCCCGATATTGTTCCAGTAGGCGCGGTCCGGCTGCATCCGCCGCAGCCCATCGGCGTCCCTGTCTGCCACCAGGCCCCGGTCCAGTACGAACGTCATCGAAATCAGCACCCCCTCGCCTGCATCGCGCTGCCGGCGGGTATAGCATGGCCCGCATCGCGAATGGCCGGGCTGCGGCCCGACAGGGAAGGGAGCGGAAGATGCCGACGCAGGCGGAGAAGGCAGTGGCGTTCCAGGCCCTGCATGCGGGGCCGGGGGCCTTCATCATCCCCAATCCCTGGGACATCGGGACAACCCGCATGCTCGCGGGCCTGGGCTTCCGGGCCCTGGCGACGACCAGCGCGGGCTTCGCCTTTTCGCGCGGGCTGGCGGATGGCGCCGTCGGCCGCAGCGCGATGCTCGACCATGCGGCGGAGATCGTCGCGGCGACCGACCTGCCGGTCAGCGCCGATCTGGAGAACGGCTACGGGGATTCGCCGGAGGCGGTGGCCGATTGCATCGGCATGGCCGCTGCGGCGGGGCTGGTCGGCTGCTCGATCGAGGATGCGACGGGGCGGCCCGACATGCCGCTCTATCCGCCGGACCTGGCCGCGGAGCGCATCCGCGCTGCGGCGGAGGCGGCGCGGCGCCTGCCCTTCCCCTTCACCCTGACCGCGCGGGCGGAGAACTTTCTGGTCGGCCGCCCCGACCTGGACGATGCGATCGCGCGGCTGCAGGCCTACCAGGCGGCGGGTGCCGACGTGCTCTATGCCCCCGGCCTGCGCGGCCGGGAGCAGCTCGCCGCCGTGGTGGCGGCGGTGGATCGGCCGGTCAACGCCCTTATCGGCCTGCCGGGGATCACCCTGTCCGAGCTGGAAGGCCTGGGCGTGCGACGGATCAGCACCGGCAGCGCGGTGGCGCGCGCGGCCTACGGCGCCTTCCTCCGCGCGGCGCGGGAGATGGCAGACCAGGGCAGCTTCGGCTTCACGGAAGCCGCCGTGCCGTTCGCCGAGATCACCGACCTCTTGCGCCGCTGAGGGGACCTAGCCGTCTGCGGTGATGCGGGCGACCAGGGTCTTCTCGACATCGTCGGCGCGGTCGTTTGCCACCTGGCAGGTGCCGGCAGCGGCATGGCCGCCGCCGCCGAATTCCAGCATCAGGGCGCCGATATTGGTGCGCGAGCTGCGGTCCAGGATGCTCTTGCCGACCGCGAACACGGTGTTCTGCTTTTCCCGTCCCCACATGCGGTGCATGGAGATGTTGCAGCGGGGAAACAGGGCATAGACCATGAAGCGGTTGACGGCCCAGATCGTTTCCTCGTTCTGCAGCCGCAGCAGCACGAGGTTGTCGTGCACCTTCGCGCAGCGCTGGATCTGCTCGCGCGCCATGCCCTCATGTTCGCGGTAGAGCTCCACCCGCTCCTTCACGTCCGGCAGCTCCAGCACCTCGTCGATGGTGTGGATCTGGCAATCGTCGATCAGCCGCATCATCAGCTGGTAGTTGGAGATCCGGAAATCCCGGAAGCGGCCCAGGCCGGTGCGCGCATCCATCAGGAAATTCAGCAGGGTCCAGCCCTTGGGCTCCAGGATGTCGTCCAGGCTGTATTGGGCGGAATCGGCCTGGTCGACGGCCTTCATCATCGCCTCGGAGACATTCGGGAAACCGGTCTTGCCGCCGAAATGCTCGTAGACGATGCGCGCCGCCGACGGCGCGTCGGGATCGATGATGTGGTTGGCCGGACGCCCTTCCACCCGCATCGTCTCCGACAGGTGGTGGTCGAAGGCGAGATGGGCTTCCGGCACGTAGGGCAGGTTGGTGGTGATGTCGCTGCCGGTGATCGTGATCTTGCCGTCCTGCATGTCCTTCGGATGCACGAAGGAGATGTCGTCGACCATGCCGAGCTGCTTCAGGAGGATGGCACAGACCAGCCCGTCGAAGTCGGAACGCGTCACCAGTCGATAGGTCTTGTCGGCCATGTCACCCCCTTGCCCGTTTGTCGCCCTGCCGCCTGCGAAGACGGCGACCCCGCTACCGAAAAGAAGATCGCCGTACGATTGGCGCTAGGCAAGCAGGCGCCGGTTAAGTCCAGGTAAAAAAACGCCGCCTTTGCCTGCCTTCAGGCGCCGGCTTTGCCGCCCGCGAAGCTGCGATAGGCATAGGGGCGGTCGCCGCCGGACGCGGCGCGCTCCGCCCGCTGCCGCAGCCAGCCATGATGCGGTGACAACGCGCAGGCGGGGTCGGTCGCCTCCGCGCGGCCGGCGATCGCCATGGCCTGGCAGCGGCAGCCGCCGAAATCGACCTCCTTGGCCGGGCAGGAGCGGCAGGGCTCCTCCATCCAGTCGGTGCCCCGGAAACGGCGGAAGGCAGGATCCGACTGCCAGATCTCCGCCAGGCCGTTGGCGGTGACATGGGGGAATTGCAGGCCGGGGATGCTCTCCGCCGCATGGCATGGCAGGACCCTGCCGGAGGGGGTGACCATCATCCCGTGCCGGCCCCAGCCGCCCAGGCACGGCTTCGGCCGGCGCGCGTAATAGTCTGGCACCACCGCATCGATGGTCAGCCGGCCCTTCAGGCGGACCCGGGCTTCCTCCACCACGGCCATCGCGCGCTCCACCTGGTCGATCGCCGGCATCAGCGCGTCGATGTTGCGCAGCGCCCAGCCGTAATACTGCACATGGGCGATCTCGATCCGGGCGGCATCCAGCCGTTCGGCCAGGGCGATCAGCTCTGCCACCCGGTCGATGTTGCGGCGATGGACCACTGCATTGAGGGTCAGCGGCAGGCCCGCCTCCCGCACCAGGGCAGCCGCACGCAGCTTCGCCTCGAAGGCGCCCGGCAGGCCGGCAATCAGGTCCGCGCTGCCGGCATCGGTGTCCTGCAGCGAGATCTGGACATGGTCCAGGCCGGCCCCGGCGAGGGCGGCCAGGCGGTCGCGGTCGAGCAGGGTGCCGGCGGTGATCAGGTTGCCGTAGAGGCCCAGCCCGGCGGCCCGGGCGACAAGCGCTTCCAGGTCGTCGCGCACCAGCGGTTCGCCGCCGGAGAAATGGATGTGATGGATGCCCAGGCCGGCGGCCTGGTCCAGCACCCGCAGCCAGTCCGCAGTCGTCAGTTCCGCCGCCCGGCGCACCAGGGTTTCCGGGTTGGAGCAGTAGGGGCAGCGCAGCGGGCAGCGGTGGCTCAGCTCCATCAGCAGCGACCAGGGCGGCGGGATCTGCCGCTCCGCGGCGGTGCTGTCCGCCCGGCCCGTCGCCGTCTCTGCAGCCGGCACGCTCACGGTTCCAGCAGCCGCTTGTCCGCGAGGTCCTGCAGGAAGCTCTCCACATCGGCCGCGATATCCGATGCCGGCGCGTCATATTCGGCGGCGAGCTCCCCGGTGATTTCCGCCACGCTGCGACTGCCGTCGGCGCGCCGCAGGATCTCGGCGCCGATCTCGTCCAGCATCAGCGCCCGTTCCGGGCCGAGCAGCACCCAGCTGTCCCGCGCCTCGTCGAAACGCAGCTTGATGTGCCGCGGCAGCTTCGGCCGGCTGTCGGGGGCCAGAGTCATTGCGCGTGTGTCATCGCGGCGGCGCGACCGGCGCGGGGTCGGGCGGCGCCAGGTCGTCGGGCCGGAAGGCGCCCGGCGGTGGCAGGCGCGGGGCGACATAGGCGAAGTAGAGCGCATCCAGCTGGGTCCAGAGGATCGCGCACTTGGTCTCCAGGGCGTCGATCACCGCAGCCTGCTGTTCCGAGGTCCGGGCATGGCGCTTTACATGGTCCAGCGCGAATTCCGCATCCCGCGGCGCCTGGTCCAGGCGTGCGTCGAAATAGGCGAGGGTCTCCGCCGTGACAAAGTCGTAGCCGGCGAGCATGCCGCGGACCCGGGTGGAGATGATGCCGGGGGAAAAGAGCTCCGTCAGGGAGGAGGCGATCGCCTCCAGCAGCGGCCGCTCGCGCACCAGCTGGACATAGGCGTCCACCGCGAAGCGGGTCGCCGGCAGGATGCCCCGGCAGGAGGTGACATAGGCGGCATCCAGGCCGACGCCGGTTGCCAGGGCGAGCCATTTCTCGATGCCGCCGCGGCGATCGTCGCTGCCGTCATGATCGATGATCCGCTGCCGCCAGACGCGACGCAGGGCCGGATCCTCCATACGACTGAGGATGGTGGCGTCCTTTATCGGGATGCCGCGCTGATAATAGTAGCGGTTCAGCGCCCAGGCCTGCACCTGGCCGCGGTTGAGCGTGCCGGCATGCAGAAGCTCGTGGAAAGGATGCAGATGGTGGTAGCGGGTCTCGCCCACCTGGCGCAGCCGGGCCTCGAGCGCGTCCGGCGTCATCGTCCCGCTCACAGTTGCAGCTCCGTGCCGTCCTCGGCGACCTGCCATCCGGCCGCCTCGACCGCCTGCCGTTCCGGGCTGTCGGCGAGCAGGACCGGATTGGTGGTGTTGATATGCACGAACAGCCTGTGCGCCACCGGCAGGTCGGCGAGCTTCGCCAGGGTGCCGTCCGCGCCGGAGATCGACATATGGCCCATCCGGCGGCCCGTCTTCTGGCCGACCCCCAGGGCGACCATCTCGTCGTCGGTCCACAGGGTGCCGTCGAACAGCAGCGCATCGCCCTGCGCCAGCCGCCGCTTCAGGTGGTCGGGCATTGCCGCACAGCCGGGCACGTAGTGCAGCAGGCCGCCGGTCTGCGGGTCCCGCACGGCGACGCCGACGGTGGCCTCGCTTTCGCCGCCGATCTCGACCTCGGCCCCTTCCAAATAGAGCGGCACCTTTCCCGGCACCGGGAACAGGGTCACCTCCAGCCCGGCGATCGTGGCGGTTTCCTGCAGCGGCAGCACCCTGCGGTCCACCACGCCGTCGGCCAGCACGTTGAAGATCGGATTGTCGCGCAGGATGCCGTGGATCGCCGCGCTGGCCCAGAGGCCGAACGCGGTCCGCTCCCGCAGGGTGAGCAGGCCGCCGATATGGTCGATATCGCCGTTGGTCAGCACGATGTCGGCGATCGGGCTCTGTCGCAGCCCCGGCCCGGGATGCAGGCCGGGGGTCGCGATGATCTGCTGGCGGATGTCGGGGGAGCAGTTGAACAGCACCCAGCGCCGGGTCCCGTCGGGGCCGGGCCGCCCGGGCGGATCGGCGGTGACCGCGATCGAGGATTGCGTGCGCCGGGGTGCGGCGGGGTCGCCGGCCCAGGCGCGGCGGGCAACAGGCGCGCCGTCGTTCCATTGCGGGAAGCCGCCGCCGGCCGCCGCGCCCAGTACGATTACATGCATTTGCTCGGCCTGCCGGAAGGGCCTGGGCGGAGGCCGCTGGTCAAAGCCCCGCGCAACCGTCGCGCGGGGTGCCGGATGGCGCGACCGAAGGCACAACCGGGCTGGATGGTGCGGGCGAACGGAAAACCGTTGCACCCGGCCTGTCCGCCGCGTCCCGTGCCCGACAGCGGAAGAAACGGCGCGGCGGCACCGGCCCTTGGCCGGCTCCCCGCCGCTGCCGGATCGGTCGTCCCGTCGGTCAGATCTCCGCCGGGAAGTAGCCGTTGATCTCCATGCCGCAGGTGATCTCGCGGATCCGCGGGCGCTTCCAGACCTTCATGACATCCTCCTCGGTTGCTGACGGCGGGATCTGGCCCCGCCGCACAGTTCATTGGGCATTCCCACCGCATTTGGGTCAATGCCAGGGCCGGGCAAGAGCCGACGCAAAAACTATCCGACGGCTGAACACCGATTGCAAGACTTTACCACCGCGCGACCGTGGTGCCAGAATGCGCGGATAAATAGTCGCGCCATCAAGGCGTGAATATAAAAGGGAGGAGATGTCGATGAGATGGACTCTTGCGGCTGCCGCCATGCTGGTGGCCGCCGTTCCGCTGGTGACCCAACCCGGTCCGGCGGTGGCGCAGAGCGCCGACGAGCTCAAGAACGACAGCGCGACCCCGGGCGACATTCTCACCTACGGGATGGGCTATGACCTGAAGCGCTTCAGCCCGCTGGACCAGATCAACGCCGGCAATGTCGCCGACCTGGTGCCGGTCTGGACCTACAGCCTGGCCGGCAATCGCGGGCAGGAGACGCAGCCGATCGTCCGCGACGGGGTGATGTACGTCACCACCAACGATTCCTCCTCCGCGATCGACGTGAAGACCGGCAAGCAGCTCTGGAAGGTCGCCCACCAGTATCCGGAACAGACCAACCGGGTCGCCTGCTGCGGCATCGTCAATCGCGGCTTCGCGATCAAGGACGGCGTGCTGTACCGCACCCTGCTGGATGCCAACCTGCTGGCCCTGGATGCCAAGACCGGCGAGGAGAAGTGGCGCTCGCAGGCGATCGACTTCCGCGACGGCTATTCCATGACGGTGACCCCGCTGGTGGTCGGCGACGTGGTGATCACCGGCATCTCCGGCGGCGAATACGGCATCCGCGGCTTCATCGACGGCTGGGACACCAAGACCGGCAAGCATCTGTGGCGCCGCTACACGATCCCGGGCGAGGGGGAAAAGGGCAACGAGACCTGGTCCGGCGATTCCTGGAAGCATGGCGGCGCGCCGGCCTGGATGACCGGCTCCTACGACCCGGAACTGGACCTGGTGTACTGGGGCGTCGGCAATGGCGGACCGTGGAACCCGTTCGTCCGCAAGGGCGACAATCTCTATGTCGGGTCGATGCTGGCGCTGAAGCCGCAGACCGGCGAGATCGCCTGGCACTACCAGTTCTCCCCCAACGACCCGTTCGACTATGACGGGGTGAACGACCTGGTGCTGGCCGACCTGGAGATCGGCGGCACGCCCCGCAAGGTGGTGATGCAGGCCAACCGCAACGGCTTCTTCTACGTCCTCGACCGGGCGACCGGCGAACTGCTGAGTGCCAAGCCCTTCGTGGACAAGCTGACCTGGGCGGACGGCGTGGACATGAAGACCGGCCGGCCGATCCATTCCGCGGCGGTGAAGAAGATGTACGAGGAGGGCGAGGGCCACGAGGTCAATGTCTGGCCGTCGGCCCTGGGCGGCAAGAACTGGGCGCCGATGTCCTACAGCCCGAAGACGGGGCTGGCCTATATCAATACCCTGAACATCGGCTGGAACTACAAGGCGGTGGAGCCGGACTATCGGGCCGGCGTGTTCTACTTCGGCGCCGAGTTCGGCTGGGACTGGCCGCAGGGTGACGAGCCCCGCGGCATCCTGCGGGCCTTCAACCCGGCCACGGGCGAGAAGAAGTGGGACTTCCCCAGCGCCATCCCGATGAACGGCGGCGTGCTGTCGACGGCCGGCAATGTCGTCTTCTCCGGCGCCCAGACCGGCGAGCTCTATGCGCTGGACGCGGAGACCGGCAAGCAGCTCTGGAAGTTCCAGACCGGCTCCGGGATCATCGCCCCGCCGGTGACCTACGAGGTCGACGGCGTGCAGTACGTCACCGTGGCCAGCGGCCTGGGCGGCGTCTACGCGCTGTTCTCCGGCGACGAGCGGCTGGCGGCGGTGCCACCCGGCGGCGCGATCTACACCTTCGCGCTGTTCGACAAGATGCGGGCCACGAACTGAGGCCGGTATCCGTCACCGGCGCATGAGATGTGCGGCGGCATCGGCCCGGGGTTCCGCTTCCGTTGGCCGGTGCCGCCGCTACGCGCCGGCCTTTCCCGCCCGCCAGCTCCGTATGGTGCGAGTAAGCGTCATGAATGTGTCCATCCGCCGGCTGATCGTCGCGGCCGGCCTGTGCCTGTCCCTTGCCGCGCCCCTCGCCGTTGCGCCATCCGGCCTCGCTGCCGACGAGACCGTCAGCGAAGCCGACCGGAAGGCGGGCCAGAAGGCCTACAAGCGCTTCTGTTCCCACTGCCACGGCCTGGACCTGAAGAATCCCGGCACCGCGTCCTTCGACCTGCGGAAATGGCCCTCCGGCCAGCATGACCAGTTCGTGGACACGGTCAGCAACGGCAAGGGCGACATGCCGGCCTGGGGCGACATCCTGCGGCCCGAGGAGATCGAGGTGATCTACGCCTATATCATCAGCCATCCGGACCGGAAGAAGTGAGGCGGGCGGCCGCATTCGTCGCTGCGGCCGTCGCGCTGCTTCCGGCAGGGCTGCCCGCGCGCGATGCCGTCGCCCAGATCGAGATCGCTGGCGGCGTGACGCCGCTCCGGGTCTGCATGGAGGCAAACAGCCCGCCCTTCTCCGTCGACCGCCGGGCGGAGGGCGAGGGCTTCGACCTCGCGATCACCCGGGCGGTGGCGGAGGCGCTGTCGCGGCCCCTGACGATCGTCTGGTTCCGGTCGGAGGAGGATGAGGAAAGCAGTCTCAAGGGCGATGTCCAGGCGCTTCTGGGCGGCGATCTCTGCGACCTGGTCGGTGGCTATCTGCTCGACCATGGCACCCTGAAGGCACCCACCGACAGCATGCGCCCGCTGCCGGAGATCGTCGCCATCGCCGACGGCCCCGGCGGCACCAAGCGGGCGGTGCTGGAGGTGCCGGAGATCGTCCGCCTGACCGACGGTCCGAGGAAGCCGCTGGTGCCGCCGGCGGCGATCGATCACAGCCGGGCCTATCGCTTCGCACCCCTGGCGGTGATGACCGGCCCCGCGCTGGGGGTCTACGAGATCTCTTCCCTGGACGCGCTGGACGGCAAGCGGATCGGGGTCGAGGAAGGCACCCTGGCGGACACCATCCTGATGCTCTACCGGCAGCGCAAGCTGGTGGACTCGATCATCCACTATGTCCCGCATGGCGGGCTGATCGCCGACCTGGCCGCCGGCAACCTGGACTTCGCGATGATGGAGCTTCACCGCTTCGACACCTACCGGCGCCGGCAGAAGAAGGCGGAGATCCATCCGACCGGCTACCTGCATCCGGTCGGCTTCAATTTCGGCTTTGTCGCGCGGGCGGAGGATCGGGACCTGCTGGACGCGGTGGACCAGGCGCTCGATCGGATCCTGGCCGGCGAGGCGCCGGCGCGCTTCGCGGCGGAGGCGGAGATGACCTACGTGCCGCCGCGGGCGCCGGACATCCAGCCAGCGATCTCGCTGGGCTACCTGCTGCGCGGCGACTGAACGGCCCTCTATGCCGCCGGCCCGCGGCGGGCCGCCAGGCCGCGATGCGGGTCATAGGCCCAGACCGCCGCCGCCATCGCCGCCACCGCCGTGCCGGCCACGACCGCCAGCGAGGTCCAGGCCACCTGCTGGTAGAGCGCGAAGCGGATCAGCTCCACCGCATGGGTGAAGGGATTGACCTCAGCCGCCAGGTACAGCACCTCGCTGGTCTCGCGGATCCGCCACAGCGGATAGAGCGCGCTGGAGGCGAAGAAGGCGGGGAAGATGACGAAGTTCATCACCCCGGCGAAATTCTCCAGCTGCCGCACGAAGGACGAGAGCAGCAGCCCGATCGCGCTGAGCATCACGCCCGACAGCAGGATCGCCGGCAGGGCCGCCAGATAGCCCCAGCCCGGCGGCCGCACGTCCCAGATCCAGGCGATCGCCAGGAATATGTAGGCCTGAACCGCGGCGACGCAGATCTGCGCCACGACCTTCGCCGCCAGCAGGAACCAGCGCGGCAGCGGGCTGGTCAGCAGCACCCGCATCGAGCCCATCTCCCGGTCGTAGACCATGGAGAGCGAGCCCTGCATGCCGGCGAACAGCAGGATCATGCCCACCAGGCCCGGCGCGATATAGACCTGATAGAGGATGTAGGTCTGGTAGGGGTCCTGCACCGACACGCCGAGGATCGAGCGGAAGCCGGCAGCGAAGATGAACAGCCAGACCAGCGGCCGCACCAGGGCGGCGATCAGGCGGCCGCGCTGCTGCAGGAAGCGCCCGGCCTCCCGCGCCAGGATGCCGCCGAAGCAGGTCGCCCAGGCGGCCGGGCCGAGGGAAGGGGGAAAGGCGGTCATGCCGCCTTGGCCGTCGGCGCGGTCAGGCGGCGATAGGCGGTGGCGACATCGTCGGTTCCCGCGGCTGCCAGCACCTCCGCCACCGTGCCGGCGGCGCGCAGGCGGCCCTCCGCGAGTACCAGGAGGTGGTCTGTGACCGGATCGATCTCGTCGATCAGGTGAGTGGCCCAGAGTACGGCTGTGGGGACGGCCGTGCCCTGCGCGGAACAGAGGCCGCGAACCTCCGCCAGCAGGGCGGCGCGGCTGTCGATGTCGAGCCCGGTGCTGGCCTCGTCCAGCAGGAGCAGCGCCGGATCGTGCAGCAGGGCACGCAGGATCTCCACCCGGCGCTGCTGGCCGCCGGACAGGGTGCGGACCTTGTCGCCGGCCCGGTCGGCCAGGCCGCCGCGGTCCAGCCAGGTCGCGATCCGCTCCCCCGCCGTCCGGCGGCCGATGCCCTGCAGCGCGGCGCCGTAGCGGAGCACCTGCGCCACGGTGAGGTCGGGCTCGATGCTGCGCGCCTGGAACACCAGGCCCAGGCGGCGCAGTACCTGGCTGCGCTGGCGGCGGATGTCGAAGCCGGAAACGGCGATGCGTCCCTCGCGCAGCGGCAGCAGCCCGCTGACCAGGGAGAAGAGGGTCGTCTTGCCGGCGCCGTTCGGGCCCAGCAGCACGGTGAAGCTGCCGGGGGCGATGCTGCATGTCAGGCCGTCCAGTGCCCGCCGGCGGCCGAAGCTGTGGCCGGCGCCGTCGATCTCGAGGGCGGCCGGCGGGGCGCGGTCGCTCATTCCGGGCTGACCACAACGCCCCAGGGATAGCGCCCGACGGGCACTGACTTCAGCACCGTATCCGTCTCCGTATCGATGACGGAGATGTCGTTGCTGGCGCCGTTGGTGGTGTAGAGCCGGGTCTCGTCGGGGGAGAAGGCGAGCTGCCAGACACGCTTGCCGACCAGAAGATAGTCCTCCACCTCGTAGGTCTGCGCATTGACCACCGCGACATGGTTGGACGGCCCCAGGGCGATATAGGCCTTCTTCCCGTCGGAGGTGAGGCGCACCCCCACCGGCTGGATCATCGACGCGCGCATGCCCGGCAGGTCGAAATAAATCGTGGCCAGGACCTCCCGGGTCGCCACGTCGATCACCGCGGTGGAGCCGCCGATCTCCGACGTCACCCAGACCTCGGCGCCGTCGGCGCTGAACTCGGCGAAGCGGGGGCGGCTGTCGACCAGCACATTGTCGACGATGCTGTTGCTCTCCGTGTCGATGAAATGCGCCATGTTCGTGGTCTCGGAGGTGTTCACCAGGATCCTGCCGTCGGGCGAGATGCCCATGCCCTCCGGCTCCACGCCGACCTCGATGATGGCGTCGACCTGCCGCTTCGGGATGTTCACGACGGTGACCAGGTTGTCGTCCTCGTTGGCGATGTAGAGGGTGTCGCCGTCGGGATGCAGGACGAACAGTTCCGGATCCGGCCCGGACGGCAGGGTGCCGGTCACCTTCAGGGTCTCCAGGTCCAGGATCTCCACGATGTCGTCGTCGCCGGCGCAGATATAGAGGTGCCGGTTGTCCTTGCTCAGCGCGATGCCGCGCGGCCGCTGCCCGACCGGCACGGTGGCGCGCACCTGCAGGCTGTCGCCGTCCAGGATCGAGATGGAATTGTCCTTCTCGTTGGAGACATAGACCGTCGTTGCCTCCGCCGCAGGGGCAAGCAGCAGAAGAAGGCCGGCGAACGCGGCGGCGACGGAGATCCGCATCGGCTCAACCGCTCGTCGTGCGGCAGTCAGACTCGCGGCGGTCCAGGCCCAGGGTGTCCAGCTCTTCCGTTTCATGCAGAAATCCCTCCTGCGGCGATGTCGAGACCATGGATGCGGGTGCCGCCAGCAGGATCGGCTGCCGCAGCTGGCCGTTCCAGTCGCGGAAGGTCAGGGCGCGCCCCTTGAAGCCCTGCAGGCGGAAGTCCGGCCCGCGCATGAAGGCCGACAGGACCGCCGGGTCGGCGCTGCGGGTCCGCAGCGCCGCCTCGCCGAAGGCACGCACCGCCAGCCAGGCCTGGTAGTCCAGCGGCCGCATGCGGCGGCCATGCGCCTCCTCGAAGCGATTCTGCAGCTGGGTGGCGCCCCACTGCTCGGCCGTCGTGTGCCAGGAGGTCGGCACCAGCGCCTGGGTGCCGGCGACCAGCCGGGGGTCCCAGGTGCGATAGATCAGGTAGTCGCCGAACAGCCCGACCTCGTCGGCGACGACCAGCACGTCATAGTCGACCCCCTGGGTGAAGACCGGCACCTCGGCCTGGGCGCTGCGGCGGGCGTCGGGGCCATAGTCCCATTGCCGCTCCGCCACGATCTCCGCGCCGAAGCGTTCCGCGGCGCGGCGGATGGCGGCGGCGAACAGCGCATCCTCCGGCCGGGCGCCCTGCACCAGGAGCCAGTCGGACCAGCGCTTCCGCACCAGGAACTGCGCCAGCGCGTCCGCCAGCATGGCCCGGCTGGGCGCCACATGCAGCAGGCCGGCCCGGCAGTCGCCGCTGCGCAGCCGGTCATCCGGGGCGGCGGCGTTGAGCAACAGGGCATCCGCGGCCTCCGGCAGGTCGGCGACGCGCAGCAGGGCGTCCGCGGGCAGCTGCAGGACGAACAGGTCGATGCCGGCCTGCCGCATCCGGCGAAAGGCAGTGACCGGGTCGGCGTCCTGCGCCAGGAGCTCCGCCTGCAGGGCGAAGGTCTGGCCGGTGAAGCGGCCGGTGGTGTTGTTGTCGTCGATCGCCAGCCGGGCGCCGGGCAGGCCCTCGTCTTCCGGCGGCACGTCGAGGTTGGCCAGCCCCGGCGGCCGGGCCTGATGCTGGACCAGCAGGCCGACCGGGATCGCCGGCGCGTCGGCCCGGGCAGTGGCGGCCGGCAGCAACAGCGCCAGGAGGAGAGCGAGGAGCGCGGCCGCGCCCAGGGCGGCAGATGGGGGTGCGGCAGATGGGGGTGCGGCAGCGGGGGCTGCGACAGCGGCGGGCACAAGGCAGGGGGAGCGGTTCACGTGAGGCGGGCAATCCGGTGGCGGTGGATGCGCCGGCCGACAGGGCCGGATCAAAAGCGGCGGCCCGGCCGGGACTGTCCGGCCGGGCCGCCCTGTTGCTGACCTAGTTCCGGCAGGACCAGGGGGTCGCCGCCGGATGGTCGGACCGTGAGGGTCAGACCAGGTCGTGCTTCGACAGCGGCAGGTCCGAATAGGCCTTGCCGGTCGCCGCCAGGATGGCGTTCGCCACCGCCGGTCCGATCGGCGGGGTGCCGGGTTCGCCGGCGCCTGTCGGTGCCTCGGCCGAGGCAATGACGGCCACCTCGACATCCGGCATGTCGGAGATCCGCAGCGGCTCGTAGGTGTCGAAATTGGCCTGGTCGACGATGCCGTCGGTCATGGTGATTTGGTTGCGCAGGATCGCCCCCAGGCCATAGCCGATGCCGCCCTCCATCTGAGCCTTGATGTTGTCGGGGTTGATCGGCACGCCGCAATCCACGGCGCACCAGACCTTCTCCACCTTGAAGGTCCCGTCGTCGTTCTTCGACACCTCCGCGATCTCGGCCACATAGCTGTTGAAGGAGCGGTGCACCGCGACGCCGCGATGCCGGCCCTGCGGCGGCCCGGCATCCCAGTTCGCCATCTCCGCCGCCTTCTTCAGGACGCCGGTCTTGCGCGGATCGTCCTTCAGCAGGGCCAGGCGATAGGCGACCGGGTCCTTGCCGGCGGCGCGCGCGGCGCGGTCGATCATGGTCTCCATCGTATAGGCGTTCTGGGTATGGCCGACGGACCGCCACCACAGCACCGGCACCTTGGACTGCGCCATGGTGGATTCGACCTGCACGTTGGGGATCGCATAGGTCATGTCCTCGATCCCTTCGACCGAGGCGCTGTCCACGCCGTTATGCACCAGGACCGGCTCGAACGGCGTGCCGGCGAAAATCGACTGCCCGACCGAGTGGAAGTAGAGCCCGGTGGGCATGCCGTCCTTGTCCAGCGCCATCTTCACCTTGTGGGCGAAGGCGGGGCGGTAAT
The DNA here is from genome assembly GCF_042646425.1 of Marinibaculum pumilum. Classification (NCBI taxonomy): domain Bacteria; kingdom Pseudomonadati; phylum Pseudomonadota; class Alphaproteobacteria; order Rhodospirillales; family Rhodospirillaceae; genus Marinibaculum; species Marinibaculum pumilum. Next base: position 49,253 of record NZ_JBHRTR010000007.1, read on the forward strand.
AGCCGCCGGTGATGTCATCCTCGCGGCTGTAGACCAGCTTGACCGGCTGCGGCTTGCCCCAGGCCTTGGCCAGCATCGCCGCCTCGGCCGCATAGTGGGAGTTGTAGATCGCACGGCGGCCGAAGGAACCGCCTGCCCACATCGTATGGATCGCCACCTTCTCCGGCGGGATCTCCAGCACGCTGGCCGCGACCGCCTGGTCGATGGTCTGCAGCTGGGAGCCGGTCCAGATTTCCGCCGTCTCGCCGTCGAAGCGGATCGCGATGTCGATCGGCTCCATCGGCGCATGGGCGAGATAGGGGAAGGTATAGTCCGCCTCGATCACCTGTGCGGCATCGGCCAGGGCCTTGCCCACATCGCCGTCGGAGCGGCCGACCGTCCCCGGCTGCTGCGACCGGGCGGCCCATTCCTGCAGCATCGTGTCGGTGGAGCGGGTCTCCGCCTCGGCGGCGTCCCATTCGATCTCAAGCAGGTTGCGCGCCTTCAGCGCCGGCCAGGTGGAGGTGGCGAAGACCGCGACCCCGACCGGCAGCGGCACCACGGCCAGCACCCCGGGCACCGCCTTGGCCGCGGTGTCGTCGACCGCGACCAGCTTGGCGCCGAACATCTTCGGCTTCTGGATCACCGCGACGACCATGTCGTCGAGATGCAGGTCCATGCCGTAGGTGTTGGGCGCGCCGTGCGACTTGTTGACGACGTCGACCCGGGGAAAGCCCTTGCCGATATAGACCCAGTCCTCCGGCTTCTTCAGGTCGACCTGGGTCGGCACCCGCAGGGCGGAGGCGGCCTCCGCCAGCTCGCCGAAGCTGGCGCTGCGGCCGGACTTGGCGTGCATCACCTTGCCGTCCTTCACCTCAAGGTCGGCGAGCGCGACCCCCCACTGCTTCACGGCTGCATCCTTCAGCATCGCGCGGGCGACGGCACCGGCCTCGCGGTACTGCATGAAGGAATTGGCCATGGCGGTGGAGCCGCCAGTGCCCATGACGCCGAACGCCAGGTTCTTGTAGACCGGCGTGTCGGCCGGGGCATACTCGACCTGCACCTGGTCGGGCCGGGCGTCCAGTTCCTCGGCGACCAGGGTGGCGAGGCCGGTGGCGGAACCCTGGCCCTTGTCCAGATGCTTGATGATCACGGTGACGGTGTCGTCGGGGGCGATCCGGACGAAGGGGTTGAAGGCGCCATCGCCGGTGGCGGCGCGGGCGCCGGTTCCCGGATTGGCCAGGGCGGGCAGCTTGAGCCCGATGACGAGGCCGGCGCCGGCGCCGGCGGAGAGCTTCAGGAAGCCGCGGCGGCTGGGGGTGGTCAGCGCCTTCGGCATGCGGTGTGGCATCGGCAGCATGATCAGCCCTCCATGATCTCGGCGGCGCGATGGATCGCGGCGCGGATGCGATGGTAGGTGGCGCAACGGCAGGCATTGCCCCACATGGCGGCGTCGATATCACCGTCCGTCGGCTTCGGCGTGTCGCGCAGCAGCGCCGTGGCGCTCATCATCTGGCCGGACTGGCAATAGCCGCATTGCGGCACGGCCAGTTCCTCCCAGGCGGCCTGGATCGCCTTCGCTTCCTTGCCGGAGATCGCCTCGATGGTGGTGATCTCCATCCCGGCGGCGTCGGCGGCCATGGTCTGGCAGGACCGGATCGGCGTGCCGTCGGCCTGTACGGTGCAGGCACCGCACATCGCGATGCCGCAGCCGAATTTCGGTCCCGTGATCTTGAGTTCGTCCCGCAGCACCCACAGCAATGGCGTGTCGTCCTCGACATCCACCTGGCGCTGCTCGCCATTCACCTTGAGCGTGATCATCCGGTCTCCTCCCGTTATGGCCAGGAGATGAGGCGCATGGTGACGCATGTGGCGGCGCCCGTGATGGCGGCCGCGGCGCCGCAGCCCGCGCGGGCGTGCGGCTCATGCCGGGTGGCGCGGCCGCATGCGGGTCAGGTCTCTGCGATCATCTCCTGCCGGACGTGGCGGCCCTTCCAGGACTCTCGTTCGTCCGATACGGGTAGTGTTGCGCTCAATACAGCCGTGAATCAAGCGCAGGGACCACGGAAGCAACCTTCCGGGCGATCACGTTTTCACCGATGCACGCGCCTGGGGTCAGTCCGCGAGGCGGCGGAAGCGGGGCCGGTCAGGGCCGTCCAGGGCGCCGGTGTCGAAGTCCAGGACGAAGCTGCGGATACCGCCCTGGATGCCGGGCTCGAACTGCAGGAAGCCCATCGGGTCTTCCATCCCGCGCGCCGCGGGGTCGGGAAAGTGCACCGCGAAGATGTCGCCATCCCAGTGGGTCAGCGCGATCTGGGTGTTGCGCGGGCCCACCGTCAGGAGCAGCGGGGCGGACCCGTCCGCATCCACCGCGACCCGGCCGAAGATCGGGCTGTCGTAGAGCCCGGCATAGGCGGCGAGCGGCAGCGCGGGCCGCGGGTTCGCCGGCGGCGATTGCAGCACCTCACGCTCGGCCGCGTCGCGGGCCGCCGCGGCCTGCAGCAGGAGCGCGCCATGATCCACCGCCGGCCGGCCGCGCATCGCGTCCAGGAAACGGTTGCCGATGGCGTCGCCGGCACCCGGCAGGGCGAGATTGGTGAGCACGACGATGCCGACCTTCCGGTCGGGGTCGAAGCCCAGGAAGCTGGCGAAGCCGTTGGTGCCGCCGTTGTGCCAGATCACCCGGCCGGCCGCGTCGCTGCCGGCGACCAGGCCACTGGCATAGGAACCGCCCTGCACCACCGCCACCTGCGGCAGCCAGGTATGGGTCAGAGCCGCCTCGCCGATCACGGTCGTCCCGTCGACCGTGCCCCGGTTGATCTGCAGCCGCAGCCATTGCGCCATGTCGACGATGTTGGAGTTGATGTTGCCCGCCGCGCCGACATTGTAGAAGTCTTCGTCGAACGGGATCGGATGGATCGCACCGCCGGAGCGGCTGTGGCCGACGGCATGGTTGGCCGCGCCGGAGATCGCCGCGGCCGTGTTGCTGGTGGCCGTCATGCCGAGCGGGCTCAGGATCCGGTCGCGCAGGAAGCTCTCCCAGGACGCGGCATCGCCGGCCTTCATCACCACCTGCTCCGCCACCAGGTGCAGCACGTTCTGGTAGCCGAAGGTGGTGCGGAAGCTGCTGACCGGCGCGACATGGCGGATGGCGTCGATCATCGCCTGCCGGTCATAGCCCAGCACCACCATCTCTCCCAGCACGTAGGGGGGCATGCCGCTGCGCTGCGCCAGCAGGTCGATCACCCGGAACTCCGCCGTGACCCAGGGATCCATCATGCGGAAGCCGGGCACCAGGTCGACCACCCGGTCGTCCCAGGCCAGCCGCCCCCGGTCGACCAGCCAGGCTTCGGTCCCGGCGGCGAAGGACTTGGTGATCGAGCCGATCTGGAACAGGGTCTCCGGGTCCACCGCCGCACTGCCGCCGAGCTGGCGCTGGCCGAAGCCGCGTGCATGCACCAGACGGTCGTCGGCGACGATGCCGATCGCCACGCCGGGAATGCCGGCCTGCGCCATGAAAGCCTCGACATAGCTTTCGAAGGCGGGAAGGGCTGCCTCGACCTCGGCCTGGGAGGTTTCGGCCGCCTGTGGGCGCGGTGCCGCAGCGGCATGGAGGACGAAGGCCAGTGCGGCGAGGATCAGGGCCGCCGTGGTGCGGCGCATGGTGGCGATAAAAAGGGCTGCAGGGCGCGAAGCGCGCATCGGAATCCCCCGATCGGTGCCGCCCGGTTCGGGCCGGCGGATGCAGCCGCGGCAAGTGTCGCCGAACGGCCTGTTCTTGCAAGCCCGAAATTCCGCGCCGGGCGGTGGCAGGAAGGACGAACGGTCCCTACCCTCGCGGCGGTTGAACGGTGCAGCGCGCACGAGGACGGGGGAGCGGCACATGACGGAGCCGATGCAGGTGCGGATGATCGGCGTCACGATCCGCCGGCCCTGGCGGCAGGTGTACGACTTCGCCGCCGAGCCGCGGAACATGCCGCGCTGGGCCTCCGGCCTCGGTGCCGGCCTGCGCCACGAGGAGGGCGCGTGGATCGCCGACGGGCCGGAGGGCCCGGTCCGGGTCCGTTTCAGCGAGCGCAACCCGTTCGGCGTGCTCGATCATCGGGTCGTGCTGGCGCCGGGGGTGGAGATCCTGGTTCCGATGCGGGTCCTGCCCAATGGCGACGGCGCGGAGGTGCAGCTGGTGCTGTTCCGCCAGCCCGGCGTGACGGACGAACGCTTCGCCGCCGACGCCGACTGGGTCGCCCGCGACCTGGATGCGCTGAAGCGCCTGCTGGAGGCGATGCCGGACTGAACCGGATCAGCTCTGCAGATCCGCCTCCAGAACGGTGATCGCCAGGGAATTGTCCGCCGTCGCGCCCAGACGGTCGCGGGCGGTGGCCCAGCGTTCCTCCGTCAGGTTCGCCATCGGCGCAGCCATCTTCATGGCCCGGCCCAGGTCGGCGGCGATCTTCACGTCCTTGGCCAGCAGGCCGACGGCGAAGCCGGTAGCGAACTTCTCCCCCACCACATGGTCCTTCATCACCACGTCGGTGTGGAAGTTGCGCCCCGTGGAGACGTTCATGATCTCCACCATCGTGCCCGGGTCGAGGCCGAAGCGGCGGCCGATCAGCATCGCCTCCGCGGTCGCGACATAGCTGGCCGCTGCCACCATGTTGTTCAGCGCCTTCATGGCATGGCCGCTGCCCAGCCCGCCGGTGCGGAACAGCCGCGCGCCCATCGCCTGCAGCACGGGCTGTGCCGCCTCGATCGCGGCCGCGTCGTCACCGCCGATCATGATCGCCAGCTCGCCGGTCTTGGCCCGCGCCACGCCGCCGGAGACCGGCGCGTCGAGCAGCACGGCGCCGCGCTCGGCCAGAACCGGGCCCAGCTCCTTCGTGCCGACCGGTTCCGAGGAAGACATGTCGATGATGATGCAGCCGGGCTTCAGGCCGGCCGCGAAGGCGCCGCCCTCGGCCGCAGTCAGCACCTCGCGCACGATGGCGCCTGTCGGCAGCATGCAGACCACGACCTCGTTCGCCGCCACCTCGCCCAGGCCGGCGGCGGCGCGGCCGCCGACCTCCGCGGCGAAGCGGCCGGCCAGGTCGGGATCGGCGTCCTGCACCGTCACGTCATGGCCGGCGGCCACCAGGTTGGCGGCCATGGGCCAGCCCATATTGCCGATGCCGATGAAGCCGATCCGCATGTCGGTCCTCCCCCTTCTGCGCGTGTTGCCTGTCTCAGCGGGACCGGATCACTCCAGCCCCATCTCCTTCAGTACCTCGGTGGCGTTGCGGAAGCTGTCCACCGCGGCGGGGACACCGGCATAGATCATCGTGTGCAGCAGCACCTCGCGGATCTCCGTCGGGCTGGCGCCGTTGGCGATCGCGCCGCGGACATGGGTGCGCAGCTCGTTGGGCCGCGCCAACGCCACCAGCATCGCCATGGTGATCATCGAGCGCGTCTTGCGGTCGATATGCTGGCGCTGCCAGATCTCGCCGAAGCAGTAGCGGGTCACCAGGTCCTGCATCGGGCCGGTGAAATCGGTGGCGGCGGCGATCTGGTCCTCTGCGCCCGCTGCGCCGAACATGTCGCGGCGCACCTCCAGCCCGGCGGCGAAGGCCTCTTCCGCCGTCGCCGGTATTCCGGGCCGGCCGGGCCCCGCCGCCTCGGTGTCGAAATGCAGGACGGTCAGCCCGCCGGTGGCGTAGTTCTCGGTATCGGCGTGGACCTGGCGGCCGATCTCGGACTCCATCGCCGCCGCCATCGCCGCGGCGTTGGCGAACTCGCCCTCGAAGATGCAGAAATACGGAGAGTCGGCGCCGACCCCGGCGACGTCGAAGGCGAAGCGGCTGGCCTTCAGGCCCGGCAGCTTCGCCGCCAGCGGCAGGTGGGTCTCCACATAGTAGCGGCGGAAATGCTCCGGATCCTTCGGATGTCCGTAGAGCACGACGAGCTTGTGCATGGCCTGGCCTTTCGGTCGGGTGAAAATGCGGGGGTCAGATCTTCGGTGTCGGGATCGCCGGCAGGGCGGCGGCGACGGTCTCCGCCACCGCCAGCAGGGCGCGGTCGCCGCCGGGCGGGCCGTCCAGTTCCAGCGCCACCGGCAGGCCGGCGTCGGTGATCCCGGCCGGCAGGCTGATGCCCGGCACGCCGGCATTGCTGCCGGGATCGGTGTTGCGGATCGTGGTCATGAAGGTCGGCACCTTCTGCCCGTTCAGCAGGGTCTCCTCGTCGTCGCCGATCGGCGGTGCGGGCAGCGGCACGGTGGGGAAGACGAAGGCGTCGACACTGTATTTCGCCAGCCCGTCGCGGTAGGCGGCGATCAGGCGCGGGCGCTGCTCCTCCACCGCCACCTTCCAGGCCGCCTCCGCCGCCTCCGGGGCCTGCGCCAGCAGGGCATCGAACAGCCCCTTCACGTCGGGGCTGGCGACATGCGGCGCGATATCTGCGGCACGCAGGTCCAGCCCGGCGGCGGCCAGATAGGCGTCCAGGTCGACCCGGCCCTCATGGAACACGATCGGGAAGCCGACCGCGGCCGTCAGCTCCGCGATGCCGGGCAGGTCGACCTCCACCAGCTGGATGCCGGCATCGCGCAGCCGCGCCAGGGCGTCGCGGCAGAGGCGGCCCGTCTCCTCGTCCAGCCCTTCCCAGAAATGGCTCTGCGGCACGCCGAGGCGGATATCCGCCGGCGCCTTCGCCGGCAGCGGCGCATCCTCGCCGGTGACGATGCCGTCCAGCAGCGCCAGGTCGGCGATTGTGCGGGCCAGCGGACCGGCCGTGTCGCGGGTGGAGGAGATCGGCACGATGCCCGCCTGCGGCCAGCGTCCCGTCGTCGGGCGCAGGCCCATCACGCCGCAGAACGCCGCCGGCACCCGGACCGAGCCGCCGGTATCGGTGCCGATGCCGGCAGGCACGATGCGCGCGCCGACCGCGGCGCCGGTGCCGCCGCTGGAGCCGCCCGGCACCCGCGTCGGGTCGTAGGGATTGCGCACCGCGCCGAAGGCGGCGTTGTTGCTGGTGATGCCGTAGGCCAGCTCGTGCATGCCGGCCTTGCCGAACAGCACCGCGCCGGCGTCGAACAGCGCCTGGGCGACCGGCGCGTTGCGCTTCGGCCGGTGGTCGCGCAGCGCCGGCGTGCCGGCGGCGGTCGGCAGGGCGGTGGTGTCGATATTGTCCTTCAGGGTCAGCGGCACGCCGCAGAGCGGCGGCAGGGTGCCGCCGGCGGCGCGGGCCTTGTCGGCGGCGCGGGCATCGGCCAGCACCGCATCCGCGTCGAAGAAGGCGAAGGCGTTCAGCCCGGCGGCCCGTTCCGCCTGCGCCAGGCAGGCCTGCGCCGCCGCCTCCGCGGTCAGCGCGCCGTCGCGGATCGCGGCGGCCAACGCGGCGACGCCCATCTCGTGAATGGCCTGGTCATGTTTGCCCGGCATGGCACCCCCTCCTCCTTCGTGACGGGCCGCGCCTTGATCGGCGGCCGCGCAGACGCGACGCTAGCCGCTGTTCGCCAGGACGCAAGTCGACAGACAGAAGGCAAGGGGGAAAGCGACGATGGAGTACGCGGACGGTATGGAATATGCGCGGCTGGGCCGCACCGGGCTGGAGGTCTCCCGCATCTGCCTTGGCTGCATGACCTACGGCGATCCGCCGCGCGGCAATCATCGCTGGACCCTGGACGAGGCGACGGCCCGGCCGTTCTTCACCCGGGCGCTGGACCTGGGGATCAATTTCTTCGACACCGCGAATGTCTATTCCGACGGCTCCAGCGAGGAATATCTGGGCCGGGCGATCAAGGACCTGATCCCGCGGGAGGAGGTGGTGATCGCCACCAAGGTGCATGGCCGCATGCGCCCCGGTCCGAACGGCGGCGGCCTGTCGCGGGCGGCGATCATGATGGAGATCGACCATTCGCTGCGCCGCCTGGGCACCGACCATGTCGACCTCTACCAGATCCATCGCTGGGACTATGCCACCCCGATCGAGGAGGTGATGGAGGCGCTGCACGACGTGGTGAAGGCCGGCAAGGCCCGCTATATCGGCGCCTCCTCGATGCATGCCTGGCAGTTCGCGAAGGCGCAGCAGGTGGCGGAGCGCAACGGCTGGACCCGCTTCGTGTCGATGCAGAACCATCTGAGCCTGCTGTACCGGGAGGAGGAGCGGGAGATGATCCCGCTCTGCCAGGACCAGGGGGTCGGCCTGATCCCGTGGAGCCCGCTGGCCCGCGGCAAGCTGACCCGCCCCTGGGACGCGAGCTCCGCCCGGTCGGAGACCGACGAGCTGGGCAAGCGGATCTACGCCACCATGCCGGAAGCCGATGCCGCCGTGGTCGCCAGGGTCGGCGCGGTGGCGGAGGCCCGCGGCATCCCGCGCGCGCAGGTGGCGCTGGCCTGGGTGCTGAACAAGCCCGGGGTCGTGGCACCGATCATCGGCGCCTCGAAGGAGAGCCACCTGGACGATGCGGTCGCGGCGCTGAAGGTGAAGCTGACCGAGGACGAGGTGAAGACCCTGGAGGAGGCGTACAGGCCGCATCCGGTGCTGGGTTTCCGCTGAGGGGCTGGTCGCCGCGCCTCTCCGGACCAGATTCGCCTGCAGGCAGTATCTCAGGCGGAGGATCCGACGATGACGGGATGGTTCCGGACGGGTGTCGCGGCGGCAGGGCTGCTGGTGCTGCTGCTGGCGGCCGGTGGTGGTGGTGCCGCGGCGGCGGAGCTGTCCGCCCTGCGGCAGGGCGGCTACGTGATCTATTTCCGGCATGCGGACACCGACTTCTCCAGCCGCGACCGGATCGAGGGCCCCGGCGACTGGCGCAGTTGCGACCCGGAGCGGATGCGCCAGCTGTCCGATACCGGCCGGGCGGAGGCGGTCGCCGTGGGGCGGGCGATCCGCGCCGCCGGCATCCCGGTCGGCCGGGTGGTGGCCAGCGAGTATTGCCGCACAGTGCAGACCGCCGAACTGCTGGACCTGGGTCCGGTGGAGGCGGGCACGGCGATCTTCAACATGCGGGCGCAGGATTATGTCGGCGGGCGGGATTCGCTGATGGCGACCGCGCGGGCGCTGCTGAACGAGCCGCCGCCGGCCGGCAGCAACACGGTGGCGGTGGCGCACGGTAATCTGGGACGCGCGGTGCTGCAGGTCAGCCTCGGCCAGGGCGAGGCCGTCGTGCTGCAGCCAGGCGGTGCCGGCGGTCCGGAGGTGGTCGGCGTGTTGGGCCCGGCGGACTGGGAGCGGTTCGCCCAGAGTGAATAAGGGGGCGAACAGGCGTTGCGACCGCGATCGTCATCCCGGGCCTGACCCGGGATCCATTCCGCCAGCTTCCAGGCTTCTCGCCCTTTTGCGGAATGGATTCTCGGGTCAAGCCCGAGAATGACGCCATTTCAGTCAGACCGGGGACGGTCCGGCGTCGTCAGCCCTCCGCTGCGTGGGCCGAACCTGGCGGGTCGTGGTAGCGGCTGGAATAGAATACCAGCGGTGGCGCGTCGCTATGCTCGCAGTGCGAGACCTCGGCGATGAACAGGCTGTGGTCGCCGACATCCACCTGGCGGACCAGCTCGCAGGCGAAGAAGGCGGTGCAGCCGGCCAGCCGGGGCAGCCCGGCGACCAGGTCGTAGTCCGGCGCCAGCCGGGCCACCGGCCGGCCGGCGAAATGGGTCGACAGGCCCTGCGCGCCCTGCGGCAGGACATTGACGCCATAGCGGCCGCCGGCGGCGATGGCGCGGTGCATCCGCCCCGGCATCACCGAGACCAGGACCGTCGGCGGCGACAGGCTGACGGTGACGAAGCTGTTCGCCGTCATGCCGTTGAGGCCGCCCCCGCCGTCGGGTACCGTCACCACGGTGACCCCGGTGACGAAGCGCGAGGCGGCCGCACGGAAGGCCACGGGGCTGGCATGCTCCACCGGCAACGGCTTCAGGCCATCGCGCCGGCCAGCAGCTCCGGCGGCGTCATCCGGGTGATCCAGGCGTCGATCCGGGCGGGCGTCGACAGTCGGTCCCACTGCCGTTCGGGATAGTTGAAGTTCTCCGTGAAATCGTCGGCCAGCGCCTTGTTCTGCGACATGGTGCCGATCAGCCGGCCCATCGCCTCCGACGGCGGCTGCAGCATCAGGTTGGTCCAGCGCGCCGCCGCCAGCACCCGGTCCTGGCGGCGCAGGTCGACCTTCTCGCAGAAGCGTTCGTCCAGCACCTCCGCGGCGACGATCTCTTCCCCCAGCACGAAGGCGGCGTAGGAGGCGATATTGGCGCCCTGCCCCATCATCGGGTCGACGACGGAATGCACGTCGCCCAGCGCGATCGCGCAGGTGCCGTCGTCGAAGGTGACGCAGCTGCGCCGGACGGTGGGCACCACCCCGCCCTGCAGCAGGTCCTGCGGCTGCGCGAGGTCGAAGCGGGCGGTGTCGATCCGGTCGTAGGTGGTGGGGTGATGCGTCTCCAGCGCGTCCAGGATCGCCTGCCGGAAGGCGGCGGGGTCGTCCTCGTAGCGCAGCCCGGCCAGGCCCTCCATGTCGCCGCCGGGCACGTTCTCCATCAGCAGCGCGGTGGCGATGCCGTCGAAGGTGACGGTCGGGATCACGATCATCTCGCCATGGCCGGGCGAGACGGAGAGGGTGACGTTCATCGGATCGGGCTGCCGCACCCCGGTATAGAGGCCGACGCAGAGCCGGCGCTGCGGCTGGGTATAGGGGCTGTGCTCCGGCCGGTAGTCGAACAGCTGGCCCAGCGGGCCGCGCCCGGCGGCCACCACCAGCAGGTCGAAGCGGGCGGCGAGGGCGGGGATCTCCGCCTCCTCGATGCGGCGATACTCGATCGCACCGCCGCGTTCGGCGAAGACCTCCATCAGGGCGGGCAGGTAGAGGCGGTAGTCGACGGCGCGGCTGGGGCTGGAGAAGTCGCCGCGGAAGCGGATCGGCTCCGGAAAGCTGAAGACATGGTCGTGATAGGTGTAGTGCAGCGCCGGATCCGACCATTGGTCGAGCCCCAGCTGCCGTTCGCGCTCCAGGGTGACATGGTGATGCGCCACGGTGTTGATCAGGCGGCTGTCGCGATAGGCGTCGGGTTCCCGGTCGGTGATCAGCACCGCCTCCACGCCGTGCTTCTGCAGGTAGAGCGCCAGATGCAGCCCGGCGACGCCGGCCCCCACGATTCCGATCCTGTGTCCCATGCCATTTCCTCCCCGGCTTGTTTCGGGAAGGCTAGCGCCATGCCCGGTATCGATCTATGGAATGGATGGCATAGGAATTATTCCCGATGGGAATGTAGAGATGGACCGGATCGATGCCCTGCGGGCCTTCGTGCGGGTGATGGAGGGGGGCAGTTTCTCCGCCGCGGCGCGGGAACTGGCGATCGGCCAGCCGGCGGTCAGCAAGCGGATCGCCCTGCTGGAGCGCGAACTGGGGGTGCAGCTGTTCCTGCGCACCACCCGCCGCCTGCGGCCGACCCCGGAGGCGGAGCGGGTCTACGACCTGGCGCGGCAGATCCTGGGCAGTTTCGAGGAGGCGCGCGCCCGGGTGACGGAGGCGGTGCCGCGGCCCTCCGGCCTGCTGCGGGTCAGCCTGCCCTCGTCGTTCGGACGCCGTTTCCTGATGCCGGTCGTCGCCGCTTTCGTCCGCGACTATCCGGAGGTGCAGGTCGACCTGCGCTTCAGCGAGCGCTTCGTGAACCTGGTGGAGGAGGGGATCGAGCTGGCGGTGCGGATCGGCAGCCTGGAATCCAGTTCCCTGGTCGCCCGCCGCCTGGGCACGATGCGGCGCCATCTGGTGGCCAGCCCGACCTACCTGCATGGCCGGCCGGCGCCGCGCACCCCTGCCGACCTGGCGGCGCATCACTGCATCGTCTATTCGCGGCTGTCGCCGGCCGACGAATGGACCTTCGAATCCGAACATGGCCGGCATGTCGCAAGGGTTGCCGGCCCGGTCATGGTCGACGATGCCGATGCGATGCAGGACGCGGTGCTGCGCCACCTGGGGATCGCCATCCTGCCGGAATGGAACGCGGCGGAGGGCTTGGCGCGCGGCGCGCTGGAGCCCGTGCTGCCGGACTATTCGGTCGCCAGCCTGCCGCTGCATGCGATTTGGCCGGAGCAGCAGTGGATGTCCCTGCGGGCGCGCTGCTTCCTGGACCTGCTGGTGCAGTCGGCACCCGGTTTCGCCGGCGGCGCCCCGGAGCCCGCCTGAAACGGCGCTACCGCTGGCGCACGGTGCGGGCCATCACCGGGAAATATTCCCGGCCATAGCCGGCGGCGCTGGTCTCCGCCAGCCGCTGTTCGGCCAGGGTCGCGCCGGGCGCCTCGAAGCCCAGCTCGCGGGCCAGTTCCAGCGCATAGGAGATGTCCTTGCGGGCATAGTCGGTGGGAAAGGCGTCGAGGGGGAAACTGTCGGGGATCATCGCCTTCATGCCGTGGTTGCGCAGCGCGAAGCTGTCGGCGGAGCCCTTCGACAGGGTCTCGAACAGCAGGGCGCGGTCCATGCCCGCCGCCTCCCCCAGGGCCAGGGCTTCCGACAGGGCCACGACGGTCTGGAACAGCACCATGTTGTTCATGATCTTGGCGACCTGGCCGCAGCCGACCGGCCCGCAATGGGTGACCTCGCTGGCGGCAAGGGCCAGCAGCGGCCGGATCGCGGCGAACAGCTCCGGCGCGCCGCCCACCATGATGCTCAGTGTGCCCGCCTCCGCGGCCGCCCGGGTGCGGGCGACCGGGGCGTCCGCGAACCGGACATCCCTTTCGGCCAGCTCCGCCGCCAGCCGCCGGGTCAGGCCGACCGGGGTGGTGGACAGGTCGACGATGGTCAGGCCCGGCCGGGCGGATGCGGCGATGCCGCCGGGCCCGGTCAGCACCGCCTCCACCTCCGGCCCGCCGGGCAGCGACAGGAACAGGGTGCCGCAGTCCGCCGCGAGCGCCGCCGGGTCGGCCACCGGTCGGGCGCCCTTCTCCGCCAGGCGCTGCACCCGCTCCGCCCCGATGTCGTGCACCAGCATGGTGCGGCCCGAGCCGGTCATGATGTTGCGGCAGATCGGCGCCCCCATCACGCCGAGGCCGATGAAGCCGATGGGCGCCTGCCCGTTCGCCGGGTCTGTCGACATGAACCCCCTCCCTGATGTTGCGCCAGCATCGAACACCAAATCCGCCGCCAGATCGACGCTCCGCCCGCGCAGTTGGCGTTTGACTTCCATCTCGCGGGTGCGAAACACTTCCCCTCCGGTCCTACGCGAATAGGTTGGCCTACGCGAATAGGCCGATCCAACAGGGGAGCTGGTCGCCTGACATCCACCGACATGCCGTCGCTCTACATGGCGACCTCTCTGGCCGATGCCGTCGCCGCGCTGGCCGCGCGCGGGCCTTCCGCCGCGCCGATGGCCGGCGCGACCTGGATCATGCGGTCCGGCCTGCGCGACGAGGCACATCGCCCGTCCTATGTCGCCCTGTCGCAGATCGCGGAACTGTCCGAGGTGGCGGTCGATGCGGATGCGGTGTCGATCGGCGCCTGCGTCACCCATGCCCGCCTTGCGTCGGCGCTGGCCGATGCGCCGGGTGGCGTGCCGTTCGACCTGCAGGTGCTGGCGCAGGCCGCGGCCGGGGCCGCCAATCCGCAGGTCCGGGCGGTGGCGACGGTGGGCGGCAACCTGAACGCGATCGGCTTCGCCGCCGCCGACCTGGTGCCGGCCCTGCTCTGCCTGGATGCCAGTGTCGAGATCGCCCGGCCGGACGGGTCGGAGAGCATGAAGCTGGACCGCTTCCTGGCGGCACGCGAGGATCTGTCGCCCGGCAGCCTGGTGGCCCGGATCAGGGTGCCGCGCTCCGCCGGCAGCGGCCGGTCCTGGCGCAGCGCCCATGCCCGCCTGCCGCTGCGGGTCGCCGGCGACTATCCGGCGGCGATCGTCAGCCTTGCCGTCGCGCTGGACGAGGCCGGCGCGATCGCCGAGGCACGGGTGGCCGTCGGCGCGGTGGAAAATGTGGCGCGGCGCTGGCCGGAGCTGGAGGCGCGGCTGACCGGCGGGTCGCCGGACCCGGAAGCGGCCGCGGCGGCGGCGAAGGAATTGCGGCACGGGTTCACCGCCCGCGACGGGGTGGAGGCGCCGGGCAGCTATCGCCTGCAGGTGCTGCCGGCGCTGGTGCGCCGCGCCATGGCGGCATTGGGGACAGGGCGATGACAGTGGAGATCGAGGTGAACGGCGAGGTGCGGCGCCTGTCGGCCGACCCGATGACCCCGCTGGCCGAGGTGCTGCGGACCGAGTGTTTCCTGACGGGCACCAAGATCGCCTGCGCCGAGGGCTTCTGCGGTGCCTGCACGGTGCTGCTGGACGGCGCGCCGGCGATGTCCTGCCTGCTGCCGGCCGGCCTGGCCGCCGGCAGGTCGGTGCGGACGGTGGAGAGCCTGGCCGATGCCGCCGGCGGCACCCTGTCGCCGCTGCAGGCGGCGATGGAGGGGCATGACGCGGTGCAGTGCGGCATGTGCTTTCCCGGCATCCTGATGAACCTGACCGCCCTGTTCGAGAACGGACCGGCGCCCGATCGGGATGCGATCCGCGAGGCGTTGGACGGCAATGTCTGCCGCTGCACCGGCTATGAGCGGATCGTCGAGGCGGCCTTGTCCCTGGTGGCGGATGGCCGGTCCGCGGAGGCAAAGGCATGACTGCGGAAGCGTTGGACGCACCCTTTCCCGCGGCGATCGGCGCCGACCTGCCGCGGCGCGATGCCCGCGACAAGCTGCTGGGACGAACCCGGTTCACGGTGGACCGGGCGCATCCCGGCATGCTGCATGCCGCCCTGTGCCGGGCGGATGTGGCGCGGGCGCGCATCAAACGGATCGACACCGCCGCCGCCCGCGCCATGCCCGGGGTGCGAGCCGTGGTCACGGCCGCCGATGCGCCGGGCCTCTACGGTGTCGGCATCGCCGACCATCCGCTGTTCGCGGTGGACGAGGTGCGCTTCAACGGCGAGCCGCTGGCCGCCATCGCCGCCGACACCCTGGCACAGGCGCAGGCCGCCGCCGCGGCGATCGAGGTGGAGCTGGAACCGCTGCCGCCGGTGCTGACGATGGCGGAGGCGCTGGCGCCGGATGCGCCGCTGCTGCACCGGAACTGGCGCAATTACGAGGAACTGGTGCCCGGTGGCGCGCGTGGCGGCAATGTCGCCTGGGAGGCGACCGTGGTGCGCGGCGACACCGATGCCGCCTTCGCCCGGGCCGATGTCACCGTGGTGGAAAGCTGCTTCCGGGTCGGCCGGCAGAACCAGCTGGCGATGGAGCCGCGGGCCTGCGTGGTGACTTTCGAGGATGGCCGCTTCCTGATCGAGACCTCGACCCAGGCGCCCTGGTCGGTGCGGGCGGCGACCGCGCGGCTGCTGGGGGTCGCGCCGTCGGAGGTGCGGGTGATCGTGCCGGCGGTGGGCGGCGGCTTCGGCCTGAAGTTCGAGTTCGCGGTGGAACCCTTCGCCGCCCTGCTGGCGCGCGCGACCGGCCGGCCGGTGCGGCTGGCCAATTCCCGGCGGGACGAGATGCTGACCTCCCTGGCGCGCGAGAATGCGGAGATCCGCATCCGCTCCGCCGTCACCGCAGAGGGGGAGATCGCCGGGCGCGAGGCTGTGGTGCTGATGGATTGCGGCGCCTATGGCGGCGAGCAGCCCTTCCTGACCACGATGACCGCCCATACCCTGGGCGGCAATTACCGGCTGGGCTCGGTGAAGCTGGCCAGCCGCGCGGTCTATACCAATACCGCGCCGACCGGCGCCTTCCGGGCCTGCAACGGCACCTACAACACCTTCGCGCTGGAGCGGCATACCGACGAGATCTGCGCCGCGATCGGCATGGACCCGCTGGACTTCCGCCGCCGCAACGTGATCGGCGATGGCGCGCTGGGCTCCACCGGCCAGGTCTTCCAGGGCGATGTGCTGGACCCGATGCTGGACCGGATGGCGGCGCTGCACCCGCCCGGGCCGCGGTCGAAGACATTGCCGGACGGCCGCTTGTGGGGCCGGGCGACGGTGGTCGGCACCTGGTTCGTCTTCGTCGGCCCGTCGGCGGCGGCGGTGAACCTGAACCCGGACGGCACCGCCACCCTGGTGACCTCCGGCGTCGAGATCGGCTCCGGCTCGATGATGCAGGCGCTGCCGCAGATCGTCGCCAATGCGCTGGGCCTGCGCCCGCAGGACGTGGTGATCCGCGCCGCCGACACCGATTCCGCCGGCTACGATGTCGGCGTCGGCGGCGGCCGGCAGACCGTCTCCCTCGGCGTGGCGGGAGAGGCGGCCTGCGCGGAGGTGCGCGCCAAGATCCTGAAACATGCCGGCGAGATGCTGGAGGCGGCGGAAGCGGACCTGGAGCTGGCGGACGGCCATGTCGCTGTCGTCGGCGTGCCGGGCATGCGGGTCTCCATCGCGGAGGTCGCGCAGCGGGCGCAGGGGATCGGCGGGCCGATCTCCGGCAGCGGCGCCTTCACCGGGCCCGGCACCGCGGCGATGCCGGGCTGTGCGGCCGGCCACATGATCGAGGCGCTGGACCTGCCGGTCTTCGCCGTGCACGACGCCGAGGTCGCGGTCGACCCGGAAACCGGCCATGTCGAGGTGCTGCGCTACAGCGTGGTGCAGGATGTCGGCCGGGCGATCAATCCGCGGGCGATCCGCAACCAGGTGCAGGGCGGCGTGGTGCAGGGCCTGGGCTATGCCCTGCACGAGGAGATCACCATCGGCCCCGATGGCCGCATCCGGCAGGACGGGCTGGAAAGCTATCGCGTGCCGCTGGCCCGCGACACGGTGCCGGTGGAGATCGAGCTGTACGAGGGCGCGCCCTCCCTGGGGCCGCTGGGTGCCAAGGGGGCGGGCGAGATCCCGATCCTCAACGTCGCGGCGGTGATGGGCTGCGCGGTGGCCAATGCCACCGGCCGGCCGGTGCACGAGATCCCGCTGACCCCGCCGCGGGTACTGGCCCTGCTTGAGGGCGAGGGCGGGCCGCCCGAGCTGCCGCACATCGCGCAGGACTGGCGCGCAAACCTGCTGCCCGGCGCGGAACGGTAGGCACCGGCCTCTATTCCGCACCTGCCGTCGGGCCGAAGCTGCGCCGGTAGGCCGCCGGCGGCACGCCGTAGCGGCGGCGGAACTGGCGGGCCAGGCTTTCCGGCGCGGCGAAGCCGGCGATCGCCGCGATCTGCGCCAGTTGCAGGCGGCTGCCTTCCAGCAGGTCGCGTGCGGTGTCCACCCGGGTGCGGATCAGCCAGGCACCCGGCGCCATCCCCGTCATGTCGCGGAACCGGCGGGCGAAGCTGCGCTCGCTCATCGCGGCGAAGCCGGCCATGCGCGCGACCGGCCAGTCCTCCGCCGGACGGGCGCGGATCTCGTCCAGCAGCTGCGCCAGCCGCCCCTCCCTTGGCCCCGGTACCGGGCGGTCGATGAACTGCTGCTGCCCGCCCTCGCGGTGCGGCGCCATCACCAGCCGGCGGGCCACGGTGTTGGCCGCCGCCGGCCCGAAATCCTGCCGCACCACATGCAGCAGCAGGTCGATGCCGGCGGCCGAGCCGGCGGAGGTCAGGATGTCGCCATTGTCGACATACAGCACCTCCGGCAGCACCGCGATCGCCGGATGGCGCGCCTGCAGCTCTGCCGCATAGCGCCAGTGGGTGGTTGCCGTGCGGCCGTCCAGCAGACCCAGCGTGGCCGGCAGGAAGGCGCCGGAGCAGATGGTGACGATCCGCGCGCCCGCTTCATGGGCGCGCAGGACGGCGGCGGCCAGGGCGGGAGCGGGCGGCGGCCCGTCGCGTCGCCAGCCGGGCACGACGATGGTGCCGGCCTGGTCCAGCACATCCAGCCCGCCTGCCGGGGCGATCCGGACCCCGCCGCCGGCGGCAACGGGCCCGCCCTCTTCGCTGCAGGTGGCGAAGCGGTACCAGTCGGCACCGATCTCCGGGCGCTCGAGCGCGAAGATCTCGGTGACGATGCCGAACTCGAAGGTGGCGAGCCCGTCGTAGAGCAGGGCGGCCACAGCGCGCCGGTCGCGGCCGGGTCGCCGGGACGATGTCATATGCGACGCTGTCATTGGCAGGATCTGTCGGTCATTTGTCGATTATGCCACTCACGGCCGGAGCCTGCACGGCCCTAGTCTGCGCCTCTCACCGCTTATGAGGAGTGGATCAATGAGCAATGCCGTGACCGCCGTACCTGCCGCGCCGCCCGCCGAGGCCGAGGCGCATTTCGCGGCCGAGTTCGCCTTTGAGACCGACTGCTGGGACGTGCATGAGGCCCTGGTGTCGGGGGCACCGGGCTTCGTCCTGCTGGACGTCCGTGGGCCGGCCCTGTTCGCTGCCGGCCATGTGGCCGGCGCGGTCAGCCTGCCGCACGGCAAGATCACCGAGCGCCGGATGGCGGACTGGCCGGCGGAGACCCTGTTCGTCACCTATTGTGCCGGCCCGCATTGCAACGGCGCCGCCCGCGGCGCGCTGCGGCTGGCGAAGCTGGGGCGGCCGGTGAAGATCATGGCCGGCGGCGTGACCGGTTGGCTGGACGAGGGCTTCGCGCTGGAAAAGGGCGGTACGGCGTCGTAAGGGGGGTTACCGCCGTATGGGAGACCCGACATGACCGCGCGTGCCTATGACGACCAGATCGCTGCCATTCCCGCCACGGTCGCCGATATGCTGGCCGCGACCGGGGCTGCGGAGGGCGATTTCGGCCTGGATCCCGAGCGGCCGCTGGTCTTCACCGGCATCGGCACCTCGCTGCATGCGGCCCGGGTGGCAGCGGACTGGGTCTGCCGCCTGTCAGGCGGCCGGCGGCGCGCCTTCGCCGCCGATGCCCATGACGTCGGCACCGGCGCCTGGCCGCTGGCCGCCGGCGACCAGCTTGTCGCGATCTCCCATCGGGGCACCAAGATCTTTCCCACCGCGGCGCAGAAGGCGGCGCGTGCCGCCGGCGCCGCCCGCATCGTTGCGGTGGTCGGCCAGGCCGCGCCGGCGCAGGCGGCCGATCTGGTGATCCGCACCTGCAGAGACGAGACGGCCCGCACGTTCAGCGTCTCCTACCTGGCCTCCCTGGCCGCTCTGGCCCGGATCGCCGCCGCCTATGTTCCGGAATCTTCGGCACCGTTCTCGGCCGCGCTGGACGGCCTGCCCGACCAGTTGGCGAAGGCCCTGGAGATGCCGCTGGATCGGGACCTGGTCCGCGGCCTGGGGCGGTCCCGGACGATCCTGATCACCGGTTTTGCCGACGACCTGCCGACGGCGCAGGAGGCCGCGCTCAAGATCAAGGAGGGGGCCTGGCTCTGGACCGAGGCGATGCCGCCGGAATTCGCCCTGCACGGCACCCCGGCCGGCTACGTGCCGGAGATGTCGGCCATCGTGATGCTGCCGGCGGCGGACGATGGCGGCCGCTCGCGGGAGCTCTGCCGGGTGCTGTCGGCGCTCGGTCTGGCGCCGGTGGTCAGCTGCGGCGATGCGGAGGCCGGTGCCGATATCGCCTTTCCGGTGCCGGGGCATCCGCTGCTGCGGCCGTTCCTGGCGATCCTGCCGTTCCACCGCCTGACATCGGCGCTGGCGGCCGAGCTGGGCACCGACCCGGACAGCCTGCATGGCGGGCGCGAGCCCTGGGCGCAGGTGATGACGGGGCTGAAGCTCTAGCCGGATCCGGCGGACCCGGGTTCCCTAGCTGCCGGTCTTTGCCGATGCGGCGGCGGCGGGCCGCCGCTTGCGGGGGCGCCGCGCGGCTCCGGTACCGGTACTGCCCGCCCGTGCCCTTGGCGTCTCGACATCGTCATCCCCGGTCGCCGCTGCGCCGCCGTTGCCGTCGCGGCGGCCGTCCGGATGCAGGGCGGTGCCCAGGATATGCGCCGAGCTGTGGATGACATGATGGGTTGAACCGACGATCAGCGGGTCCGGCGGCCGCACCACGTGGCGGTCCTTGTCCGGATAGTCGAGCGAGGAGAGGAAGTGCTGCATGCAGTTCAGTCGGGCGCGCTTCTTGTCGTCGGACTTGATGATCGTCCAGGGCGCGTCGGCGGTGTCGGTGTAGAAGAACATCGCCTCCTTGGCCTCGGTATAATCGTCCCACTTGTCGAGGCTGGCCTTGTCGATCGGCGACAGCTTCCACTGTTTCAGCGGATCGGTCTCGCGCGCCTTGAAGCGACGGCGCTGCTCTGCCCGGGTGACCGAGAACCAGTATTTGTACAGCAGGATGCCCGACCGTGTGAGCATCCGCTCCAGCTCCGGCGTCTGGCGCATGAATTCCAGATAGTCGTTGGGCGAGCAGAAGCCCATGACACGTTCGACCCCGGCACGGTTGTACCAGGAGCGGTCGAAGAACACGATCTCGCCGGCGGTCGGCAGCCGTTCGATATAGCGCTGGAAGAACCACTGCCCCTGCTGTTCCTCGGTCGGCTTCGCCAGGGCGACGACCCGCGCCGCGCGCGGGTTGAGATGTTCCATGAAGCGCTTGATCGTGCCGCCCTTGCCGGCGGCGTCGCGGCCTTCGAACAGGATGACGATCTTCTGCCCGGTCTCCTGGACCCAGTGCTGCACCTTCAGCAGTTCGACCTGCAGTTCGGCCTTCTTCTGCTCGTAGGGTGCGGTGCGCAGCCGGCGTCGGTAGGGATATTCGCCGGTCTCGAAGGCATGCCGGATCGCCTCCGGATCGTGGCGCATCTGCGCGATGGAGGGATGCTCGTGACCCGGCTCTTCGCCGCCCTGCGGCGCTACGCTGTCGTCGGTCATGGCTTTCCTGTCGTTCCGTGCAGTCGGTTTCCCGCGGGTCCCCAGCATGTGACGGTTTTGCGACAGATCAATCGCACCTATGGCGGTGGCGGCGACGGGAGCGCCATGGTCGGGCAGGCTGATACCGGGACGGCGGGACAGCAGGGAGCGGGCAATGACGGTGATCGGTGTGATCGGCATGGGCCAGATGGGTGCGGGCATTGCCGGCCGCCTCGCGGCGCGGGGCGCCATGGTGCTGACCAACCTGGATGGCCGCAGCGCGGCCAGCGCCGCCCGTGCCCGGGCTGCCGGCGTGCAGGCGGTGTCCGCGGCAGCGCTGGCGGAGCGGTCGGGGCTGATCCTGTCCGTGGTGCCGCCTGCGCGGGCGCGCCAGGTTGCGGAGGCCTGCCTGCCGCTGCTGCAGGCTGTGGCGAAGCCGCCGCTCTATCTCGACTGCAATGCAGTGGCGCCGGCGACGGTGCAGGCGATTGCCGCGTCCTTTGCGGCACTGGACCAGCCCTTCGCGGATGCGTCGATCATCGGCGGACCACCGAAGAGCGGCGGGCAGGGGCGCGAGGATGCGGGACCGCGGCTCTACCTGTCGGGACCGGTGGCGGAGGCCGCCGGCATCCTGCGCGCCGTGGGCCTGGATGCGCGGCTGCTGTCGGCGGCGATCGGCGATGCCTCCGCCGTGAAGATGAGCTATGCCGGTATCACCAAGGGTTTCCAGGCGCTGGGCGCGGCCATGGCCCTGGGCGCGGCGCGCAACGGCGCGACGGACGCCCTGGTCGCCGAACTCCGGCACAGCCAGCCGATGCTGTACGACTGGCTCTGCCGGCAGATCCCGCGGCTCTATCCGAAGGCTTATCGGTGGGACGGCGAGATGCGGGAGATTGCCGCCTTCCTGGCGCCGGAAGCCGGGTCGGTGCGGATGCTGGACGGGGCGGCGGACCTGTTCGCCGCCATCGCTGCGGCGCACGAGGAAGGGCCGGAGACGGAAATGATTGCGCTGCTTGACCGGTTCTCAGGCAATGCCGGGTCGCAGGCGTGATGCCGCGGCGGTCGATCGAGGCCGACAGGCATCAAGAAGGGCAGCCACTGATCGGCCCTGCCTGTTCCTGGGTCATGTCGGGAAGAAATTGGAGCGGGCGATGAGATTCGAACTCACGACCCCAACCTTGGCAAGGTTGTGCTCTACCCCTGAGCTACGCCCGCGCTCCGGTGGACGGCCACAATCGCATCTTCGCTGGGTGGCGGAAGACATTGCCGTCCGGGCCGCAAGGAGATAAGGGATCGCCGGGCCGGCGTCAATCTCTTTTCTGCCAGCCGTCCTTCCTTCCCTTTTTCGCGGTTTCCGCTCGCCATGTCCGACTTGCCCACCAGCCCGGATGCGCTGCTTGCGCGCCTCGACGAACTCGGCATCCGGACCGAGACCGTCTCTCACGATCCTGTCTTCACCGTCGAGGAATCGCAGACCCTGCGCGGCCCGGGCGGTGCGCTTTCCGGCCCCGGCGGCCATTGCAAGAGTCTGTTCCTGAAGGACAAGAAGGGGCAGCTCTGGCTGGTGGTCGCGGATGAGGATCGGAAGGTCGACATGAAGGCGCTGCAGGGCGCGATCGGCTCCGGCCGGCTGAGCTTCGGCAAGCCGGACCTGCTGTTCGAGGTGCTGGGCGTGCGGCCCGGTTCGGTCACCCCCTTCGCCCTGGTCAACGATACCGGACGGCAGGTGAAGGTGATTCTGGACGCCGCGATGATGAAAAAGGCGCCCCTGCACTACCATCCGCTGCTGAACGACCGGACCACCCGCATCGCGCCGGACGACCTGCTGCGCTTCATCGCCGCCTGCGGGCATGAACCGATGGTGGTGGACCTGGATGCGGCGGATGCCGGCCCGCCGGCCGCGGGATAGGGTCGCAGCCGGGGCGCGGAACTGGACAGGGCGGCACCGGGACCCCACATGCCCGGCTTGGCAAGCCCTCCGCTTGGCAAGACGATGTCGGGGATTATAGTTCGCCCGACAATGTTTTCCGCAGTTTCGGGCGGCCGGACACCCTACGATCGGATCGAGGACCATGGAATTTGCATCTCAGACGCCTGACGGGCAGATGGCCGGCGGTGCCGACCTGGTGAAGGACAGCTCGATGGCGACCTTCATGCAGGACGTCATTGAGGCATCGCGCGAGGTGCCGGTCCTCGTCGACTTCTGGGCACCCTGGTGCGGGCCCTGCAAGACCCTGACCCCGGTGCTGGAGAAGGTCGTGCGTGCGGCCGGCGGCAAGGTGAAGCTGGTCAAGGTCAATATCGACGAGCCGCAGAACCAGCCGCTGGCGCAGCAGCTGCGGATCCAGTCGATCCCGGCGGTCTATGCCTTCCAGGACGGGCAGCCGGTCGACGGCTTCATGGGCGCATTGCCGGAGAGCCAGGTGAAGCAGTTCATCGAGCGCCTGGCGGGCGGCGAGATGGCCGGCGATCCGGTGGAGGAGGCGCTGGAACAGGGCCGCGAGGCGCTGGAGGCCGGCGACCTGGAACTGGCGCAGCAGGCATTCGCCGCGGTGCTGCAGCAGGAGCCGGAGAACGCGGCCGCGATCGGTGGGCTGCTGCGTTGCATGGTCGCCGGCGATGCGCTGGACAAGGCGAAGGAGATGCTGGCCCGGGTGCCGGCGAAGCTCGCCGACGACGAGGAGATCAAGGGCGCCCGCGCGGCGATCGAGCTGGCCGAGCGCAGCCAGGCGGCCGCCGGCCAGGTGGGCGAGCTGGCGGCGAAGGTGGAGGCCAACCCGAAGGACCACCAGGCGCGCTACGACTATGCGCTGGCGCTGCTGGGCGCGCATCGTCGGGAAGAGGCGGTCGACCAGCTGCTGGACATCGTCCGGCAGGATCGCAAATGGAATGACGAGGCCGCGCGCAAGCAGCTGGTCGAGCTGTTCGACACCTTCGGGCAGACCGACCCGCTGACCATCGAGACGCGGCGGCGGCTGTCGTCGATCCTGTTCTCCTGAGCCTGCCGGGCGGCCGGCCGGGTCGGACCGGCGGCGCGGCAAGGGCTGTGCGGGAGTTGAACGGGATCCGATGACCGATCGCGAGGCGCCGGGCGGCGAAGCTGCCGGCCGGCATGATGAATCCGGGAAAGTCAGGAATTCGGGCATGGAGCATGCGCCGGGCGGCTGGCGCGAGGCGCGGCCGCCAACCCTGCCGATCTTCCCCCTGCCCGGCGTGCTGCTGCTGCCGGGCGGCAAGCTGCCGCTCAACATCTTCGAGCCGCGCTACCTGCAGATGACCGAGGATGCGATGGCCAGCCATCGCATGATCGGCATGGTGCAGCCGCAGGAGGCGGAGCTGCGGGCGGCGAAGCCGCAGCCCTATAAGGTCGGCTGCGCCGGGCGCATCACCTCCTTCAGCGAGACCGGCGACGGCCGCTACCTGATCACCCTGACCGGGATCATCCGCTTCCGTATCGTCGAGGAACTGTCCGTGACCACCGGCTACCGCCAGGTGGTTGCGGATTACGAGGAATTCGGCGGCGACCTGGAACCGCCGGCGGCGGACGCGCTGGACGGCGCGCGCCTGCTGAACGCGCTGCGCGCCTACCTCTCCGCCACCGGGATCCCGGCGGACTGGGACAGCATCAACCGGGCGCCGCTGCCGACCCTGGTCACCTCCCTCGCCATGATCTGTCCGTTCTCGGCCAGCGAGAAGCAGGCGCTGCTGGAGGCGCCGGATGCGGCGGAACGCGCGCGCACCCTGGTCGCCCTGATGGAGATGGCGGCGATCGACGCGGCCGGGCGCCGCGGCGGCGACGAGGATGGCGGCCCGCCACCGATGAACTGACCCGGCGGCTCCACCGCCGGGTGCGATGGATCGTTGACCGGAGGGTCCGGCTGTGCGAAGCCGCTGTCCGACCTGCGGGGCGGTCTGAATGGAGGGCATGATGGCGGACGAGATCGAGGGTGGCAGCCCGGCGCGGGCGGAGGTCGACCCGAAACTGCTGGAACTGCTGGTCTGTCCGGTGACGAAGCAGGCGCTGAGCTACGACCGGGAGCGCCAGGAGCTGGTGAGCCAGGCGGCAAAGCTGGCCTTCCCGATCCGCGACGGCATCCCGATCATGCTGGTGGACGAGGCGCGGCCGCTGGACTGAACCCGGCTGCCGGAAGGCGTGTCGATGTCGGACAGCGCACATGAACGCGCCGGACGGCCGGCGCCGGAGGAGATCCGCCTGTCGAAGGACGGCGGGACCCTGACCGTCAGTTTTCCCGATGCCAGCTTCGCCTTCACCCCGGAATTCCTGCGGGTGGAGAGCCCCTCCGCCGAGGTGCGCGGCCACAGTCCCAGCCAGCGCAGCTATGTCGGCGGCAAGCGCGACGTGCGCATCACGGCGATCGAGCCGGTCGGCAGCTATGCCGTGCGCCTGCGCTTCGACGACGGCCATGACAGCGGCATCTATTCCTGGGCCTGGTTCTACGACATGGGCTCCGACAGGGAGGCGGTCTGGGCCGCCTACCTGAAGGGCCTGGCGTCGGTCGGCGGCCGGCGAGAGCCTTAAGCGCGAATCCCTATCGGCCGCTCAGCGACGGCGCCATACTGCGCGCCATGGTTGCCCGTATCCCCACCATCGCCTTTCAGGGCCTGGAGGCCGTGCCCGTCGACGTGCAGGTGCAGGTCGCGGCCGGGCTGCCCGCCTTCACCATCGTCGGCCTGGCCGACAAGGCGGTGACGGAGAGCCGGGAGCGGGTGCGCGCCGCGCTCTCGGCCCTGGGCATGAGCCTGCCGCCGAAGCGGATCATCGTGAACCTGGCGCCCGCCGACCTGCCGAAGGAGGGCAGCCACTACGACCTGCCGATCGCGCTGGGCCTGCTGCTGGCGATGGAAGTGCTGCCGGAGGATGCGCTGGCCGGCTTCGTCGCGATGGGGGAGCTGGGCCTGGATGCCGGGCTGACCGCCTCCGGCGGCGCCCTGCTGGCGGCGCTGCATGCCGGCGATCGCGGCCTGGGCCTGGTCTGCCCGGTATCGGTGGGGACCGAGGCGGCGGTGGCGGACGGGGTGGAGATCCTGGCCGCGCCCGGCCTCTTGCACCTGATCAACCATCTGCGCGGCACCCAGGTCCTGGCGCCGCCGGAGCCGGCGATCGAGGCTGCCGCCGGGCCGCTGCCGGACCTGGCGGAAGTGAAGGGCCAGGATAGCGCGAAGCGGGTGCTGGAGATCGCGGCTGCCGGATCCCATCACCTGTTGCTGTTGTGAATGCAAGACCAATGATCTTGTGCAGGAGCGGTGACGGAGGCTGTTCCGAGGCCGGGCGGGTGCTCTGTGTGATGAGGTGGATGCACGGGGATGCGCGCTCGCGCACCAGGATTAACACGGGGCCGTACATCGGAGGCGGATATCTGAAACGCGTTAGGCGGCGGGGAATAGGTTACTTGCCCCGAGAAGTACGGTAGTTGGCTGTGTCGTCGTCTCTCGACACGCTGGTGACGGACCCTTTAGCGAGATTTGTCCGAAAGACGTTAAGCAATGAGGTCAGCAGCGAATTGGGCAGATGGCCGAATATGTCCTTGGTTTTGAAAGCCGGGACGATCCCAGGGGGAATAGCGTCGCCTATTTGGGTAACCTGATTAACTTCGGTTGTAACGATCCATGACCCGAGGTCGTCCAGGCCGAGATAATCGGCCACCTTTGGCGGGATCGGAATACCCGTGCCGTCTTCGGGCTCTTGATGGCTGATAGGAGATACATAGATGTCTCGGCGGCCATCTTGATCGTCGGCTATGATGACGACAGCACAAGGGCGGGCCTTGCTGCCGTCCAGTTGACCTGCCTTGTACTCGTGACCCCAAAGGTACTCGTACCGAATCACAAGTCCCGGCGTGAGTGCCGGCAGCTTCAACTGTCAGTCCATCAGGTGTTCTAGATCAGGATAGTCGTCGGGAATCGAGTAGCTGTTCAGCGCTTCGATTGCCCGTGCCGGCAATTCGGTGGTCAGCAGCCTCTTACGGAGATCTGGACCTTCCGGGCCCTCGAACTTCAGCGGAAGATCATCGGAAGCGCTTTTCGCGACACGAGGACCAGACTGCCGGCGCCGCTTAGATCCTTCGGCGACAGTGACCTCGTTAAAGCTCATGAAGTTCGGACCGGCAATCCGGGGCCGTGCCTTCGCCTTCCGCAGATTGTTAGGTTTTCCGGCCATCCACAATTCTCCATCGACTTAACAAAAAATGTAATGCCGACCGAGTCGAACGTCAACGAATCGCCGAAAACTGCCGAGTCGACGCGAATCGGGCTAATAGACGGTCGCTGAAATCCGTGCGCCCAATCAGATAAAGTTTCGACGGTGTTGTGGGCGTTCTCTCCGCTTATTCCACCGGTCCGGAGCGGTTCACTCAGGGCACATCGCGTCCGGCCGGCCGCTCCTGGCCCGGCCGCTTCTGGCATTGGGCAACGGTCGGCAGTTGGTCGACGAAGACGGAGCCAGCTGGTCGGTGCGGGGCGCCGATGGTGTGCCGCTGGACTTCGGGGACGATCTTATCGGGTTGCTGGCGGCGGATGGAGCGGCTTGGGGGTCCGCCGGGAACTCATACAGCGGCGTCTGTGTCTTGCCAGTGTTCTTGGGGGGCCGCGTGCAGTGTCGATTGCCTCTGTACGTCTTCTTGCGGCCGCTGATCGGCGCGCAAATGCCGTCCCCCTAGTTTGGGTCGGCTAGAAATGGCGGCCGGAGGTACTTGTCATCGAAATCGTAGAGTCCGTGGTAGAGGTGCAGGAGTTCCGCTGCGTACTGTCTCAAGTCGCTGGGCGTGTGTTTGGCTACCGGTCGCCTTCCAGCCAAGACCACATTGCGATCTAATTGAACGGCCAGTTCGGCGTAGATCGCTGAGCCGTCGACCATTTCCGGTGATCCGTCAGGATGCGTCCGAATATGAATGTGCCGTCGGAGCGGATGATGCGCGACGATGTTCCGTATGCTGTCGCTGCCGCAGAGGCGCTCGGTTTCGTTAATCAGGTGCGCCCATGTGCTGAGCGCATGCTCGTTTTGGATCATTCCCCGGACGGCCTCGTCAGCGAGCTTCCACCTGCGCGCTAGACCGAGGCCCTTGTAGAACCTTTTAGCGTTGGCCGTCCTATCGCCGCGGAGGATGTGGTTAAAGCAGTGAAATAGCTTGTGCTCGATCTCTGATACGAGGCTCACGCACAAGCCGATGAAGGCGTACGCTCTGACAGAGTCGTCCGTTGTCTCGTCGATGCGTAGGAAGATGTCTATTTCAGTCACAGCCCAGCCTGTAAGGTTTGGAGGTGACTAATCTAGTGTGTCGTCGGGGAAGTCGGTCCCGCTTTCAGCATCATGACGACCATGCGAGCCCCGTCTAGGCTGGGCATAGCCGTCGGCAACTATCCCATGACCCGCCGCGGCGCCATACTGCGCGCCATGGTTGCCCGCATCCCCACCATCGCCTTCCAGGGCCTGGAGGCCGTGCCCGTCGACGTGCAGGTGCAGGTCGCGGCCGGGCTGCCCGCCTTCACCATCGTCGGCCTGGCCGACAAGGCGGTGACGGAGAGCCGGGAGCGGGTGCGCGCCGCGCTCTCGGCCCTGGGCATGAGCCTGCCGCCGAAGCGGATCATCGTGAACCTGGCGCCCGCCGACCTGCCGAAGGAGGGCAGCCATTACGACCTGCCGATCGCGCTGGGCCTGCTGCTGGCGATGGAGGTGCTGCCGGAGGATGCGCTGGCCGGTTTCCTGGCGATGGGTGAGCTGGGCCTGGATGCCGGGCTGACCGCTTCCGGCGGCGCCCTGCTGGCGGCCCTTCATGCCGGCGATCGCGGCCTGGGGCTGGTCTGCCCGGCATCGGTGGGGACCGAGGCGGCTCTGGCGGACGGGGTGGAGATCCTGGCCGCGCCCGGTCTGCTGCACCTGATCAACCATCTGCGCGGCACCCAGGTGCTGGCACCGCCGGAGCCGGCGATCGAGGCTGCCGCCGGGCCGCTGCCGGACCTGGCGGAGGTGAAGGGCCAGGAAAGCGCGAAGCGGGTGCTGGAGATCGCGGCAGCCGGCGCGCATCACCTCCTGATGCTGGGTCCGCCAGGGGCGGGCAAGTCGATGCTGGCCGCCCGCCTGCCCGGCATCCTGCCGCCGCTGGCGCCGCGGGAGGCGCTTGAGGTGGCGATGATCGCCTCCGCCGCCGGCGGCCTGCCGGAGGGGAAGCTGGTACGACGCCGGCCCTACCGGGACCCGCACCATTCCGCCTCCCTCCCCGCCCTTGTCGGCGGCGGCAGCCGCGCGAAGCCGGGAGAGGTGAGCCTGGCGCATAACGGGGTGCTGTTCCTGGACGAGCTGGCGGAGTTCCAGCGCGGCGTGCTGGACGCTCTGCGGCAACCACTGGAGACCGGCCGCGCGGTGGTGGCGCGGGTCAATGCGCATGTCACCTACCCCGCCCGCTTCCAGCTGGTGGCGGCGATGAATCCCTGTCGCTGCGGCCATCTGGCGGATCCGGAACAGGCCTGTTCCAGGGCACCGCGTTGCGCGGCCGACTACCAGAACCGGATTTCCGGCCCCCTGCTGGACCGCTTCGACCTGTTCATCGAGGTGCCGCCGATGGCCGCCGCGGACATGGCGCGGCCGGCGGATGGCGAGCGCTCCGCGACGGTGGCCTTGCGGGTCGCCGCGGCGCGGCAGGTGCAGTCCGCGCGCTATGCCGGCGAAGGTCTGCCCGCCGGCAGCAATGCGACCGTACCGACAGAGTTGATGGAACGTCATGCGGGTCCCGATGCGGCCGGGCAGGCGCTGCTGTCGAAGGCGGCGGAGGCGATGAAGCTGACCGCGCGCGGCTATCACCGGGTGCTGCGGGTGGCGCGGACCATTGCCGACCTGGACGGGGCGGAGGCTGTCGGGCGGCCGCATCTGGCCGAGGCGTTGAGCTATCGCCGGCCGGCCGTCGGCGGGTAGGGCCCTTCAGTCGCCCGGTAGGCCCGACCCCACGACCGCCACCACGCTCATCTCCACCAGGATGCCGGGGATCGGCAGCTCGCCGCCGCGGACCACGGTGCGGGCCGGGCGGCTGTCGCCCATCATCCGGGCATAGACTTTGTTGAACGGGCCCCAGTGGGAACTGTCGGCGACATGGACCGTCACGCTGACGATGTCGGCCAGGGTGGCGCCGGCGGCATCCAGCACGGCGGCGACATTGCGGATCACCTGTTCGGCCTGGCCTTCCATGTCGGGGGCGAAGCGGGTCTCGTCGCCGTCGGCGGTGCCCGAGGGGATGACGGGGATCTGCCCGGCGGTCCAGACCGTGTCGCCGACCCGGATCGCCTGGGAATAATGGCCGCGCGGCCGCGGCGCGGCCGGGGTGGAGATCACCTGCTGCCGGTTTGCCATCTCAGCCCACCACACCCAGATAGCCCAGCAGCAGGTAGGCGGTCAGCAGGATCGCCACCCACATCACCATCGAGCCGGTGGTATGGGTGCGCGCCAGGATCCCCTTCGGCCCGTGATGGCGGTAGAGCCTTTCCAGCAGGCGGGCGAGGTAGATGCCCAGGTCGCGCTCCGCGTTCTGGGCACCGGCGACGGTGCGCATGCTGAACTCCTTGCCCAGCGCGTCGCCCATGCGGCGATAGAACCAGTCCCAGTCCAGGCTGATGGTGCGCTGCGGCTTCATCTGGTCGAGCAGCAGGAAGAAGGCCAGGGCGGCGAAGCCGACCAGCTGCAGCTGGCTCATCACCTTCGACCAGCTATAGGGCCAGAAGTCGACCGGGCCGGGCAGCAGGGCATAGAGCGGTGCCGGGAACAGGCCGATGCCGATGCACAGCCCGGCGAACACAGCCATCGCCAGCAGCATCGAGGTGGGCGCCTCCTGCGGGCGCAGGCCGGAATCCTTCGCAAAGAAGGTGAACCAGGGGAATTTCAGCCCGGCATGCAGGACGGCGCCGGCGCTGCCGATCTCCAGCAGCACCCAGACCAGCGCCATATGGCTGTCTTCCGCCGCCAGGGTGATCATCGACTTCGCCGCGAAGCCGGAGGTCAGCGGGAAGGCCAGGGTCGTCAGGCCGCCGACCACCGCGCAGCCCGCCGTGAAGGGCATCGTTCGGAACAGGCCCCCCAGGTCGGCGATGCTGCGCAGGCCGGTGCGGTAGAGCACCGCGCCCGCGGTCATCATCAACAGACCCTTGTAGATGATGTGCACGAAGGCATGGGCGGCGGCGCCGTTCAGCGCCAGCTCCGTGCCGATGCCGATCGCGGTCACCATGAAGCCGACCTGGTTGACGATCGCATAGGCCAGGATGCGGCGCAGGTCGTTTTCCAGGAAGGCGTAGATCAGGCCGTAGAACACCATATAGAGGCCGACCCAGATCAGCACCTCCTCCCCCGGGAAGGCGCGGATCAGCACGAAGACGGCGGTCTTGGTGGTAAAGGCGGAAAGGAAGACGCTGCCGGAGAACGACCCTTCCGGATAGGAATCCGGCAGCCAGGCCGAGAGCGGCGGCGCGCCGGCATTGATCAGCACGCCGATCAGGATCAGCCAGTGCGACAGGCTGTCGGCCTGCATCGCGGTCAGCGCGATGTCGCCGGTGGCGGCCAGTTCGCCGGCCACGCCGGCCATCAGGATCACCCCGCCCAGCAGGTGGATCGCCAGGTAGCGCAGGCCGGCCGCGCGGGCATTGGGGCCGCCGGCCCAGACCACCAGGGTGGAGCCGATCGCCATCAGCTCCCAGAACACGAACAGGGTGACCAGGTCGCCGGCCAGGGTGATGCCGATCGCGCCGCCGGCATAGGCCAGGGCGGCGCCCGCCTCCATGCGGCTGGACTGGCGCCAGGCGAAGACCGCGCCGACGGTTGCCATCAGGGCGAAGATGGTGGCGAACAGCCGGCCCAGCCGGTCGCTGTCGACCGGGACCAGGTCCAGCCCCAGGAAGGACATCCGCACCGACGGCCCGTCCGGCAGCAGCCAGACCAGCACCAGGGTGACCGCCGGCAGCAGGACGCAGAGCGGCTGCCGCAGCACGGCCGGCAGGGCCGGGACCAGGAAGGCCCCGACGATCATGATCAGCGCGGGCGAGAAGCCGAGGTCGATCATGGCGCTTTGTCCACCGGCCGGCCGGCCTGTGCGTTGTCTGGCGGCTGATCGTTGCCGAGGTCCAGGCCGTGACGGTAATAGCCCTCCTCCCGCCGCAGGAAGACGCCGAGCACCTTCGCCACCACGATCACCGCGATGCAGGCCAGGAAGCCGAACCAGGCGAAGAAGGCGAAGCTGCCGTCGATGCCGAAATGGCCCGGCTTGTGGATCACGAAATTGGCCAGCACGACCAGGACCAGCGCGCTGAGGAAAATGCCCCAGAGCCAGCGCAGGGTCGCGGGACGGGCGAGCGGGGTGGGCGCGACCCGGCGCACGGCGGTTGCCGCCTCGGGCCGCCGGGTCTGGGATCGGCGGTTTGGCTGCGGCCGGGGACGCTGTCGGGTGGGTTTCGCCATCGCGCCCTCCGCTCAGTTGCCGGTGCCGGCCGGGGATGTCCCGGCGCCGCTGGAGATGCCGGATTCCGCGACGGCCTCGGCCAGGGACAGCGGGACGTCGGGGTAGAAGAACAGCAGCACCGCGGCCAGGGCGGTGATGCTGAGCGCCACCACGATCGGCCACGGGGCTTCTCCGTGGGATGGTTCCCGATGATCTCCATCATCCGCGGGCTTGCGCAGGAAGGCGACATAGACGATCGGCACGAAATAGGCAGCGTTCAGGATGGTGGAGATGAACAGCACCGCCAGCACGAAGATCTGCACGTCCTGCACGGCCGCCTGCAGCATGTACCATTTCGACAGGAAGCCGACGGTCAGCGGCAGGCCGATCATGGAGAAGGCGCCGACCGCGAAGGCCGCCATCGTCCATGGCATGCGGCGGCCGATGCCGGCGAGCTGCGAGACCTGGCTCTTGTGCGCGGCGGTGTAGATCGAGCCGGCGACGAAGAACAGGGTGATCTTGCCGAAGGCATGGGCGGCGATGTGCATCGCGGCGCCCAGGATTGCCAGCGGGGTGAACATTGCCGCAGCCATCACCACGTAGCTGAGCTGGCTGACGGTGGAATAGGCCAGCCGGCGCTTCAGATTGTCCTGGCGCATCGCGATCAGCGAGGCGAGGACGACGCTGATCCCGGCGACATAGACCAGCCACTGCGCCTCCGCCGTGGCATAGAGCAGGTCGATGCCGAAGACGTAGACGATCACCTTCACCACGCAGAAGACGCCGGCCTTCACCACCGCCACCGCGTGCAGCAGCGCGCTGACCGGGGTCGGTGCCACCATCGCCGCGGGCAGCCAGGGGTGCAGGGGCATCAGCGCCGCCTTGCCGATGCCCCAGGCATAGAGCGCCAGCAGCGCCGCCAGCGGCAGGCCGGCCAGGGCGCCGGCCAGGATGCCGCCGTCGCGGAACTCCAGGGTGCCGGCGGCGACATAGGTCCAGACGATGGCGGAGAGGAAGAGCAGGATCGAGCTGCCCATCAGGATGCCGAGATAGATCCGGCCGGCGCGGATCGCCTCCTCGTTGCCCTTGTGGGTGACGAGCGGCACCGTGGTGATCGTCAGCAGTTCATAGAAGATGAACAGGGTGAACAGGTTGCCGGAGAAGGCGATGCCCATGGTGGAGGCGAGCGCCAGCGCGAAGCAGACGTAGAAGATGGTCTGCCGCTTCTCCGCATTGCCGCGCATATAGCCGATCGAATAGAGGGTGTTCACCACCCAGAGCAGGCCGGCGATGGTGGCGAACATCATCCCCAGCGGCTCGACCGCAAAGGCGATCTCCACCCCCGGCAGCACGGTGATCAGGGAGATTTCCGGCCGCGCGCCGTCCAGCACCCCGGCCAGCAGGTTCAGGACCACGATGGCGAGCAGGCCTGCCGTGACCAGGGAGACGCCTTCCCGCACGTTGGGGGCCCGGTCCAGCAGAGCGATCAGCACCGCACCGACGAGCGGGATCAGCGGGGCGGCAAGCACCAGGCTGGCATAGTCCGGCATCTCACTGTCCTCCCGCGGTTTCGAGGGGGACGGGGACCATCGGGCCGGACAGCAGCACATCCGCCGCCTGCCGGGCGATGCCGGCGGACAGTTCAGTGTCGATGCCGAACCAGATCGTGGCGGCCGCCAGCACCAGGGTGGGTACCAGCATCGGCAGCGGAGCCTCGGTCACCTTTGCCAGCTTCGGTGTGGCTGGCCGCAGGAAGGCGATCTCCAGCACCCGGGCCATGTAGGCCAGGGTGAACAGCGAACCCAGCATCAGGATCGCCACCAGCCACCAGCGACCCTGCTCGGCGGCGCCGACGGCCAGGAACCACTTGCTGACGAAGCCGACCGTGCCGGGCGCGCCGACCATGGCCAGGCCGCAGATGGCGAAGGCGGTCATGGTGACCGGCATCTTCAGGCCGATGCCGGCCATGTCGTCCAGCCGCACGGAATGCAGGCGCAGCGCGATGCCGCCGAGCAGCAGGAACAGCGCCCCCTTGATTACCGCATGGTTGAACAGGTGCACCACCGCGCCGGTCAGCCCGTCGGCATTGGCGATGGCGATGCCCAGGGTGACGAAGCCGATCTGCGCGATGCTGGAATAGGCCAGCATGCGCTTCACGTTCTGCTGGAACAGGGCGACCAGCGAGGCGACGATGATCGCCGCGATCGACAAAGCCAGCAGGATCGGCTCCAGCGGCACCGCCTTGTAGGAGAAGTCGGCCCCGAAGACGCCGAAGAAGAAGCGCAGCAGCAGGTAGATCGCCACCTTCGTCGAGGTCGCGGCCAGGAAGGCGGAGCCGACCGACGGCGCGTAGGCATAGGCGTTCGGCAGCCAGACATGCAGCGGGAACAGCGCCAGCTTCAGCGACAGGCCGACCACGATGAAGCCGAAGGCCGCCAGGACCGGGCGGCTGTTCTCCACCTCCGGCAGGCGCTGCGCCAGGTCGGCGAGGTTCAGGGTGCCCGTCATCGCGTAGATCAGGCCGATCCCCAGTACGTAGAAGGTCGCGCCGATCGTGCCCATGATCAGGTAGCGGTAGGAGGCCGACAGCGCCCGCCGGTCGCGGCCGAGCGCGATCAGCACGTAGCTGGCCAGCGAACTGATTTCCATGAAGACGAAGATGTTGAAGGCATCGCCGGTGGCCGCCATGCCCAGCAGGCCGGACAGGCCGACCAGGTAGGCGGCATAGAAGCCGGCCCGCCGGCTGGACGGGATCTCCGCCGCGACGCTGGTGCGGGCATAGGTGACGACCAGCGCGCTGACGCCGGAAACCAGGAACAGCACGAAGGCGCTGAGCGAATCGATCCGGTATTCGATGCCGATCGGCGGCGGCCAGCCGCCCAGATGGTAGGAGATCACCTCTCCGTTCATCGTCGCCGCGGCCAGCGCCAGGGCGATGAAGGGCAGCAGCCAGGACACCGCCACCGACAGCAGCCAGGCCGGGTCGCCGCGCCGCAGCAGGAGCGCCAGCGGCGAGGCGAGCAGCGGCAGGACGACGATCAGGATCGGGTAGTGCTGGGAGATCACGCCTCGTCGTCCTGGCGTTGCACCTCATCCTCCTCGATGGAGCCGTAGGCTTCGTTGATCCGCACGACCAGCGCCAGGCCGAGCGCCTGGGTGGCGATGCCGACGACGATCGCGGTCAGGATCAGCACCTGCGGGAGCGGGTTCGAATAATCCTCGAAGGCGTCGGTCAGGATCGGCGCGGTGGCGCCGAACACCTTTCCGGGGGTCAGGTAGATCAGGTAGACGGTCGACTGGAAGATCGCCAGTCCGACCAGCTTCTTCACCATGTTGCCGCGGGCCACGACGATATAGAGGCCGGCGACCATCAGGATCACCGCGATCCAGTGGTTGACCAGGCCCAGCCACTCGCTCACGCCGAGCCCTCCCTGTCGTTCGGTGCCGGTCCCGGATCGTCATCTTCCTCCGCCTCGTCACCGCCGCCGCGGCGGCGGCCGGCGAAGAAGTAGAAGATCGCCATCATCACGCCTGCGACCGTGACCAGCACACCGAGCTCGATCATCAGGATGCCGTAATGCTGTCCCTGCACCGGGTCGGCATCGAGGGTGTCGTAGTCCAGGAAGTTGCCGCCGAGCAGCATGTTGGCGACCCCGACCCCGGCGAAGATCAGCACGCCGAGGGGGACGAGGCTTTCCACCAGGGCCTGCGGCACCACGCGATGGGCCGCGCGCAGGCCGAAGATCAGGGCATAGAGGATGACCGAGGCGGCGACGATCACGCCGGCCTGGAAGCCGCCGCCGGGGCTGTATTCGCCATGGAACTGGACATAGAAGCCGAACAGCATCGCGAACGGCAGCAGGAACTTCACCACCACCCGCAGGACGAGGTTGTTCTCCATCGCGCGCCCCTCAGCCCCGGTCCGAGGCCGACCGGCCGGTGTCGCGGCCGCGGTCGGCACGGTCCGCAGCCGGCGCGTCGGCGGCGCCGCGCCCGCCCGGCCGCCGGCGGGCGG